>NZ_JAHFVG010000047.1 GCF_023264675.1 Rhodococcus sp. (in: high G+C Gram-positive bacteria)
GGATATGCCGACGGCGTCAGGAGGAACCTCGGGGGCAAATTCGACGTGGCGATAGGTGGTCGCCGGTTCTCCTCCGTCGGGAGGGTCTGCATGGATCAATTCATGGTCGATCTCGGTCCGGACGGAGGCGGTGTGTCCGTGGGAGACACCGCCGTTCTGTTCGGCTCGGGTGAAGCCGGCGGGCCGGTAGCCCAAGAATGGGCAGATACGCTCGACACGATCCACTACGAGGTGGTGGCCGGTATCGGGGGCCGCGCTCGCAGGCTCTACGTCGGGAACGCCGATTCAGGTGCGCCCGACGTCGTCGCGCACGGGGAGGTACGTCGATGAAGTTCGCCGAAAGCTTCGGAATCTTCGGCAGCGTGGGCATCGCTCTTCGCGAGACGTTCCTTCGATCGAACAAGGATCCGCTCGCAAACGAAAATCTCGATCTGATGGATGCCGATCGAGGATCGATCGTGATCGCCGACGATGGCGTTCCGCTCGCCGTACGCGAAGTCGGCCCGGTCGACGCACCGATTACCGCAGTGTTCGTGCACGGGTACTGCCTTCGCATGTCGTCGTGGCACTTTCAGCGTCAGGCCTTGGAGCAGGAGTGGGGCTCGAAGGTCAGGATGGTCTTCTACGACCAGCGCGGACACGGCCGATCCGGTGTTCCGTCGGCCGAAAGCTGCACCATCGCCCAACTCGGACTCGACCTCGATGCCGTGATCAGGGCCGTGGCCCCGCGCGGACATCTCATCCTCATCGGGCATTCGATGGGCGGAATGACCGTACTGTCGATGACCAGGCAGAAGCCCGATCTGGTCCGCGAGCGGGTGGTCGGTGTCGGGCTCATCTCGACCACCGCTGCAGGCCTCGCCGAAACAGGACTCGGCAGGAGTCTCGACAATCCTGTGGTCGACGCCTTCAGGCTCGCGGTGCGGACGTCTCCCGGTGTGGTCCAGTTCGGACGCGGCGCAGCCAAGACCTTGATCGCTCCCGTGCTGCGGGCGGCGTCGTACGGCACCCGTGTCAGTCCGAGGCTCGTCGACTTCTCACAGAAAATGATCGACGACACCTCGG
Organism: Rhodococcus sp. (in: high G+C Gram-positive bacteria); assembly: GCF_023264675.1. Lineage (GTDB taxonomy): Bacteria > Actinomycetota > Actinomycetes > Mycobacteriales > Mycobacteriaceae > Rhodococcoides. Next base: position 1,066 of record NZ_JAHFVG010000047.1, read on the forward strand.
TGATCACCATCGTCAACTTCCTCGAAACCCTCGAATTGCACGACGAGAGCGATGCTTTGGTCGAACTCGCGCGGATTCCGACGACCGTGGTCTGCGGTGACGACGACTGGATCATTCCGTTCGACAGCTCCACCGCGCTTGCCGATGCCCTTCCTGATTCCGACATGGTTCGAATCCGCCAGGCAGGCCATCTCGTGCAGCTGGAGTTCCCCGACAAGGTCAATGCCGCCCTCGTGCGATTGGGAACGCGCGCAATGGAATTGCGTTCGAGACGACGATCGGGTCGGCGGGGCATTGTCTGAACCGGACGAAGGCGTCGAGCACACACTGCGAACGACGGCCGATACCGAGGATTTCGGATTTCGGCTCGCTCAGACGCTCCGCGCCGGCGATCTCGTGGTCCTCGACGGCCCACTCGGAGCGGGCAAGACGGCAATGACCCGCGGTATCGCTGCGGGCCTCGGAGTGCGGGGGCGCGTCAGTTCACCCACGTTCGTCATCGCGCGAGAACACAAGGCAGGTGAGCGTCCGAACGGTGAGCCCGCGGTGACGCTGGTTCACGTCGATGCCTATCGCTTGGGAATGACCGGCCAGTCGGCGGTGGACGAACTCGACGCACTCGACCTCGACACCGACCTTGCCGCCGCTGTCGTGGTGGTCGAATGGGGTGAGGGGCTGGTGGAGAAGCTCGTCGACAGTCATCTGTCGGTGCGGATCCGCCGAGACATCGACACCGACGAACGGTTGGTTCGGGTGCGCCGCATCGGCTCCGACCGGACGTGATGCGCCGGTTCGGGACCGGTGTCGCTACGGGTACTCTGAACTACCGTGCTCGTTCTCGCCGTCGATACCTCCACTCCCGCTGTCACTGCCGGCGTGGTCCGGCCGGCCCCTGGCGCGCACAACACGGCCGACCATGAACTGCTCGCGTCACGCGTCGTCGTCGACGCCAGGCTGCACGCCGAGATCCTGACTCCGAACATCGTGGAGTGCCTGGCCGAGGCAGGCCTGAGTGCACGCGATCTCGACGCAGTCGTCGTCGGTGTCGGTCCGGGACCTTTCACCGGTCTGCGGGTGGGGATGGCAACGGCAGCAGCGTTCGGTGACGCACTGGGCATTCCGGTGCACGGCGTGTGCAGCCTCGATGCGATCGCTGCCGAACTACCGCCGCACGGCGAGTCGCTCGTGGTCACCGATGCGCGTCGACGTGAGGTCTACTGGGCTCGTTACCAAGACGGCATTCGAATCGCCGGGCCCGACGTGTGCGCCCCGGATCAGGTCGACGTGGGAGCCGCGAGTTCGACGGCCGGCTCACCGGCACACGCCGCACTGTTCGACCTCCCGGTGGTGGACGTCTCCTCGCCGTCCCCGCGGGGCCTCGTCGCCGCAGCGGCGGGCGCGTTGACGTCCGGGGTTGTCCCGGATCCGCTGGTGCCGCTCTATCTGCGTCGCCCGGATGCGAAGACGATCGAAGAACGTGCCGCGGCGAAGAAGGCCGGATCGTGACTGTCGAGATCGATCCGATGGTCTCCGCCGATGCCGCACGGTGTGCCGAGTTGGAGGGCATCCTCTTTCCCGGTGACGATCCGTGGTCGGAGCACGCCTTCCTGTCGGAGCTTGCTGCACCGCACAATCACTATTTCGCGGCCCGAGAAGACGGGATTCTCCTGGGGTACGCCGGTATCGCCCTGCTCGGGCGCCGGGAGTCTGCCGAATCCGAAGTACACACCATCGGTGTCGATCCCGCCGCGCAGCGTCGCGGTGTCGGAGGAGCATTGCTGAATGCGCTTCTCGCCGAGGCTGATCGCCATGGTGGGTCGGTGTTCCTCGAGGTCCGTACCGACAACGAACCGGCGATCGAGCTGTACACCCGAGAAGGATTCGTGGTGGTCGGAACCCGCCGAAACTATTATCAACCCAGCGGCGCTGATGCGTTCACCATGGCGCGGCCGGACGGAAAGGCCGGTGCATCCTCGTGATCGTCATGGGTATCGAAAGCTCCTGTGACGAAACCGGTGTCGGTATCGTTCGCTGGAGCGAATCCGGAGAGTGCGAACTTCGTGCCGACGAGGTCGCATCCAGCGTCGACGAACACGCTCGCTACGGCGGTGTGGTTCCCGAAGTCGCGTCCCGCGCGCATCTCGAAGCAATCGTTCCGACGATGCGGCGCGCTCTCGCGGCAGCGGACATCGACCGTCCCGATGCTGTTGCCGTGACGATCGGACCTGGCCTCGCCGGCGCGCTGCTGGTCGGCGTCGCCGCGGCGAAGGCATACGCCGCTGCGTGGGGTGTGCCGTTCTATGCGGTCAATCACCTCGGCGGGCACGTTGCCGTCGACACCCTCGAGCACGGACCCATGCCGTCCTGTGTGGCGTTGCTCGTCTCGGGTGGCCATACCCACCTGCTTCACGTCGACGATCTCGGTGCGCCCATCGTCGAACTTGGGACCACCGTCGACGACGCTGCGGGCGAAGCGTTCGACAAGGTCGCTCGCCTGCTCGGTCTCGGATACCCCGGCGGACCGGCTCTCGACGACGCCGCGCGAGAAGGTGATCCGACGGCGATTGCATTTCCACGAGGGATGACGGGCCCACGGGATGCACGCTACGACTTTTCGTTCTCGGGTGTGAAGACCGCTGTGGCTCGGTTCGTCGAAGCTCGCGTCCGGGCGGGTGACACGGTTCCGGTCGCGGATATCGCAGCGTCGTTTCAGGAGTCGGTTGCCGATGTTCTGACGATGAAAGCGGTTCGTGCGGCGACAGATGTCGAGGTCGACACCGTGGTGCTCGGCGGCGGGGCGACAGCAAACTCGAGAATACGTTCGATGGTCGAAGAACGTTGTACTGCAGCAGGATTGACCCTTCGAATTCCGAAGCCAAGGCTGTGCACCGACAACGGCGTCATGATCGCCGCACTGGGCGCGCACCTGATCGCCGGCGGGGCCGCGCCGTCCGATCTGCGCGTTGCCACCGACCCCGGTCTGCCGGTGTCGACGAGCGTACTCGGCGGAGCCACCGGATAGAGACGACCGGCGAGCGGCGTTCGGCAGGCGAAAAGCCGCGACGTCAGCCCGGCGGGGCTGTCGTCGCGTCGGCAGTCGGGGCTGTCGTTACCTCGACCGACTCACCGGCGGGCGGGGGCGTCCAGACAGTGGGTGGCGGAGTCAGCACTCGGGACGTCGGCGGAGTGCCGTCGACCTCGGTGGTGGGGATGCTTGCCGTGCCCCTCGGTGGGGATGTCTCCACCGATCCACTCGCAGGTCCTTCGGGGGCGGCGGGGGTTGCCGACAGCGTCGGGGCATCGGGCGGCGGTTGCAACTCGGTCGACCCGCCTGTGCCGGGTGTCGTGGTAACCGGCGAGATGGTCACCGGTGGGGCGGTCACCGTTGTGGTGGTCGTTGCAGTCGAAATGGTGCTCGGGGGAGATGTCGGCTGCCGGTCCGACCCGTCCGTCGGAACGGACGGCCAATCGATGACGGGGAGGTTCGGCGCGGGGTGCAGCGTCGGCGTGCTGGACGGTGCGGTGGTCTCACCGGTGCCCGATGCCGATGATCTCGTCGGCGGTGTCGACGAGATGTCGGTCGAGTACTCGCGTGTCGCCTCACCGCCGGTACTGGCTATCGGGTCCGCTGTCGTCTGCCACTGAGGCGCCGAAGAACTCTGGCCTGCAGTACTTTCCGCGTTCGGTGCTTCCGTTCCTGCAGGCGCGAAGCTCGAGTCACCGCTCGGTGTGAGGGTCTGTATGCCGTAGGCGAGAACGATTCCGCCCACCAACAGTGCACCTGCCACTGCGCCGCCGAAGCGCCCGATCGACCTGCCGGTGCTGTCCGTGCCGACTCCGGCAGCGGCGTACCGACCGTCGGGCCCCGTGACGGCAAGATAGGCCGCACCCTTGGCGAGGATCGTGTCGGGCTCGCCCGGCGCGATGACCGGAATGCCGAGAGTGTTGCCGAAGACGGCACCGACGACAGGTATTTTCGCCCCGCCGCCGATGAGTACGACGGCCTCCGGTGCGCCGGTCGACGATGTGGAGACTCGAGACGTGAACTGAGCTGCGCTGACTGCGTAAGGGCGTATTGCCTCGTCGAATGCTGCGCGGTCGACGGACGCGGTGCCGCCCACCCCGCCCACCTCGGCGGACTCGTGCGCGCTGAGATGTTCCTTGACCGATCTGTACCGGGCCGAGCCGATTCCTCGATCGTCGCGAAGATCGTCACGGACACTTTTCTCCGCCGTGGACGTGCCGTGGACGAGGTCTTTGACCAGGCGGTTGATCACGTCGCCGCTGAAGTGCGCGGTGCGTTCGGCTGCCTGAACTGCGCCGGAATGTGCGTCGATGACCGACGCGGTGGTGCCGGACGCGCCGACATCGACCACGGCCACGGTGCCGTAACGGGCGACGAGCCCCGAGTCCTCGAGAAACGCGTGCGCTGCGTCGGACTCGGAGACAAGGAACACCCGTCGGTGCGAGTGTGAGAACGCGGAGCGAATGGACGCAGCGTGCGCGGATGTCCGGTGCGCGACGACGATGGCGTCGGGTTCCCGGCGTGCATGCGTATGCGCGCCCTGACCTTCGGGGCTCGGTGCGAGCGACGCCATCAGTTCGACAGCCGACACGACGAGATCGCCGATATCGGTGTTGACCTCACTGTCGGCGGACACGGTGCGGTACTCGATACTTCGAGTTCCGTCGTCTTCCTGGATCACCAGCGTTGCGCAGACGACTTCGATGCCGGTGGATACGCCGATTCCGACCTTCACCGCCGCACCTCCCGCCCTGCTCGCAACCCGACGCCGCCGCTGCGCGGGTCGTCCGGGTGTTCGTCGCCCGTTACCGTCGCGGTCTCCGGGATGTTTCGGTTTCCATCGGGTCGAGAAGTGGTCTCGCACCCGACGAACTATCTGCCCTCGTTATCTTAACGTTACAGAACTGATTCGGTGAATGTGAAACGTGGCACCCGAAACGCGCTACGACTAGGACGTTCGTCCGTCCGATCGAGTCGACGAAGGTGCAGATATGGCGACATCCGAGGCCTATTCACTGTTGAACGACAGAGCACGCCGTGCATTGTTGATACGCGCGTCGGTGCGGCCGATCGCTACCGCGGTGATGCTGACCGCTCTCTACTTCGTTGTTCCGATGCAAGCGATCGAGAATGTGGGTTCGGTCGTATTTCTCGCCGCTGTTCTACTGGTGGTGACGGTGGTGTGCGCCTGGCAGGGCGTCAAGATCGTCAAGGCCGACTATCCGGCTGTGCAGGCAATCGAGACACTCGCCGCCGTGGTGCCTGCCTATCTGATCGGATTTTCGGTGGCGTATTACCTGATGTCGGTGAGTGCAGCCGATAATTTCAACGAAGCATTGTCGAGAATGGGCAGCTTGTATTTCACGCTGTCGGTTTTCACGACGGTGGGATTCGGCGACATAGCGGCTTCGAGTGATTTCGCGCGAGCAATCGTGTCGGTTCAGATGGTGGGCAATCTGGTGATCATCGCGTTGGGCGGCCGGTTGCTGTTGGCCGCCGTGCGCCGCGGCCAAGCGAGGAAGCAGGCGGCGCAGACCAGGTAGCGCTGCCTCCGAATGGGTGGTGCGCGGATGGGACCGATGGGCGAATGCGGCGGCGCTGGTCCGCGCGGTATCGGCGGACGTTTCGCTGTAAGCGTCAATTCTGGCGAACCCAGCTCTTGAGTGCTGGCACTCGCGTGTATAGAGTGCTAGTCAGCGCTGAGTGAAGTCCCGGAACCCGCGACGACGGGATCGAGCCCAGAGCAGACGCACGATCTTCTATCAACACAGCAGTCCGGGGATCCGACCCCGGACGCGTACCCCATAACAATGGAGGGCTCAACGTGGCGAGCGTGAAAATCAAGCCGCTCGAGGACAAGATCCTCGTCCAGGCCAACGAGGCCGAGACGACGACCGCCTCCGGTCTGGTCATCCCCGACACAGCCAAGGAGAAGCCTCAGGAAGGCACCGTCGTCGCTGTTGGCGAAGGCCGTGTCACCGAAAAGGGCAACCGCATCCCGGTCGACGTCAAAGAAGGTGACACCGTCATCTACAGCAAGTACGGCGGCACCGAGATCAAGTACGCCGGCGAGGAGTACCTGATTCTGTCGGCACGCGACGTGCTGGCTGTCATCGCCAAGTAATCCATACGTTGTCCGCCCCGGAGCCCGATCTCGATTCGGTCCCGGGGCGGACTTCGTTCGATCGAGTTCTCTACTCGAAGGAGCAGCACCGAAAACATGGCAAAGCAAATCCGATTCAACGAGGAAGCGCGTCGCGCCCTCGAGCGTGGCGTCGACAAGCTGGCCGACGCCGTCAAGGTGACGCTCGGGCCGCGTGGCAGGCACGTCGTGCTCGCGAAGGCATTCGGTGGCCCGACGGTCACCAACGACGGTGTCTCCATCGCGCGTGAGATCGATCTGGAAGACCCGTTCGAAAACCTCGGTGCGCAGCTCGTCAAGAGTGTCGCCACCAAGACCAACGATGTTGCCGGTGACGGCACCACGACGGCAACCGTGCTCGCGCAGGCATTGGTTCGCGGCGGACTCAAGAACATCGCTGCGGGCGCGAACCCCATCGCGCTTGGCTCCGGAATCTCCAAGGCAGCCGACAAGGTCGCCGAGGCGCTTCTCGCCGCAGCAACCCCCGTCGAGGGCAAGGAAGCGATCGCACAGGTCGCCACCGTGTCCTCGCGTGACCCCGAGATCGGCGAGCTCGTCGGCGAAGCACTGACCCGCGTCGGCGCCGACGGCGTCGTCACGGTCGAGGAGTCCTCGACTCTGAGCACCGAGCTGACGGTCACCGAGGGAGTTCAGTTCGACAAGGGCTACCTGTCGCCGTACTTCGTCACCGATCTCGACGCGCAGCAGGCAGTGCTCGAGGATGCCTACATTCTTCTGCACCGCGACAAGATCACCTCGCTTCCCGACTTCCTGCCTTTGCTGGAGAAGGTCGCCGAGAGTGGTAAGCCGCTGCTCATCATCGCCGAGGACACCGAGGGTGAAGTTCTGTCCACCCTCGTCGTGAACTCGATCCGCAAGACGATCAAGGCTGCAGCAGTGAAGGCGCCGTTCTTCGGTGACCGTCGCAAGGCGTTCCTCGACGACCTCGCCGTCGTGACCGGCGGACAGGTCATCACCGCGGACGTCGGCCTCAGCCTCAAGGAAGCCGGCCTGGAACTGCTCGGTCAGGCCCGTCGAGTCGTCGTCACCAAGGACGACACGACGATCGTCGACGGCGCGGGAACGCAGGAGGACATCGACGGTCGCGTCGGCCAGCTGCGTCGCGAGATCGAGAACACCGACTCCGAGTGGGATCGCGAGAAGCTCGAAGAGCGTCTTGCCAAGCTCTCCGGCGGCGTTGCGGTCATCAAGGTCGGCGCTGCTACCGAAACCGAGCTCAAGGAACGCAAGTTCCGTGTCGACGACGCGGTCAACGCTGCTAAGGCAGCGGTCGAAGAAGGCATCGTCCCCGGCGGCGGCTCGGCGCTGACGCAGGCTGCACTGTCACTGGCCGACAACCTCGGACTCACCGGAGACGAGGCAACCGGCGTCGCCGTCGTACGCGAAGCGCTCAACGCACCGTTGTTCTGGATCGCTACCAACGCAGGCGTCGACGGTTCGGTCGTCGTCAGCAAGGTTGCCGCGTTGTCCAAGGGCCACGGCTTCAATGCTGCGACTCTCACCTACGGCGACCTGCTCGCCGACGGTGTGGTGGATCCGGTGAAGGTAACTCGCTCGGCAGTGGTCAACGCTGCCTCGGTCGCACGGATGATTCTGACGACCGAGAGCGCGGTCGTCGAGAAGCCGGTCGACTTCGAGGAGCCTGCAGGCGGACACGGACACAGCCACTGAGCTGGTAGTTTGCACCGTTCGACAACGAAAAGCGGGACCCTTCCTCAATCGGAACGGGTCCCGCTTTTCGTCTGTGCACTTCGAGTGATCACACCGCGATTCGGCGACGATTGTGGCGAGCATGCATCTCGCGCTCGGTCTCGGACATGCCGCCCCAGATGCCGTAGGGCTCGGACACGCTGAGTGCGTGGGTGCGGCACTGGGCGAGCACCGGGCAGCTGCGGCACATTTCCTTGGCTCGCATCTCGCGCTGGGCACGAGCGCGACCGCGCTCACCGTCGGGATGGAAGAACATCGACGAATCGACTCCACGGCACAGGCCGTGCATCTGCCAATCCCAGATATCGGCATTGGGCCCAGGGAGGTGGTTCGGCTGTGGCATGGGAGCTCCTAGGGTGTGTGCTCGCCGCTGGCGATCCGGCGACGCGTCTTCACGGACGTTGTGGCAGTAGTGAACGGGTCTGCAAAGACGGGAACGGAAATTTCGACTCGGCGGTGAGGGCGATCGTGTTGTTTGTTCTTCCTTCGAGGAACAGGCTCAACGGTATGTGGGTAGTCGAAATCGCGTCAATAGTTGTTCACGGTGGCAATTTGCATAGGCCGATCTCCAGAATTTAACTCGCGCGACATTTACTTCGGAACATTCTCGTGCGTGCTCTACGTGTTGAAAAAGCATCGAACTCGCGGGACCATAGGGGCGTGCCGACATCCTCCTGGCAAGACGGATCTGCGTCGTCGGGGCCGTCGGCGAGTGAGGAGTTCGATGAGGCGGCCACCTCCTCAGGCTTGAAGATCTCGGTATCATCGCTGGCCAGACGCTTGGGTGTGGCGTCGTCGACGCTGCGAACCTGGGAGCGGCGGTACGGCATCGGACCGAGCGAACACCGTGCGGGACGCCATCGTCGATACACGACGGTCGACGTCGCCCGCCTCGAATGCATGCAGCAGGCGTTGGTCGACGGTGCTACGCCGGCAGAGGCTGCGAGGTTCGCGATTAACCTGACGGCTACAAAATCGTCAGAAAGTGCTCACCCGGAGTACATCGAATCGAATGTTAATTCCATGAAACAAATCGCGAATTCTTGTGGAAATGGACTCGAAAGCCGGGAAATGGCGGCTGCATTGCTCGCAAAAGATGCATTCGCTCTGCAATGTCTGATCGTGGAGTCGATCGTCGATCATGGAGTGCCGCGAACATGGCGCTCGGTTCTGCGCCCGTTGATGGACTGGTCCGTCTCGTCCGGGGTGGACAATGTCTCCGAGGACAGTCGAATGGCCCCCGAGAACAGTCGAATGCTGACACACTGCATCACCTCGGCCATGGCTGTGACGATGATCGAGTCACCTGCCCCGAACAACATGACCCGCGTTGTACTCACGACGGTTACCGGTGGGAGCTTCGATCTGGAGGTTCGTGCGCTCGGGGCTGCGCTGGCACGTGAGTCGGTCGACGTCGCGATGGTGCCGGGACCGGACACCATCGGCCCGCATGCCGCGAGTATCGCTGCGCTCGATGCCGGCGTCGTCGTGGTGTGGTCGACGGACCCGAACGACGCCGTCGTACCGTTGCTACGTGCAATTCGCAGGCGTCGGCCTGCGCTGCAGATCTTTGTCGCCGGCAGAACATCGACAGCGGAGACTCTCCCGCGGACCGTTGAATTGCTGGGAGGGATGGAGTCGGCAGTCGAGGCAGTCGTGGGGGCAGTGACATCAGAAGCGGGGACATGAGAAGCGGGGACGCGAGGGTGCAGGCGAGTGACCTGGGTTCGATTGCGTTCGGATCGGCTCCTGGGCAGTGGCCCGTTCCACCGGCAGCATCGAATGGTCGGTGCCGCTCCGAGACTCATTGGCTTCGAGCGGTCGCGTTGGGTGGACAAGGGCATTACAGCCTGGCGCGCGCCGAGTTGGATGTCGCGGAGCGCGGGGGAGCGGTGACCCGCGAGCGGCGATCGCTGATGGCATCGACCACTGCGTCGTGGTTGCGGCAGATGGGCGAACATCGCCGCGCAGCCGGATTCGACGGTGCTGCCATCGCTCTGGTCGGAACGGGCGTCACCGGTGAATCCGCACTCGTGGCGGAGGCCAGGTGTGATGCCCTCACCGGACTCGGCGCCGATGCTCTCGGGATAGGAAGTTTCGGTGCTGCCGCGGCGGCGTTGAATCGATGCGAGGCGCTGCTGGGCGAGGATCCACACACATCGCGCCTGTGGCGCCAGCGATTGAGGTTGCAGTGGGTTCGGGCCGAGCTGGCCATGTTCACCGGGGACGGTGCGACGGCGTTGCGACACGCCTTGGCTGCCCGCGAACTCGCCACCGATACCGTTTCGTTACGACACATAACGAAGACCGAGCTGATCGTGGCGGCGGCCCTCAGTTCCGTCGGCCGTGTCGACGAGAGCAGAGACGACGCATACCGCGTGCTCGACGCCTGTTCGGAGCACGGGTTGATACCGCTGAAGTGGGCTGCGGCGATGCTGCTGAACGGTCTCGGTGAGGTCACGACCGCGGGACCGATCGTCGACGAGTGCGCTGCGCTGTTGAGCAGACGCGGCGGCTTTCTCGCTTCTGTGTGAGACGACGGACCGAGTGGTTCGATTCCGCGGGGGGAAGGTCGCTATCCTTACTAGGTTCCACCTGTGGTGGAAGCGCTTTCTTCAACGGGCGGCGTCACTGTAACGCGGGGAATCCTTGAGCGATGAACAACACGGGTGAGGAGTTGGACTCCTTTGTCGCTGCCGCAGCGCAGGGCGAACGAGCCGCGCTCTCCCGCGTACTGGAAATCATCCGTCCACTCGTCGTGCGGTACTGCCGCGCCCGAGTCGGGTCTGCCGAGCGTGGTCAGCTCTCGGCCGACGACGTAGCGCAGGAGGTCTGCTTGGCAGTCATGACAGCCCTCCCTCGTTATCAGGATCAGGGCAGACCGTTCATGGCATTCGTGTACGGCATCGCGGCGCACAAGGTCGCCGATGCTCATCGAAGCGCCTCGCGTAACAAATCGGACCCAGCCGCCGAAGTACCAGATGTCGTGTCCACAGAACACGGTCCGGAGCAGCGCGCTCTGGAATCCGAGTCGAGTAGACAGATGACCGCTTTGCTGGACACCCTCCCCGCCAAGCACCGAGAGATATTGGTGCTTCGTCTGATAGTCGGATTGTCGGCGGAGGAAACAGCAGCAGCGGTCGGTAGTACAGCTGGTGCAATCCGCGTGGCTCAACATCGAGCCATCGCGAAGTTGAAGAACGAAGTTGTGAAAGCGGGTGAAATGTATGGCTAGGAACAACGGCCGTGATGGCATTCCCCGTATCGGTCGACCCGAAGGGTCGGCTTCGACGCCTGCATCCGGCGACTCTTACGGTGATCTTTCGGCTGACTCCGGTCCCGTCGACATCGCGGCAGTACGTCGCGACGACGAATTCATCGAGGCCATCCGTGGTGACGGCCCGATCGCGACCGACAACGCCGACGACTACCAACTCGCGCTGCTGCTTGCCGGCTGGCGATCCGAGATCGTCACCCCTGCATTGCCGCTCGGCCCTGATCTCGACGAGGTCGTAGCCGCCGTCGATTCCGAGATCGCAGCGACCGGTCTTCGTCGCCGAACCTCGGCTCGTTCACGCGGATTCCTGCGGCCCGTCGCGGGTGCCGCTGCTGCCATTGCGCTCGTCATCGGTGGTCTTGTCGTGTTCTCCTACAACTCGGCTCCCGGTGATCCACTGTGGAGTGTGAAGTCGGTCGTTTTCTCGCAACAAGCGGATTCGACTGTGGCGCAGATCGATACCACCTCCAAGCTTCAGCAGGCAGAAGAGATGATCGCCTCCGGTGACGTCAGTGGTGCTCAGGCATTGCTCGCCGGCGCTGCCGAGACCACCGGTGGCATCACCGACCAGGCTCAGAAGACAGACCTGGAGATCTGGTTGCAGCGTCTGCTCGAGCAGATTCAGGCGATCGTGCCGACTCTGCCCGTGCAGTTGCCGTCGCTCGAAGGAATGATTCCGACTGCACCGGATCCAGGCCTCGAGCAACTGCCGGTAGCGCCTCCGGTGACGTCGGTACCGACTGTGCCCCCGGTCGATCCGACGACGGATGTCGTCGTGCCCCCGCTGACGTCGGCACCTGTCACGTCCGATCCGGCAGCCCCCGAGGTGTCGCAGACGGTGAACCCTTCGCCGTCGGTGGTGCTGCAGCCGAGTGAGACAACAGCGACTGCCAGTGGGTCCATCGGTGACGGAAGTCCCGAGTCGAGTGTGAACACGCTCGAGAACGGCGGCTGAGCTCCACGGAGCGTTCAATGCTTCACAGAAAGATGCCCTCCACGCGGTGCGTGGAGGGCATCTTTCTGTAGTTCTAGCGGAATGCCAGCGGACTCAGCTTTCGAACCCGTCACCGTGTAGAGCGTCGTTCATGGACGCGTCCGCGTAGCCACGGCAGTAGTCCCAGGTGACGTATGCGTCGGGAACCGGGTCGTATGCGGGCTCGTGGGGACGCACGGTTCCGTCGACAAGGAGTTGCAGCAGGTTCGCCCGCAGCATGTCCCAATCGTGGTAGTGGTCCTGCTGGCAGTCCTCGCAGCACACCACGAGGCCGCGGATACCGCGGTGGCCCAGCAGAGCTTCGTAGACGGCAAGGTCTGCCAGATCCTCCTCGACGGCAAGCCGTTCCTGGGGGTCGAGCGGCTGGCCGGGCTCGATCGCGTCGAGAGCGGCCGAAGGGTCGGCGGGGTCACCGGCGAATGGGTCCGGCGGTAAACCTGGAGGCAGTTGATCGCGCACGCCTCCACGGTACGCAGGACTGGTGGGTCTGCGCCAGCCGTTCGTCGCGCGACACACCGACATATCTGTCCTTTTCGTTCGGTTCGCCCCGGTTTGCGGACCGTGGACAGTGCGCGTACACACCGGCTGACCGGAGCCGATACCATGGAACCAGGCGCCGCGGCCGAGCGCGCGCACGCGTCATGTACTCCATCCGTTCTCTACCACGCCCCTCGTCGGCGCATCGTCCGTGCATCGACGAGTGGCACCCAGGCTCTAGGGAGGGCCAGATCCGCATGAGTAGTTCCGGAGCCCATGTTCGTACCGGTGGCGACGATCCCAACAAGGTCGCGATGCTCGGTCTCACCTTCGACGACGTCCTGTTGCTGCCCGCTGCATCGGATCTGATTCCGAGCGCAGTCGACACCTCCAGCCAGATCACACGTGAGATCCGGTTGCGGGTACCTCTCGTCAGCTCCGCGATGGACACCGTCACCGAGGCGCGGATGGCTATCGCCATGGCACGCGCCGGTGGCATGGGCGTCCTGCACCGCAACCTGTCGCTGCAGGATCAGGCATCGCAGGTCGAAACGGTCAAACGCTCCGAGGCAGGCATGGTGACCGATCCGGTCACCTGCAAGCCCACCGATTCGCTCGCCGAGGTCGACGCGATGTGTGCGCGATTCCGCATCTCGGGTCTTCCCGTCACGGACGAGACGGGCGCGCTGGTCGGCATCATCACCAACCGCGACATGCGCTTCGAGGTCGATCAGAACCGTCGCGTGGCCGATGTCATGACGAAGGCACCGCTCATCACCGCGCGCGAAGGCGTTACCGCCGAGGCTGCTCTCGGACTCCTGCGTCGCCACAAGATCGAGAAGCTCCCCATCGTCGACGGACAGGGTGCGCTCACCGGGTTGATCACCGTCAAGGACTTCGTCAAGACCGAACAGCACCCGTACGCCACCAAGGACCGCGACGGCCGTCTGCTGGTCGGTGCCGCTGTCGGCGTCGGTCAGGATGCCTGGTCGCGTTCGATGGCGCTCTCCGATGCAGGTGTCGACGTGCTCATCGTGGACACCGCTCACGGTCACAATTCTCAGGTCCTCGAAATGGTCAGCAAGCTCAAAGCCGAAGTGGGCGAACGAGTTCAGATCGTGGGCGGTAATATCGCCACTCGTGCAGGCGCACTCGCGCTCGTCGAAGCAGGCGCGGACGCGGTCAAGGTCGGCGTCGGACCCGGTTCCATCTGCACCACCCGTGTCGTCGCCGGCGTCGGTGCACCGCAGATCACCGCGATCCTCGAAGCGGTCGCAGCCTGCAAGCCTCACGGAGTTCCGGTCATCGCCGACGGCGGCCTTCAGTTCTCCGGTGACATCGCCAAGGCGCTGGCGGCAGGCGCCTCCACCGCGATGCTCGGGTCGTTGCTCGCGGGCACGGCCGAGTCGCCCGGTGAGTTGATTCTGGTCGGTGGCAAGCAGTTCAAGAGCTACCGCGGAATGGGATCGCTCGGTGCGATGCAGGGACGGGGCAGCGCGAAGTCCTTCTCGAAGGATCGCTATTTCCAGGACGACGTTCTCGCCGAGGACAAGCTCGTTCCCGAGGGCATCGAAGGGCGGGTTCCGTATCGCGGTCCGCTCTCGCAGGTCATCCACCAGCTGACGGGTGGTCTTCGGGCGGCGATGGGCTACACCGGGTCCAACTCGATCGAGGACTTGCAGAACGCGCAGTTCGTGCAGATCACCGCGGCGGGGCTCAAGGAAAGCCATCCGCACGACATCACGATGACCGCGGAAGCGCCGAACTACAGCACGCGCTGACCGACAATCGCTCGGAACCACGTCGTACGTAATTCAGAAGAACATCTAAGGGAAAGGGGCGCGCGTGCGCGACCTCGTTGAAATCGGCATGGGCAGAGAAGCCCGTCGTACCTACCAGCTCGACGACATCGATATCGTGCCGTCGCGCCGAACGCGGTCGTCGAAGGAGGTCTCGACGGCATGGCAGCTCGACGCCTACCGGTTCGACATTCCGGTGCTCGCCCACCCGACGGACGCCCTCGTCTCGCCCGAGTTCGCGATCGAACTCGGCAAGCAGGGCGGTCTCGGTGTCATCAACGGTGAAGGACTGTGGGCCCGGCACACCGATGTCCAGGCGAAGATCGACGAGCTCGTCGCCATCGCCGAGAACGATTTCGACGCCGATGCACCGGTTGCGTTCCTGCAGAAGCTTCATGCAGCTCCGCTGCAGCCCGATCTGCTGGCCGCCGCGGTCGCGCAGGTTCGCGCTGCCGGTGTGACGGTCGCCGTTCGGGTCAGTCCACAGAGCGCGAAGAGCCTCACGCCTGCTCTCGTTGCCGCCGGAATCGATCTGTTGGTCATCCAGGGCACGATCATTTCCGCCGAGCACGTCGCGCACGGTGACGAGGAGCCGCTGAACCTCAAGACGTTCATTGCCGACCTCGACGTGCCCGTCATCGCAGGCGGAGTGAGCGACCATCGCACCGCGCTGCACCTGATGCGCACCGGTGCGGCAGGTGTCATCGTCGGTTACGGCTCCGTCGAGGGCGGCACCACGACGGGTGAGGTTCTCGGTATCGGTGTTCCGATGGCCACCGCCATCGCTGACGCGGCTGCCGCTCGTCGCGACTACCTCGACGAAACCGGTGGGCGGTACGTCCACGTCATTGCCGACGGCGACATCGTCACGTCCGGTGGTCTCGCCAAGGCGATTGCGTGCGGTGCCGATGCAGCGGTGTTGGGTGCTCCGCTTGCCGCGGCAGCCGAGGCGCCCGGTGGCGGTTGGTACTGGCCTTCTGCTGCAGCGCACCCCTCGATGCCTCGTGGAGCTCTTCTTCCGGTCGCCGCGGGCGAGCGGCCGAGCCTGGACCAGGTCCTGCACGGGCCGTCGAGCGAGCCGTACGGTTCGATCAATCTCGTTGGAGGACTTCGTCGTTCGATGGCCAAGTCCGGCTACTCCGATCTCAAGGAGTTCCAGAAGGTCGGTCTGAACGTCAGGGCTTGATCCCGGCCGGCGGCACATTCGTTCGCCGACAAGGCGCGTATCCCGAGACCTCGGGGTACGCGCCTTGTCTGCTGTGGTGGCTTAGGTAATCCTCGGTTGGTGATACCCGTAGTTACAGCTACAGTGTCTTGTGTCAACTGTCACAGCCCTGTTGTCAGTTCACGTTCGCTGTCACGTACGATGTGGTCTCGGTCACACCTGGTGGTAGTAGCGTGGGTCCGGCTGGCACGGCTGGTTGCATCACGTATTACGCGGAGGTCACACCGATGGGGTCACAGGCACCTACAACCGACTACGACGTCTTGATCGTCGGATCAGGATTCGGCGGCAGCGTCACGGCGCTGCGGCTGGTCGAAAAGGGATACAAGGTCGGAATCCTCGAAGCGGGTCGCCGGTTCGAGGACAAGGACTTCGCCAAGAACAGCTGGGACCTGAAGAAGTTCCTGTGGGCGCCCAAGCTCGGCTGCTTCGGAATCCAGCGCGTGCACCTGCTGCGTGACTGCCTCATTCTCGCCGGCGCTGGTGTCGGCGGCGGATCACTGAACTACGCCAACACGCTGTACCAGCCCCCCGAGCCGTTCTTCAAGGACAAGCAGTGGGCGCACATCACCGACTGGAACAGTGAGCTCTCGCCGTTCTACGACCAGGCGACCCGCATGCTCGGTGTTGTTCGCAACCCGCACATGACCCCCGCCGACGAAGTCATGAAGTCCGTCGCCGAGGACATGGGTGTCGCCGATACGTTCATCCAGACCCCCGTCGGCGTCTTCTTCGGCGACGAGGCAGGCAAGACCGTCCCCGATCCGTACTTCGGCGGAGCGGGTCCCGATCGCACCGGGTGCATCGAGTGCGGCGAGTGTATGACCGGGTGCAGGCATGGCGCGAAGAACACTCTGCTCAAGAACTACCTCGGTCTCGCGGAGCGCGCGGGCGCCGAGATCATCCCGATGACGACGGTGAGCGGCCTGCAGGCCAAGCCCGACGGCACCTGGTCGATTGCGACGGAACGCACCGGCGCATGGCTGCGCAAGAGCTCGAAGACGTACACCGCGGCCAATGTCGTTTTGGCCGCCGGTACCTGGGGGACTCAGAACCTTCTGCACAAGATGCGCGACGAAGGCGCACTGCCGCGGATCTCGGACAAGCTCGGCGAACTCACCCGTACCAACTCGGAGTCGATCGTCGGGGCCGCGAAGCTGAAGGTCGATCCCGAGATGGACCTGACGCGCGGCGTGGCGATCACGTCGTCGTTCCACCCGAGCCCCAACACCCATATCGAACCCTGCCGCTACGGCAAGGGATCCAACGCGATGGGCATGTTGCAGACGCTGATGACCGACGGCGGCGGGCGCGTTCCTCGGTGGATCAAGTTCCTGCTCGCCCTGATCGCACATCCCGTCGACTTCGTCCGGGTGGTCAACGTCAAGCACTGGAGCGAGCGCACCATCATCGCCCTCGTCATGCAGAATCTCGACAATTCGATCACCACGTTCACCAAGCGCGGACTGCTCGGCCGAAAGGTGTCGAGCAAGCAGGGCCACGGCGAGCCGAACCCCACCTGGATTCCCGAGGGCAACGACGCGACCAGGCGGATCGCGAAGAAGATCGGCGGCGTCGCGGGCGGTACGTGGGGCGAGCTCTTCAACATTCCGTTGACGGCACACTTCCTCGGTGGCTGCGCCATCGCGTCGGACCCGGAGCACGGCGTCATCGACCCGTACCACCGCGTCTACGGCTACCCGACCATGTTCGTCGTCGACGGTTCCTCCGTCTCGGCCAACCTCGGCGTCAATCCGTCGCTGACCATCAGTGCCCAGGCCGAGCGTTCGGCATCGCTGTGGCCGAACAAGGGTGAGCAGGATCTGAGGCCCCGTCAGGGTCTGGCATACGAGCGCCTCGAACCGATCGCGCCGAACAATCCTGTCGTCCCGGTATCGGCTCCGGCGGCACTGCGTCTGCCGATCGTGGAAATTCGGAGCTCCAAGCCCGCCACCACGGGTGCTGCGTAAATCGCAGGCAGTCAACCCCATTAGACTGACTGCGTGACCGCATCGCAGCAGCCCGACCCCGCACTGCCCAGGCCCGTACTCGTCGTCGATTTCGGTGCTCAGTACGCGCAGTTGATCGCGCGGCGCGTGCGCGAAGCCAACGTGTACTCCGAAGTCGTCTCCCACACCGCAACGGTGGAGGAGATCGCCGCGAAGAATCCGATCGCGCTCGTGCTGTCCGGTGGGCCGTCGAGTGTCTACGCCGAGGGTGCACCGTCGCTCGACGGACGAATCTTCGATCTGGATCTGCCGGTCTTCGGTATCTGCTACGGCTTCCAAGCGATGGCCCAGGCCCTCGGCGGCACTGTCGCGCACACGGGCACGCGTGAGTACGGCCGCACCCAGCTATCGGTCGACGGTGGCGTGCTGCACGACGGTCTCCCCGCCACCCAGCCGGTGTGGATGAGCCACGGCGACGCGGTTACCGAGGCTCCGGAAGGCTTCACCGTCACCGCAACGAGCGCGGGCGCTCCGGTCGCGGCATTCGAGAACACCGAACGCCGACTGGCAGGTGTGCAGTACCACCCCGAGGTCATGCACTCCCCGCACGGCCAGCAGGTGCTGAGCCGATTCCTACACGAGACCGCCGGAATCAAGGCCGAGTGGACCGCGGCGAACATTGCCGATGCCCTCGTCGAGCAGGTGCAGGAGCAGATCGGTGAAACCGGACATGCGATCTGCGGTCTGTCCGGCGGCGTCGATTCCGCGGTTGCCGCCGCGTTGGTCCAGCGTGCGATCGGAGATCGTCTGACCTGTGTGTTCGTCGACCACGGTCTGCTCCGTGAAGGTGAACGCGAACAGGTCCAGCAGGATTTCGTGGCTGCCACCGGTGCCAAGCTGGTCACCGTCGACGCTGTCGACACCTTCCTCGGTGCCCTCGAGGGTGTGTCCGATCCCGAGGAGAAGCGCAAGATCATCGGCCGCGAGTTCATTCGCAGCTTCGAAGGAGCAGTGTCCGAGGTTCTCGGCGAGAACGCCGAAAACGGCAGTGTCGTCGACTTTCTCGTTCAGGGAACGCTCTACCCGGACGTCGTCGAGTCCGGGGGCGGATCCGGCACCGCGAACATCAAGAGCCACCACAACGTCGGGGGGCTACCGGACGACCTTCAGTTCAAGCTCGTCGAGCCGCTTCGTACCTTGTTCAAGGACGAGGTCCGCGCGGTCGGGCGTGAGCTCGGCCTCCCGGAAGACATCGTCGGACGCCAGCCGTTCCCCGGACCGGGTCTCGCCATCCGCATCGTCGGCGAGATCACGCGCGATCGCCTGGCGACGCTGCGTCAGGCCGATTCCATCGTCCGTCAGGAACTCACCGCAGCCGGCCTCGATCAGCAGATCTGGCAGTGCCCTGTGGTGCTTCTCGCCGACGTCCGCAGTGTCGGTGTGCAGGGTGACGGTCGCACCTACGGTCATCCGATCGTGTTGCGTCCGGTATCGAGCGAAGACGCGATGACCGCCGACTGGACCCGTCTCCCGTACGACGTGCTCGAAACGATCTCGACCCGGGTGACCAACGAGGTTCCCGAGGTCAACCGAGTCGTACTCGACGTGACGAGCAAGCCGCCGGGCACCATCGAGTGGGAGTGAGCGGGGCGTAGCCTCACTTGCCTTTGCGTCCGGGCACGATCAACAGGGCCAGGCCGACCACGATAGCGACGACCACGAACACCCAGCGGAACTGAACGTTTCCGAGTGATTCGATGGCCGATGGTCCGACCAGCGCGCTCACGCTGACGATGGCCGCTGCGATGCCGACGAGAAACAGTATTGCCGACGGCCGGGTGCGAGCCCGGTTCTCCTCGGCGGTGTCGTCGTCGCTGTCTCCGTATTGCCAGGTCTGTGTCATGGGAAGTCTCCTGATGTCGGTGAAATGGTGAGTCGGGGCGTGTCTCAGCCTCGGACGATCTCCAGATTGCCTGCCCGAGCAGATCCATCGATCGTCAGAACCGACGTCTTCTCGGGTGCATTGCCTTGCTGCACAGTGTCTTCGGGTCCGCAATCCGTTTCCGCGGCGACCGATGTGCAGTCGGCGCGTACGTTCATGGACTCGGGAATCGTGATGGTCGCGTTTCCGGCGGTGACGTCGACGACGATGGTCTTGTCCGACGTGAGGTCGAGACCGCGGAGGTCGAGTTGAAGATCGCCTGCCTGCACCGTGTACGACGGTCGTAGGTCGGCCATGGTTGTCGGTGCGTACTTTTGTTCCCCGGCGAACTGGCTGTCGAAGGAGACCGGTCCGAGGATCGACGCGAACACCACGAACGCCAGCAACGGCCCGGTGACCACGAGTAACCCGTATCCCTTGCGCATGAATGCGCCGAGAATCAGCCCGACTGCGATCACCGCGAGTGCGAGGGCACCGATACGCGCAGGCGACAGCCAATCGGCTCCCGTGGATGCGGCGATTCCGGCGCTCACAGCGGCGGTGACGAGTGCGAGACCGACGAAGCTCGATGTCCACCGCGAACGCTTCTTCTTCTCGGTCACCTCGGGCAGGTGGACCGCTGCAGGCTCGGGAAGGTCCCAGGCGAACGGCGCGACGCCGAGTGGATCCCAGGACGGCGGCGTCGGGTCTGCTGCCGACACGGATTCCGTTGCACCCTTGGACAAGTTCACCTCGGATGCCGAGCTCGGTGCTGCGGAACTGTCGGGAGCAGGGGAGGGCACGTAGCTGGTGGGAAGAGTCGTATAGGGCGAGTAGGCAGGCGGGATGTACGACGAGACCCGGGCTTCGTAGTTCGGTGGTCGGTAGTGCGCGCCGGACCAGTGGTTCGAGGCGTGCGGGTTCGAGGTGTGCAGGTTCGGGTTGTACGGCGAGTCGAAAGAAATCGGGAACCCCTGCTGGGCGTAGACCTGCGCGCCGCCGGGAAGGAACTCGGGCGGCTCGGGTTGCCGCTGATGCAGTAGCCACAGGCCGGCCAGCAGCGCAAACATGCTGATCACGCCCGATCCTCCGAGTCCGACGCCCACCGGCCCGATCGTCGACACCGCGATGATCAGCGCTACGACGAGCACCACCACCTTGGTGTTCGACTCGGAACTGTTGCCCTTGCCCATGAGCGACTCCGCGGGCGACGCCGAATCGCCCGCCCGGCTGAACAACAGCCACGCCGCAAGGTAGAGGACGATTCCGGCGCCGCCGAATATCGTGCCGACGACAAGGGCTACTCGAATCAGGACGGGATCGACGCCGTAGCGGTATCCGATGCCTGCTGCGACCCCCGCGACGTGGCCCCGTTGAGGCAACCGATACGGACGGGTGCGCCACATCTGTTGAAGCTGTTCGGAGACGGTTGCGTTGCTCATGGAACCATCGTGGGCTCTCGCGGCCGCCGAAACATCAGGGATCGCCCTGATCTTCCCCCCGAATCAGGAATGATCTCGTGACCGGCGACGCTTGGTAGAGAGGAATCAATCTTCTGGATGTGAGGAGCCTGTAGTGAAGATCGGGATCATCGGAGCAGGAGCAATCGGCGGAACCTTGACGCGAAAGCTTGCGGCGCTCGGGCACGAGGTGCGTGTGTCGAATTCGCGCGCGCCCGAGACACTGTCCGAGCTCGCCGCCGAAACGGGCGCCACGGCGGTGTGGAACACCGAGGCTGCCCAGGACGCCGATCTCGTGATCGTCAGCATTCCGCAGAAGAACACCCCGGATCTGCCGTCGAACATCGTGGAATCGGCCAAGCCGGGAGCCCCCGTTATCGAGACGAACAACTACTACCCTCAGCAGCGCGACGGGGCGATAGCCGACATCGAGGACGGCAAGCCCGAAAGCGTTTGGGTGGCTGAGCACCTCGGGTCACGGTCAGGCGACGTGGTGAAAGTGTTCAACGGGATCTACTGGAAGCACCTCCTGGAAAGGGGCGTGCCGAGCGGTGACGACGGACGTATCGCTCTGCCGGTCGCCGGCGCGGACGGAGCCGGGAAGTCTCTCGTCTTCGACGTGGTCGACGCATTGGGTTTCGACCCGGTCGATGCCGGGACGCTGGCGCAGTCGTGGCGACAGCAACCGGGGACACCCGTCTACGGCAAGGACTACGACGCCGACGGCGTGAAGAAAGCTCTGGCCGAGGCCTCTTCGGAGCGAGCCGCGGAATGGCGCGCCTGACCTGAGCGAAGAAATCAGGGGAGACCCTGATGCGGCGCGGTGCCGATTCGTGCCAGGATCGAACACGTGCACCCTGTCGAACCACTGCCTGCGGTCCCGGGCGCCGAGCCGGCGAAGTTCTACCGGCGCGGCGGCGGGCGCATCGTGGGCGGAGTGGCCGGTGGTCTTGCCGATCACCTCGGCGTCGACGTGTTCAAGGTCAGGGTCGCTTTCGCGCTGCTGGCGATCATGGCAGGCGCTGGAATTTTCGCGTACGGGTTGCTGTGGGTGTTCACTCAGGCGGGCAACGACGTCGACCGTCCGAGCTCGGCCGAGCGTCAGCGTGCGTTCGGGCTCGCGGCGGTCGGCCTCGGGCTCGCGGCAGGCTTCGCGTGGTTGTTGAACGGCACGGCGGCGTCGGTACTGGTTCCTGTGGTCGTCGTGATCGTCGGCGCTGCGCTGGTGTGGCGCGAATTCGATTCCGAGGGGCCACGGTCGGTCCTCGGTATGCCGAAGAAGCCGACGGTGCTCAGCTGGGCGAGGGTCGTGGGAGGTGCGACTCTGATCGTCCTCGGGCTCGGTGTCGTGGTGTTGGCGCGAGTGGACATCGCGTCGGTCCGGTCGTCGTTGCTGGCGGTCATCGTCACGCTCGTCGGTGCCGCCTTGCTCACCGTGCCCCTGTGGCTACGGATGTGGCGGACGCTCAACGCCGAACGGTCGGCACGCATCCGCAACGACGAGCGCGAGGAGATCGCCTCGCACCTTCACGATTCGGTCTTGCAGACGCTCGCGCTCATCCAGAAGCAGTCGGATCAGCCCGGTGAAGTGATGCGGCTCGCCCGAGGGCAGGAACGCGAACTACGGAAGTGGTTGTTCGAGGGCGGGGAGCCGGATCACTCGTCGCTGGCGGAAGCACTCAAGACGATCGCGGGTGAAGTCGAGGACCAGCACGGTGTCACGGTTCGCCCGATCACCGTCGGTGACGTGCAGCTCTCCGCCGAGGATTCGGACGCTGGGCTCTCGCGCGAGCACTTCACTGCGGTGCTCGGCGCCACCCGCGAGGCGTTGGTGAACGCCGCGAAACACTCGGGGGAAACCAACATCGACCTGTTCGCCGAAACGGAGGCGGAACTTGTGTCGGTGTTCGTCCGTGACCGAGGATCCGGCTTCGACGAAAACCTGGTCCCACTCGATCGACAGGGGCTCGCCAAGTCCATCCGGGCGAGAATCGAGCGCCGCGGCGGCGAAGTGTCGGTACGCTCCCAGGTGGGAAAGGGCACCGAAGTTCGAATTCTGATGCCGCGCAACGGCGGTGTCGGTCAACATCGAACCACTACCGCCGTCACCGAACCGACACCGACCGCACAACCGATACCGCAGGAGCAGCCCAGGTGACCGACACCTTTCGTGTCTTTCTCGTCGACGATCATGCAGTATTTCGATCCGGTGTCCGTGCAGAATTGGGCCGTGAGTCCGATATCGAGGTCGTCGGCGAGGCGGGAGTCGTCGCCGACGCGGTAGCGGGAATCGAGGCGACCAAGCCGGACGTCGTTCTGCTCGACGTGCACATGCCCGACGGCGGCGGGGTTGCGGTTCTCGGCAAGATCTCCCGGGGGCCGGTATGTCTGGCTCTGTCGGTGTCCGATGCGGCCGAGGACGTCATCGCCGTCATCCGGGCCGGAGCGCGCGGTTACGTCACCAAGACCATTTCCGGATCCGAACTCGCCGACGGTGTTCGACGAGTCGCCGGGGGAGACGCGGTGTTCTCCCCTCGTCTCGCCGGTTTCGTGCTCGACTCCTTCACCGGTGAATCCAGTGCTCCTGAACCGCCGTTGGACCCCGAACTCGATTCGCTTACCCCGCGTGAACTCGAGGTACTGCGTCTTCTCGCGCGCGGCTACACCTATCGCGAGATCGCCGAGGATCTGTTCATTTCCGTCAAGACGGTCGAGACTCACGCGTCGAACGTGCTGCGCAAAACACAGCAGTCGAACCGAAACGCTTTGACCAGATGGGCGCACAAGCGTCGGATCGATTGAGTGCTGGGCTCTTTTTCATGGACTTTCGGAGACTGTCCGCCTTGCCCGAAGCTTATTGACGTAAGTTGTCATGTCCGACAAGATGCTTCGGTGTTGTGGCTCTCCACCGGGGATCGACTGTTTCTCGGGGTGCTCGCCCCCGTCATCGGTGCGATCCTCGGGTATTTTCTGCCGCGAGTTGCTTCGTGGTCGCAGTGGTGGGTTCGAATTGCCCTTGCAGGCCTCGGCGTCGGTAGTTCCTACAGGAGTGCGACGATCAGCACGATCAGCAACACCACAACCGCGACGACGACCGCCAGAACGACGGCAGGAGAGACGTCGATCCTCTCGCCCACTGCGTCGTCGATGCGGTCGAGCACGATCTCCAGCGGGTTCTTCTTCTTGGGAGTGTCGAACGCGGGAGGCGCATAGGGCTTGGGGGTGTGATTGTCGGACAATCCGCCGGAGCGCACTGCGGGCAGACCTGCGACGGTATTACCGAATTCCCTGGAGGGACGGCGAGTTTCGGCCACAGGAGTCGATCGGTGCGCCCAGGCAGGGACTGAGCCGTCGGAGGTGGTGAGTGGGACGCCTCGAAGCGAAGCGATGGTGCCGCGACTGCTGATGGCAGCGCGAATGATTTCGTCACGGGCCTGCGCCATCGTCGGCCGTCGCGCGGGATCCGGTTCGAGCATGTGCAGAAGAGCAGGCGTCAGATCACCCGATCTGGTGGGTCTGATGATCTGACCTCGGGCGACACGATGAAGCAGCGCGATGGAATCTTGGTCGATGTCGAACGGAGGCCGTCCTTCGATGGCCGTGTACAGCGTCGCCCCGAGCGAGAAGACATCGCTCGCTTCGGTGGGATCCTGTCCACGGGCTACCTCGGGCGCGAAGTAAGCGGGTGTACCGGTGATGACACTCGAATCGGATTCTTCGACATCGCCTTTCGCGCGTGAGATACCGAAGTCGCTGATCTTGACTATTCCGAGTGTGCGTCCGCGATCCGCGATGAGGATGTTTCCCGGCTTGATGTCGCGATGGACGATGCCCGCCTCGTGCGCTTCGGTGAGCGCGTCCGCCACCTGCGCACCGACCTGGGCGATTTCGTACGGCGGCAGCGAGTCGGTGGTGTTGAGTGCCTGTGCGAGGCTTCGTGACGGCATGTATTCCATGACGAGCCACGGCTCGCCGTCCTCGATTGCGACGTCGTGCATTGCGATGGCATGCAGGCTCGTCAGGCGTGCGGCGATACGACCTTCGCGCATCGCGCGGTTGCGTACCTCGCGTGCGGCCGCATCGCTCAGATGCGCTGTCGATGTGACCTGCTTGACCGCCACCTTGCGGCCCATGAGTGTGTCCTGCGCGAGCCAGACGGCGCCCATTCCGCCGCCGCCGAGCTTGTAGGCGAGGCGGTATCTGCCTGCGAGAAGGTAGTCGGGTCCGACGACCCGTACGGTGCGCTGCTGCTCGGTCACGACCACAGGTTAGTTGACGACGCGCACTGTTGCCCGCATCGGTGATTTTTTGGAGTGGGCGAGCCCTTCACCAGCGTTTTCGTGCTCATCTTGACTGAGGTGACTGTAGCGGCTTTACTGGAGAGGAGTTCGAAAGTCTGTTCGAAAGCGATACTTCCCGGTCGCTTCCCGGATGGGCCCGAGTGCCGCTTTCATCGATTTCCGGGGAGTCCACCATGTCTGTTTCATCCGATGCCTCCTCCGACGAATTCTCTGTCACCGACGTACATGCAGACGAGGTTTTCACGGACGAGGTTTTCACCGACGACGACGCGGGCGGAAACGTTCTGGCGGACATGTCGCTGCCGGAGCGCGTCGAACATCTGCGACGACGCATGGCATCGGTCCCATCGCGCGGAGAAGTGAGATCGGTCGCGTATCCCGCTCGGTCGGATTCGGCGCGGTCGGATTCAGCGCGGTCGGATTCAGAACAGCGCAAGCCGATGCAGGTGAATGCAGATCAGGTCGATTCGGTTTCGGTTCGTTCGAGTAGGGAAGTGCTGGCCGTTCCCGGCCCACTCGTGCCTCTGTTCCCTCATGGGGGTCTTGCCCGCGGATCGGTGGCGTCGGTCGCCGGTGCCGGTTCGCTGTTGCTGGGAATGGTGGCGTCGGTTACTGCAGCAGGGGGGCACGTCGCGGTGGTGGGCCAACCGCGGTTCGGTTTGCTTGCTGCCGCCGAGATGGGTGCCCAATTGCATCGTCTGGCCGTGGTACCCGACCCGGGCGAGGATCCGGTGGAGGTCGCTGCCATCTTGCTCGACGGCTTGGATCTCGTCGTGTTGGGGCTCGGCGGTAGGTCGGTGCCGCCGTCGAGGGCGCGTGCGGTCGTGGCGCGTGCCCGAAGCAAAGGTGCAACCCTCCTCGTCACGGACGGGCACTGGGATGGCGTCGAGCTACGTCTCGATGCCGCGGTGCGCAGCGTCGGTGGAGTCGGAACGGGAGATCGCTCCGGGCGAGGGAGGTTGCGCAATCTGCGATTGGAGGTGCGGGCTCAGGGAAAGGCGATGCGGACGCGAAGCACGTGTTTCGATCTGCGCTCCGAGCACGGCAGGGTCGAGTGGTTCGCGGTGCCGCCGGGTGATTCCGGATTGTCCGACGACGTGCCCGCCGGCAGGTTCGCGGTGTTGGCATGAGCCGGGTACTGGCGCTGTGGTGCCCGGATTGGCCTGCGGTCGCTGCCGCGGCCGTCGCCGATCTTCCTGCCACCCATCCGGTGGCGGTGGTCTCGGCCAACCGGGTGATCGCGTGTTCGGCCACGGCGCGAGCGGATGGAGTGCGGCGTGGATTGCGTAAACGCGAAGCGCAGGCGCGGTGTCCCGACGTGCACGTGGTAACCGCGGATTCGGACCGCGACGGAAGGCTCTTCGAACCGGTTGCCGCCGCCATCGATGCGGCTGCTCCCGGAGTCGAAGTGTTGCGCCCAGGCCTGTTGATTCTCGGAGCGCGCGGTGTGAGCCGATACTTCGGTTCCGAACACAAAGCTGCCGAGAGATTGATCGACCAGGCTGCAAGCGCAGGCGTGGAATGTCAGATCGGTATCGCCGACGAATTGACGACGGCGGTCATCGCTGCGCGGCACGCTGTCGTCGTTCCTCGAAAAGGTGCGGCGCGCTTTCTTGCCCCGTTACCGGTTGCGGAGCTTGCCGCCGAGCCGAGCCTCGCAGCCAAGGACCGTCAGGAGCTGATCGATCTGTTGCGGCGCTTGGGTTTGCGCACTATCGGCGACTTTGCGGCGCTCACTCCCGGTGATGTCGCGTCCCGGTTCGGGACGGACGCGGTATTGGCGCACCGCAGCGCCAGGGGTGAGCCGGAACGTCCGCCCTCTGCTCGCGCACTTCCACCGGATCTGAACGTCGATCACGAATGCGATCCACCGATAGATCGCGTCGACGCGGCGGCATTCGCCGGACGTGGGATGGCCGAGAAGCTGCACACGAAGTTGGCCGCAGCGGCGGTCGCCTGCACTCGGCTTCTGGTTCACGCGTCCACCGGAAACGGCGAAACCCTCTCGCGTATCTGGCGGTGCGCCGAACCATTGACTCCGGACGGAACCGCGGATCGAGTGCGGTGGCAACTCGACGGGTGGCTCACCGGACGCAGCGAGAGCAAGCCGACCGCCGGCATCACCGTTCTCAGGCTGGAGCCGGTGGAGGTCGTCGCGGCTGCCGAGCTTCAGCTCGGACTGTGGGGGAGCGTCGGCGACGAGGACGAGCGGGTCAAACGCGCATTGGTACGCGTCCAGGGTCTGCTCGGCGGTGATGCGGTCAAGATCGGGGTGTTGAGCGGCGGGCGTGGGCCGGTCGAACGAGTGACGCTCCGCAGCCTCGGTGACGAACTGATCCCACTGTCCGATCCATCGGCTCCGTGGCCGGGCAGACTTCCCCAGCCGGCCCCCGCCGCAGTGATGGACACATCCCCGCGCGTGATGCTGGAAGACGACGGTGGAAACGGAGTGCGCATCGGAGTGCGCGGTGGCTTCGATTCCGACCCCGTGGTTCTTCGCTGGGGGAGCAAGAAGTGGACGTTGCTGGGCTGGGCAGGCCCGTGGCCGGTGGACGAACGATGGTGGGATCCGATGACGGGCATGCAGGGAGCGCGGCTTCAGGTGCTGTTCGAGGAACATCGTGCGTTGCTGTTGGTCTACGACGGCGACGAATGGCGGGTCGAAGGTATCTACGAGTAGGGGTGTCGGGTGCTCCGTCTAGCCTGGATCGAGTGAACGTGGATGTGGACGTACTCGATGTGGCGGGAGTCGCCATTGCCTACCGAGACACCGGCGGGGGTAATGATGTTCCGGTTGTGCTCGTGCACGGCATGGGCGGCGACGCCGGTACCTGGGACCGCTTCGCGGCCGCGCTGACGGCCGCCGATCGCCGGGTGATATCGGTCGACCTTCGTGGACACGGACGCAGCGCGCACACCGCGGACTACTCGTTCGATTCCTTCGGTGCCGATGTGGCCGCCGTCGTCGATCATTTGGGACTGCAGTCGGTGGATCTGGTCGGGCACTCGCTCGGCGGCTACGCGGTGTCCGTGGTAGCCCAGGATCGACCGAATCTGGTGAGGTCGCTCGTGCTGGAGGAAATGCCGATCCCGATTCGTCCGGGCGACGAACCACCGAATCTCACCGGGCGCCTGCCGAGCCTCACGGAACTGATCCATGCCGGGACAAGCGTGGTCAGGCATCCGCGTGCAGTGTTCGCCTTCGACCGATCGATGACGAAAACAGCGCTGGCACAGTTTCGTCGGCCCAACGCGCGGTGGTGGGACAACCTGCCGAACATCACAGCACCGACCCTCGTGTTGCGCGGCGGGCCAGGAGGGATGGTGGATCTTCGGCGTCTGGACTCGATGGTTCGCGACATCGAGGACTGCACCGTCGTGCCGTTCGATTCCGGCCACAGCATTCATCGTGACAAGTACCGAGATTTCGAAGCTGCTGTACTACCGTTCCTGATGCGCGATCTCGGAGACTCTACGATCGGTACATGAGATCGATTTCGCGGGACACTCCGCTCATTGCATGGTCGGCAGTATTCGTTGTGTCGCAGGGCAATATCGTTCGCCTGCTCGGCCCGGCCGGGCCGAGGGTGCTCGAGATTCAGACGGCGTGGTCGGCCCGGCGATATCGCGACATCCTTGCAGGAATGGACGAGAAGACCACGGCACGATTCCGTAGTCATTACTATCCCGATTTCGTGCATCCCGCGATCTATGCGGCGGCCCTGCGCGCCGGCGCAACGCGGCTCGGTGAACTCACCCCGTTGTCGCCTCGGGCAAAGACGATGCTCGCACTCGCGCCGGTGGCCTCGGCCGCCGGAGACTACGTGGAAAACCTCGTCGGACTTCACCTACTGGATCACCCCGAGCACATCACCGACACGGTGGTGCGGACGACGACAGCCGTCAGCACCACCAAATGGCTTCTGGCTCTGGGGTCGTTGGCGTATCTCGGCGTCGGATTCGGTCGAGTCTGGTTCCGGCGCCTCACGCACTGACGGGCGCCGTCAGTGCGTTGCTGTCACCAGTTCGCCCCTGGTACCAACCTCCCGAGTCGACGCGCCAGCTTGGCCACTCGGGCGGAAGGCGCGGAGGCGTCGTACTGCTTTGTCGGGGCGAAATCGGTTGCAGTGGATTCAGTTTCGGTCTTCTGGCCCTTGGCTGCTGCCGAATCGGGGAAACGCCGATAGAACTGGTGCATGGTGCGGTCCTTGCCCTTCGGCGTGAAAATGCTGCCGAACTGGCCGAGGGTTCCGAGGGGGGTGTCGATGCGCTTGGGCTTGTCGATCAACGCTCTCATCACCATCGCGGCAGCCTTCTCCGGCGACACGACGGGTCCGACATTCTTGTCGCCGGTCGGAGTGATCATCGGCGTCGCGACGAGCGGCATGTGGATGGTGGTGAAAGTGATTCCGTCGGAGAGAGTCTCGGCAGCGGCGACGTCGGTGAATCCGTCCAGTGCCGCTTTGCTCGCAACATAGGCGGCAAAGCGCGGTGTGTGCCCTTGGACGG
This sequence comes from Rhodococcus sp. (in: high G+C Gram-positive bacteria), assembly GCF_023264675.1. Taxonomy (GTDB): domain Bacteria; phylum Actinomycetota; class Actinomycetes; order Mycobacteriales; family Mycobacteriaceae; genus Rhodococcoides. The sequence goes on from NZ_JAHFVG010000047.1 coordinate 30,876, forward strand.
CGGCGCTGCTGATGTTGACCACGTGACCGAAACGGCGCTCGCGCATGTGCGGCAGTAGTGCGAGCACGAGCCGGACGGAACCGAAGTAGTTGACGGCCATGGTGCGCTCGAAATCGTGCAATCGATCGGTGGATCGATAGAGCGAGCGTCGGATGGATCTGCCGGCGTTGTTGACGAGCATGTCCACGTGACCATGTTCGCTGAGAATGGCTTTCACCGTCTGGTCGACCGACTCGGTATCGGTGACATCGCATGGGTAACCGAAGGCGTCACCTCCGGATGCGCGAATGTCGGCGACAACCGCTTCGAGTTGTTCGGCACCGCGAGCGAGCAGGATGACGGTGGCACCCTTACGTGCTGCCGACTGAGCGCTCGCCTGGCCGATGCCGGACGACCCGCCGGTGATGACGATGTGGCGCCCGACGAGTGGGCCGCGAGGATCTTGCTTCCGCGCACGGTCGGGGTCGAGGGCGCGCGCCCAGTGCTTCCAGAGCGTATCGGCATAAGCGACCAGCGGGGGAGGTGTTATTCCACTGCCGCGCAGCGCATTCTGCGTGATGTCGGAATCGAACACCGTCGGCAATGTCAGATGGTCCAACATGACCGGCGGTACACCGAAACGAGAGAGTACGGCGTTGCGGCCGATGCGGACCGCGCCGAGTCGAGGTGCAACCACCGGCGCGGCCACCACTCCCGGAATTCCTACTACCCGGGCCCGGGATCCTGCGGCTGCGCTGAATGCGCTGTACACCTCCAACATCGACTGCGGCTCCGGGTTTACGAGGTGGAAGACGCGCTGGCCCAGAGGATTACGGTGAATCAACTCGACGATGGCCGCTGCAACGTAGTCGACGGGGACGACATTGGTGGCGCCGATGTCCGGAACCGTGATGGGGAGTGCTGCCGGCAGCTTGGCGAGCTCGGCGAAGAACGGAAAGAAGAAGTACGGACCGTCGATCTTGTCGATCGCACCCGTCTCGGAATGTCCGAGAACCGCCGCCGGTCGGTAGACGCGCCAGTCGGTCGCCGACTCGCGAACGATCTCTTCGGACTCGAACTTGGTTCGGTGATAGGCCGTCGGGAATCCTTGGCCCTTGTCGAAATCGTCCTCGGTGAAGTGCCCGGCGAAGTCGCCTGCCACGGCGATGGAAGACACGTGATGGAGCCGTGCGCCGGTGCGTACCGCGAGATCGACGATCGCGCGGGTGCCATCGACGTTGGTCGAGGCTTGTTCGTCGCCCGCCGTCATGTCGTAGATGGCACCGAGATGGATGATGTGATCGATTCCCGACGGATCTTCCTTCACCCCGAGCCCCGGTTCGGTGAGATCTCCGACGAGCGGGTGTACTCGATCCTTGCCTTCGAGTAGTGCGACCTGCTGCTCGAGCTTGGCGATCGATTGTGGGCGAACCAGTACGTGCACCTCGGCCGTGGGGTCACGCTCCAGCAGAAGTGGGAGCACGTTCTGCCCGAGGAACCCCGTACCGCCGGTAACGATGTAATTCGCCATGGGAGCTAACTTACTCCTTGGTAAGTTGCTGGGCTACTCCTGCTGGTGACCGAATGTGACAGTCGGTCCGGAGCCGAGGTGGGTGAGCGAGGGCGGCATTCGGTCACTCTGAGTGACCGAGGGGGGCATTCGGTCCGAAAACGGGGGCGGCCTCACCCACCCGCAGCTGCTAGTGACCGATTCCCACCTTCTCGTGCACCTTCTTCATCCACGCAGGCGCCCACCAGTTCGCTTCGCCCATGAGCTTCACCAGGGACGGCACGAGCAACATTCTGATGATGGTGGCATCGACGATCAGAGCGAGAATCATTCCGAGGCCGAGGAACCGCATGATCGAGAGGTCGGAGATGGTGAATGCTCCGGTCACGAAGATGAGAATGAGGGCGGCAGCGGTGACGATGCGCCCGGTGCGTTGAGCGCCGACGATCACTGCTTCTTCCGTCGTCGCGCCTGCTGCGCGGGCCTCGACCATCCGAGACATCAGGAAGACCTCGTAGTCGGTGGACAGTCCGAAGACGACGGCGAGGATGAGTACGACGAATGTCGCCTCCAACGGTGCCGGAGTAACGCCGAGCAGGTCGGCGCCGTGGCCCTCCTGGAACACCCAGGTGAGTACGCCGAACGTGGCGCCGAGGCTCAGCCCAGCCATGAGCACGGCCTTGATCGGGAGGACAATCGACCCGAAGGCCAGGAACAGCAGAATCAGGGTCGAGATCACCATGATCGCGATCATCGCCGGCAGCCATGTCGCGATTGCGGCGTTACCGTCGTCGACAAGGGCGCGGGATCCCCCGACGAGGATCTCGGTGTTCGCCGGTGGGGTCATCTCACGCAGGTCGGCGACGGCGGCGCTGGTGGATTCGACTTCGGTCTCGCCGTCACCCGGTTCGCTGAACGTCGCCTGGAGCACGACGTAATCGTCGGCGGATCCGGAGAATTCGACGCGGGCGATGCCGTCGACGGCTTCCGCTTGCTTCGTGATGTCGGCGATGGGCGAGCCTTGCGGTTTCTGCCCGTCGGTTCCGCGGAGGACGACGGTGGCGCCCTCGCCGGTGGTCGGGAATTCGGTGTTGAGCGTCTCGACGGCGATGCGAGCCGGGTCGTCCTTCGGCAATGCGGTGTAGTCGACTTCGCCGAGGTTGATCTTCAGAATCGGCGCCGAGAGGACGAGCAGCGCGGCGACGATGACGATCGCCACGATGCCCGGTTTGCGCATCACCTGGGTGACGACGCCTCCCCAGAACTTCTGTGCTCGCGCTTCACCGCGGTCGGATGCCGTCTTGCTCCAGGTGAGCGAGTTGATGCGTCGACCGAGGATCGCAAGGAGTGCGGGGACGGCCGTCAGGGACAGAATTGCGGCACCGGCGACTGCTGCCATCGCGCCGAATCCGAGCGATTTGATCACCGGTTGCGGGAACACGAGCATGCCTGCGAACGCGCAGATCAGCAGCAGTCCCGAGAAAAGGACGGTTCTTCCTGCGGTGAGTACCGTCCGCACCACCGCATCTGTCGGTTCGGCGCCTGCACGCATCTCTTCGCGATATCGGCTCACGATGAACAGTCCGTAGTCGATGGCGAGGCCGAGGCCGAGCAGGGACGCAACGTTGATCGAGAACGAGCTGACCTCGGTGACCGTCGTCAGCGCTCGCAGGATGGCCAGCGCGCTGATGACGCTCAGAATGCCGACGAACACCGGGACGGCGGCCGCGACGACGCCACCGAAGATGATGATGAGCAGGATCAGAGTGATGGGGATGGCGATGGCCTCGGATCGAACGAGGTCGCTCTGCAGCGTCGTGCTGAAGGAGACGCCGACCACGGAACCGCCGGCGAACTGTGAGGTCACGTCGGGGACGACCAGTTGGGGCGGGATGTCGCCGAACGTGGCGAACGTGATGCCGGAGTTCGGGCCGAGCGTCACGGTGGCCAGCGCCTTGGTGCCGTCGTTCGAGACGAGGTATTTCTTGGCCGCGGCGTTCGCGGACCAGTAGGAGTTGACGCTCTCGACGGGGTACTTGCTCTGGAACTCGTCCAGAACGGCGGTGACCTCAGGCCCGATGTCGTCGATCGTCTTGCCCTCGGGGGCCGTGTAGATGGCGACGATGTCCGGCGTCTGCTGGCCGAGCCCCGACACGAGTGAACTGACCTCGGCAGCTTCGCTGCCGGGATCGATGAAACCGCCCTCACTGAGTTTGCCGAAGACGCCGATCCCCCAGATTCCGCTGAGCGCGACGATCACAACGGCGATGGTGAGCACCCATCGCTTGTGGGAAACGACGAACGAAGCCCAACGTGTCACGTTCTTTTCTCCGGCTCTCTCGGTTTCACGACGACCTGGGCGAGCCTATCGGCTCCGTCCGACTGATTGATTTCTGTCGGTGCCTCGAGCTCTAATGGGAACACACGTTCGAATGATGCCTTCCCCGCCATTCGAGTTCGACAGGAGGACTCATGGGTTGGAACGACGGTCCGCCGACGTGGTCGGAAATGGAGCGAGTGCTGTCGGGTCGGCCTGCTCCTTCGGCGCTAGAGATCGTCGGCGACGGCGGTGACAGTCCGGCGTGGTCACGCAAACGCAGTGCCTACGAGGCCGCCGTGACTCGATCCTCGGCATCGACCACAGCGTATGCAGAGCTGCACGCGCATTCGGCGTTCAGTTTTCTCGACGGCGCCAGCCAACCGGAGGCCATGGTCGAGGAGGCGGTTCGGCTCGGCCTGGAGTCCATCGCGATCACCGATCACGACGGTTTCTACGGCGTCGTCCGTTTCGCGGAAGCGGCGAGGGCATTGAAGATCGGCACGGTGTTCGGCGCCGAGTTGTCGTTGGGGACGGTCAAGTCGAGGGCAGGGGAACTGGACCCCGACGGTTCGCATCTGCTGGTACTCGCGCGTGGGCAGGAGGGGTATCGACGACTGTCACGCGAAATAGCGAAGGCTCACTTGGCCGGAGGTGTGAAAGGTAAGCCGCAGTACGACTTCGATGCTCTGGCGAATGCAGCCGGTGAGCACTGGCAGATCCTCACCGGATGCAGAAAAGGGCATGTCCGCGCTGCGTTGCAGAGCGGTGGACTCGACGCCGCCGAGGTTGCACTGCGAGATCAGCTCGACCGATTCGGCGCGGATCGTGTCACCGTCGAGTTGACGCACCACGGTACGCCCGAGGACGACGAGCGCAACGACGCCCTGTTCGAGTTGGCAACGCGCTACCGCCTTTCCGTCGTCGCAACGACGGCTGCGCACTACGCATCCCCACAGAATCGCCGTCTCGCAATGGCGATGGCGGCGGTACGTGCACGGAGCAGCTTGGACGAGGCGTCGGGATGGCTGCCGCCGACGGGTGGATCGCATCTGCGTTCGGGGGACGAGATGGCGCGCCTGTTCCGGCACTATCCGGGCGTCGTGCATGCAGCTGCCGAACTCGGACGTGAGTGCGCTTTCGACCTGAAACTGATCGCGCCGCAACTCCCGCCGTTCGAGGTACCGCCAGGGCATACCGAGATCAGTTATCTGCGTACTCTTGCTCTCGATGGTGCGAGGCGTCGCTACGGCTCTCCTGCGTCTCATCCGGCTGCCTATGCGCAGATCGAGTACGAACTCGACATCATCGAAAGACTCAATTTTCCTGGCTACTTCCTCGTGGTCCACGACATCGTCTCGTTCTGCAAGAATCACGACATTCTGTGCCAGGGCAGAGGTTCTGCAGCAAATTCGGCCGTGTGTTACGCCATCGGAATCACCAATGTCGATCCCGTGGCGAACAAGCTTCTCTTCGAAAGATTTCTTGCCCCCGAGCGAGACGGGCCGCCGGACATCGACGTCGACATCGAGTCCGATCGCCGTGAGGAAGCAATTCAGCACGTCTACCAGAAGTACGGTCGCTCGTACGCCGCGCAGGTTGCGAACGTGATCACGTATCGAGGGAAGTCCTCGGTGCGAGACATGGCTCGCGCACTTGGTTTCTCGCAAGGCCAGCAGGATGCGTGGAGCAAACAGGTCACCAGGTGGTCGAACATCGGTGATCAGAGCGACAGCGACATCCCGAAGCCGGTGCTGGAGCTGGCGCAGCAGATCGAGGGTTTTCCGCGCCATCTCGGCATCCACTCCGGGGGAATGGTGATCTGTGACCGGCCGATCGCGGACGTCTGCCCGGTCGAGTGGGCCACGATGGCCGATCGAAGCGTGCTGCAGTGGGACAAAGACGACTGTGCTGCAGTGGGATTGGTCAAGTTCGACATGCTGGGTCTCGGTATGTTGTCTGCATTGCACTACATGATCGATCTGGTGGACGAGCACAAGGACATCCGAATCGACCTCGCCGACATCGACCTGGGCGAGAAAGGTGTCTACGACATGTTGCAACGCGCCGATTCTGTCGGGGTGTTCCAGGTCGAGTCCCGCGCACAGATGGCAACTCTGCCCAGGCTCAAGCCGACCGAGTTCTACGACCTGGTCGTCGAAGTGGCCTTGATCAGGCCCGGGCCCATCCAGGGAGGTTCTGTTCATCCGTACATCAAGCGCCGCAACGGACTCGAACCGGTGACCTTCGACCACCCGTCGCTGAAGAAGGCGCTCGATCGCACTCTCGGTGTGCCGCTTTTCCAGGAACAGTTGATGCAGATGGCCATCGACGTCGCGGGGTTCAGTGCTGCCGACGCCGACCAACTCCGGCGTGCCATGGGTTCGAAACGTTCGCCGGAGAAGATGGATTTGCTGCGCGGCCGATTCTACGACGGCATGCGCGAATTACACGGCATCGTCGGCGATGCTGCGGATCGAATCTACGAAAAGCTTTCTGCATTCGCGAATTTCGGCTTTCCGGAAAGCCATTCGCAGAGTTTTGCATCGTTGGTGTTCTATTCGTCCTGGTTCAAGCTGCATCATCCTGCGGCGTTCTGCGCAGGGTTGCTCCGTGCGCAACCGATGGGGTTCTACTCACCGCAATCCCTGGTAGCCGATGCGAGACGCCACGGAGTCCAGGTGCACGGCCCCGACGTGAACGCGAGTTCCTGGTACGCGGACCTCGAGGGAGGTGGTCTCGCTATTCGGATGGGTCTGGCCGATGTGCGGCACATCGGCCAGGATCTGGCCGAGCGCATCGTCGAGATGCGGATCCTGGAGGGCCCGTACACCTCTTTTCTCGATCTCACCGGGCGGGTCGAACTGTCCACGGCACAGGCCGAATCGTTGGCAACGGCAGGGGCGTTGGGCTGTTTCGGAATCACCAGGAGGGAAGCGTTGTGGGCTGCAGGTGCAGCTGCCGGGGAGCGTCCGCATCTGCTACCCGGTATCGGGGCCTCGACTCACGCGCCGGTTCTACCCGGCATGAGCGATCTCGATCTGGCATCGGCGGACGTCTGGGCAACGGGGGTTTCTCCCAATTCCTACCCCACCCAGTTCTTTCGTGAACAACTCGACGCGTTGGGAGTTCTCCCGGCGAATCGGTTGCTGCAGGTTCCCGACGGCGACCGGGTGCTGGTCGGTGGTGCCGTGACGCATCGTCAGCGTCCGGCGACGGCAGGCGGGGTCACGTTCGTCAACTTGGAGGACGAAACCGGGATGGTGAACGTCGTCTGTTCGGTCGGTCTGTGGGCGAAGTACCGGAAGCTTGCGTTGACGGCGCCTGCACTGCTCATCAGAGGCAAGGTACAGAACGCCGAAGGTGCTGCGACGGTGGTTGCGGATCATCTTCAACTGATGGATCTGCGGGTGCGTTCCAAGTCGAGGGATTTCAGGTGATGGGGCTCACCATCACGAAATTTGCACAGCCTCACCTAATCAATTATTTTACTTCTCAACTAAAGGAATAGTAAAACCAGCTGACCGAGGCGTTGTGAAGGAAGTTCACGTGAAGAAGATTCGTATTTCGGTGCTCATCGCAGCATCGGCAGTGTCGATGCTTGCGCTCTCGGCGTGTAGTGAGACGGCGGCCGAAGACGCAACCGGATCGGAGACCGTCAGCGTCGAGACGGCAAGCGGCCCCGTCGACGTACCGTCCAATCCGACCCGCGTCGCAGCGCTGGACAACACGTCGTTCGAAACGCTCCAGGCATTCGGAATCGAACCCGTCGCCCTTCCCAAGCAGTTGCTGCCCGATGTGGGCTTCGAGGAGTGGGTCGCCAACGAAAGCATTCTCGACGTGGGAACCCATCGCGAACCGAACCTCGAAATGGTCAGCGAAGCCGAGCCCGACCTGATCGTCGGTGGATACCGTTTCGGTGAATACACCGAAGAGCTGAACCGAATCGCGCCGACCATCGACATCGCACCGACCGACGAGGACTACGTCGAATCTCTGAAGACTCAGACCGAGAAGCTCGGCGTCATCTTCGGCAAAGAGGACCAGGCAGCCGACATCATCGCCGACCTGGAGGCCGCCGAGGCCGACGCAGCAGCCAAGACCGACGGTCAGACCGTCTTCCTCGCCAACGTCAACGGCGGCAAGATCGACAACGGTGCCGAGCGCATCGGCCGTCTGCTGGAGCCGTTGAATCTCACCGACGTCTTCGCCGGTGAAGCCGGCGACATTCACGGCGATTCGGGCCTGGCACCCGAGACCATCGCGCAGGCGAATCCCGAGTGGGTCATCGTTCTCGATCGCGATGCCGCTGCGGGTGAAGAGGGCGCATCGCCCGCGGCCGCCGTCTTTGCCGCGCAGGAGGCATTCGCCAACACCACGTTCACCATCGAGGATCAGATCGTCTACCTCGATCCCTACTTCTACACGCGAGAAGGAATCCAGGCGTACACCGAAGCGTTCCAGTCCATCTCGTCGGCGTTCGAGAACGCAGCCTGAGGACAGAAGGTCTGATGCACCGCAGTCGACAAGCGACTGCGGTGCAGTAGGTCGATCATCATGACATATCGGAAGCCGCTGCTCGTGGCCATCGCGTCTGTCGTAGCAGTCCTGGCGATCGCGTCGTTGTTCGTCGGCGGTTACGACATCACACTCGACACGCTGATCAACGATCCCGAAGCACGGAACATGTTCCTGATCTCGCGGGTGCCGCGCACACTTGCCCTGATATTCGCCGCAATGGCGATGAGTATCTCGGGCGTCATCATGCAGATGATCACGCAGAACAAGTTCGTCGAACCCACGACGGCCGGCACTGCTCAATGGGCTGGTCTCGGTGTCCTGTTCACGTTCATCGTGCTTCCCGGTGCCACTCCCATGGTGAAGATGCTGGTCGCCACTGCATTTGCTTTCGTCGGAACCTTGATCTTCCTTGCCGTACTACGTCGAATGGCCGTCAAATCCTCGCTGGTCGTTCCCCTTGTCGGAATAATGCTCGGAGCTGTCGTCGGTGCTGTGACCACATTCCTTGCCGGCACCTTCGATCTGCTGCAGTCGATGTCCGCCTGGCGGTCAGGTGGATTCAGCAGCGTGGTTCGAGGGTTCTACGAACCGCTGTGGGCCGTGCTCGTCATTGCCGTGCTCGCTTATGTTCTGGCCAATCGGTTCACGGTAGCCGGGCTCGGAAAGGACCTGGCCACGAACGTCGGACTGCGGTACGAGCAGATCGTGTTCATCGGGGTCACCATGGTGGCTGTCGCCACCGGCGTCACTACGGTCGTCGTGGGTTTCATCCCGTTCCTCGGCCTCATCGTTCCGAATCTCGTGTCGATGATTCTCGGCGACGATGTCCACAAGAACTTGCCCTGGGTCGCCCTCGTCGGAGCCGGGTTACTTCTCGCGTGCGATCTGATCGGTCGCGTTGTCGTTGCGCCGATGGAGATTCCAGCGTCGGTGATCCTCGGAGTGGTCGGCGCAACACTGTTCATCGTTCTGATAGTGAGGCAGCGTCGGTATGTCAGTGCTTGATTCACGTCCGTCCGTGGAGAGTGGACAGGTTCGGAGGATTCCGCGGCCCCGTCTGACGCCGGGCGTCAGACTCGTTCTCCTGTCGATCGTCGTCGTTCTCGCAATGGTGTGCTTCCTGTTTCTGTTCGTCCGTGGATCGTTTGCGTTCGCGTTCCCGAGACGACTGAACATGCTGGGGGCGATGGTGATTGCCGCGTTCACCCAGGGAGTCGGCACCGTGGTTTTCCACACCGTCACCAACAACAGGATTCTGACGCCGTCGATCATCGGCTTCGATTCGTTGTACACGCTGATGCAGACGTTGATGGTTTTCGTCTTCGGCGGCACCGTGATCGCCAACACCGAGGGCATACCGAAGCTGTTGGCGCAGACCGCACTGATGGTGGTCTTCGCGACCATTCTGTATCGGTGGATGTTCTCGGGGAAGACCGGCAGTCTGTTTCTGATGCTGTTGGTCGGTGTCGTGATCGGGTTGGCCTTCGACAGTATCTCCATTTTCCTGCAGCGCATGCTGTCTCCGACGGAGTACGACATGCTGTCGGTGAAGATGTTCGGGCGACTCAGCGCGGTGAAGGGCGACTACCTTCCGTTGGCGTTCGGTGTTTGCGTCGTCGTCGGTGTCATTCTGTGGAGTCGACGTCACCATCTCGATGCTCTGCTGCTCGGCCGAGAAGCAGCAATGGGAATCGGGGTGTCCCACAAGCGCGAACTCACTCTGATGTTGATGCTGATCGCCCTCATGGTGGCGTTCTCGACTGCTCTCGTCGGTCCGATGACGTTCTACGGGTTCATCGTTGCGACGTTGGCCTATCAGCTCACCGGGAGTTACAAGCACACATTCGTGATGCCGATGGCATTTCTGCTCGGGTTGCTGACTCTGGTACTGGGGCAGTTCATCATGCAACACATCTTCTATGCCGGCGGATTCCTCACCGTGATCATCGAATTCGTCGGTGGAATACTCTTCCTCGTCGTTATCCTCCGTAAAGGCACACTGTGATCGACTTCGTCGACGTCTCCAAGTCGTATCAGGACCATCGTGTTCTCGGGCCGGTCAGCGGGACCGTGGCCGAGGGCGGCATCACCTCCCTCGTCGGGCCGAACGGTGCGGGAAAATCGACCTTGCTCACCGTCATCGGTAGGCTGCTCGACCCGTCTACCGGCACGGTGACGGTGGGCGGGATGGATATTCGCACCACCAAATCCGCCGAGTTGGCGAAACAGTTGTCGATTCTGAGGCAGGACAACCACATCACGGCGCGGTTGACCGTCCGCGAACTCGTAGGTTTCGGCCGCTTTCCGCATTCGAAGGGCAGACTCACCGCCGCCGACGTCGATCACGTCGACAAGGCCATGCAGTTCCTGAACCTCGACACCCTGTCGGACCGCTTTCTGGACCAACTGTCGGGAGGCCAGCGTCAACGAGCATTCGTGGCGATGGTTCTCGCTCAGGACACGAAGTATGTGCTGCTCGACGAGCCGCTCAACAACCTGGACATGAAGCACTCCGTCCTGATGATGAAGCAATTACGCCGAGCCGCGGACGAACTGGGCAAGACCATCGTGCTGATCGTTCACGACATCAATTTCGCCGGCGCCTATTCGGATCGCATCATCGCATTACGCGACGGCGTTGTCGTGACCAGCGGAACGTCAGAGGAGATGATGCAGGATCACGTTCTCAGTGATGTCTTCGACACTCCGGTGCGGGTGCATACGATCGACGGTCAGCGGATTGCCGTCTACGTGCGCTGAACCGGCAGACTGGGGGAGTGAAACTTCTTCTCCTCGCCGACACTCATGTACCGAAGCGAGCGAAAAAGTTGCCCGCAGAAGTGTGGGACGCGGTGGACGAGGCCGATGTGGTGATCCATGCGGGGGACTGGGTCGGTCTTTCACTCTTCGAGGAACTCAGCGCCCGATCCGCTCGCCTGATCGCGTGCTGGGGAAACAACGACGGCGACGAACTGCGAGCCAGAATGCCCGAACGCGCCGATGTCACGCTCGGTGGGGTGAAGATCAGCGTCGTCCACGAGACCGGTTCGACGCCGGGGCGTGAGAAGAGAATGTCCGCGATGTATCCGGACATCGACGTCCTGGTGTTCGGGCACAGCCATATTCCGTGGGACACGGTCACCGGCACCGGGCTTCGTCTGCTGAATCCTGGCTCACCCACCGATCGCCGGCGTCAACCTTTCTGCACGTACATGACAGCGGTGATCGAGAAGTCGGAACTGCGCGAGGTGGTGTTGCACCGGATCGAGCCACGATTGCGCTCAGGAGATCGATGACTCCGACTTCTCTCGTGCCTGATCGACGAGGTCGTGGACCAGGCGAATGATCACATCCATGTCGGTCATCACCCCGGCGCGAAGCTCGTCTTGTTCGGCGGCAGTCAACGCAGGCGGATCGGTCGAGTCGAGCGCCATGACGATGTCGATCTTCGACCTCAGCATCTGAAGCGGCTCCATCAACTCTTCACCCGCATCGGTCACCAGCTTGTTCTGCCGAGCGCCGGACACCGTCAGCGCCGCCAACATATCGTTGTAGCTGTTGGCGAGAGAGGCAAGTTCGTCGTCTCCGGTCACGACGATCGGTTCGAGGTCGCCGGTTCGCGCCACCCGCTCGGTGGCGTTGCGCAACCGCTTCACCGGCCGCAGTCCCGTCCGGGCGACCGCAGCGCCGGCGATGCCCGCCAGTGCCACCAGAAATGCCCCGATCATCACGAGTGCAAGGGTCAGCTTGCCGAGGAGCGGAGCATTCGATTCGAGGGACTCGGCGACCATGACGGTCTCACCCGCCGACGTCCGTTTCGCGGTCAACATGTATCCGCGTACTTCGCGAAGTGAACCCTGTGCGGTGCCGTCGACGACAGCCTGCTCCTGGGCATCGAGCACACCCGACGAATTGGTGAACGGGCGCGATTCGGTGGTGAAGGTGACGAATTCACCGTCGGCCGTGACGGCCGCAACCTTGATGGCCGGTCCGTCGGCATTGCCGACGCCGAAACCGTAGAGCGTGGGCGGGAGGCCCTTGTCCACGCCGGTCAGCAGGGCGTCGGCATTGCGAGACACGCGGTCGGCCAACTGATCGCGCAGCGATTGCTCCACCACGACGTAAATTGCCAGCGCGCTCACAGCGACGGCCAGCGCCGCGAGGCTCATGGTCAGCAACCGAATGCGGCCGTGGAGCGAAAAGGTACGCGTCAGCGAGAACGAGCGACGAGGCCGGGTTGTCCCGGGTTCGGTCTCGTTCGGCATCGGTCGAGTATTACGTGCCGTACTGAGAGCGATCTGAGAGGCCCAAGGGTCGGCACCACGCGCAGGGGAACAGATCAGTCGCCTGAATGCTCGTCGTTGCTGGTGGCGATCGGTGCGCGGCGTACCTGCTCGAGAACTTCGGTGGTGTGTCCACCGTGGCTTCCCTGCCCGACATGCGCTTCGGCCCGCATCCGATCGACCATGTGCGGGTAATGCAACTCGAACGCCGGACGCTCGGAACGAATCCGCGGCAACTCCGTGAAATTGTGCCGCGGCGGCGGGCACGA
>NZ_JAHFVG010000089.1 GCF_023264675.1 Rhodococcus sp. (in: high G+C Gram-positive bacteria)
CGGTACATCGCCTCGACTTCCTGCTCGGCTTTGCTGTCGAAACCCTGTCTCCATGCGATGACGGCTTGCCGCGATATGGCGTTGTACGTGTCTGTCCACGAGTCGGCCCAGACGACGCCGAGTTGAGTCCCGGATAGTGGTGTAGCGCGGTCGCCGAGATCGTCCCGATGCTGGACGTGGACGCGGCCACCGCGTGATTCTTCAAGAGATCTCTCACAACCACCTTGAAGAGGACACAACGATGACCGCTCCACACATTGTCGACCCTGCAGCTCTGCTTGGCGACGCTCTGGCCGATGCCTCGCCAGATCTGATGCGCAGCCTGTTGCAGACGATGATCAACGCGCTTCTGTCGGCTGATGCCGATGCTGTTGTCGGTGCCGAGTACGGCCGCCCGTCACCTGATCGGACGGCCCAGCGCAACGGATACCGGCATCGACCCCTGGATACCCGAGTCGGCACGATCGACGTCGCCGTCCCCAAACTCAGGGCGGGGTCCTACTTTCCGGAATGGCTGCTCGAGCGTCGCAAACGGGCTGAGACCGCGCTGATCACCGTCGTGGCCGATTGCTACCTCGCCGGCGTGAGCACCCGCCGGATGGACAAGCTCGTCAAGACATTGGGCATCAACAGCCTGTCGAAGTCGCAGGTCTCACGGATGGCCACCGACCTCGACCAGTTGGTTGCGGAGTTCCGTCACCGGCCTCTCGGCGACGCCGGCCCGTTCACCTTCGTCGCTGCTGACGCGCTCACGATGAAGGTCCGCGAAGGCGGCCGGGTCGTCGCCTCGGTCGTTCTGATCGCGACCGGTGTCAACGCCGACGGACGACGTGAAGTCCTCGGAGTGCAGGTCGCCACGTCGGAGACCGGGGCTGCGTGGAACACGTTCTTCGCCGACCTCGTGGCCCGCGGTTTGGCCGGCGTCCGACTCGTCACCAGCGACGCGCACGCCGGACTCAAGGACGCGATCACTGCAAACCTGCCCGGCGCCGCCTGGCAACGGTGCCGCACCCACTACGCGGCGAACCTCATGAGCGTGACCCCGAAGTCGATGTGGCCGGCGGTCAAGGCGATGCTCCACAGCGTCTACGACCAGCCCGACGCACCAGCGGTGGCCGCCCAGTTCGACCGGCTCGTCGACTACGTCGACGACAAACTGCCAGCCGTCGCGGAGCACCTCACAGCCGCCCGTGACGACATCCTCGCGTTCACGACTTTCCCCGAGGGACTCTGGCAGCAGATCTGGTCGAACAATCCCAACGAGCGCCTCAATCGCGAGATCCGCCGCCGCACAGACTCCGTCGGGATCTTCCCCAACCGCGACGCGATCATCCGCCTCGTCGGCGCAGTCCTTGCCGAGCAGACCGACGAATGGGCCGAAGGACGCCGCTATCTCGGCCTCGAAATCCTCGCCAAGTCCCGCCTGACCATCGTCGCAACCAACGACGCCGACATCGACAAGGAGGACATTCCCGCACTCACCGCCTGAACCCGACAGGGTCACGCAGGGCTACACCACTCCCAGGGACTTGACCCGACGCCGTTCCACCGGCGATAGCCGTACGGAACGGGTTCGTCATTGGTCATGCCCGGGGGGAGTCCGTCCCGAACAAAGAAGTCTTCCGCTGCCATGGAGTCCAATCCTCTCGATGCGTAATCTGCGCGTAGGTAACGCATTCCGTGAGCGTATCCAGACTGTGCGCCCCGTGGGCGCAGCCGATGCGGTGCGCCAAGCCCGCCGCAAGGCAAGACGTGAGCCTCGCATCCCGCGACCGGAAAAGGGACACGATGATCGCAGATTTGGATCGCGCCGGATTGGGTGAGCGCTCGCGCCGAGCGGCAGATAGTGTTTCGCCCAGCCGGAATCTTGCATGAAACGAGAGAGGTACGAGATGTCGAAAGTTGTTATTGCGGAGGTAAACAAGGTCGATCTGACCGGAGATGGATCATTCGAGGTCGTCGAGACCCGCCTGATCGTCGCGGGCGAGGACTCAAGGACCGCTCAGGCGTCCGAATAGGTGCTCCGTCGTCGGTCGACACAGGGCAGGGCGACGGCGTCGACTCTGGCAACTTGCCATTCGGCGGTGAAACCTATTGCGCAGGAGATGAAACATGGCCATGAAGGTCAGTGCGGACCGCGTCGCGTAGGCAGCGCAAACCCTTGCCGAGATGGACGAGGAAATAGGAGACGGAAGTCTCACGAACTGGACTGCGCGCAGACTGCGAGAGGAAGCCGCGAAGCGTAGAGCGGGCGAGGCTTGACCCGGATCCGCTGACGGCCGGAACAGTGTACAGGCCTGTGTTCCCTTGGGCCGGTGCACCTTTCTGTAATTGCTGACAGCGACGGCATTGTCGCAGGAGGGTAGCTGCGGGACGGATTGGCCGGACAAGTGGGGACCGTCAGCTCACGGCGGCGCGAGAACTGGCGCCGCTTCTGTATATTCGGACGAGTGAGTGGTACGAGCTTCCGACTTCGATCGGAAGCGGTCAGGGGCAGTTGCGTCGCAGGCAGGCGAACGACAGTTTCGACCAGTCATAGTGGTGAGGTAGACAGGCGAGTCGGGCGAAAGCAGCAAGAACGGTCGCAATCCGTTCCGCGAAAGCTGCTTTCGTCCGGCTCGTTTCTATTCGATACGCTTGGGTCGTACGCACTCAAGGCTGGCGTATGTGCATCCAATGCGTCTGAGCCGACGTTTGGTTCATCGTTGTGGGACCCACCATGATCGACTTCCGGCGTTGGGAAGCCCCCGAGTTGGTTGGTGTGCCTTACGAACCGAACGCGAGGGAGCCGGTAGGTTCAGGCCTCGGTTCAGGCCCGACCAGAATTTCGTACTGGACTCGTTCGGAAAGTTGTCCGGAGCCCCACATCCATCCGCCCCCGTGGCTCATTTGGCCGCATAGTCCGAACAGGCTGTATCGACCCTGGGGGAGGCCAGTTCGTGTCACCGTGACCGTCTGTCCGGCCTGAGGATAAATGGTGGCGTCAGTGGGGTCTGACGGGTGGTTTTGCCAGTCGGGGTTTTCGAAGGGGAGGACAGAGTCGCTGAAGCCTTCGGGGCTGCCGTCAATCGAGAGGGTGCAGGTGCGCGTGTACCCCTTGACGACACGAGGTCCATTCGGGTTTGTGATGGTCGCGGTGATTGACGAGTCGCCGCTGGTGAGTGTCACCACTGGAGGCAGTGTCGAATCAGTCGGTTGGGCGCTCGCCACAGCGGGGAATGCGAGCGGCGCGAGCGCTGCAATGGCCACAACAAAGGGTCTTTTCATGGGTATTTCGTATCACGTCCCTTCACCGGGATTGGCGGTGCCGCCGGTTAGTATCCCGCCGCGAATCCGCCCGCACGGGGGGAGCGGCTTCAATATGAGCCGGGGGCACTTCGGCATTCGCTGCCTGTTGGCGGTCTTCCGTGAAACTGTGGAGCTGTGGCTACCTACCGCGATTACTCCTGGCTCCAACCGTATCGGGACGGCAGTCTCGCTCTCGGATACTGCGTCGCCGCCATCCCCGGCCGCACCCCCGCACAGGTGTTGGACACGCTCGGCGCTGCCCATGTGACCGAAGCGATCGGTATTGCTGAACTCAGCGGGGTGGCACTGGACCTCGCCGAACAATCCGACGTCCCCGGCCCGAGCGATGTGGTCGCCGTCGCCATGGTGGACGAGGAGAACACCTTCTTGCTGCAGCTCAACGGCGGAACATTCGCCGTCACGGATGAGTTGATGCTGCCACTGCTCCCCGATCGTGAGGTCGTCTCGCACTACCTCAGTGTGAACGCCGACAGCGAATTCGTCTGGTGGTCCAATGGCGAACGGGTCGCCCATGTCGAACTTTTCGGTTCCAACCCGGTGATCGGGGACGAGCGGCTCGTGGACCTGATTCTCGATGTCGGCGGCATCGGCATCGATGACGATGCGAGCAGTGAGCCCGGCGAGCATGCAGTGGAAGGTGCCTTCGCCCTGGCCGAACGAATCACCGGCGTAGCAGTACCCGCTGCCGTGTTCGAGGCGGGCGTCTTCAGCGTCGCCGTCGTCCCCAGGGACCAACAAACTACCTCCCCCGACCCCCACACCCTCCCGGGGCGCGACAACCCGTCGTCGTGGAGGGCAGTCGCGCACCGCTACTGGGGCGCGGATCGAACCCCGCTGCATGCTGTCATCACCAAAACACGATCTCGTGGGCGTCCCGGCGCTCAACTCGAATTCTGGTACAAACCGCGCAGCTGCATCCGTCTGGCAGACCAGCAGGGGACGCTGTATCTGCAGAACCGGCAACGACAGACATGGTTCCGCACCGACGGAACACTCCAACGACGAAGCAGCGGATACAGCCTCGACATCTACCTCGAACAACTCCTCCTCGTCCACCTCTCGTGGCCGTCCACACGGTTCACAGATCTACTCCCACCGGACACGATCGGCGATGCAGTGGAGGTGAACGGGCGCCCGGCATGGGAATTCGCGATGCCACCGGACGGACTCGGCCTCGATTCCACAGCCGCGTTCGACGCACAAACAGGTATCCCCCTGAGGTGGGTGGACAAGTCATTTACGCTCGAACTCTCGGACGTGGAAACCGGCATTCATGTCGACGACGACTTCTTCACCGGCCCTTGACGACCGACAGGGGCGATCGCTCAGGTGGGACTGGGACCGTCCTTCTGCGTGATTCCGCGTGCACGTAGGTACTCCTGCCATCCGCACACGGGACAGCTGACCCGATATTCGTACATGTCGTTGTCGCCGTGGCCGAGGGATTCGACGTTCGTGTCGGCATCTCCGTTTTGCGGGCAGGTGTTTCCGGTGAAGTAGTCCTGCCCCACGCGGATGGCGAGAGCGATCGACTTCTCGTGAAATCTCATGCCTGAACTGCGTTCACGTATGTCGTCATTGCTGCGATTCCAGCGTCCAGGCGGGCTGGTCGGTCACGTCCGAGCCATTGTGCAGAACCCAAACACACGGCTCGGAACTGTAGGTGGCAGCGTCGGTGAACCAGTATGTTTCGTCGGGTGCCCAGCCCGCGATGACGCTCGCTGTGTCGGCATCGACGTCGATCGCGGTTCCTGCCGCCGCGAGGTATCCCGTCACGGTAAGGTGCACTCCCTCAAAACTTTCCGCGACCTGCACCCAGTCCGGGATGACCCACCTGCCTGATCGGCCGGTAGTCCGGTACCAAACCTGCCGCGTTTCTGCGGTGACCTCGAGTGGGAACCGTCTGCACAGATCCGCCCAGGCTTGTGCACTGTCGATCTCGTAGATGCGTGCGCCATTCGGTGGCCGCAACGCTCGCACGACGGCCCGTTCCCATCCCATGCTGTCTTCGACGAACCACAAGCCCGCCGCTGTCCCGTCGAACAGCGCCCTCGTCGAACACTGAGTGGGTGGATCCGACCACCAATAACCTGACCAGTTCGCTGCGGGATCCACCGGGCGGTCACGTTCGGCTCTCGCTTCCGATTCCAGGGTGCTCGTGCGCCACTCGCTGAGGAGTTGTTGCGCAGCAGGCACTTCGCCTGTGTTCGCAGATTCGTCATCTCGGCACCCGATCGTCCATTGGTCGGGCGCGGCAAGCGGGCTGCTCCACCATTGCGCCTGTTCGGATCCGGCAATGTGCTCCGCGACGCGTCGAAGCTCATCTTGCATAACCTCGGTGGCGACGAGGACGTCTTCTCCGTCGGGTTCCTGCCAGTAGCGTGCCGCATCGACGGCTTCTGCGAGGGCGGAGCGTAGATCGACGGCGGTGACGTCGGGGAGCGAGATTTCCGAGAGGCTACGCGCCACATCCTCGGCGGTGACTATTGTCCGCCGGGCCTCTTCGGCGCCCGGGCCGAACAACACTCGGGAGGTGCCTTGCCCGACGTCGAGGTGATAAGCCGCCCGGTGAGCGCTGATGCGGAACATGCCGTCGCCTGGCTCGGGCCGCAGGGCGCGTTCGGCGTCGATCGCGTACGCGAGCAGCATCCGGCGCCCCCGCGGGCCCGCCAGCAAAATATCCGCACTGAGCATCAGTTCTCCCGTTCTCCCGGTTCAGGTGACGGTAGCCGAGGTCGGTGAGACCGAGAATTCACTCCCCGCATTGTCGGAGCATTGGACCGTGTCATCACGCACGACGCAGGCGTAGTCGCCGACGCGGAGAGTTTCGTTGTTGTTCAGGACAGTTGCGGTACTGCCGTTGGCGTACCGCTGCCGTTCAGCTTGCTGGATGCCTTTGGAAGTGGCGGAGATGAAGATCGTGTTCGGGGTGCAGTCAGCGCCGGTGGACGTGCCGCCGACGGTGCACGCGGCGTCCGTGGGGATTGCGCCGTGACATCCCGCGCCTTCTGCGATCCCGGACAGGTTGATTCCGCAGGTGAAGTTTCCGTCGCTGGTCGTGAACTGGTAGGACCCTGCTTTCGTTGGGTTCGCGAACGTCTCGGGATCCACTGCGGCAGAGCGTGGTTCCGTCTCGAACGTGCTCGTGAATGCGCCGCCGTCCATAGCGATGTCAGAGTCGGTGGCGGAGCAGTTTTGGGTTGCGAACATGAACAGCCCCATATTGCTCGGGCCGGTCTTGGGCGGACCGCCGTTGGGGCCTTCTATCGGCAGGCGGTATGGATCGCGCGGGATCGCTTGCTTGCTCGAGACCTGAACGTCCGGAGCGAAGACCGGCTCGCGCAAGACCGCCGGAAATTGAGCCAGATCGACCTCGGCAATCAGATCGTTTCCGATCACACGGGATGAATCCACGGTGCCGACAACACTCTCCAGATCGAATCCCGATTTCGCGCGTTCCGGGGTCAGGGTGCGGCTTCCGCTGACCGTCCAGACGTTTTGCGTATCTCGTTGGAAGAACAGGCTGTAGTCGTTCGGGCCGTTCATCCCACTCGGGTACACGGCAAACGAGAAATCGACGGATCCTGGCTGTGCGATCGTCTGGCTTCCGACCCCGGGCACCTGAAGGGGCGGCGGGGGAGGCGGAGCCAGAAACGACAAGCTGATCTTGACCCGATCACCAGTGGTGTGTTCGACGGTCGCTGCCCGGACCTGCACTTCCGCAGGCGGAGGCGTGTTCGTCGCGAACGAATCCGGATCCGGGTTCGTCCACACGCTGCATTCAGTGGCGAAGGAGGACGGGAGAGAGTCCCAGTCCAAAGCCCCGGCATCGCTGCTTCCGGAGCTGCAGCCCGCGAGGAGCGCGACCGACACTATTCCGAACATGGCAGCCGGAGCGCGTCGGCGGCGAGGCTTCCGCAGGGGAGTGAACGCTGTAGGAATGGGCACGCATGATTGTGACAGACAGGGCGCACTGGCCTTGTGGGATGAACACGAACATGCAAGTCCCACAGGCACACGCAAGAGCGGCATCCCACCGACCGCGGCGTGGGCAAGCAACTCGGCGCTGCACCAGCACGCCCCGGAGGTGTGCCGATAGGTGCGGGTCGCACATTCCGATGACCCGGACCTGCCAGACTGGATTCATGGCAGCGATACACGTGGCAGTCAGCCGATGGACCTGCAGAGGTCCATGGTGGCGCGGCTGGCGCCGACAGAACGGACTCGAACTCCACATCGAGGGGCACGGATACACGCAGACATACGGAACGCGAGATCTCGACGTCGCCCGAATGATGGTCCTCGACTACCTCGCAACAGTTGACGCGCCAGCTCCGCACGACGCGGAGATTCAGTGGACCGACAGCGGAGGGTAGCGCATCGCAGCCGTGGATGGATGAGGAAAATCGTTACGCGGCTGTCGACCGCCGCATGACGAGAAATAGCGAATACCGGCCGGTGGAACGTAGTCCTGAAATCCGGGCATCCCCAATCTGCGATAGTTTGATCACCAGCTTGCAAGTCTCACAGTCCGCTTCGACGCCGATACAACGGAATGGGAACATACACATGGCCTTTGAACTACCCGCACTCACCGACGAGCAAAAAGAAGCAATCGACCACTGGCAGGACCAGTCTCCCGCTGGCGACTGCTTCGTCAGCCCGGCGAACAGCGACGGCGCAGTGAAATTGCTGAAGATCACTGACGGCCGCGAATTGATGTGGATCATCAACCCTGACGGATACTTCATGCCGAAGTCTCGGAAATCGGGCGGCGCGTGGGAGGATGTCCTCTGACGACGCCGGGGGAGACCAGTGATGACAAAGAAAGACGCCGGGGAGTATGACGAAAGTTGCTCTCGGATCTGGTTCTATCCTCAGTAACCCGAAGCCCTTGTTGATATTCCATTGTCAACAAGGGCTTCGGGTTTCGTTCGGCAGATAGGGTTCGCACGCCGCCGACTGTTCGAGAAGTCAGAAAGCTACTGCTGTGCTTTGAGCGCAGTTTCACCCTCGCTCGTGAGGTAATAGGCTGGCGCTCGCCGTTCTGAAGCGTGGACTTCTTTGGGGTAGGTATTAACCCATCCATTCTTGACGGCTGTTGCAAGTGAGCTTC
This sequence comes from Rhodococcus sp. (in: high G+C Gram-positive bacteria), assembly GCF_023264675.1. Classification (GTDB taxonomy): domain Bacteria; phylum Actinomycetota; class Actinomycetes; order Mycobacteriales; family Mycobacteriaceae; genus Rhodococcoides. The sequence continues at coordinate 8,426 of NZ_JAHFVG010000089.1, forward strand.
TGGATCCCCCGGACTCCGTAACTTCTCCGGCTGTGGTTCCCCGGCCGATTATGGACTCGTAGCCGTTCAATGCGCTGAGGGTGATTTTCATCTTGTCGGACATCATGGCGCTTCTCCCGTTTTGTGTTGGTAGACAGTGGATTGCGTGCTGGTCTGCACGGCTAGCTGCTGAGCTGAGCGTCTGAACTACTTTGTGGGAGTGAAGGCTCGATCGAATCGGCGATCGCTCGTTGTTCTGCGACCCATTCTCGATGCCCCAGATGATGGCGTTTGCTGCCCATCCATCCACAAGTGCATTCGTCGTTGGAGAACAGGTGATTGTCTGTTCCCTCGGGGCTGGTCAAAGGAGTAACTGTGTCCCGGATGTGGAGAGCCAGCGCACGGAAGCGTTCCCGCACGGTGTCTTCGGGATACAGCGGGTAGCCGCCGATGTCGTGCAGCACGGCTTTGAGGGCGTGCACGGCGTCGCGGAGCTTGGGCCGTGCCGCCTCGATCAGCGCTCGACGTTGGAACGGCAGATCGACGGCGGGGGAATCGACCGAGTGGTCGCCGTGGGCCGCTGCGGCGGAGAGGGCGTTGAGCGATTCGTTGAGCTGGTCGATGGCCAACGTGATCGATTGCTGGGTATGGTGCGCGGTCTTTGACACAAGGTCGAGACCGGCGTTGGGGTCGTACGGACGGGGATTGCCGATGAGGTCGTCCAGTGTGGTGTCGAAGATGCGCGCAAGCGCAGCGGCCTCGTCGAGTCGGATGGTGCGGGGGTGTGCGCTGTCGCGGGTTTCGATCTTCGCGATCGTCGTCGAGTGAGCGCGGAGGCCGTTCCTGCTGAGCAGTTTCGCGAGGTCAGCCTGGGAAAGGTTCCTGGCCTCGCGTTCTATGCGGACCCGACGCGCGAACCGTTCTTCGGTTCCATCCGCAGATGTCTCGATAGCCATATTGGGAGTGTAACCAATTTGGGATGGTTGTGGCAGATCGACGCCGAATTGGGCTGTCAACAGTGGTGAGTCAATGCTCCGACCGACTTCGCACAAACGCTGACCAGGCGTGCTCTGCTGGATGCGATCGGTGCGATCTGCGAAGGTCAAGCAGCGGAGAGCATCTAGGCCGGAAGGAAACGCGAATGGATGGAGGGAAGATGCTGACGCAGGACCAGTCGATCGAGCTGCTTACCGAACTGGGAGCCGAACTCGCATCTCGTGGAGTGCGAGGTGCGTTCTTCGGCGACGGCGGCGCAGTCCTATCCGTGGCATTCAACACCCGTCGATTGACAACCGACGTCACCGCCGTTTTCGAGCCGACAAATGTAATCTCCGAAACTGCCCGTGTGGTGTCCAGGCGACGCGGGAGGTTGTCCGACGCGTGGGTCAACGACGTGGTGAAGGGATTGTTTCCCGAAACGGAGCCCGCGCAGCAAGTCGTACTGGAAGTTCCAGGGCTCAGTGTTTGCGTACCAACCCCGGAATACGTTCTCGCACTGAAAAACCATGCCTCACGGGTCGACCACAACGCGGACGACATCAAGTTCCTCGAAGACTTCCTCGTACCTCGGGCCAAGAACAATATCGACGTCGCGATACGCGGCTACCCACGTACGGCGACTTCCCCGAAAGCTCCGGCGGCGCTGGCCAATGCCCTCCGGTCAGTCGAAGAGAACGAGTACGTGCGCTTCACCGCTCATTGGATTTCCGAGGCAGGCAACGTGGATGACGAACCGGACCTGACCGGAAACGACGTCGTCGATGCTGTGGTGTCCGCGGCTTCCGCGCTTGTGGGGATGCGCCGCAACGGAAACGAGCCCGAATGGACTACGCGACCAGGTCGGGGACTCCGGTCGAGGCTCTGGCACCCGGGGAACCCCCGAATGTTCGCGTACTCGCTCGTTCACGCCCCCGCCTCCTTCGCTATCCGAGGTGTAGTAATCGAAAAGGATTCGTTGGCGAGCGTGTGACGGCCGATCAACGACGACAATCGAATCCGCATGAACAGCAGGGTTACATCACATCGCCCCATCCTGGCCCGCATGCCACGTCTCGGTAGATCAGAATGAGGGGTGACATCCGGTGGAATTTCTGAGAGGGCCTGCCATTCACCCGGGCACTGGACATCAATGAAAAGTGTTGAGACCTAGTAGGCTTCGAACCGCTTAGTAGACAAGCTCCGCGTCGGCGAACTCGTTCGCAAACGGATCGAGCGGCGAGCCGAAATTCAAGATCGTAGACAGTTCAGGAATAGGAGAGAAATCATGGGGACGTGCCGATGGTTTGCGATGTGCACGAACGAAGCAACAACCACGTTGAAGCATCCAGTTCTGGGGGAAGTGCCAACCTGCAAGCGCTGCAAGGACAAGGACGCGAGACTCAACGCTTCCTGAGGTCGGACAAGCTGGCGTCGGACAAGCTGGCAAAGCCTCACCAACCTCCCGCGGGTGAGGCTTTGCCATGATCAGAGAAGCGCCGCCACTGATCGCCGCCGCTGATGTCGGTTCGCGAACCCCAGATCCCGCAGATCAACGCTCACCGCCAGCAGTCGCACAGCGGCACCTACACGGACCACCGGCCTCATCGCCCAAGCAGAACGCCCGCACCGGCCCTCGCTGCCACCCTTTGAAAGGGCCAGCGCCGGACAAACAATTGCCTCCGCTTTGGCTACCCACCCGGGCCTGCGCCGCAGGTCGATAAGACGACAGGAGACCGAAACGATGGTCGAGCAAACCTCATCCAGCCCCGAGAGGGTGACCTACCGCGCTGAGAACCGCAAATTTGAGAGTGTTCCACTCGCGGAAGGGATGTGGGCACTGTGGGAGGAAGTTGAAGGCAACTGGTTCACCCGTGCAGACGGCTGGATCGCGCCCCTCGACCAGATCCCCGCCCTAATCGAACAGGAACTGGTTGAAACCGCAGCACAGGCCGAAAGCACGAAACTGGAGCGGTTCGGCCGATAGTCGGCGTCGGTCATCCCGGACGACGAACTAACCCGACGACACCCGCGCGGTGACGCCGAGTCGGCCACGCGAGCCTTTGGCAAGGATGGTGAGTGAGCTTCGGCTACCGATCGCTCTTCGGATCCGGTCGGCCAGTTGTCGAGTTCGGGCGTGGCAGGAGCGCGGGCGTTTGGACGCTACACGCACGACAGACGTAGTGACAGCGAACTCGACCTACCCATGGCCTAGGCAGAGATCATTCCAGTGTCGCCTTCACGATGTGCCTTCTCGCGTTCTGTCCTACGGTCACGTCCCTGAGCTCGAAACTGTAAAGTCCGCCGATGATCAGACTGTCGGCAAGATCTTCATCACCTGTGTTCAGGATTCCGCATGACGTGACGACCGAGACAGGTTCTTTGTTTTCGTACCACTCCGGGTGGACGACATAACGCACCTCGCAGCGCGCCTCGGTTGATGAACGCTCATTGGTCAGCAGAGAAAATAGCAGGAAGAGGGCGCCAATTATGGAGAGAATCACCAAGTAAGGCGAAGCCTTCTTGAATGCTGAAATTTCGCCCTCGCCACCTTCTCGATCCAATGTCATAGTTTCGCAATTTCCGTCTCGGACAAAACCTGGAACAGCCCGACCGATCGTGACCCGAACCTTTGCAACTCTGGGGCGAAACACATTTGGGCACAGTGCATCCTGGTCGCTGGAACCGGTGGGGCAGCTACTCGGTGAGCGCTCGATCGTAGTGGTAGCTGTCACCGTCAGGGGTGTCGAAGCCGCCGCGATCATCGATTGTGGCGCCGGGGTAATAGCGCGTGAGGACGTCCTCGGTGGATTGAGTGTCATCCACGCGGATGACCTTGTCTGGTGAGTCGGCGTAGGCCACGCGTGTGACAATGACACTGACACGCGGGTGGAGTGGACTGTGCTTCATAGAGTTTCCGCTTCCTCGTCTGGCTTTGCCGATGAATGAAACAGGCCTGCGCGCCCCGCCTCAACTCAAGATCGTATCGGATGCATCGCTGTGGGGGAGCGGCGCTTTAAGATCAAATTGCTACTCCGACCGGAACCTGCAAATCGCCGATAGCCTGAGCGGCGTGAACAATGGAATCTATTCGTGCAGAGCGGAATGCGACATCGACATCGCCAACTTCCTTGCAGCGGCCACTGAATCAAGGACCGAGATCGAGGTCCGGCACAGGGCCGTAGACCCGGATGACGCTTTCATGAGCGAGATGGTGCTCGAGTTCGAGTCCCCAGCATCGATCGACTCACTTCGAGAGATCATGCGGGGCTGCGTCGACCTTCATGTGATGAGGCAGTCCCTACGGCCATGTCCCCTAAGTGAGAATTCCCTCGAACGAGACGACGACATTGAATAAGTCGTTTGTTCCCAACTATTCCAAGGAACGTGGAGATCTTCAGATGAACAAGTACAGAGTCGGTTTCGTTGTGTTTCAGACCGTGAATGCGCCGTCGATCCGCGAGGCCGAGCGGGTTGCGCGGACTGGGATCGTTGCGGCGCAATCTCTCTGGCGGACAGAGGTCGGTGAGGAGCCCTGTGTGGCGACGAAGTTGGTTGAGGGATGACGGCCTGATCGTAGTGGCTATCTGCCTCTGACCGGATCGGTCAGAGGCAGATTTTGTGTCCGAGGTGTGAGGAGAGGTGTCTTAGTTTGTGCGACTGTGAGACGAGTCGGAGTGTGTGCTTCCGGACTGATTTGTGGGGTGTGGTCCGTTAGGCAGCGAGGAGTGCGTTGGGGCGCGCCTTGCGTGTGCGGATGCTCGAAGCGCCGCCGACTGTGACGTTGGAGTTGCTTCGGCGTTTTGTCGCGCGGTTGATGGAGTCCCGCCGTCTTAGTGGCAGAGGTAGGTCCTCGATAGTTGGACGAGGTCAGCCTTCTGAGTCGCGCTGAGGTTGTCGGCGAATGCAGCGGCATCTGCGGTGACAGTCGGCGCTGTCACTGCAGTGTCGCAATACGTCCGCCCGATGACTATTACTTCGTCATCGTTGAAGTAGACAATCTCTTTCTCATCCAACCAGTACAGATAGATTTGTTCAGGAGTGAACACCGAAGGATCCTGGTTGGGCCCCCGATAGCAGTCCAGCGTCTATGCGATAGCTAATTGGTTTTCTTGCGTCCAGGTTTCCCAGTAGCGCTGCGGCGTCATGCCGTCCAGGGATCCGTGGGGCCGTTCATGA
>NZ_JAHFVG010000048.1 GCF_023264675.1 Rhodococcus sp. (in: high G+C Gram-positive bacteria)
CGAGGATTCTTTAGACGGTTGACTCGAAGGATCACACGATGGCCGCTCTACATCCGTGCACAACACGGATTCGTAGAGGGGCTCGGCCACCGAGTTACACCACTCTATGGGGCACTACTGCCGAGAGCGAGCGCAACGCCCGCTCCCAGGAGAAAACCACGCGCGTCGATGCCGGCGACCAGATCGGCGCCCGCACCGACCTCGGCGAGTGCTCCGATCACCGTCGACAGCCCGTCGGCGTCGGCGAATACCGGTGTCAGATCGGCGAAGCGCACGCCCTCCACCGGAAAATCGTCGGCCCAGCGGACCAGCCTGTCGATGTTCGCAGTGGCCTGTGCGGCAAGATTGGATTCGGGTGATGTGGCGTTGATACTCACCGGAGAAGTATCCACCGATCCATGTTCCAACCGGCGCCCGCGGTGGTCGGATTGACCACGACGTTGCTCATACCATCGGCCACGGCAAGGGTGCGAGGTTGGTTGAACAGCGGAAGTGACGGCATGTCGTTCCAGAGGATGTTCTCACCTTCGGTGGCGATCGCCAGAGAAGTCGCATCCGACGTCTCGACGGCGAGTTGATCGACGATGTCGTCGACGCGGCCGTTGGAATATCGACCGACGTTGCTGCCGACCGCGCTGTGCACGCTGTAGCGAGCAGCCTCGTCCGATACTGCCCCTGCAGGTCCCGAGGCAGAGCCCGTCGACCCGAGCACCGCGTCGACGGAACCCGCGCGCAACGCCTCGGGTCCGAAATCTTCTGCACCGGCGTCGACGATCGTGATGCCTGCAGGTGCGCACGCCGCAGCGATGTCGGAGACGATGCCGGCGCGCCGCGGATCAGGCGCCAGATAGCCGATTCGAACCGTCAGCGCATCGAGGTCGGCGTCTTTCAGCGCGGTCTGGGCTGCGGCCGTGTCGGCTTGGCGGTAGCGGCCGTTGGCTGTGCCCGCCACCGGCCCGTACAGCAGTGTATTGGGCTGCACCAGACGCGAATCGACCACGCCGGCGCCGATTCCGCTCGCTCGGTCGTAACCCTGATGTCCGTACCGATCGAACAATGCCTCACGGGCGGTGCATTGGGCAACGGCGCGACGAGCCGCCGATGATGCGAGTGATCCACTGGTCGCAAAAGTCAGTTGCTCGACACCGTGCGAGGGAAACTCGGTCGCGCCGAACGCATCGGGCACCGTGCCGCCTGCACCCTGGTCGATCACATCGAGGTCACCGGCATCGGCGTGAGCGGATACATCCGAGCCCTTCGGCCAGATCACCACCTGGCCGGTCTCGGGCGGAATACCCCACCATTTGTCGTTGGCGACGAGAACGAGTCCGCCGTCTGCCGTGTACGAATCGACGCGGTAGGGCCCGTTGGAGGGCAACAGCGACACGTCCACTGCACCGGGCGTCAGATTCCAGCCGGTGTTCCAGAAGTCTGCGATACGCCGAACTGCATCCAGGTCGCCCGAGAGAATCGGATCGACCACGTTGGGTACGCGCGCAGCCTTGGCCGCTACGTGAGAGGGCAGTAGATCGGTGGCACCGAACAAGCTGCGCCATCCCTCGTAAGCACGGCCGGACCGAAACGTGACGGTCGCGTCCTTGCTGCCGCTCACGCAGTCGATGCGATCGATGTCGGCGTATCCGGCGCTCGACGCCGAATCGAACAGCGGCTGGTTGTCCGAGCCCGCGACGAAGCGACCGTTGTTGGCTGCCCAGGTCAGAACCAGGTCGTCACACGTCATCGGGACACCGTCGGAATATGTCGCCTGCGGCGCGATCGTGTAGGCCACCGTCAGCACATCTCCTGGGACGACAGCGACACCGCCGACATCGTTGTCCGACAACGACTCACCTTCGGGTCCGAGGTAACTGAAACCGGTCTGAACCCGCGGAAACGCCTGCTTGGCGCCGGATGCCGCACCGGCCACCGTCTGCGCGTTGTAGGTGGGCACCGTGTTGTCGACCGCGTAACCGATGGACGGCACCTGGTCCTCGGACGACGAACATCCGACGAGGACACCCGCACCGACGGTGGCAGCCACCACGGCTGCCACCGTCCGAGATACTCCGACTCGCACGATCATCAGCGCCTCTTCTTGGCGCGCTTTCCAGTCGGGCGCGACCCCACCTGAGGAGTCACGGGCGCGTTGGACACTGCACTGGCGCCGGGCGCCGCCTTGACCAGGTTGGTGGAGCCCCCTCGGCTCGCTGCTTCGGCACGCTTGGCCAACACCTTTTTGGTGTGCACCGCGACCGGACCCCACTTCTCCTTGATGGTCACCAGCAGTGGCGTCGCGAAGAAGATCGACGAGTAGGCCCCGACGATCATGCCGACGAGCTGCACCAGAGCGAGGTCCTTCAGAGTTCCGACGCCCAGGAGCCACACGGCGACGATCATCAGTGCCAACACCGGCAGAACGCCGATGACGGTGGTGTTGATCGATCGCATGAGCGTCTGGTTGACCGCCAGGTTCGCCTGCTCGCCGTATGTCTTACGGTTGAGGTGCAGAATTCCGCGGGTGTTCTCCTCGACCTTGTCGAACACCACGACCGAGTCGTACAGCGAGAATCCGAGAATGGTGAGCAGACCGATGACGGTAGCGGGGGTGACCTCGAATCCGACCAAAGAGTAGACGCCTGCGGTGACGAGCAGGTCGAAGAACAAGGCAGCCAGCGCGGCGAGAGCCATGTCCCTCTCGTACCGGATCGCGATGTAGATACTCACGATCACCAGGAACACGACCAGTGCAATCAATGCCTTCTGTGTGATCTGGCCACCCCAGGTCTCACTGACGTCGGAGAAGCTGATCGCATTCGGCGTCGCGGTGCCGGTGCTGTCCTCGGGCTGGAAGGCGTCGAACAGCGCCGTCTTGACCTGGCCCACCTGGCTCTCGTCGAGGGCCTCCGACCTGACCTGAACGGTGGCTGCGGCGCCGGATCCGACGGTCTGTACTGCTTCGGGGCCGAAGCCGAGAGTGTCCGTGAAGACGGTCTCGACCTGTTCGGAGGTGACGCTGTCACCGGCAGGTACCTGGATCTTGGTGCCGCCCTCGAAGTCGATTCCGAGAGTGAAGCCCCGGAACAACATGCTGAGCAGGCAGATCAACACGATCACGCCAGTCAGGATGTAGTAGAACTTGCGGCGACCGACGACTTCGAAGGCACCCGTTCCCGTGTAGAGCCGTGAGAGCCAGCTGTGCTTCGGCTGGAGATTCTGGTCGACGCGGGAATCTTCCAGCAATGTGGAACCGCTCTCCGACGAGCCGGTGTTGTCAGGCGACTCGGTCATGTCAGGCCCCCTTCGTAGATGCGTCGGCTGCAGACTTGCCTGCCGTGGTGCGCGCAGCGGCACGCCTGCGTTCCTGGGCGATCTCGGCGACTGCCCCGAGGCCGTTGACGCCCGGCTTGGACCAGAACTTGGATCTTGATGCCAGGTTGACCAGCGGCCACGTTACGAGGAACACAACGAGGACGTCGATGATGGTGGTCAATCCGAGGGTGAAGGCGAACCCCTGAACCTGACCGGCGGCCAGCACGTACAGCACTGCGGCAGCAATGAAGCTGACGGCGTTGCCGGACAGGATCGTCTTTCGAGCGCGTGTCCATCCTCGCGGGACGGCGGAGCGGAAACTTCTGCCTTCCCTTATCTCGTCCTTGATGCGTTCGAAGAAGACGACGAACGAGTCGGCTGTCATACCGATTCCGATGATCAGACCGGCGATTCCGGCGAGATCGAGCGTGAAGTTGATCCACCGGCCGAGGAGCACCAGGATCCCGTAGACCATCAAGCCCGCGAGAATCAGCGAGAGTGCCGTCAGGAACCCCAGGGCGCGGTAGTAGACGAGGCAGTAGACGAGCACGAGCACCAGACCGATCGCACCGGCGAGAAGTCCGGCTTGAAGCGATGCGAGTCCGAGAGTTGCGGACACCGTCTCGGCTTCGGAGGACGCGAACGAGAGCGGCAGCGACCCGTACTTCAACGTATTCGCAAGTTCGGTCGCGCCCTGCGCCGTGAACTGGCCGGTGATCGACGTCGCGCTGCCTGCAGGCGTTGCGCCCTGAATCTGCGGAGCGCTGACCACCTTCGAGTCGAGCGTGAAGGCGGCCTGCTTGCCGATGTTCGCCCCGGTGAACTGGGCCCACGTGTTGCTGCCCTCGGAATCGAAGGTCAGGCTGACCTCGTGACGTGACTGCTGGGAGTTGAATCCCGACGACGCATCGGCGATCTGCTGGCCGTCGATGATGCTCGGTCCGAGCAGATACACGGATGCTCCGTCGGTGCTGCACGCGACGAGCGGAAGCGCCGGGTCGTCGTTACCCTGCAGCGGGTCCGGGGCGTTGCAGTCGATGGTCGCCATCGCAACCTGCTGAACTTGCTGGTCCTCGCTCTGCCGAAGCGCTTTGGCTTCGGTGATCTGATCCGCAGTCTGCTCGGCTTCCGTGCCGGTGGACGCCGGCGCCGCCGGATCGTCGGTTGCCGTGGCAGCGGGGTCGGGCGTCTGCGTCGCCGACGGAGCTTCCGACGCGGGAGTCGGATCCACCGCGCTCGGATCCTGAGCCGGGAACGGACGCCCCTGTGGGACCGCGTCACCTGCAGGCGCTGGGGTTTCTGCCGCAGGCTGTTCACCGGTCGGGGTCTCCGCGGTGCCTGCGGCAGGCTGTCCGGCAGACGGCTGTGTCGCCGAAATGACCGGCCTGATGAACAACCGTGCGGTCTGACCGAGTGTTCGAGCCTGAGAGCTGTCGTCACCGGGAACCGTGATGACCAGGTTGTCGCCATCGATGAGCACCTCGGAACCGGCGACTCCGAGTCCGTCGACGCGAGTGGTGATGATCTGCTGCGCCTGTTTGAGGCTGTCCTGGCTCGGCGCGCTGCCATCCGGGGTACGCGCAGTCAGCGTCACTCTCGTGCCGCCTTCCAGGTCGATGCCGAGTTTGGGCTCGGGCGACTTGTCTCCGGTGAAGAAGACCAACGCATACACGACTGCCATCAGAACCCCGAACAGGGCGAGATAGCGGGACGGATGCACCGATCCGCTTGAAGGTGCCACGGTGTGTGATTCTCCTCTTGGCAGTTGATGAACGTGCGATCGATACGGTGAGCATGTTCGTACCGACCACGCCGGCGTATTCAGACGAACCGGACGCCACGCCCCCGGCACGCGAAACCGCTGCCGGAAGTTTCTCCGACAGCGGTAGCGGTCATGTGTGGATCACTCTTTTTCTGGACGACGCACAGTCTGCTCGACGTTCTCGTCGGCGGGAGCCTTGTCGAGGTTCGTCTTCTCGAGCGATGGTGCCGCGGTGCCGTCGATTCCGGACAGGTCGTCGGGTGCGGTGAACTCGTCGTCGCTCTCGGCGGGCAGAACATCACGAACGACCGCCCGTGACCAGGTGGTAATGATGCCGTCGGCGATCTCCAGATCGATGGTGTCGTCCTCGACCAGGACGACGCGTGCGTACAGACCCGAAGTGGTGACCACCTCGTCACCGATCTTGAGCGAATCCTGCAGCGACTGGGTGTCGGCGAGTGCCCTCTTCTGCTTGCGCACATTGAGGAACATCGGCACGAGCAATGCCACGATCAGCAGCGGGAATAGCAGTTCCATCTTCTACGTCAGTCCTAAAAGTGTCGGTTGATGCACAGGGGTCGGTGGTCGGTGAAGAGCCACGCGTCCGTCCCAGTGTGCCATTACCCCGCCGGTGATCTGTCCGGCTACTGCCGATTATCAGCAGATTATTCGAATAAACCCTGCTGAGCCTCGTTGGTGCGTACAGAAATGCCACCGATTGCAAGATCAGGAGGCGGCACGAGACCCAGGTGTTGCCATGCCGCGGCCGTAGCCACTCTGCCTCGTGGAGTTCTCGCGACCATTCCTGCGCGCACGAGAAACGGCTCGCAGACTTCTTCCACGGTTGCGGGTTCCTCGCCGACGGCTACTGCCAACGTCGAGACACCGACGGGCCCACCACCGAAACTTCGGATCAGCGCACTGAGCACCGCCCGGTCGAGGCGGTCGAGGCCGAGATGGTCGACGTCGTAGACGATGAGCGCTTCTTGTGCCGTCTGCTTCGTGACGGTGCCGTCGCCGCGCACTTCCGCGTAATCGCGGACGCGGCGGAGCAGACGGTTGGCGATGCGAGGGGTTCCGCGCGAGCGCCCGGCGATCTCGGCGCATCCCTCTTTGTCGATCGGAACACCGAGGATCCCTGCCGAGCGAAGAAGAATCTTTTCCAGCTCTGCAGGTTCGTAGAAGTCCATGTGTGCGACGAATCCGAACCGATCGCGCAGCGGGCCGGTGAGCGCTCCGGACCGAGTCGTGGCTCCGACCAGGGTGAACGGAGCGACCTCGAGCGGAATGGACGTCGCACCCGGCCCTTTGCCGACGACGACATCGACTCTGAAGTCCTCCATCGCGAGGTAGAGCATCTCCTCGGCCGGTCGCGCGATGCGGTGAATCTCGTCGATGAACAGCACATCGCCTTCGACGAGATTGCTGAGCATCGCCGCCAAGTCGCCTGCGCGCTCGAGCGCCGGGCCTGACGTCAACCGGAGCGACGTTCCCAGTTCTTGCGCGATGATCATCGCCATCGAGGTCTTACCGAGCCCGGGCGGGCCGGACATCAGGATGTGGTCGGGCGTACCGCCACGGAGTTTCGCGCCGGTCAATACGAGCTGCAACTGCTCGCGTACCCGAGGTTGACCGATGAAGTCGGTGAGCGACTTCGGGCGCAGGCTCGTCTCGACATCGAGGTCGTCGGATATCACCTCGGCGGAGACCTGCGAGTCCTCGAACTCGGATTCTTCGGTCATCTACTTTTGCCCAATGACGCAAGAGCGGACCGCAACGCTGCCGACGTGGTCGCATCCGGCTGCGCGGCGAGCACCGCGTCGGTGGCATCCTCGGCTGCTTTGGTGGGAAATCCGAGCCCGGTGAGCGCTTCGACGATCTGATCACGAACCGGGTTTCCGACGACGGAGCCGGAGAGCGCCGATGCTCCCCCGCCACTTCCGAAGATGGCGTCCACTTTGTCTCGGAGTTCCACCACCATCCGCTCGGCACCGCGCTTGCCGATGCCGGGCACACGTGTCAGTGCCGTGATATTTCCGTCGGCCAGCGCCGAGCGGAGCGCGTTCGGATCGAGAACCGCCAGAGTCGCCATGGCGATACGCGGCCCGACTCCGGACACACTGAGCAGCAGTGAGAACAAATCCCGTGATTCGGTGTCCTCGAATCCGTACAGCGTCATCGAGTCCTCACGCACGATCATCGTCGTGAGCAGCCTCGACTCGGTGCCGCGGCTGAGCGTTCCGAGCGTGGACGGGGTGGCATTGACGCGATATCCGACGCCGGACGCTTCGAGGACCGCGTGGTCGAGGGCGATGTCGAGAACTTCGCCGCGTATCGAGGCGATCATCGAGCGCCTGCCTCTCTCTTGGCACGGGCAGTCTTGGCACGGTCGAGCTTCTTCGCGGCGGCGGTTCGTGCCTTGCGTTCTTCCGCGAGCCGCACCTCGTACTTGCGCTTCTGTTCCGCCGCCATGGCTTCGGCCTGAGCCATGCGCGCGATCATCGGAGCTCGCCAGCAGTGGCAGATACCGAGGGCGAGTGCGTCTGCCGCATCAGCGGGAGTCGGTGCGGTCTGCAGACCGAGGATACGCATGACCATCGCAGTGACCTGCGCTTTGTCGGCGCTGCCGTTGCCGGTGACAGCGGCCTTCACCTCACTGGGCGTATGGAAACACACATCGATGCCGCGTCGGGCAGCCGCCAACGCGATAACGCCGCCGGCCTGAGCGGTGCCCATCGCAGTGCGGACGTTGTGCTGCGCGAACACCCGCTCGATGGCAACGACACTCGGTTTGTGAGTGTCGAGCCAGTACTCGGCTGCCTCGGAAATTCGCAACAACCTCTGCGCGAGTTCCATGTCAGCGGGAGTGCGGACGACGTCGACATCGAGCGCGACGACGCTACGGCCGGCCCCACCCTCGATCAAACTCAATCCGCACCGGGTGAGACCGGGGTCGACGCCCATCACTCGCACACTTGTCTCCCATTCGCTTACGAACTGTTGTTCGATAGCGTATCGGAATCAGTGGCAACTTCCCGCGCGCGACACCCGCATCGGATCATTCCTCGTCGAGCTCGGCCAGCACCTCGTCGGAGAGATCGACGTTCGAGTAGACGTTCTGGACGTCGTCGCTGTCCTCGAGGGCATCGATGAGCTTGAACACCTTGCGGGCGCCCTCGGCGTCGACGGGCACGCTGACCGATGCCTGAAAGCTGGCTTCGGCGGAGTCGTAGTCGATTCCGGCATCCTGAAGGGCCGTTCGAACGGCGATCAGGTCGGTGGGCTCGCTGACGATCTCGAAGGTGTCACCGTTGTCGGTGACCTCCTCGGCACCGGCGTCGAGCACCGCCATGAGGACGTCGTCCTCGCTCTGGCCGTTCTTTTCGAGCGTCACCAAGCCCTTGCGCGAGAACAGGTACGACACCGAACCGGGATCAGCCATGTTGCCGCCGTTGCGGGTCATGGCGACGCGTACTTCGCCCGCTGCGCGATTGCGATTGTCGGTGAGGCACTCGATGAGCACGGCGACCCCGTTGGGTCCGTAACCCTCGTACATGATGGTCTGCCAGTCGGCGCCACCTGCTTCTTCACCTGCGCCGCGCTTGCGCGCGCGCTCGATGTTGTCGTTGGGAACGGACGTCTTCTTGGCTTTCTGGATGGCGTCGAACAACGTCGGGTTACCCGTTGGATCGCCACCACCGGTGCGTGCCGCCACCTCGATGTTCTTCACGAGTTTGGCGAACGACTTGCCTCTTCTGGCATCGATCACCGCCTTCTTGTGCTTGGTGGTGGCCCATTTGGAGTGGCCGCTCATTCGATGGAGCCCCTTTCGTGCCGAACAGATCAAAAGTGTTTTCGTAGTTTACGCGCGCTGGATCGCCGTCAGTTCCAGGTAGCGCTCGACAGGCTCGAAACCGATCGATCGATATACCGAGTTCGAGGGTCGATAGTCCTCGTCGGTGAACAGAACCACCTCGCGGGCCCCGCGAGCAATCGTCGCCTTCACCGCCGCGCTGGTGACTGCGGCACCGAATCCTCGGCCTCTCCGTTCCGGCCTCACGTACACGGGGCCGATTCGTGCGGTCTGTCCCAGTACAGCGGTAGCCCCTGCCATCGCAACCGGCTCACCGCCCGATTCCCACAACCAGAGATGGACACCGCGTGCGAATCGCGCGCGTATCGCGTCCGGGTCCGGACGCGGATCGTCGATGCCTCTGATCGATTCGCGTTCGAAGTCGCGGAACCAGCGCGCCAGTAGATCGATGTCGCCGATGCCCCCACGCCGCGCGATTCCGTCCACCGATCGGTGCTGAAGCAGAACGTTCAGCCTGTACAGCATCATGCTGGTCATCGGCTCGGGCTCGAACCCGCGGGCGGCTGCCCACAGCGGTACCAGTTGCTCCATGGCTCGCCGCGGACCCGCGAACGTCGCGTCGTCGACGCCGGCAAGTTCGTCCACCAACCCGACCAGAAACGGGAGTTCGTCCCCGAGATCGCTCGAGACCGCAACGTTGAACGGCCGAGGAGGCATGCGCACGACCGCACCGACCGGCGTCTCGGCGTCGAATCCGCACAGCATGGTGGCACCCACGGCTGCCTCCGGCGTCTCGATCAGCCCGTGCACCACGCTCGAGACGGTGGTGAACCGTGCGGGTTCCGCCGCGACGACAGGTGCGATGACATCTCGAAAAACGACGGGATCGCCGTACCGCTCGAACCTCATGGGCCCTACCGGTTTTTCACCAGGTCGACGAACAACTCGTGGACTCGGTTGTCTCCCGTCACCTCGGGATGGAAACTGGTTGCCATGACGGACCCTTGCCGTACCGCGACGACTCGTCCGGCGGCGGGGCCGTCCGGCACCTCGGCCAACACCTCGACGTCGCGGCCGACCCGCTCCACCCACGGCGCGCGAATGAACACCGCCCGAACCGGGTCGCCGACGATCCCCGAAAACTCCAGGTCGGTCTCGAACGAATCGACCTGACGGCCGAAAGCATTGCGCCGCACCGTGATATCGAGACCGTCGAGGTGCTGGGCGTCGGCGCGGGTGTCGAGGACTTCGCTCGCCAGCAGAATCATTCCGGCACACGACCCGTACGCAGGGAGTCCTTCCTTCAGACGGGCGCGCAACGGCTCCAGCAGATCGAACACCGAGAGCAGGTTGCTCATCGTCGTGGACTCGCCGCCGGGAATGATCAACCCGTCCACGGCATCGAGTTCCTCCGGCCGCCTGACGGTGACACCGGTCGCCCCACTCGACGACAGCGCTGCGAGGTGTTCGCGGACGTCACCCTGCAGCGCAAGGACACCGATGGTCGGCCGAGTCACTTCGGTGCGAACGGGTCGGTGATCGTCTTCGTCGTGTCGCGTTCGATCCGCATGAGCCCTTCCTGGACAACAGCGGCAACCATTCGTCCCTGCCGATCGAAGATGCGTCCCTGCGCCAACGCCCGACCGAAGTCGGCGGACGGCGACGTCTGGTCGTACAGCAGCCATTCGTCGGCGCGGAAGGGCCGCAGGAACCACAGTGCGTGGTCGAGCGACGCCGTCTGCGTCACAACACCCGGATGCGGCACCTTTGCGGATCCGATCAGCGTCATATCCGACATGTACGCCAAGGTGCAGACGTGAAACACCTGACTGTCCGGAAGCCGGTCACGGTAGCGGAACCACACTCGTTGCTGGGCCGCAAGGCTCGGATGCTTCGCCGTTTGATTGTCGGGGATCCTCCTGATGTCCCACTCGTTCCACTCTTCGTAGAACGAGTTGTCGAAATCAGGGAGATCGCGCGGATCAGGAAGACTCTCCGGATCCACCACGGTCGGCATCGTGTCCTGGTGGGATATCCCCTCGTCCTCGACGTGGAACGACGCCGACATCGTGAAGATTGCTTTGCCGTCCTGCAAACCGGTGACCCGGCGAGTGCAGAACGAGCGGCCGTCCCGGAGGCGGTCGACCAGATACACGGTGGGTTCGGTCGGGTTGCCGGGGCGGATGAAGTATCCATGGAGAGAGTGAACCCGAAACTTCTCGTCGACGGTGTTCACCGCGGACACGAGGGCTTGACCCGCGACCTGGCCACCGAACGTGCGCTGGAGCAGACTCGGAAACGTTCTACCTCGAAAGATGTCGTTCTCGATGCGCTCGAGTTCGAGGATGTCCTCGATGCTGGCCATGGTTCACCTTTCTCGTCACTGCTGCTGAAGGCTAACAAGACCAGGCAAGCCTGCGGACGAGGCAGGCAAGATGGACACGTGCTCAACCCCGATCCCGCTGCTCCCCTGCCGATATTCCCCGACTTGCTCGTCGACGGCATCGTCGATCGAATTCCGCTCGGAGAGCGGTCCATTGCAGTCGTCGACGGCGCGGACGCCGCCGACCCGGTCGAGTTCGCGAACCGCATCAGCGAATCCATCCGATCGACCGGCCGCGCCTGTGACGTAATCGACCTTCACGATTTCGTGCGTCCAGCGTCACTGCGCTTCGAATTTTCCCACACGGACGAGTTGTCCTATCGCACAGCATGGTTCGACTTCGACGCGCTGGACCGCGAGGTGGTGGCGCCGCTCGGACTCAACGGACGAGGCAGCTATCTCCCTCGGTTGTGGGACGAAGCTGCAGACCGTTCAGCCCGAGCGAAATTGGTGGATGCCACCCCGGATCAAGTCCTGATCGTTGCTGGACCGACGCTACTGGGACGCGTTGTCGACCCGTCCGTCGTCGTGCATCTGACGCTGAGCGCCGCGGCGCTGCGCCGACGAAATCCCGATGATCAGCACTGGACGATCGAACCGCTCCTGCGGTTCTACGAGAGCTACGCCGACTCCCGCGAACGTCCGCACGCCCACTTCACCGTGCGTTGGGACCATCCGGAGCGGCCCGCCGTCCTACCTCGTTCTCATCCCTGAGTTCGGCAGATCACCAGCCGCGCTCGGCAAGGCGGTGGCCCACCGGTAGGTCGTCGACGTTGATACCGACCATGGCCTCTCCCAAACCGCGGGAGATCTTGGCGAGCACGTCAGGGTCGTCGTGGAACGTGGTGGCTTTGACGATGGCCTCGGCGCGCTCTTTCGGGTTGCCGGACTTGAAGATTCCTGATCCGACGAACACTCCCTCGGCGCCGAGCTGCATCATCATCGCGGCATCCGCCGGAGTCGCGATCCCGCCGGCGGTGAACAGGGTGACCGGGAGCTTGCCGGCCCGGGCGACCTCCACGACCAGATCGTAGGGAGCCTGCAGCTCCTTGGCAGCGACGTAGAGTTCGTCCTCGGGGAGCGATGTCAGGCGACGGATCTCACCACGGATCTTGCGCATGTGGGTGGTTGCGTTGGATACGTCGCCGGTGCCGGCTTCGCCCTTGGACCTGATCATCGCAGCACCTTCGGTGATACGACGCAGGGCCTCGCCCAGGTTGGTCGCGCCACACACGAACGGAACGGTGAAGTTCCACTTCTCGATGTGGTTGGCGTAGTCGGCAGGTGTCAGCACCTCGGACTCGTCGATGTAGTCGACGCCGAGGCTCTGCAGAATCTGAGCTTCGACGAAGTGACCGATGCGAGCCTTTGCCATCACCGGAATGCTGACCGAGGAAATGATGCTGTCGATCATGTCGGGATCGCTCATCCGCGAGACGCCACCCTGGGCGCGAATGTCGGCGGGCACCCGCTCGAGGGCCATGACGGCGACCGCTCCGGCGTCTTCGGCAATCTTTGCCTGCTCGGCGGTGACGACGTCCATGATCACGCCGCCCTTGAGCATCTCGGCCATTCCGCGCTTGACGCGGGCAGTCCCGGTTCCGCTGCCGGAATCACCGCTCGCGGAGTTGTTGGATACAGGCACGATGGGGGTACTCAAGGCGAACTCCTGATGTGTGGGAACAGTGCTGCGCCAGGCATGCGATGCCTGCTGCGCGCCGTCGATCGTAGGCCGCATGTGGCCTTCGTATCCATAGCCAATCGAGGGTTCCTGGACCCCTCACCGTCGGAGAAGCTCAGCGGATGGCGCGGACTTCGGGTTCGATTCGCCGAGCGAGGACGATGTTGACCTCGTCGAGCAGTTCCGCCAGATCCTGCGGGTACACGGTCTCACCCGTCGCCGCCAGCATTCGAATATCGTCCTCGGTGCACCAGCGGTGGCCGGTGACCGTCCGACGCTCGAGATCGGTGAAACCACTGTGTTCGGGTTCGAACTCCTGGGTGCGAAACGCGAAGAACAGTTCCTCCGAGCGCAGCAGGGTGCCGTTGAAAGGGAACGTCGCCACGCGCCTCCACAGCGGTCCCTTCAGCTCCGCCGGATCGACCGTCAAACCGGTTTCCTCCAGCACTTCACGGGCGGCGGCATCGCGCAGATTTTCACCCGATTCCACGGCTCCACCGATCGTGAACCAGAAGTAGACCTCGGGGACGGTCGGATCGTGGCCGCGGAGCAGCAGGACACGTCCGCGTTCGTCGACGAGAACGACCCGAGACGACGTGCGCTGGACTGCTCTCTCCTCGTGCCCGAAGGTTTCCGACGCCGAGCGCTCGGCGATCTCGAAGTACGACGGCAGCGGCGCTGTTCCGCCGAGGTGGAGGATTCGAACCGGCAGGGTGGTTCGGAGCGCCAACGTGTCGCGAACGGCGTCGTTGTGAAAGCGGCGGGCGATGAGCACGCGCGCTTCGGCGTCGGCGAGTTCGGCGACGAGTTGCGGTGGGAGATCGGCGGGGTCGAGCGACGCCAAGGCAACCGACACGTCGTTCTCCGCGCTCTCACGGTTCACTCGGTCCGCACGTTCGGCAGCGTCGGCAAGCGCGGCGAGTTTACGACTCCGCTCGAGGTTCTCACGGATGGCCGCCGACACTGCACGGGCCACCACGGCTCGCCTGGCGAGCGCAGAATCGAGAGACTGCCAGGCCAGATCGGTTCGGACATGCAGACGGTCCAGGCGGTTCGCCGTTCCGTATGCCCACAGCCCGACCACCAGCACGAGCACTGCGACCAGTCCGACGATCAGGATGGTCAGCGCCGACAACGTCATCAGCCGGCCGCCCTCACCTTTTGATCGCCGACCGTGACTGTCTCGTAGACACGCATGATCTGTTCGGCGACGACAGGCCAGTCGTAGTCGGCCACTGCCCTTCTCGCGGACTCCACGAGCCCCTCCCTGACCTCGTCCGAGGAAAGCACCCCGTTCAACGCTGCGGCCAGGGCGGCGGAATCGTCGATCGGCACGAGCACACCTGCCGCACCGTCGCGAAGAACTCGGCGGAACGCATCCAGTTCGCTCGCCACCACAGCGGTTCCCGACGCCATCGCCTCGACCAGGACGATCCCGAAGCTCTCGCCGCCGAGGTTGGGCGCGCAGTACACGTCGGCGCTGCGCATCGCCGACGCTTTGACGTCGTCGTCCACCTGACCGAGGAATCTCAGATGCGATGCAAGGCCGCCTGCGTCCTTGCGGAGCTTGTCTTCGTCGCCGCGGCCGACGACCAGAATTTCGACGTCCGGGTGCTTCTCGACGAGTTCCGGCAACGCGCCGAGCAGGACCGCCATGCCCTTGCGCGGTTCGTCGAAGCGTCCGAGGAACAGAACCGTGCCACCGGGGCGGGGATAACCGTCGAGCATCGGTGCCCTCGCGAACGCCTGAACGTCGACGCCGTTGGGTATCTCGACTGCATCGCTTCCGAGCGACTCGACCTGCCATCTCCTGGCCAGTTCGGATACGGCGATCCGCCCACTGATCTTCTCGTGGTACGGACGGAGAACTCCCTGAAACGTGCTCAGCACCAACGACTTCGTGGTGGAGGTATGGAAGGTCGCGACGATGGGACCGTCGGCCGCCTTGAGGGCGAGCATGGACAGACTCGGTGCATTCGGTTCGTGGATGTGCAGAACGTCGAAGTCGTTCTCGGCGATCCACTTTCGAATCCGAGAATAGGTGACCGGACCGAACCGCAATCGAGCGACCGAACCGTTGTAAGGAATCGCCAATGCTTCACCTGCCGACACCACGAAATCCGGAAGTACGGTGTCCTCGGATGCCGGCGCGAGCACGCTGACGCGGTGCCCCCGCTCGATGAATACTCGCGCGAGTTGCTCCACGTGCGCCTGCACGCCTCCCGGAACGTCGAACGAATACGGGCACACCATGCCGATCTTCACGTTCCCTCGATTCGAGCGCGACGTGATTCCGACAGATCGGCGAGCCAGAGCGGCTGCAGCATGTGCCAATCAGCCGGGTGTTCGGCGATAGCGGTCGCGAACTCCTCGGCCAGCAGCTGGGTCGCACTTTCCACTCCCCCGGCGACGTCGATCCGCGGTGAGATCGTGAAGCCCCACCCGTCGCCGTCGAAGTAGCAGTGCACGGGAAGTAGGTGGGCGCCGGTATCGATCGCAAGCTTCGCCGGACCAGCGGCCATCCGAGTCGGCTCACCGAAGAACGTCACCGGCACACCGTGTTTCGCAAGGTCGCGTTCACTGAGCAAGCACACGATCTTGTTCTCGCGCAGACGTTCCGACAATGCAGCGAACGGCGGTACCTCGCCGCCGCTGAGCGGAAAGATCTCGAATCCGAGGCTCTCCCGGTAATCGACGAATCGCTGATACAGCGACTCCGGCTTCAACCGCTCGGCCACCGTGGAGAACCGTCCGTAGTAACGGACGAGCCACATTCCGGCCATGTCCCAGTTACCGCTGTGCGGCAACGCGAGTACGGCGCCCACCCCTTCGGCAATGGCCGCGTCGAGATGTTCACGTCCGCGCACACACCCGTCGATGACCGCAGCTTGGGAATCGAGGTCCATCGACGGCAAGCGAAATGCCTCGCGCCAATATCTCGCGTAGGACCGAACACTTGCCTTCATCAGGTCCTGCGGCACATCCTGCGGCTCGACGCCGAGCACTCGCCCCAGATTGCGCCGCAATTGCTGTGGCCCACCGCCGCGCGTTGCGGCTTTGTCGGCGCCGAAATCGAACAGACGTCGCGCCGCACCGTCGGGCAATCCACGAACCAAACGCCATCCTGCTGCATACCCTGCGTCGCTGGCGCGTTCGGCGAACGTCACGATGCCCCTGGTTCTTCGCTCGACGGCGTGTCTGCTTTGACGATGATGTCTCGGGCGCCCTCGGATCGGCGCACCGCCAGTACACGCTGAAACACGGTGACAACGCTGAGTACGGCAAGAACCCACATAGCGGGGTAGATCAAGCTGTCGAGCCATGGGATCCCGAAGTGCCGGCCGACACCGGTGAAGCCGGCGCCCACGAGCACGATCACGAGGCGGTCCGGCCGCTCGATCCAACCACCGTCGGCCGAGAGACCGCTGGCTTCGGCGCGCGCTTTCGCGTACGAGATCACCTGCGATGTGACGAGGCAGATCAGTGTTGCGATCAGGAGGAGTCGGTTGTCCTCGGTGTACACAGCCCACCAAGCCAGCCCGCCGAAGATCGCGCCGTCGGCCACGCGGTCGCACGTGGCGTCGAGGACGGCACCGTATTTGGTACCGCCACCACGCGCCCGCGCCATCGCGCCGTCGAGCATGTCGAACAGCACGAAGAGTGTGATGACGATCGAGCCCCACCAGAGGTAACCGGCCGGGAACATCGTGATCGCCGCGGCAACCGAGGCAACGGTTCCGATCACCGTCACCGAATTCGGGGTGAGACCAGTGCTGTTCAGCGCTTTGCCGAGAGGTGCGGTGACCTTCGACATCGGCGCACGCCCGAACACACTCAGCACTGCAGACCCCCTTGTCGAGTTCGGTTCATTCGGTCCAGGCCGATGCCAGCAATGCCCGCGTGTCACGAAGCAGCTGCGGCATCACCTTGGCTCCACCGACGACCGTGATGAAGTTCGCATCTCCGCCCCATCTCGGGACGATGTGCTGGTGCAGGTGTTCGGCCAGCGAACCACCGGCTGCGGCACCGAGATTGAGTCCCACGTTGAATCCGTGCGGACTCGAGACCTTTTTGATCGTCCGAATAGCGTGCTGGGTGAACGCCATCAACTCGTCGCTCTCCGCCCGGGTGAGATCTTCCAACGCCGCCACTCGGCGATACGGAACGATCATCGTGTGCCCGGGGTTGTAGGGATACAAGTTGAGCACCGCGTAGACCTCTTCGCCACGGGCGACCACGAGGCCGTCTTCGTCGCTCATCTTCGGAATGTCCGAGAACGGTTCGCTCGAGTGATTCTTCGACCCGGGTGCCTCGGTGATGTAGGACATCCGATGCGGCGTCCACAATCGCTGCAGCCGGTCGGGCACCCCGAACCCGGTGTCGACGATTGCCGCGTCCTGTTCGGCCATGGTCAGCTCACTCCTGATCTTCCGCGAAGAGCGTGGCAGTGGGAGATGCGTTGTTGCGCGAGGAGACCCAGTCCGCGATGAGATCCACCGCACGCGCGGTCGGTACTCCGTTGACCTGAGTGCCGTCACGGAACCTGAAGCTGACTGCCCCGGCTTCGACGTCACGTTCGCCCGCGAGAAGCATGAACGGCACCTTCTGCGCGGTCTGGTTGAAGATCTTCTTCTGCATGCGATCGTCGCTGGCATCGACTTCGGCTCGGATGCCGCGCTTCTTCAGCTCCGCGACCACAGCGAACAAATGGTCCTGGTGGACCTCGGCGACCGGAATTCCGACAACCTGCACCGGCGACAACCATGCCGGGAACGCGCCTGCGTAATGCTCGGTGAGCACGCCGAAGAAACGTTCGATGGAGCCGAACAGAGCGCGGTGAATCATCACCGGCCGTTCCTTCACGCCGCCGGAGGCGGTGTATTCGAGTTCGAACCGCTCCGGAAGGTTGAAGTCGAGCTGAATCGTGGACATCTGCCAGGTGCGCCCCAACGCATCCTTTGTCTGCACCGAAATCTTGGGGCCGTAGAACGCGGCCCCGCCCGGATCGGGCACAAGGTCCAGACCGGACGCTGCCGCGACCTCGGCGAGGGTGTTGGTCGCTTCTTCCCAGACCTCGTCACTTCCGACGGACTTCTCCGGATTTCTGGTGGAAAGTTCCAGATAGAAGTCGTCGAGGCCGTAGTCCTTCAGAAGTCCGAGAACGAATTCCAGCGTGCTCGTCAACTCGCCGCGCATCTGATCACGTGTGCAGAAGATGTGTGCGTCGTCCTGAGTCATACCGCGCACACGGGTCAAGCCATGGATGACACCCGACTTCTCGTACCGGTAGACCGTTCCGAACTCGAAGAGCCGTAACGGAAGTTCACGGTACGAGCGTCCGCGCGAACGGAAGATCAGATTGTGCATCGGGCAGTTCATCGGCTTGAGGTAATAGTCCTGGCCGGGCTTGCGAACGGCTCCCTCGTCGTCGAGCTCCGCGTCGAGATGCATGGCCGGAAACATGCCGTCGCGATACCAGTCGAGGTGACCGGACACCTCGTACAGGTGCCCCTTGGTGATGTGTGGGGTGTTGACGAAGTCGTAGCCCTCTTCGATGTGCCGCTGCCGGGAGTAGTTCTCGAGCTCGTTCCTGATGATTCCGCCCTTGGGGTGGAACACCGGCAGGCCCGATCCGAGCTCGTCGGGGAAGCTGAACAAGTCCAGTTCCGAGCCGAGCTTTCGATGATCGCGACGTTCGGCTTCGGCCAGCAGCTCCAGGTGGTGGTCGAGGGCTTCGGTCGACTCCCATGCGGTGCCGTAGATGCGCTGCAGGTCGGCATTGTCCTGGTTACCGCGCCAGTATGCGGCCGAGCTACGGGTCAGCTTGAAGGCGGGAACGTACTTGGTGGTCGGAATGTGCGGACCGCGGCACAGGTCACCCCAGATCCGCTCACCGGTTCGCGGATTGAGGTTGTCGTACGCGGTCAGTTCGCCGCCGCCGATTTCCATGACCTCGGGATCGTCGATGCCGGACTTGTCGTTGACCAGCTCGAGCTTGTACGGCTCGTTCGCCAGCTCTTCCCGCGCCTGCTCGATCGATTCGTATACCCGACGCGAGAATCGCTGTCCTGCTTTGACGATCTGCTTCATCTTCTTTTCGAGCGCGGTCAGATCCTCCGGAGTGAACGGATCCTTCACATCGAAATCGTAGTAGAAGCCGTCCTTGATGAAGGGGCCGATGCCCAGCTTGGCATCGGGGAAGAGCTCCTGCACGGCCTGTGCCAACACGTGCGCCGCCGAGTGCCTGATGACGCTTCTGCCGTCTTCGGTGTTGGCGGCGACGGGCTCGATTTCGACGTCCACGTCGGGTGCCCACGCCAGATCGCGCAGTTTCCCGTCGGCGTCGCGGACGACGACGATCGCGTCGGGGCCTTTGTTGGGAAGTCCCGTGTCCCGAAGTGCCGTGCCGGCGGTCGTTCCTGCCGGCACCATGATGCGGGCGGGCGAGACGGCGGTTGCGGGCATGGTCACGGCTGTGTACTCCTCGATTGTCATTCGCGGTCGGTAAGACCGATGACAGCCTATCGGCTAAGCACGACGGACTTGCCGTCACATCGCCCGGCACCGCATGGAGATTTGCCCGATCGAGCTAGCGGGGAGGGGCCAACCAACTCCGCTCGATACCGAACCATCCCGCGACGAGCGAGAAGGTCCCGAGGAACCAGAGCGTGGCCAGCACCACGACGGTCGTCAGCAGAACCCCCGCACCCTTGACGACGATGGACTGGTGCGAGAACCAGTCCATGAAGCGGTCGTAGTACTTCCGCGCGAACTTCAGGAGGCGATGCGCCCAGACGAACTCCGACGCCAGAATTCCGAGGCCTGCGAATACGACTACCCATCCCGGTCCAGGGTAGGGAATCAACAGAACACCGAGCGCGAGAACGAGGAGCCCCACGACGGCAACCGCAATCCGGTAGACGACGTCGAGAGTGGGATTGGCGGCGATTCGCGCACGAACCTGACGCCGTCGCTCGGCCACTCGATCGAATACGCCGCCGTCGTCGGACGTGTCGCTGTCACGAGGCTTGCGCTCGGTATCGGCGTCTTCTGAAGTCACCTCGCCAGGTTACCGACTCAGGGGATGCAGGCCATCGGTCCGCGGGCAGGGAGAAGACGGGACGAAAAAGGCCCCACGCATATTCTGCGTAGGGCCTTCGATCGTTGTGGTCCCGGCTGGGATCGAACCAGCGACCTTCCGCGTGTGAAGCGGACGCTCTTCCACTGAGCCACGGGACCGAACGAGGCAAAACATTAACACGCGCCCCACCCGGAATTCGAATCGGCCCGCCTGGATTCCCTGCCCCCACCCCGACAGTGCGATTCAACGCCTCTCGATGACCCAGAATCGCAGAAAAGCGCTCTTGACCACGCGATTTGTGAGTTCGTCAGAAGTTAGTCTAATGTTTTCAACGCACCACGGAGACAGCAACTGCTTCCGAGGCGCATGCGGATGTGGCGCAGTGGTAGCGCATCACCTTGCCAAGGTGAGGGTCGCGGGTTCGAATCCCGTCATCCGCTCGAGGACCAGGGTAGTCGGAATATACCGGGCCCATGGTGGAGTGGCCGAGTGGTGAGGCAACGGCCTGCAAAGCCGTGCACACGGGTTCGATTCCCGTCTCCACCTCGCAGATGAGGACGAAGGCTCCCGGCCTTGTCTTCGAAACTTGCGCGATTAGCTCAGCGGGAGAGCGCTTCCCTGACACGGAAGAGGTCACTGGTTCAATCCCAGTATCGCGCACCAGAGAAAGCGGTTTCAGCTACGTGCTGAAGCCGCTTTTTTCGTTTCAGAACAGACCCGGTGTGGTGATTCACGTCATAGACGTGCACTCTGGAGGCACAGCCCCCGACCGGAAGGACCGTCACCATGGCAGACCAGTCAGGCGCAAGCCCCGCAACAGCGCCCTCGACCGCCACCGACACCACCGAGACCGAGATCGACGACAGCACGGAACAGCAAGCCGAGGAAAAAGCCGCCGAAATCGACTCGAAGTACGAACCTGGCGCTCGACCGACGGTCACGCTGCCAGGCACGGGAGGAATGGTCTCGGGCACTGCGTTCGCAGACATGGTCGACGAAAACGGTGAATTGAAGGACGACCAGAACAAGGACGACCAGAACAAGGATGAGTGAGCCCGAGCACCGAGAGTTCGCCGACGACGGAGTCAGTGGCCACCTCCACTCACCTCACGGCGAACCTATCGCCGCCCTCGCACTCACCCACGGCGCAGGCGGGAACTGCTCGGCTCGACTTCTTGTCGACATCGCACAATTGTGGGCAGAGCGCGGAGTGACGGTGCTGCGATTCGATCTCGCCTTTCGGCAGGCGAAACCGTCGGGCCCACCGCATCCGTCCAAGGCTGCGGGAGATCGCGACAGCGTTCGGGCCGCGGTGCAGGCACTCCGTGCCCGATTCACAGTGCCGATCTTGATCGGCGGACATTCCTACGGTGGGCGTCAGGCATCCATGGTGGCAGCCGAGGACGACGACATCGCTGCCGGACTGGTTTTGCTTTCCTACCCGCTGCATCCCCCCGGGAAGCCCGAGAAGGCGCGCACCGCGCATCTACCCGACATCGCGATGCCGACACTGTTCGTCTCGGGGACCAAAGATCCGTTCGGGACGCCGACCGAACTAGGTAATGCTGTCGGCATGGTGGGCGGTGCGAGCAGGTTCGAACAGATCGTCGGCGCCGGCCACGACCTCTCCGCCGCGAAACACCGGGTGGCCGAGCGCGCATTCGTCGTATCGTCGGAATTCTTCGAGCTAGCAACCTCGAACTCGCCGGAGAACCACTGATTTCGTGCCACTCGGGGGCACCCAACTGGTCAAGTGTTCTACTTGAACCATGCCCACCTGGGGATGGTTCATAGTCGCGCTCGTCCTCATCGATGCAGCGGTTCTCGCTGCGTGGTTCCTCGCTCGGAAGAATCCACGCAAGAACCCCGCTGCCACAGCACAACTCATGCTTGCCGGTCTCGACAGCTCCGCGCGCGACGAGATTTACCGACTCGTCGGCGAGAAGAAGAAGATCCACGCCATCAAGCTGTTCCGCGAACGAACCGGCGCAGGTCTCCACGAGGCCAAGGGTGTCGTGGAGTCCGTGGAGCGCGGTAATCCACTGCCCATCCCAGGATCGTTCGGGGTTGTCCCCGGACTCGACACTGTTGCCTGGGAAGACATCATCCCCAAGCTTCGAGCGCTCAAAGCAGAAGGAAAGGCTATCGCCGCGATCACACTTCTGCGTGCCCGAACGAATCTGCCGCTACGTGAAGCGAAGGAAGCGGTGGATCGGCTGTGACGGTCACCGTGGGACCAGCAGGCCTCTGGGAGGCAGAACAGCTCGCCGACGTCGCAGCGGTCACCTTCCCGCTGGCGTGCCCGCCCGGCTCGACTCGCGAGTCGATCGAGGCCTTCATCGACGAGGTGCTCTCCCAGGAG
Organism: Rhodococcus sp. (in: high G+C Gram-positive bacteria); assembly: GCF_023264675.1. Classification (GTDB taxonomy): domain Bacteria; phylum Actinomycetota; class Actinomycetes; order Mycobacteriales; family Mycobacteriaceae; genus Rhodococcoides. Next base: position 22,393 of record NZ_JAHFVG010000048.1, read on the forward strand.
AGATTCGGCGACTATCTCGACGACCCGGAGCGCACCATTCTTGCTGCGCGAGAAAATGATTCGATCGTCGGATATGCGATGACGATTCACGGCGAGCCTGCCGACTCCGATATCGCGCGAGCACTGAGACGGTCGCCGACGATGGAACTCTCGAAGATGTACGTGCTGCCGGGGCACCACGGCCGCGAAGTGTCGGCCGAACTCATGCGAGCAGTGATCGCATTGGCCGCGGACAACGGATGTGCCGGTGTCTGGCTCGGGGTCAACCAGGAAAACGTCAGAGCGCAGCGCTTCTATGCAAAGCACGGATTCCAGCAGGTCGGCACCAAGACGTTCACTGTCGGATCCGAAGTGCACGACGACTTCGTCATGGAACGCGAATTGTGAGGACGCCGGCCCACTGCCCGGAACGTGAGCTGAAAAGCCTCAGCCCACAGCGGCGAATCGCGACAACGCCAGCAGACGCGACGTTGCGCGCAGGTACTTCTTGCGGTACCCGCCGGCCAGCATCTCCTCGGTGAAGATCTCGTCGAGCTTCGCGCCCGACGACGTCACCGGAATGCTGGCGTCGTACAGCCGGTCTGCCAGAACCACGAGACGCAGCGCGACCGATTGATCTGCGGCCGGATGCACGTTCTTCAGGAAGACCGAGCTGACGCCCTCGAGCAACTTGCCGTAGCGCGAGGGATGCAGCGTGCTGAGGTGAGCGAGCAACTCGTCGAAATCGTCGAGCGTTGCGCCGTCGGTGCTACCGGCGCGCTCGATCAGCTCCGCTTCCGACGTCGGATCCGGTGCCGGAGGTAGGTCGCGGTGGCGGTAGTCGGGGCCGTCGACCCGAATGGACTCGAAGATGGAGCCGAGCTTCTTGATTTCCCGCATGAAGTCCGCCGCGGCGAAGCGGCCTTCGCCGAGCTGCCCCGGAAGCGTGTTCGACGTGGCAACGATGGACACGCCGCGTTCGGAGAGCTCCGAGAGCAGGCGCGAGACGAGCATGGTGTCGCCTGGATCGTCGAGTTCGAACTCGTCGATGCACAGAATGCTGTGATTCGACAGTTCTTCGAGCGCCTTGTTGAATCCGAGGGCGCCCACGACGTGCGTCAGTTCGACGAAGGTGCCGAACGCCTTCGGATCGGGAACGCTGTGATAGATCGACGCAAGCAGGTGTGTCTTGCCGACGCCGAAGCCGCCGTCGAGGTACAGGCCCGCACCGGTCGCCGGGGTCTTCTTGCCGAAAAGTCCTCGCTTGCCGCCCTTGCCCCGAATTTTGACTACCCGCTCGGCGAACGCCTCGGCTTTGGCCACGGCCTCTGCCTGGGTCGGCTCGTTGGGATCCGGGATGTACGAGGAAAAGCTGACGTCGTCGAACATGGCCGGTGGAACCATCTGCGCGATCAATTGATCGGAAGGAACGACTGGATTTCGGTCGACAAGACGTGCGGGCATTGGGAGAGCGTAACGACGTGGTCTTATCTAACTTATGCAGCTACTGGATATTGCGACCTACTTCACATCCGAGAGCGATGTGTCACGGGTGAGGAAGGGACCGCTCGCCGACGCCGACCTGCAACGCCTGTATGCCTATCCACCTCGACCTCGTCGGCCATGGATTCGTGCGAACTTCGTCGCCAGCATCGACGGCGCCGTCACCGCTGACGGCGTTTCCGCAGGCCTCGGCACGCCCGCGGACAAGTCCGTGTTCGCAGTCCTCAGGACTCTTGCCGATGCAATCCTCGTCGGTGCAGGCACTGTGCGGGCCGAAAATTACGGTGGCGTCCGGTTCTCGGACGACGAGAAGACCCGACGAGCAGACCTCGGCCTCTCCCCCGTCCCGCCTGTCGTGGTGGTCACGGCATCGGCGAACCTCGCCCCTGATGCCCGGATCTTCACCGACACCGACATTCCCCCGATCGTCGTCACCGCGGAAGCTGCATCCCCCGACGCTCGGCGCGCGCTGGCGAGCGCGGGCGCTCAGGTGGTGGAAGTACCGGGCGACACCGTCGGCACCACCGCGATTCTTGCTGCACTCGACGGGCTCGGACTGCACCGAATCCTGTGCGAAGGAGGGCCGGGACTGTTCGGCCAACTGCTGAGCGACGATGCCGTCGACGACGTGTGTCTCACGACTGCGCCGTTCCTCGTGGCGGGCGGCGCCGGTCGAATCTCCCACTCGGCCGCCTCGTCGCTGCGCCGAATGACCCGAGCTCACGTGGTCGCCGACGAAGACGGCACAGTGCTGACGAGATGGGTGAAGCATCGGCCTACGGCGAGAGGCTGACGAGAAAAGATAGCCTCGCACCGTGACGCAGAATCGAACGTTGCTCGCAGTGGCAGTGTGCTTGACGATGACGGCAGCCGCCTGCGCTGCCGGCCCTTCCCAGCGGCCCGATGTTGCCGTCGAGCAGAATTCCCCTGGGCAGGCACCCGAGGACACACCCGATTCGGAACCGGCGACACCGCCTTTGCAGGTTCCGGTGACGGATTTGTCGTGGTCCGACTGCACCGCGGCCACACTGGGCCGGTACGAACTGACACCACGCACGCCGGGATTGATCCTCGAATGTGCGGATTTCGAGGCACCGGTCGACGCGTCGGGACAGATGTTTGGATCGTTCTCGGTCGGCGCCATGCGTGCTCGACTCGATCGCACGCCGGGGGACGCCGCACCACTCGTGCTGACATCGGGATCGGACACGAGCTCGATCGAGGCTCTCACCGACATGGCCGCGGGTCAGAGTTCGACACTGTTGGCCGCTCACCCGATCGTTGCGGTAGATCGTCGAGGCATCGGTAGGTCGACTGCAGTCGACTGCGTCAAGCCCGACGCCCGGGACGCGCTTGCCGATCTCGGCCAGTTCGAGCGCGCAGGCGGAGATGCGGTGGATCGTGCGGTCGCCGCCGGACGGGATGCAACCATCGAATGCACCGACATACTGCAGCCTCAGGAACTCGCCTTCGCAACCAGCTTCGCCGCCGACGATCTCGAACAGTTGCGTACGGCCTGGGGAGTGGACACCCTCGGCATCATCGGCACCGGAAACGGGGCTTCGACGGCCCTGGCGTACGCGTCCGCGCATCCCGATCGCCTTGCCCGGTTGATCCTCGACTCCCCCGCCGGAATCGGCATCGACGAGATGACCCGGGCCGAACAGAAGACCCAGGGCCGTGAAGCGGCGTTCGCAGCATTCACTCAGCGATGTGCGGCCCTCGACTGCTCACTCGGCGCCGATCCACTCGCGGCCGTGAAGAGCCTGATCGCATCCGCGAATGCAGGGGCTCTGGGACCTCTGTCCTCGCATGCGGTTCTCGACGGGATCGCGTTCGAGTTGGCGTCGTCGGCAGGTGACCCTTCGCAGCGAGCACGAAACCTCTCGGCCACACTCTCGGCCGCCGGGAACGGCGACACCGGTGCGCTCCGAGCATTGGCTTCCCGCGCCGCAACCGCCTACGGCAGCGATGGGCAATTCGTGGCGCGTTGTACCGACGGGCAGCAATGGCCATCGCCGCAAGCCGTACGCGACGCGACAGCGTCGTGGAACGGGCTCTACCCGGTCTTCGGCACCGATGCCGCACTGACTGCCCTGACGTGTTCGTCGTGGCCGACAGCTCCGGCCGCCCCACTTCCGTCCGACCTCACCGTTCCGGTGTTGCAGTTTTCCGGCGCCGCCGATTCGGTGACCGGCAACGGCGGATTCCCGAGCATCAGCGGTCTTGTCGCGTCGACGGGCACACGTGCAGCAACGATGACATGGCAAGGGTCAGGGCACCCTGCGATCGGCGGGTCTCAGTGCGCTCAGTCCGCAGCGGTCGCCTATGCGGCGGATGCGACCCTGCCTCCCGACGGAAGTGTCTGCCCCGCGTAGGTCCGCTACCCGTCGGTAGAGGCCTGCGTGGGCTCGCGGGGTGTCTCGGTTCTCGCCGTGCAGCGGTCAAGGTACCGTTCTGCCCGTGTCACTAAGCTTCCTCGAGCCGCGCAACGGTCGATCCACCGCAGATGTCGTCAAGTTCGCCCTGTGGCCCATCGCCATCATGACGGTGCTCAATCGTGTGCTCGTGCGTGCAGTGAACGGCGACATCACCGACGACTTCACGCCGGTGTACCGGGCGGCACTCGCCTTCCTGAACCGGGAACCGGTGTACAACGCCAACTTCGACTCGGTGGACCCGCATTATCTCTACCCTCCGGGCGCGACGATGATGCTCTCCCCCGTCGCCGTGATAGACCCCGAGCGCGCGCGCTGGTTGTTCATCCTCGCCAGTACGGTCGCGATCATCGCTGCCCTGTATATCTTGCTGCGCATTTTCGGCTACGGTCTCGACTCGGTGGCAGCGCCAGTACTGCTGTTCGCTGCGTTCGCGAGCGAAACCGTCACCAACACTCTCGTGTTCACCAACTTCAACGGCTTCGTGCTCCTCGGCGAGGTGGCCTTCATCGGCTTCCTGCTCTCGCGCAAAGATCTGTGGGCCGGGGTGGCGATCGGCCTCACGATCGTCGTCAAACCAATTCTGGTGCCGCTGCTGATCATTCCCTTGATGACCAGGCAATGGAAAGTATTCGTCACCGCGATCGGCGTTCCGGTGGTCATCACCGCGATCGCGTGGCCGCTCTCGGTCGATCCGATGGACTTCGTGCGCCGCACCGCGCCGTATCTGCTCGAATCGCGCGACTACTTCAACAGTGCGGTCGTCGGCAACGGCCGGTACTACGGGCTGCCCGAGTATCTGATCTTCGGCATCCGCGGAGTACTGGGCATCATGGTGCTCGCATCGTTGTGGATTCTCTACAAGTACTGCCGCGAGGACCGTCTGTTCTTCATCGCAACCACGTCCGGGCTGGTACTGACAGCCCACTGGCTGCTGGGGTCACTCGGCCAGATGTACTACTCGATGCTGCTCTTCCCGCTGCTGATGACCGTGGTACTCAAGAATTCGCTGTTGCGAAATTGGCCGGCCTGGCTCGCCATCTACGGGTTCACCTGTTATGACCGGTGGCTGTCCGGACGGTTTTACACCGCCGGGCGAGCGTTCGACTACATGCGCACCACTTTCGGGTGGAGCTTGCTCATCATCGTCATCTTCGGAGTGCTGCTCGGACGCTACCTCGCCGCCAAGAAGGACGAGCGGCTCGACCGGGGAATCGAACCCGACTACCTCCTTCCCGACGCGGGCGCTGGGAAAACGACGAAGCCGGCCTGATCGTATTAGCGTGGTGGTATGAGTGCAGCGACCGACAAGAATTCCGAGCCCTCCGTCCAGTTGACCGACGCGCAGTGGCGCGAAAAGCTGACGCCCGAGGAATATGCCGTTCTGCGTGAGGCAGGTACCGAACGACCGTTCGTCGGCGAGTACACCGACACCACGTCCGAGGGCGTCTACGAGTGCCGTGCGTGCGGTGCCGAATTGTTCCGCAGCACCGAGAAATTCGAATCCCATTGCGGATGGCCTTCGTTCTTCGATCCCGCTGACAGCGATGCGGTGATTCTCCACGAGGACACCTCGCTGGGCATGCGCCGCGTCGAGGTGATCTGCAAGAGCTGCCACAGCCACCTCGGGCACGTTTTCGAGGGCGAGGGATACCCGACCCCGACGGACCAGCGTTACTGCATCAACTCCATTTCGCTGGTGCACAAGCCGGCTCAGTAGCTCTCACGCCGCGACTCGAACGACCCGGCGTCTCCATGCTTGCTCGGTCACCGCGTCCATCAGCGCAATGGCCAGATCGCCACGACGAATGTGCGACGCACCGTGCAGCGCCCCGTCGACCGCGGCGCGGTACGTCCCGGTCGTCGGCTTGTCCGTGAGCCTGGGTGGACGCACCACCACCCAGTCGACATCGGCGCTCGCCATGGTCGATTCCATTCGGGCCATGTCGCGGTAGCTGGACCCGAAGAACGAGTACAGAATCGGCAGTACCAGGGCGCGTCCGATCACACCGTGATCGGTTCGATCCACCGGAATCGCCGATATCGCGATTACCACGGTGTCCGATGACGCGGCCGAGAGAATTCCGTTCATCGTCGCGGAGTGGACCGTGGTGGGTTGTCGTTGTGGGCCGACCCCTACCGCCGACACGACCGCGTCCGCACCCTCGATCACGGCGCGCCAGTGCTCCGGCTGCTCGGCGTTGCCTGCCGATACCGTGAGGCGATCGTCGACGCGCCGGACGGCATCGGGGTTGCGAGCGACAGCGTGTACGTGGTGCCCGCGTTCGAGCGCGCAGTCGATCACGCGCGAGCCTGTGCGACCTGTTGATCCGAAAACTACGATTCTCATTCCGAACTCCCTGATAGCATCGGTGAGTAAGTACTCACTCACCGTAGCCTGTCAGCCACGTTCACGCCACGGAAGGCAGATCATGACCGATCGAGCGTCCGCTCCGACCAGTCGCGACAAGATTCTCGACGCCGCGTACACAGTGATGTCCGAACAGGGACTGATCGCCGCCACCACCAAGAAGATTGCGACGAAGGCCGGCTACTCCGAAGCGACCATCTACAAGTTGTTCGCGGACAAGGTCGACTTGTTTCTGGCCGTTCTGGACGAGCGGCTACCCGTACTGGACGTCGACTCGAGCACCGATGTCGATTCGAGCCCTCAACAGGTCACGAGCGCCGATGTCGAATCGCGGCTCGCCGAGTTGTGCGGCCGACTGACCGATTTTTACTCCCGGTCGTTTCCGATCGCCGCTGCCCTGTTCGCCGATCCGGCGCTGCTGGCCCACCATCGACGTGCCCTGGAGGCTCGCGACCGCGGTCCGCGACGAGTCCTGGAGTTCGTACGGTCGACAATCGAGAAGGAGCAGACCGCCGGACACATCGCCGCCGACGTGCACGTCGGTGCGGTGACCGAAATGATGGTCGGTGCATGCTTTCAGCACGCGTTCTTCGAGGTGTTCCACGGTAGCGACGAATCACCGACCGAGCGTGCAGCTTTCGCGAAAGGACTGGCCGCAGCGACACTGCGCGCGTTGAGGTCGGCCTGACGTCGGGTCCGCGCACGCCGGGGGCATACTGTGACCATGCGCACCTTTACATCACCAGAGCAGCTGAAAGCAGCAGTCGGCGACGATCTCGGGGTAAGCGACTGGCTCCAGATCACCCAGGAACGAGTCAACACGTTCGCCGACGCCACCGGCGACCATCAGTGGATTCACGTCGACGTCGAACGCGCGAAGAAGGAAAGCCCGTTCGGCGGACCCATTGCCCACGGATTTCTGAGCCTGTCCCTCGTGTCGATGTTGAACTGGCAGATCTACACCATCGAGAACACCAAGCTCGGAATCAACTACGGCTCGAACAAGATCCGCTACATCAACCCGGTGAAGGTCGGATCGCACGTCCGCCTGCAGACAACTCTGACGTCCGTCGAGGATGCTTCCGGTGGCGCACTCCAGATCGTCGCGACGTGCACCCTCGAGATCGAGGGCGAGGACAAGCCTGCACTCGTCGCCGAGATCATCAGCCGAATCGTCTTCTGACAACGTCACGTTCCGCGAACCGGGGTGGGTCGAACGCTGTGATCGGCGGCAGCTCGGCGTCGTAGCGTTCGATCTGCACCAAAACGTGCTGCCCTGTGCACCCTTGCGACAACGACGAGGCGCCGACGTCCGGGGTCAGCACATTGGGGTTCCCGTGCTTGCACAGCGATCCGCTGTCTTTCGGATCGAGTGGGTCGTACCAGGCACCCGTCGAGAGTTGGACGACCTCGGCGAGCATGCCGTCGTCGACCACGACTCCGGCAAGACACGCCCCGCGGTCGTTGAAGACGCGCACGATGTCCCCGTCGGACAGACCGCGTGCCGCTGCCGCGGCCGAGTGCATCCGAATCGGCTCGCGGCCCTGAACTTTGGAGGCTTGACTGGTCGCACCGTGATCGAGCTGGCTGTGCAGTCGGCTTCGAGGTTGATTGGCGATGAGGTGTAGCGGGAATTGCTGCGCACGAGTGCCGTCGAGCCACTCCGCCGGCTCGTACCAGGCCGGGTGGCCGACACAGTCGTCGTAGCCGAAACCGTCGATGACCCTGGAGAAGATCTCGATCTTTCCCGACGGTGTCCTGAGCGCGTTGCGTACCGGGTCTTCACGGAAGTCCGCGAAGAATGTCAGGTTGTCCTCGGTCGCCATACGAACGGATCCGGCGGCCCAGAACTCGTCGAACGTCGGAGTCTCGACACCGGAGGCGCCCACGTACCCCTGCCACTGGGAGTAGAGATGCTCGATCCATTCTCCCGACGACCGGCCTTCGGTGAATTCTTTTCCGACACCCAGTTTCTCGGCCACCGCTGCAAAGGTGTCGTAGTCGTCCCTGGCATTCGCGAACCGGGGCACTGCAGGCGCCATCGCGACGAGAAGCGGATCGTTTCTGGTGCAACTGATGTCGCTTCGTTCCAGCGAGGTGGTCGACGGTACGACGATGTCGGCGTGCTTGGCCATCGGGGTCCAGTACGGATCGTGGACGACGACGGTATCCGGGCGTGCGAGCGCTCGGCGCAGCCGGCCGAGGTCCTGATGATGGTGAAACGGATTTCCGCCTGCCCAGTGCACGAGCTTGATGTCCGGGTACGTCAACCGTCGGCCGTCGTAGTCGAACTGTGCGCCCGGATTCAACAGCATGTCGGAGATCGCCGCGACCGGTATGTAGGTCGATACCGGATTGAGTCCCTGCGGCAGGGTCGGCAGTGGGTACGGCACCGGCGCGAGGCCCGGTTCGTTCATCGAGCCGTATCCATGACCGAATCCGCCGCCGGGGATGCCGATCTGACCCAGCATCGCCGCGAGGGTCAGCCCCATCCAGGGCGCCTGCTCACCGCTCTTGATCCGCTGCATCGACCAGGTGACGGTGACCAGAGTGCGCTGCGACGCCATCGAGCGCGCCAGGTCGACGATGTCCTCCGGTCGCAGACCCGACTTGTCTGCCGCCCACTGCGGCGTCTTGGCAATACCGTCGCTCGTGCCGAGCAGGTAGCGCTCGAAGATGTCGTAGCCGGTGCAGTAGGTGTCCAGAAATGCTGTGTCGTGCAGATTTTCGGTCCGGAGCACGTACGCCAGACCGAGCATCACGGCGACATCTGATCCTGGTTTCGGCGACAGCCACGTCGCCGCCCCGGTCATGTCGTCGCGCAGGGGACTGATCGAGACGATCTTCCCACCTCGTGTACGAAGCGCGTGCAAGGCCGACTCGGTCGGATGGTTGGAGGTACCACCGTGATTGACGGACGTGTTCTTCACGGGCACACCGCCGAACGCGACGAGGAGATCCGTCTTGCTGGCGATAATTTCCCAAGATGTGGACCGGGAGAACATCTTCCAATGCGCACCGAGGACATGCGGCATGATGACGGACGTTGCTCCGGTCGAGTAACTGTTCACCGAGCGGGTGTAGCCGCCCAGGCAGTTGAGGAAGCGGTGAACCTGACTCTGCGCGTGGTGGAATCGGCCTGCGCTCGCCCAGCCGTACGACCCGCCGTAGATCGCCTCGTTGCCATGACGATCGATCACACGCCGAAGTTCGTTCGCCAACAGATCCGCCAATTCGTCCCACGTGACCTCGACGAACTCGTCACTCCCCCGGTCGTTCGACGGGCCTGGCCCGTTCTCCAGCCAGCCGACTCGCACGGCGGGGCCGGTGACCCGTGACCGGTGGCGCACCGAGCCAGGAATGTTTCCTAATACCCGCGACGGCGACACATCTCCTGCATCCGGGTGCACCTCGGTGACTTCGCCGTTCAGCGAAGTGGCGCGGTACATGCCCCAGTGCGCCATGTGTTGAACCGAACTCATATCGACGTCCGCTGATCTCCGATACCGTTGCTCTCCAATGCTTTTCGCAGAGCATTCGGGCGAAGCGATGTCTGGATCGGATCGACGAGGGCGAAGGAACACCCGATCGCCCGCGCGGCACCGTCGGCTTCCTCACTGTCGCCGACCATGAGAGTTCTGCTCGGATCGACCCCCAACTTGCCCGTCGCACGGCGAAAGATCTCCGGCTGCGGTTTCACGAATCCGACCTCGTACGACAGAACGAATTCCGAGATGCACTCGCGAACACCGAGTGCGTCGAATGCAGGGCGAATATCGAAGGCGATGTTGCTCAGTACCGCCACCGGAATCGACTTGGCCGCCAACGATTTCAGCACTTCAGCGGTGTCGGGGTACGGCGTCCAGCAATACGGATCGAGGATGCGACCGTAGACCGACTCCGCCTGCGCCGGATCATCGATTCCCGACTCGCGCAGTACGTGTAGGTATGCCTGTCGATGCAACGCGGGATCGAGATCACGGTTACGCCACGCGTGCCGACTGACATCGTCGAACTCGACGACCTCGCCGACCGGGGCGGTCAACCGACGCATCAGCTCGGCGGCATGGTGGCCGTCGACCGCAGTGCCGTCACTGTGCGTGATGCCCTCGAACCAGGAGCCGTCCTCGTCGAGCCGGAACAATGTGCCCGAGAAGTCGAAGATCACCGCATCGATGGTCGTGGGGTTGACTGTCACGGCAGTGATGCCACGAGCGCTTCGACGTCCACTCGCGGGCCGGTGAAGAACGGAATCTCCTCGCGAACGTGCCTCCGTGCCTCGGTGGCACGCAGATCACGCATCAGGTCCACGATGCGGTCGAGCTCGGGCGCCTCGAAGGCCAGGATCCACTCGTAGTCGCCGAGTGCGAACGACGGAACAGTGTTGGCGCGGACGTCCTTGTAGCCGCGAGCAGCCATGCCGTGATCGGCAAGCATCTGACGCCGCTCCTCGTCCGGCAGCAGGTACCAGTCGATGGATCGGACGAACGGATACACGCAGATGTACGCGCCCGGATCTTCGCCTGCGATGAAGGCGGGGACGTGACTCTTGTTGAACTCGGCTGGTCGATGCAGTGCGGAGTTGCTCCACACCGGCGTGCTGGCTTTGCCGAGCGCCGTGGTGCGCCGGAAGTCGGAGTACGTCGCCTGCAGGTCCTCGATCCGCTCCGCATGGGTCCACACCATGAAGTCGGCATCGGCACGCATTCCAGCGATGTCGTAGACACCGCGCACTGCGACGCCCTTGTCTTCCTGGCTTTCGAAGAACGCTCGGGCTTCCTTCGCGGCTTCGGCCCGGTCGTCTCCCAGAACACCGGGGGTGACCTTGTAGACCGAGAACATCAGGTAACGGAGCGTGGAATTGAGCGCGGAGTAGTCGAGGCGTGCCATGACCCCTATCGTGCCACCTCGCACACGGCGGCGGCTGCTCTGGTGGCCGATGCGACACATGCGGGCACACCGACGCCATGACTCCAGGCACCGGCGACTGCGACGCCCGGAACGTCTTTGACGGCATCCTCGATCTCGGCGACTCGGCTCAGGTGCCCTGGAGCGTACTGAGGCAGGCCTCCGTGCCACCGCTGCACGAACGTCGCGGTGACGGGGGCGTCGATACCGGTGACGGTGCGCAAATCACGCAGGGCGGTCTCGACCAAGTCCTCGTCGCTCGACTCGAGCGCCGAGGTGTCGCCGAAACGCCCGAGCGACGCGCGGAGCACCGGACCGGTCCGGTCGGCGAGATGTGACCACTTGCGACTCGACAGCGTGAATGCCTTCACTGACAGTCCGGCATCGGTGGCGACCAGCACTCCCGAGTTGTCGGGCAGCTCGGTGCCCGCAGGAAGCGAGCAGGCCACCACGACCGAGGACGCAAGCTCGATTCCGGCGGCAGCGTCCGACGCATCCGGGACGGTGTCGGCCAGTATCTGGGCGAGCGCAGGCGCGGGAACGGCGAGTACGACCACGTCGACGTGGCCGATCGGGTCGACTCTCCATCCTTTGCGCTCACCGCGGATCGAGACGACCGAGGTCCCAAGGACGGTGCGTGCGCGAGTGGCGTCCACCAAGGCGTCGACGAGCACTCGGTAACCACCGCGAAGCGCGCCGAACACGGGCGCCGAACTCGGCGCAGGAAGTGCATCGGCCACGGCCGCCGTCAGCGAGCGTGCTCCCGCATCCAGTGCTGCAGCGAGCGTCGGCAGTGCCGCGCGCACACCGATGGAATCGGACAAGCCCGAATAGACGCCGCCGAGAAGAGGATCGACCGATCGACGCAGAACCTGTTCCCCGAAGCGTCCGCCGACGAGTTCGGCGACACTCATATCGGTGCCGCGGTCCCAAAGAAGTTCGGTGCTCGGCTCGTCGGCGATGCGCTGCAGAGTCGCTGCGTCGACGAGATCGGCCATCGACGACGGTCTCGCCGGAATCCCCATCAGGGTGCCGGCAGGCATCGCGCGCAGCGCGCCTGCCGAGTAGATCGACGGGCGCTTTCCCGCTGGATGCACAAGCTGGTCCGCGAGACCGAGTTCGGCCATCAGCGCGGGCACCTCAGGCCGCCTCCCGATGAACGCCTCGGCTCCCACATCGAGCGGACCACCTGCGATATCGACCGTCCGTAGCGTGCCCCCGAGCCGATCCGAGGCCTCGACGACGGTGATCTCGGCGTCGGGCCCGAGTGCTGTCCGCAGGCGATACGCGGTCACCAGACCGGTGATTCCGCCGCCGACGACAGCAGCCCGTGGACTCACAGCGAGTGCACCAACTCCACCACTCGCGTCAGCACGCTGGGATCGGTGTCGGGTAGGACGCCGTGGCCGAGGTTGAACACATGGCCCACTGCTCCGGCTTCGACCGCGCGATCACCCTCGGCGACGATGCGTCGAACCTCGGCCTCGACGGCATCCCAACCGGCGAACAGCACCGCGGGATCGAGGTTGCCCTGCAACGCTTTACCGGGGCCGACCCGTCGGGCGGCGTCGTCGAGCGGAATCCTCCAGTCGACGCCCACGACGTCGGCACCGGCCTCCCCCATCGCGCCGAGCAGTTCGCCCGTCCCCACACCGAAGTGGATCTTGGGTACACCCTGCCCGCTGACGGCGTCGAGAACTTTGCGCGAGTGCGGTAACACGAATTCTCGATAGTCCGCGAGCGAGAGAGCCCCTGCCCAGGAATCGAACAACTGAATCGCGTCGACGCCTGCCGCCAACTGGGCCTGCAGAAATGTGATGGTGGTGTCCGCAAGACCGTCGAGGAGGGCGTGCCAGGTGCCGGCATCCGACCGCATCAGTGCCTTGGTCTTCTCGTGATTGCGACTCGGGCCACCTTCGACCAGATACGACGCAAGCGTGAAGGGTGCGCCGGCAAAGCCGATCAGCGCCGTCTCTCCCAGCTCCTTCGTGAGCAATGAGATGGCGTCGGAGACCGGCTGAACCTGGGCGGCATCGAGCTTCGGAAGTGCGGCCACGTCGGATGCCGTGCGCACCGGATTGGCCACGACAGGTCCGGTTCCGGCCACGATGTCGAGGTCGATACCCGCTGCTTTCAACGGCACCACGATGTCCGAGAACAGAATCGCGGCATCGACGTCGTGCCGTCGAACGGGCTGCAGTGTGATCTCGGCGACGAGTTCGGCGTCGAAACACGAGTCGAGCATGCCGATGCCCGCGCGGATCTTCCGGTACTCGGGAAGTGACCGCCCTGCCTGCCGCATGAACCACACCGGACGACGCGAACTGGGTCGACCCGCGACCGTGGCCAGGAGCGGTGCGTCGGGAAGATGGCGACGGGACGAGGGCGTGACGGTATTCATCGGTCTCCATGCTGCCACGAGCGTCGGACGGCAGTTCTATGCAGGTCCGACACGCCTTCTTTGCCCGGCGCGTGGCGTGTCGCGGGTTGGTGACGACTCGGCGCGCCTGCGGGGAACCCGAACGTGATGCGTCTAACGTCCGGTGTCGTGACCAAACCCGGACCCACTGCCGAGCCTGCGCCGTTTCGATCGGCGATCGAGGCTATGCACCGGGCCGTCGTGCACCCGGCCATCGAGATCGGGCCGATCCGACCGCCGCAACGCCTGGCTCCCTACAGTTACGCCATCGGGGCGGAAGTGAAACACCCCAGCTCCGACGATGTCAGCGAACAGTCCGACGGTGACGCATTCGGCCGACTCATTCTGCTCTACGACCCGGACGGCGACGAAGCCTGGAACGGGACCATGCGACTCGTCGCATACATCCAGGCCGACGTCGACGAATCGCTCGCGTCCGATCCGCTGTTACCCGAGGTCGGGTGGAGCTGGCTCGTCGACGCTCTCGAGGCCGGCGCCGAGCCGTTCACGGCGCTCGGCGGTACCGTCACGTCGACGAGTTCGGTGCGCTACGGCGACATCGCAGGCCCACCGAAGGCACACCAGCTCGAACTCCGCGCTTCATGGACCGCAGGGTCCATCGAACTCGCGTCCCACGTACAAGCCTTCTGCGAAGTCCTCGCCTACGCGGCCGGACTGCCGCCGGCAGGGATCACCGAGCTTCGCGGACGCGAGCAGAACCGGACGTAGTTCGCACGTGGCACACAGGTGAGGGCTTAGAGTCACCTCTCATGTCAGCCACCAGTTCCGACGAAGCGCCCATCGCGGCAGAGTCGGGTGCAACGGACTCGGTCGTTCCCGACACGGATGCCGTCGAGGACGCACCGCAGGCAGTGCCGCTTCTCGCTCCCGCCGACGGTGTTCCGGCGGTGATCGACACCGCAGCTGGTGTCGTCGCCGCCGCGCACATGCTGGCCGGTGGCCACGGTCCTCTTGCTGTCGACGCCGAGCGCGCGTCGGGATTCCGTTATTCCCAGCGGGCCTACCTCCTGCAGTTTCGGCGCGCCGGAGCGGGAACCGTGCTCCTGGACCCGATCCCGGTGGCATCGGATCTTCGGCCTCTGGCCGAGGTGATCAATCCACTCGAGTGGGTCCTTCATTCGGCAGACCAGGATTTGCCGGGCCTCGCCGAACTCGGGTTGGTTCCCGCGACGTTGTACGACACCGAACTCGCCGGCCGTCTCGCCGGATTCGAACGTGTCGGCCTCGGTCCGATCGTGGAGCGCACTCTCGGTCTCTCGCTCCAGAAGGGCCACGGCGCTGCCGACTGGTCGACGCGGCCGCTGCCGGACACATGGCTCAACTACGCAGCACTCGACGTCGAGGTACTTCTCGAACTCCGCGATGCGATGGCCGACGAGCTCGAGAACCAAGGGAAAACCGAGTGGGCGGCGCAAGAGTTCGCGCACATCCTCGCCCTGGGCCCACCCAAACCGAAGCCGGATCGTTGGCGGCGAACATCAGGGATTCATGCCGTCAAGTCTTTGCGGGTTCTGGCCTCGATCCGCGAACTATGGCAGGCACGAGACGAACTGGCGCAGCGTCGCGACATAGCTCCGTCGAGAGTCCTGCCCGACTCCGCCATCGTCGCAGCGGCGACGGCCGACCCGAAGACCGAAGGCGAACTCCGAGCCCTGCCGGTCTTCGGCGGCCCTCGTCAACGTCGGTCGACCGCGGTCTGGCTGTCCGCTCTGGAGAGGGCGCGCCGTCTGCCTGCGTCCGAACTACCGCCCAAGTCCGCTCCGTTCGACGGGCCGCCGCCGGTGAACCGCTGGGCGCGTCGTGATCCGGATGCGGCCGAGCGACTCGCGACGGTGCGGACAGCGATGACCGAGCTGAGCGAGAAGGTGTCCGTTCCGATCGAGAATCTGCTCATGCCGGACGTACTTCGGCGGTTGGTCTGGGACTGGCGCCCCGTGAGCGAGGCCGATGCTCCCGCGCTCATCGAAGCGAAGCTCGCCGAGGGCCGAGCGCGGCCGTGGCAACTCGAACTGGCTGTTCCGGTGCTCAGCAAGACTTTGACCCCTCCTCAAGTTACCGACGAGTAATACCGGCTAGAGTGGGCAGCAGCCCGGCGTCGGCCGGGAATCTGTCCGCATCTGTCGGGAGGATCGAAGCGTGTCTGTACCCGCGTCCACCAGCTCACAGCGAAATGTCGTGTTCGTCGACGGCATCCGCACACCGTTCGGCAAAGCAGGCCCCAAGGGCATCTACGCCGACACTCGCGCCGACGATCTCGTCGTCAAAGCGATCCGAGAACTGCTCCGCAAGAACCCAGAACTACCTCCCGAGCGGATCGACGAGGTTGCCATCGCGGCGACCACGCAGACCGGCGACCAGGGGTTGACCATCGGTCGTACCTCGGCACTGCTGGCAGGTCTCCCGATCAGCGTCCCCGGGTTCGCCATCGACCGTATGTGTGCCGGGGCCATGACGTCGGTCACCACCACCGGTTCCGGAATCGGATTCGGCCAGTACGACGTCGTCATCGCCGGTGGCGTCGAGCACATGGGCCGCCACCCCATGGGTGAGGGCGTCGACCCGAACCCGAGGTTCCTGGCCGATCGCCTCGTCGATCCCAGCGCCCTCGTCATGGGCAACACAGCGGAGAACCTGCACGACCGATTCCCGGCCATCACCAAGGACCGCACGGACGCGTACGCGGTTGCAAGCCAGGACAAGTACGACGCCGCGAAGAAGGCCGGCTTCATCGCCGACACACTCGTTCCTGTCGCGACCAAGTCCGCAGCAGGCTGGGGCCTGGCCACCGAGGACGAGCCGCCTCGCCCCGGTACCACCGTCGAGGACCTCGCGAAGCTCAAGACTCCGTTCCGCCCGGCAGGCCGCGTCACCGCAGGCAACGCCGCAGGCCTCAACGACGGTGCCACCGCCGCGATCCTCGCCGGCGAAGACACCGCCCACGAGCTCGGCCTGAACATCGGCATGCGGATGGTCGGCTTCTCGTTCGCCGGAGTCGATCCGGCCGTCATGGGCATCGGTCCCGTCCCGGCCACCGAAAAGCTCTTCGGACGTACCGGTTTGAGCATCTCCGACATCGGGCTCTTCGAGATCAACGAAGCGTTCGCCATCCAGGTTCTGGCATTCCTCGATCATTACGGAATCGCCGACGACGACCCGCGCGTCAACCAGTGGGGCGGCGCCATCGCGTGCGGCCACCCGCTCGCATCCTCGGGCGTTCGCCTGATGACGCAGCTGTCGCGCCAGTTCGCGCAGCGCCCCGACGTCCGCTACGGCCTGACCACCATGTGCATCGGTCTCGGCATGGGCGGAACCGTCATCTGGGAGAACCCGATTCACGCCGACTACTCAGGAGCGAAGGCATGAGTGACATCACGACAGCGTTCACCGACGAGGTAGTCACGAACGCGTTCACCAAGATCATCTCCGTTCCCGGGCTCGAAGGCTCGATCGCCCTCGTGACGCTGGACAACGGCTACGACCACACCAAGCCGTCGACCTTCGGTCCCGCCGGGCTCGAGCAGTTCGACGCCGCTCTCGACGAAGCATTCGCGGCCAACCCCGTTGCCATCGCGGTCACCGGCAAGCCGTTCATCTTCGCTGTCGGCGCCGATCTCAACGGTGTTCCGAACATCAAGACCAAGGACGAGGCCCTACAGATCGGGCAGCTCGGCCACAAGGTGTTCCGACGCCTGCGTGAATCCGAGATCCCGACGTTCGCCTTCATCAACGGCGCGGCGCTCGGCGGCGGCCTCGAAGTAGGCCTGCACTCGCATTACCGCACCGTCGCCGACAATGCGGCAGCACTCGGCCTTCCGGAGGCCTTCCTCGGATTGGTTCCCGGATGGGGCGGAACTCAATTGCTGCCGAACATCATCGGCGCATCGAACGCCGTGACGGTCGTCATCGAGAACTCACTCAACCAGAACCGCACGCTCAAGCCGCAGCAGGCACTCGACCTCGGCATTGCCGACGCCGTCTTCGGTGGCGCCGACTTCATCGAGCGGTCCCTCGCGTGGGCAACCAAGGTGATCAACGGTGAGATCACGCCCGCTCGCCCCGAGATCGACCGCGGTCAGGCGTGGGACGACGCCATCGCGCGCGCCAAGGGCATCGTCGCAGGCAAGACCGGCAACTTCGCACCAGGGCCGGTAGCGGCGGTAGAACTGCTCGAGCTCGCCAAGTCCACCGACATCACCGACTCCGCGTCATTGGACACGGCATTCGCTGCCGAGGACGAAGCACTCTCCACCCTGCTCGTGAAGGACGAACTTCGCGCAGGCTTGTACGCATTCGATCTGGTACAGAAGCGTGCCAAGCGCCCGGCGGGCGCTCCGGACAAGTCGTTGGCGCGCAAGATCTCCGGTGTCGGCATCGTCGGCGCCGGCCTCATGGCAAGCCAGCTCGCTCTGCTGTTCGTGCGCCAGCTGAAGGTGCCGGTGATCCTCACCGACATCGATCAGGAACGTATCGACAAGGGCGTCGGCTACGTTCACAGCGAAATCGACAAGCTCCTCGGCAAGAAGCGCCTGTCCCCCGATGCTGCAAACCGTTTGAAGGCACTGGTTTCCGGCTCGATCGACAAATCTGCATTCGCGAAGACCGACTTCGTCATCGAAGCCGTGTTCGAGAACCTCGACGTCAAGAAGAAGGTGTTCGCGGAGGTCGAGGAGTTCGTTTCTCCCGAAACCATTCTCGCGACCAACACGTCCTCGCTGTCCATCACCAAGATGGCCGCAGACCTGAAGCACCCTGAGCGCGTGGTGGGCTTCCACTTCTTCAATCCTGTTGCCGTGCTTCCTCTCCTGGAGGTCGTCAAGGGCGAGAAGACCGACGATGCCACTCTCGCAACGGCATTCGCGACAGCGAAGACGCTCAAGAAGTCAGCCGTGCTGTCCGCCGATCTCCCGGGCTTCGTGTTCAACCGCCTGGTCACGCGCGCCTCGAACGAAATCATCAGCGCGATCGACGAGGGCACGCCGTTCGACGTTGCCGACGGCGCGGTCGGCGAACTCGGAATGCCGATGAGCCCGTTGACGCTCCTTGCGCTGGTCGGACCGGCGGTTGCGCTACACACCGCCGAAACGCTTGCCGAGGCGTACCCGGAGCGGTTCAAGGACTCCCCCGGATTCCGTGCACTCGTCGAGGCGAAGAAGCCCGGCGTGTGGACCTACGGGCCCGAGGGACAGGTTGTCGATCCGGAGGTCGCAGCCCTCTGGCCGCAGGGTGATTCACCCTCGACCGCCGAGCAGGTTCTCGACCGCACTCGCCGGGCATTCGCGGACGAGATCCGGATCATGCTCGACGAGGGCGTGGTTGCAGCCCCCGAGGACATCGACCTCTGCCTGCTTCTGGGCGGTGGCTTCGGGTTCTGGAACGGCGGCATCACGCCGTACCTCGACCGCAGCGGCGCCTCCGAGGCGGCCACCGGCAGGCGATTCCTCGAGCCAGGCGTCGCGAACGTCTAGCTCCTCCCCCGTTTACACCCCGACGGCCGGCACTCGATTCGAGTGCCGGCCGTCGGCATTTCCGACCGCACGCCGGACTAGTTCGCTGCTGGGGGTTCGTTTGTGGCCGAACGGGGTTCGTTTACCAGAAAGGTAGACGACGAGGTCTTCCGACATTAATGTCGAACACATGTTCGACTTCGGGGATTCCGCAGAAACCATCGCACGCCTGGCGATCACCGACGTCCACGACGGCTGGGAATACCACCACGACTGGGACAGCGACACCACCGTCGCCGGACTCCTCGGCGTCCTCCAACTGGACCGCATCACCGAAAACACCCGACGCGCCCGCATCATCGAATCCATCGCCGAAATCCTCGACATCCGCCACTTCGACGCCGAAGACACCCAACAAGACCCCGAACAGACCCACCGCGAAGCGCTCTGCGAAACCGCCGCCACCCTCGGAATCTCCCTCACCGTCGCCCGGCAGATGCTCGGCGTCGCCGACACCCTCACCCGGCTCCCCCTGACCGCCATCCGGTTCGTCTGCGGCACCCTCGACTGGGCCCACCTCACCGTCATCACCGACCTCCTGGGAACCGCCCCCGACCACGTCGTCAACGCCATCGAACACCACGCCGTCGGCGCCGCCGCCCGCTACAACCCCCGCTCACTCCGCAAGAGAATCTGGCACCACTGGCGCCTGCACGACCCCGACAGTGCCGCCGCCGCCCAAGAGACCGCCCGACGCCGCGACGCCGGAATCACCATCGACCCCGCCGATCACGGCATGGCCGTCCTCACCGCCCGCATGACCGACCTCCAGGGCGCCGAAGCCGACGCCCTCATCACCGACATCGCCGCCACCGTCTGCCCGAAAGACCCCCGAGGGGTTAAACAACTACGCCTCGACGGATTCCTCGCCCTCCTCCACGGCGAACATGCCCTCGAATGCCACTGCGACCGAGGCGCCGACTGCCCCGTCGCCGGGGACGCCGACACCAACCCACCCCGCCGCGGACACCTCCTGCAGATCCTCATCACCGTCGAAGCACTCCTCGGCTTGACGTCCCAGCCCGCCACCCTCGCCGACGGCACACCCCTGGACCCCACCCTCGTCGCACTGCTCGCCGACGACGCCCGCTGGCAAGCCATCCTCACCGAACTCGTCACCATCCTCCACACCCCCGACAACACCCCCGAAAACACAGCAGACAGCACTGCACCAGAACAACACTCGCAGAACGAACCGGAAGACGCGGCGCAGAGGAAGACACCAGCTGCGGACGAGACCGGGATCGACAAAGAGAACGCAGCTGACGAGAAGTACGCGGCCGAAGGACAGGCGGGGCCGGACGACGACGCCAGACCCGACGACGAGCCCGAGCCTGCACCCGAAGAAGAGACAACACCCGCGGCGAACGCCACGCCCCCGGAGTCGAGTTCCCCCACCGACCCCGCACCCACCGACCCCGCACCCACTGCAACACCCACACCGCCGGTCGCCCTGACCCGCATCCTCGGGCGTGGACGGATACGCCCCGCAGCCTCACTACCACCCGACCCCGGCAACGTACGGCCGCCAGCCTCCACCTCAGCGCAGGACTCTGCCCTGAGTCAGTACATCGCCGCCCTCGTCGCCCAGCACCAAGGCAACCCCACCACCGGCATCCTCGACGCCACCGGCCACGGCACCCTCACCACACCCCCACCCGGCGCCCTGACCTACAAACCCTCCGCCGCAACCGCCGCCGCCGTCCGCACCGCCTACCGCACCTGCACCTTCCCCAACTGCGATATCCCCTCCGCACGATGCCAACTCGACCACATCGTCCCCTTCGATCACCGCAACCCCG
>NZ_JAHFVG010000049.1 GCF_023264675.1 Rhodococcus sp. (in: high G+C Gram-positive bacteria)
TCGAAGTCGGGTTCGCCGGTGAGGCGAACGGCCACCGGGATGTTCTCGGTGGTCGAGCCGGGGTCGAGCCGTCCGAGGAACCACATACGCCGCTGCGCGAGCGACAACGGGACGACATCGGGCCGCGGTCTGGCCTTCAGGGGCACTCCGGCGCCGCTACCGGCGTGCACCTCGACACGCGCCGCGAGCGCCACCACCGTCGGGTCCTCGAACACAGCGCGAACCGAGACCTGCGTGTCGAGTGCTGACCCGAGCCGAGACACCAACTGGGTGGCCAGCAGCGAATTGCCGCCCAGCGCAAAGAAATCGTCGTCGGCACCGACGCGGGAAACTCCGAGCAACGACGAGACGATCTCGGCGACGGTCTGCTCCACCGGAGTGGTCGGCGCGCGAAACTCGGTCATCTCGAAGGTCGGCGCGGGCAGCGCTGCGCGATCGAGTTTGCCGTTGACGGTCAGCGGCACCGCGTCCAGAACGACGAAGGCTGCAGGCACCATGTACGACGGAAGTTCGCGAGCGAGCACCCTCTTCACGCGCGCGGTGTCGACGGCGTCGCTCTCACCGACGATATAGGCCACCAGCCGAACACCGAGGTGTCGGTCCTCCCGGTCGATCACCACGGCTTCAGCGATACCGTCGATCGTCCCGAGGGCCGATTCGATGTCACCGAGTTCGATCCGGAATCCGCGGATCTTGACCTGGAAGTCGGCACGTCCGAGAAAATCGAGGGTTCCCGCTCGTGTCCAGCGTGCGAGGTCACCGGTGCGATACAGACGCTCGCCGCGGCCGTGCGGATCGGCGACGAACCTCTCGGCGGTCAGTTCCGGTCGTCCCACGTAGCCACGCGCGAGTTGGACGCCCGCAAGGTAGAGCTCACCGACCACACCGTCGGGCACCGGGCACAACCGATCGTCGAGCACGAACACACGGGTGTTCCACTCCGGCAGCCCGATCGGCACGGCGTCGGTCGGAACAGTCTCGATCCGGTGCCGGGTGACCGACACGGTGGCCTCGGTAGGACCGTAGAGATTATCCAGCCGGAAGGTGTTGCCGTGCAGCGCTTCCGCGGCAGTGCGCGGTGGGAATGCTTCCCCGATCACCAGGACACGCTCCAGACTGTCCGGCAACCCCCCGGAGTTCACGAGCGCGGTCAGCATCGACGGTACGACGAACAGCGTCGTCACGTTCTCCGACGACATCAGGCGGTTCACATAGTCGGGCTCACGGTGTCGATCCTGTTCCGCGATCACCATTCGACCGCCGACGGTGAGCATCGACCACAGCTCCCACACCGACAGGTCGAACGTCACCGGCGTCCCGAGCACCGCAGCGTCGCCCTGGCCGAGTCCGTACTCGTGCTGCAGCCACTGGAGCTGATTGGCGACAGACCGGTGGCTGATCGACACGCCTTTCGGAGTACCGGTGGAGCCCGAGGTGAAAATCACGTATGCGGTGTTGGCCGGGCGAAGCGGTGAGATTCGCTCTCCGTCGAGAACGGGATCGGAATTCGTCTCGGCAAGATCGAGTTCGTCCGTCAGCACGATGTCACACTCGGTGTCCACCGCGAAGCCGACGTGAGAGGTCGTCAGCACGGCGGCGACGTCAGCGGTTCCGAGGATGTGGTCGATACGGTTCTTCGGCTGCTGCGGATCGAGCGGAACGTAACCGGCGCCGGACTTGATCACGGCATACATCGCGACGAGCAGTTCTACCGAACGCGGAAATGCCAGTCCCACCAGGGTTTCCGGTCCGATATCGCGAGCGATCAGATAGCGAGCGAGGGCGTTCACTCGGGCGTCGAACTCGGCGTACGTCCACGACGCCCCCTGGAACACGATCGCGGTCGCATCGGGATCCGTGGCGACCGAGGTGTCGAACAGAGACACGAGCGTCGTGTCCGCGTCGGTCTCGACCGCGGTCCGGTTGCGCTGTTCGACGATCTCGTCACGTTCGGCCGGGTCGAGCAGGTCGATGTCGCCGATCCGGATGTGTGGGTTCTCCGCAATGGCCCGGAGGACACGCTTGTATCGATCGGCGACAGCGGCAGCGGTGGAACGATCGAACAACGACGACGCGTAGGTCAGCGCAGCATTCATACCCGTCGGCGTTCCGTCGCCCGCATACGTATCGGTGACGACGAGGTGAAGATCGAACTTCGACACTTCGGCGTCGGCACGGAGACCGGTGACGGTCAGTTCCGGCAGAGCCAGTTCGGTCGGCGCGAGATTCTGGAAAGACAGCCCGACCTGGAACAGCGGATGGCGGGACGTCGAGCGGACCGGGTCCAGTACCTCGACGAGCGTTTCGAACGGTACGTCGGCATGTCCGAACGCTTCGAGGTCGGTGTCGCGCACCGTTGCGAAGAATTCGTCGAATCGAGAATTCGACGGCACATGTGTTCGGAAAACGATTGTGTTGGCGAACATTCCGATCAAGTCGTCCAACTTCGCCTCCCCGCGGCCCGCTATCGGCGACCCGATGGCGATGTCGTCTCGCTGGGCCAACCTCGATACGGTCACCGCCCACGCGGCGTGGACGATCATGAACAGCGACGCATTCGACGCGCGCGCGATGTCCTGCAGCTCCGCGTGCAACTCGGGGGTCAGCTCGAACGAGATCTCACCGCCTGCCAGTGATTGCACGGCGGGCCTCGGTCGGTCGAACGGTAAGTCCAACTGATCGGGCAGCCCGGCGAGTTGGGACTTCCAGAACTCGAGTTGCGCGTAAGCAGCCGATTCGGTGTCCTTCTCGCTGCCCAACATCGTGCGCTGCCACAACGTGTAGTCCGCGTACTGGACCTCCAGGGGCGTCCAGGTGGGCGCATCGCCGTTCGCCCGCGCGGAGTACGCGAGCATGACGTCACGGGTCAACGGCCCGACGGAAGAGCCGTCGGCGGCAATGTGGTGTACCACCACGACGAGAACGTGTTCGGTCTCGGTGACGGCGAGCAGCGAGATTCGAATCGGCACCTCGCTCGTCACGTCGAATGCGGCGTCGAGGCTGGCCATGACGTCCTCGGTCACGGCGGACTCGGTCGTGGATGCCCGGCGAATACGCACCGCGGCACCTTCCGCATCGAGAACGACCTGACGGGGTCCGTCGTCGTCGGCCGGGTAGATCGTGCGAAGCGATTCGTGGCGCTCGACCACGTCCGTCACGGCGGATTCGAGTGCCGCAATGTCGAGGGAGCCCGAAAGCCGAACTGCAACAGGGATGTTGTAGGCGGACGATGTCGGATCGAACCGATTGAGAAACCACATTCGTTGCTGCGCCAGCGACAGCGGGAGCCGGTCGGGTCGCTCACCGGCGACGAGATCCACCCACTGATCCTGTGCCTCGGAGTCGATCGCGGCCGCCAGCGCGGACACCGTCGGCGCATCGAACAACAGCCGCGCAGGAACTCGTCGGTGCAGGCGAGAGCCGACGCGCGCTGCGACCTGCGTCCCGATGAGCGAGTTGCCACCGAGCTCGAAGAAGTCGTCGTCGGCACCGACCTGCTCGCGTCCGAGCAGGTCGGTGAACACGTCCGCGACGGCGATCTCCGTCGGCGTCGAGGGCGCGCGGTACTCACGCGAGGCGAACTCCGGTGCCGGAAGCGCGGCGCGGTCCACCTTCCCCGCTCCGGTCAACGGCACGTGATCGATGAGCACCAGGGCGGACGGCACCATGTGCGCCGGCAGCGAACGCCCCATCCACTCCAGCACAGTCGCGGGCTCGGGGGATGCACCGGAAACGGGGAGCGCGTACGACACCAGAGCCGTGCTGCCCGCACCGGCGTCGATACCCATCGTCAATGCGAAATCGACATCCGGGTGCGCGCCGAGTACGGCGTCGACCTCGCCGAGTTCGATCCGGAACCCACGGATCTTCACCTGGAAATCGTTGCGGCCGAGGTATTCCAGCCGACCTGCCCCATCGAGTCGGACCATGTCGCCGGTTCGATACATCCGTCCGCCCGACGGATCCCGTGGATCCGCGAGAAAGCGTGCCGCGGTGAGGGGGGATCGGTCGTGGTACCCCCGGGCGATGCCCGCTCCACCGAGATACAGCTCGCCCGCGACGCCGGGTGGCACCGCCGACAATCGACCGTCGAGGACGTACGCCGTGGTCCCGTCGACGGGGCTACCCATCGTGACAGGTTCACCGACCGCCAGGGGGGCGGACATGGTCGCGAAGATCGTCGATTCGGTCGGTCCGTAGCCGTTGACCAACGACCGACCCGGTGCCCATTTGGCCACGAGGTCCGCGCCGAACGATTCCCCGCCCACGACAAGCGCTTTCAGATCCTCCAGCCCCTCGCCGTCGATGGACGTGAGTGCTGCCGGAGTGGAAAATCCGTGCGAGATGCGTTCGCGTCGCAGCAGTGCCTTCAACTCGTCGCCGCCGTAATTGTCCGGCGGGGCGATGACCATCGTCGCACCGGAACCGATTGCGATCAGATAGTCGAAGACCGACACGTCGAAGCTGGGAGAGGTGAAGTGCAGGGTGCGCGACTGCGGAGTGAGTGCGAGACTGCGCACGGCATGCGCCGTCAGCGGAGCGAGGCCCGCATGCGTGACAACGACGCCCTTCGGAGTTCCGGTCGAACCCGAGGTGTAGATGATGTAGGCGGGATTGGTTGCCCGCAGTGTGGCGGTACGCTCGATCACCCCGATCGGCTCGCCCGAGAACTCGTCGAGCGCACGGAGAGAGTCGACATCGTCGATGACCCACCACGAGCACGTCTGCGGCAGGTGCATTTCCTGCGCAGACGTCGTGATGCCCTGTGCCGCACCGGAATCACCGAGCATATGGCGGATCCGGTCCTCGGGATACGACGGGTCGACCGGCAGAAACGCGGCGCCGGACTTGACGACGGCCCAGATCGCAGTGACCGACTCGATCGACCGCGTCGCCGCTACCGCGACGACCGACTCCGGCCCGGCCCCTCGTGAGATGAGCAGCCGCGCCAGCCGCGAGGAACGGACGTCGAGTTCCGCGTAGGTGACCGACCGGCCTCCATCGACGATCGCCACGGCCGACGGGTCGCGTTCGACTGCGCCGGCCAACAAGGCCGGCAACATGCTTGCGCGCATTCGCTTCGGCTTGCGGCTACGCGGTGCACGGTCTGCCTTCGCCCGATCCCCCTTCGCCCGATCTGATGACGAAGTTGCCGACGTGGACCGCGAACTCATACGTGTGAAACCCCTCGACCGTCGAATTGTCCGACGAGACCGTCAGGTCTCACCGCCGCCTCGGCACGCACGCAGAAAATTGCGAATGCGCCGCAACAATTCATTACAGCACGGTTACGGCGCTTTTCCACGAACGTCGGTTGACCAGCAGAAAAACGCTGTCCGTCCATGACGGACCGTCGAATTCGGTTGTTGTGTCCGAGTTGCAAACAAACCCGATGCGCGTGCTGGCCATCACTTGCATTCGTTCGTACGGTTTCACCGGTCGTAACCGGCCATTGGTCGGCTGGCTCAGCTCACAGACCTTCGGCGTTCACCGTTGCGGCGATGGCCGCCAACGGACCGGGAGCAGCAATCCCCCAGTGCGTCGTCTCCAATACATGATTGTCCACCCCGTCGGAGACGAACGAAGCCCACCCCGAAGCCCCGATGGTTCCTGACGGATCGTCCATTCCCGCGGTGAAGTAGATCAGCCGTCCGATGAACTTCGCGGGGACGTACTTCTCGATCAAGACCGTTGCACTACTCGCGCTCGTGATCATTCGTTCGACTCGATCGGGAGAAATATCGCCGAACGGCGCGGGAAGCGCGGCAACGGTTTCCGCGATCGACTCGACCGAGACTGCGGTTTCATCGTCCACGGTGGGCGGAAGCAGAGCGCCGAACAAGTCGGTCAGAGTCATCGGTGAGACGTTCTCGCCGAGCTCCGACATGGAGCCACTGCTCCCGGCGTAGCTGTCCATCATGGCGAGCGTCGAGACGACGTCACCGTCGGCTTGCAATCGAACGGCGATGGCGTGGGCGAGCACTCCGCCGAGAGACCAACCGAGCAGGTCGTACGGACCGTCGGGCTGAACGGCACGGATCTCGTCGACGTAGCGCGACGCCCAGTCCTCGATCGTCCGTGGGTTCCATCCCTCTTCCGAGAGAGCAGGAGACTGCAATGCAGCGATGTCCCATCTCTCGTCGAGGCTTACGGCGAGTCCGGCGAACGCCCAGGAGATTCCGACGATGGGGTGGATGCACCACAGGCGACGACCGCCGGACGACGTCCGGATGGGAAGTACCACACCGAGAGCATCCGTGGCGCCTGCAGCCTCCGGCGGTCCCGCCTCGACACGAGCAGCCAATTCTTCGACCGTCGATCCCGAGAACATCCACAACAGTGGTATCGAGAACTCGGCGAACTCGGACAGTCGCGCGACGACCTGCGTCGCGATCAGCGAGTTGCCACCGAGCTCGAAGAAATCGTCGTCCAACCCCACCCGCTCGACTCCCAGCACCTCGCCGAACACACCCGCCACATTCTCCTCCACCGCCGACGACGGCGCCCGGAACTCCCGCACCCGAACCTCCGGCTCCGGCAATGCCGTACGGTCCAACTTCCCGTTCACCGTCAACGGCAACGCATCCAGCACGACGAGCGCCGACGGCACCATGTACGACGGAAGTCGCTCCCCCGCAATCCTCTTCACATTCTCGACATCCAACGCAGCATCACCGACCACATACGCCACCAAGCGGTCGCCCACACGATCGTCGCTCCGCGCGATCACCACCGCATCCCGAACACCGTCGAGCGACCCGAGCACCGACTCGATCTCACCCAACTCGATCCGGAACCCCCGTACCTTCACCTGAAAATCCGAACGACCCACATAATCGAGAACACCGCCGGCCGTCCACCTCACCAGGTCACCCGAGCGATACATCCGACTGCCCGAGGAAAACGGATCCGCCACGAAACGCTCCGCCGTCAGATCCTCTCGGCCCGCATACCCACGCGCCAACTGCACTCCAGCGAGATACAACTCGCCCACGACACCCACCGGCACCGGATGAAGACGCGAATCCAACACGAACACACGACAATTCCACTCCGGGCTGCCGATCGGAACCACCGCATCCACCGGCAACTCCACCCGATTCGACGTCACCGACACTGCCGCCTCCGTCGGCCCGTACACATTGTCCAACCGCACATCCCGCCCCAGCCGCGCACCGCCGTCCAACACCGCGCGAGCAGTCGATGCAGGCAGCGCCTCACCGATCGCCAACACCCGCCGCACCGAGGACGGCAACGCCCCACCCGCCGCCGAAACGATCGCCCCCAGCACCGACGGCACCACATGCAACGTCGTCACCGACTCGCGCTCGATCAGCGACGCCAGATACACCGGATCCCGATGACCCTCAGCCGACGCGATCACCAACCGACCACCGGAGGTGGCCCACGACCACAACTCCCACACCGACAGATCGAACGTCGCCGCAGTCTTGAGCAACGACACGTCCCCGGCGCCGAGCCCGTACTCCGCGCGCTTCCACTCGAGCTGATTCACCACAGCCCGGTGCGACACCGTCACACCCTTGGGCCGCCCCGTCGAACCCGATGTGAAGATCACATAAGCGGCATTGTCCGGCCGCAGCACACCACGCCGATCGCGATCCGACACCGGACCCGCGTCGAACGAACCGACCTCCACCGACTCCACATCCACCACAGGGACACCCGCACCCACCGGCACATCCCAACTACCGTCCCGACCGGCGACCAACACCGCCACCGGGTCGGCAGAACTCAGAACGTACCCCGTCCGATCCGCCGGCTGATCAGGATCGACCGGCACGTACGCACCACCCGCCTTCACCACGGCGAACATGGCCAACACCATCGACTCCGACCGCCGCATCGCCACCGCAACCGACGACTCGGGACCCACACCGATCGACACCAGATACCGCGCAAGACGATTCGCCCGCACATCGAACTCCGCGTACGTCCACGACAGCGAACCGAACACCAACGCAGTCGAACCCGGCTCGGCCGCCACACGAGCATCGAACAACGACACCAACGTCGCACCCGAGTCCAGGCGGTGCGCAGTGTCATTCCACGATTCGACCACCACGCCACGTTCGGCCGGACTCACGATGTCCACATCACCCACCACCGCACCCGGATCCTCGGCCACCGCCTCCAGGAACGCCACGAACCGATCAGCGATCGACCGCGCGGTGGCATCGTCGAACAACGCCGTCGCGTACTTCAACGTTGCGCCCATGCCGGTGGGCGTCCCTGTCTCGTCGTACTGATCCGACACGATGAGATGCAGATCGAACTGTGCCACTTCGGCGTCCGCCTCGACGCCGGACACCGTCAGTCCCGGCAACTCGAACTCTGTCTTCTCGAGGTTCTGAAACGACAGCCCGACCTGGAACAGCGGATGGCGCGACGTCGACCGTGCCGGATTGAGTACCTCCACGAGACGCTCGAACGGTACGTCGGCGTTCGCGAGTCCGCGGACGTCGGCCTCGCGCACGGTGGAGAGGAGTTCGTCGAAACGCGCAGCCGGATCGATGCCGGTGCGGAAGACCAGCGTGTTGGCGAACATCCCGATCAGATCATCGAGCGCGGCCTCTCCACGCCCGGCGATCGGAGAACCCACTGCGATATCGGTCGAGCCCGACAACCTCGACAACACTGCAGCCCACGCTGCATGGACAGCCATGAACAGGGTCGCGTTCATCCCGCGCGCCAGCACCGTCAGTGCATCCTGCACATCCGCGCCGACGCTGAAGTCGATCTTGCCACCGACGAACGACTGCACCGCGGGCCGAGGACGGTCCGTCGGGAGCTCGATCTGATCCGGTAGCCCCGCCAATTCGGACTTCCAGAACGACAGCTGTTGATGAGCAACGGAATTCGTGTCGTCCTCGCTCCCGAGCACCTTCCGCTGCCACACCGCAAAATCTGCGTACTGGACAGCGAGCGGGGGCCGGGCCGAGGAGTCCCCCGCGGCGCGCGCCGCGTACGCCAGCATCACGTCGCGAGTCAGCGGTCCCATGGACCCACCGTCGGCCGAGATGTGTTGGACGACGAACGCCAACACGTAATCGGACTCCGACAATCGGTACAGCCGGACACGTACCGGAACCTCGGTCGTGACATCGAACGACGTCGATGCCGTTTCCTGCACTGCACCGACGATCGATGCCTCGGTGACGTCGACGACGGGGACGTCGACGAGCTCGGTTTCCGGCAGAATCTTCTGCAGCGGACCGTCCGCGTCGGACGGGTAGATCGTGCGCAGTGGTTCGTGGCGGGCGACGACATCCCCGATGGCACCGCGCAGAGCGTCGACATCGAGCGCACCGGTCAGCCTGATGGCAATGGGAATGTTGTAGGCAGCAGAGTGCGCATCGAATCGGTTCAGGAACCACATACGTTGCTGGGCAGGCGACAACGGGATTCGAGCGGGCCGCGACCCCTCGCCCAGAGCGATACGGCGTGGTCCCCCGACCTTGGAGTCGGCAGCGCGGGCGAGCCCGGCGACCGTCGAGTCCTCGAACACTTCCTTTGCACCGAAACTCACATCGAGCGATGCACCGATGCGCGCCGCCAATCGTGTCGCCGACAGTGAGTTGCCTCCGAGTTCGAAGAAGTCGTCGTGAACTCCGACCTGCTCGACTCCCAGGATCTCGGAGAAGACGGCGGCGACCGCCTTCTCGGCGTCCGTGCCGGGTGCGCGATATTCCTTGGCGGCGAACAGAGGGTCTGGAAGACTGTCGCGATCCAGCTTGCCCGCAGGCGTCAGGGGTACCGAGTCGATGATCATGATCGACGACGGAATCATGTGCTTGGGCAGCGAACGGCCAAGGAATGCCGCCAGTTCGGTCCGATCGGGAGCGTCTGCGCCCGTGGGCCGAACATAGGACACGAGTGCCGTGTCGCCGGTCGGCCCGTCGACACCGATCGTGACGGCAAACGCGACAGCAGGGTGAGCGGTCAACGCCGTGTCGATCTCACCGAGTTCGATTCGGAAGCCGCGAACCTTCACCTGGAAATCGTTTCGTGCAACGAATTCGAGCGATCCGGATGCCGATCCACGCACGACATCGCCCGTTCGATACATACGGGTTGCGTTGTCCGCGAATGGGTTTGCAACGAACCGGTCCGACGTCAAGGCCGCTCTGGCCCGGTAGCCTCGCGCCAACCCTGCTCCTGCCAGATACAGCTCACCCGCCACGCCGCTCGGCACCGGCCGAAGGCGACGGTCGAGTACGTGCGCTGTCGTTCCGGCGATCGCACGGCCGATGGCGACGGGATCTCCGGGAACCAGAGCGTCGGAAATATTGCTGGCCACCGTGGATTCGGTGGGGCCGTACGCGTTGAAGAACCGACGATCTCGCCCCCAGGATTCCACGAGTTCGGGCGGGCAGTTCTCGCCGCCGACGATGACGACCTCGAGAGAGTCCACGCCGGCCGGATCGACGGAGGCGAGCGCTGCCGGCGTCACGAAGGCATGCGTGACGCCGTTCTCACGCAGGAAGTCGGCGAGTTCGCGTCCTCCGTAGATGTCGGTCGGGGCAATGATCATCGTCGATCCCGCAGCGACTGCCATCAACAGTTCGAGGACCGAGGCGTCGAAGCTGGGAGAGGCGAAGTGAAGGGTACGAGAGGTCGGCGTCAGGCCGTAACGATCGAGCTGCTCGCCTGCGAGATCGGCGATTCCACCATGGGTGACGATCACCCCTTTCGGGAGACCTGTCGATCCCGACGTGTAGATGACGTACGCGGGACTGTCGGTACGTGAGGGCGAAATGCGGTCGGATACGAGGACCTTCTCGTCCGACACCGAACCGAGTGCAGCCTCGAACTCGGCGGCGTCGAGGACGTTCCACCGACAAGAACCGGACAGTCGATCGCGGAAGGCTGTCGTGGTGAGTCCGACGCGCGCACCGGAATCGGACAGCATGTGCTCGACGCGGTCGGCCGGGTACGTCGGGTCGACCGGAAGGAACGCCGCCCCGGTCTTCGCCACGGACCATACCGCCAGAACCGATTCGAGAGATCGGGTGATGCCGACGGCCACCACGTGCTCGGGACCGACGCCCTGGGCGATCAACACACGCGCGATCTTCGACGAGCGGCGATCGAGTTCGGCGTAGGACATGCTGCGGTCGCCGGACACCACCGCGGTCTGGTTCGGGTTCTGCTCGACCGCCGCTGTCAATATCTGCGACAGCAGGGCGGTGGTGTTTCGAGTCCGGCGCGGCCGAGGTGGGCGCGCACGACGAGCCCCCGTCCGACCCGTGACATCACCCGGCAGACGATCGCCGCTCATGCGACTCGAACCATGTAGTGCATGAATGCATTGTCCCTTGATCTCGCGCGCACTTCGACTATCGCCCCTTCGTATCGCCCTCGACCTGCGGTTCGAAGGCCTGAAGTTTCGAACACGACCTGTTCATCGAGCGGCGCGCACCGCTCGTTACCGGTGAGTAGGTATACGCCGGTAACGAGGGTGTCGCGGCTACGGCCGACCGAATGGACGGACGTCGGTGACGATCGAGATGCTCTCGTGCTCGGTGACCGTCGGGTTCCCCGCCTCGCCCACATCGGTGAGAACGACGGACTCGAGATCGTCCAGTTCGTCGCTGTCCAACACGCTCGACCCCGAGTCGCCGAGGATCGCATGAGTGACCCACTCGTCGAGAACGATGTCGAGAAGTTCTCCGTCCTCGTCGCCCACCGGTACGACCCAGGCCGCGCCCACGAGCGACGAAGACAGCAGCGCGGTCAGCTGCCACGGTTGCCCCGTCTCCGGCGATGCGAGGACCCGAGACTCGAAGTTCATTGCCAGTCTGCCGGTGAAGCCGCTCAGCGCAGCAACCAGTTCACCCTGTGCCAATTCGACAACCCGGCCGTCGTCGCCCACCACGATCACTGCCGGATCATCGACGCCGAGGAGCCTCGTTCGGGCCGAATATGCGATCGGACGGGGCGACGCTGCTGCAACGGCGTCCACAATGGTCGAATCGTCGATCGCGAACGACGCCGCGCCGGGTACGCCGTCGGTGGCAGCCGTGCCGATCACCGCTGTGGCACCGGCTGCCGTCACCAGGCTCGCCGCGTCGTGGCCGACCTCGCCCACGACAACCGCCGCACCCGCCTGGGCGGTCGCGAGCACCGCAACCGCCCACTCCACCGAGACGGGCAACGCAACAACGACCCGGTCGGCGGGGCCGACACCGGCGTCGATGAGAACCCGCGCAAGCCGTGCCGCCCGGCCCTCGACTTCGAGGTAGGACAGCTCCTCTCCGCCGTACGCGATCGCGGGCGCGTCCGGATCCTGTTCGACGACAGCACCGATCACCTGAGGCAGCGATCGATCCATGACGAGCGTGGGCTCCGCCGCGTCGTCGGTGGACGCGTGATGTGCCGTCTGCAGGCGTTCCTTCTCCGACATGATGTCGATGTCGCCGACGATGGTGTAGGGATCCTCGGCAACGGCCACCAGGATACGAGTCAGCCTGTCCGTGAACGAACGAGCGGTGCCTTCGTCGTAGAGATCTCGTGCGTAGAGGAGAGATCCGAACAATCCTGCCGCGGAGCCGTTCTCGTCGGTACGCGCCTCCACCGTGAACTGCAGATCGAACTTGGCACCCAACTCGCCCGCATCGAGGCCTTCGACCGTCAATCCCGGAAGATCCAGCCTGACACGCTCGAGGTTCTGGAAAGACAGTGCGACCTGGAAGATCGGATGTCTGGCTTGCGATCGGGTGGGAGCAACGGCGTCGACGATACTTTCGAACGGCAGGTCGGCATTGCCGAATGCACCGAGGTCGACCGCTCGCACGTCGTCGACCAGTCCGGAGAACGTCCCACCGAAATCGACCTGCGTTCGCAGCGCCAGCGTATTGACGAACATGCCGACCAGTTCATCGAGTTCGGCTGCGCCTCGACCCGCGACCGGCGTACCGACGACGATGTCGCTACTGCCACTGAGTCGGCCGAGCAAGACGGCCAGACCCGCATGAACAACCATGAACAGCGACGTGCCGCGATCTCGCGAGAACTCCACGAGCCCGGCGTGCGCTGCAGCATCCACCTCGAAGTCGACGGATCGTCCCTGCATCGATTGCGTCGCGGGGCGCGGGCGGTCTGTCGGCAGATCCAGTGTGTCCGGGCTACCCGAGAGCTCGCTGTTCCAGAATTGCAGCTGCTTCGCTGCAACCGAGCCTGCGTCCTCGACGGTGCCGAGCACCTCACGTTGCCACAGCGCGAAGTCCGCGTACTGGACGGGGAGTGCGGTCCACTCCGGCTGCTTCCCTTCGGTTCTCGCCGAGTAGGCCACCATCACGTCGCGTGCGAGCGGAGCGATGGACGCGCCGTCGGCGGAAATGTGATGCACCACGAGCGCCAATACGTGGTCGGTGGGCGAGACCTGGATCAGTCCTACCCGAACCGGAACCGCGGCAGCGACGTCGAAGCCGCCGAGTACGAGTTCGGCGACGGATCGCCAGGCTTCGTCGGCGTCGGCGACCTCCTTCGGACTCAGATCGAACGAGACCTCCGAGGCCGCGAGTATCCGCTGCTCCGGGCCGTCCGCGTCGGACGGATAGATCGTCCGCAGCGATTCGTGTCGGGCGACGACGTCGGCAACGGCCGCACCGAGAGCGTCGACGTCGAGCCGACCGGTCAGACGGACCGCCAGTGGAATGTTGTAGGCGCCCGACTCGGGATCCACATGGTTGAGGACCCACATACGTTGCTGCGCAAGCGACAACGGAATTCTTCTCGGTCGGTCACCGGCGACCAGTGCCGGACGACCGCCTGTACCTTCCAGTGCCGACACCGCATCCGCGAACGATCCGACCGTCGATGCGTCGAACAACATCCTGACCGGGACGGACGCATCGAGAGCGGCACCGACTCGCGAGACGACCTGCGTCGCGATGAGCGAATTGCCACCGAGCGCGAAGAAGTCGTCGTCGAGTCCGACGCGTTCGAGGCCGAGGACGTCACCGAACACGTCGGCGACGCTCCGCTCGACGCCGGTCACGGGCGCGCGGAACTCACCTGCCGCGAGCACCGGATCCGGCAGTGCCTTGCGGTCCAGTTTTCCGGCGGTGTTCAACGGGAACTCGTCGAGCACGACGAACGCTGTCGGCACCATGTATTCCGGCAATGCCGTCGACAGTCGCGCTTTGACCGCCGCGATGTCTACCGAACTCCCGCGCGACGGAACCGTGTAGGCGACAAGACGATCGCCCCGAACCAGTACGGCCGCCTGTGCCACCGATTCCGAGTCGAGAACGGCGGTTTCGATCTCACCGAGTTCGATGCGCAGGCCGCGCAGCTTGACCTGGAAGTCCGAACGACCGATGTACTCGAGTTCTCCTTCGCGGTTCCACCGGACCAGGTCGCCGGTGCGGTACAGCCGCTCTCCGTTCGAGCCGAACGGATCGGCGACGAATCGCTCGGCAGTCAGGTCCGCGCGTGAGGCGTAGCCACGAGCGAGCTGAATACCACCGAGGTAGAGCTCGCCTACCGCGCCGACGCCCACCGGACGCAGACGTCCGTCCAGTACGAACACTGTCGTGTTGAACACCGGCCGACCGATGGGGATACCCGCTGTGTCCGATTCGGTGACCTCGTGGAACGTCACGTCGACCGCGGCCTCGGTCGGACCGTACAGGTTGATCAGACGCGCGGACGGGAGGACGGCGGTCAGTGCACGGGCCGTCGACACCGGAAGTGCTTCGCCGGAGGCGAAGACCAACCGGAGGGATACGGCGCGAGCAGTAGCACTCTCGCCGGCGAACACTCCGAGCATCGACGGAACGAAATGCGCGACGGTCACCCCTTCGTCGGCGACGAGGTCGGCGAGGTAGATCGGGTCACGGTGGCCGTCCGGCTTGGCGATGACAAGTCGCGCACCGATATGCAAGGGCCAGAACAATTCCCAGACCGACACGTCGAACGTCACAGGCGTCTTCTGCACGACGATGTCGGACGGCGCGAGTTCGTATTCGGACTGCATCCACACCAGGCGATTGACGATCGCGCGATGGTCGATCGTCACACCCTTCGGCTTTCCCGTCGACCCGGAAGTGAACAGCACGTATGCACTGTGCAGCGATGTCAACGGGCGGATCCGCTCC
Source organism: Rhodococcus sp. (in: high G+C Gram-positive bacteria) (assembly GCF_023264675.1). Lineage (GTDB taxonomy): Bacteria > Actinomycetota > Actinomycetes > Mycobacteriales > Mycobacteriaceae > Rhodococcoides. The sequence continues at coordinate 15,126 of NZ_JAHFVG010000049.1, forward strand.
GAGTCCGAGATCGGGCCGTCGGCGAAATCGGCGAGGTTCTCGCGATCGACCTCGACGACAGGGACGGCACCGAGGTCCGTGCGGTCACGGGACGTCGTCAGGACCATCGTCGATGCTGCAGTGTCGAGAATGTACGCGACGCGGTCCGCAGGCTGTGCTGGATCGACGGGCACGTACGCTCCACCCGCTTTGATCACGGCGTAGATCCCGACCATCAAGTCGAACGAGCGCGCCATGGCGACGGCGACCGTCGTGTCCGGTCCGACCCCGTGCGAGATCAAGTACCGGCCAAGTCGGTTCACGCGGGCGTCGAACTCTCCGAAGGTGATCGATTCACCCTCGAATGTCAGTGCAACAGCGTCCGGCGACGACGCGACCCGAGTGTCGAACATCGACACAAGCGTCGCCGACGAATCGACGTCGTGCTCGGTCGCGTTGATCTCGTCGAGCAGCCACGACCGTTCGGATGCGTCCACCAATTCGATGTCGCCCACGGGCGCGGCGGAGTCCGTGGTCACCGCTGCCAATACCTCGGTGAAGCGTCGGCCGAGATCGGCAATCGTCGCCGGATCGAAGAGATCTGTGGCATAGACGAATTCGACCGTGCGGGATCGCGTACCGTCCGATGTCTCCTGCGGCTCGGTCACCGTCACCTGCAGATCCATCTTCGCGACAGCCGAGTCGAAGTCCACCGACGAGGCTGTCAGCCCCGGCAGCTCGAACGAGGTCTGCGCGAAGTTCGCGAACGTGAGGAGTACCTGCACCAGGGGGTGTCGCCCCTGCGATCGTGGAGGATCCACCACCTCCACCACTCGCTCGAACGGTACGTCCGCATGCGCGAATGCCGACAGATCCACCTCGCGGACACGCGCCAACACGTCGTCGAAGCTGGAAGCACCCGAGATCGGAGTCCGCAAGACCAGCGTGTTGACGAACATCCCGACGAGATCGTCGAGGACGGCCTCGCCACGACCCGCCACCGGGGTCCCGATCGCAACGTCGGACGAACCGGACTCGCGGGCCAACAGCACGGCCAGCGCGGCGTGCACCACCATGAACGGTGTGGCGCCGCGATCGGCCGCGATCCGGTCGACTGCGGCTGTGATGTCCGCGTCCAACACAAGGGTGTGCGATGCTCCCCGTCCGCTGGCAACCGGTGGACGCGGCCGGTCGGTCGGAAGTTCGAGCTGATCGCCCAGCCCCGCGAGAGTGGACCTCCAGTAGGACTCCTGTGTGGCGACCAACGAGGCCGGATCCTCCGACGAACCGAGCACCTGCCGTTGCCAGAGGGTGTAGTCCGCATACTGGACCTCGAGCGGTGACCACTCCGGCGCGTCACCGGCAGCCCGCGCGACGTACGCGGTGATGACGTCGCGCATCAGTGGAATCATCGAGAAACCGTCGGCTGCAATGTGATACGCGACGACAACCAGCACGTGCTCGGTGTCGTCGATGTCGAGCAGCCGGATTCGCACCGGGGCAACACGAGTTACATCGAAGCCCTTCGTGACGATCGAGACAACGGCTTCGAACACGTCGGACTCCGCGACATCGTCGATCGCGAAGTCGGTTCGTCCGGCGGATGCAGGCAAGATCACCTGGATACCGGTCCCTGCAGATTCCGGGTACACCGTCCGCAAGGTCTCGTGACGGGCGACGACGTCGTCGATCGCCGACCTCAGCGCGGCAATGTCCAGTGCACCGCTCAGCCGTACGGCGGCCGGGATGTTGTTGACGGCCGACTCCGGATCGAGTCGGTTGAGGAACCACATGCGCTGCTGGGCCAACGACAGCGGGATGCGATCGGGGCGCGGCATCGCCGTCAGTGCGAGTCGATCACCGGTGTTCCACTCGACCCGCGCGGCGAGTGCCTCGACGGTCGGCGCCTCGAACAACGCCCGCACCGCAACCCTGGAGTCCAATGCGGCTCCCAGCCTGGACACCAGTCGAGTCGCGACGAGCGAGTTGCCGCCGAGGGCGAAGAAGTCGTCGTCGAGTCCCACGCGCCCTCGTCCGAGCACCTCCGCGTATACCCCCGCGACGATCTCCTCGATCGGTGTTCTCGGCGCGCGGAATTCAGCGACCGCGAACTCGGGATCGGGCAAGGCCCCTCGATCGAGCTTGCCCGACGTGTTCAGCGGGAACTCGTTCAAAACCATGACGGCACCGGGAATCATGTAGCGGGGCAGTGATTCGGCCACCGCCGATCGAAGCACGTCGACGTCGACGCCGCTCGCACCGGACGACGGCACGACATACCCGACGAGCTGATCCCCCGCCTCGGTCGATACCACCGACACTGCCGCCAACCCCACCGACGGGTGCGCCGCCAGTGCGGCTTCGATCTCGCCGAGTTCGATTCGCTGGCCACGGAACTTGACCTGGAAGTCCGTGCGGCCGATGTAGTCCAGGTTGCCGTCGGACCGGACCGTGACCAGGTCGCCGGTGCGATACATGCGGCTGCTCGCTGCAGTGGACGACGAGGAGAACGGGTTCGCCACGAAGCGATCGGACGTCAGATCCACCCGACCGTGGTAACCGCGCGCCAACTGAACGCCCGCCAGGTACAGCTCCCCCGGCACGCCGACCGGAACGGGGTTGAGCCGCGAATCCAGCACGTAGACAGCGGAATTCCACTCGGGTCGTCCGATGGTCACGGCCGTGCCTGCTGCAGTGTTCGTCACATCCGCGTATGTGATGGACACGGCGGCTTCGGTCGGCCCGTACAAGTTGTGAACCCGTGCATCGGACACTCGCGCGAAGTCGCGCACGGCCTCACCCGGCAACGCCTCGCCGATGACGAAGATCTGCCGCAGACTCCGCAGGGACGAACGCGCAACGGCGGAAGCGAAGACCGACAACATCGTCGGCACGAAATCGGTGACGGTCACCGACGCCCGAGAGATGATCTCGGCGAGATAGCCGGGATCGCGGTGTCCGTCGGGCGTGGCGAGGACAAGTGTCGCTCCGACTCGAAGCGGCAGGAAGAATCCCCACAACGAGACGTCGAACGTCGTCGCAGTCTTCTGCAGGTACACATCCGATGCGCCAAGGGCATATTCGGACTGCATCCACTCCATCTGATTGACGATCGCGCGGTGACTCACCGCGACGCCCTTCGGCTTGCCCGTCGAACCCGACGTGAAGATCACGTACGCGATCGAATCGTCGGAGACCCGTGGACGAATACGGGTCGTGGCGTCGACGTCGGGCACAGCGCGGACATCGATGACCGGTACCGAACCCGGCGGCACGAACTCGTCGACCGCCCTGGTCAACACGCAGATGGGATCGGCAGCATCGAGGATGTACCCGATCCGCTCCTGAGGGTGGTCCGGATCGATCGGAACGAATCCGGCGCCTGCGCGCAGTACGGCATACATTCCGACGACGAGATCGACCGACCGACGCAGCGCAAGTGCCACCAGGGTGTCCGGACCCGCTCCGGCTTCGGCCAGCACATGAGCGAGATCGTCCGCGCGCCGGGCGAGCTCGCCGTAGGTGAGGGATTCGCCTTCGTAGTCCAACGCGATCCGCTGAGGCGTTTCGGCGGCGACCTCGGCGAACCTGTCGAGGAGCATCTCCTCGTCGAGATCGTGATCGGTGTCGTTCCATCCGCGCACCAGCTCGTCGAGTTCCGCGTCGGTGGTGACCTCGATATCGCCGACCACCGCCGACGGATCCGAGGTCACCGCCGTCAACACTCGCAGCAACCGCTCTTCCAGCAACTCGACGCCCGACGCCTCGAACAGATCGGTGGCGTAGATGAATTCGACCGACCAACGGTCACCGTCTTCGGTGTCGCTCACCGCGATCTGGAGATCGAACTTCGCGGTCCCGGCATCGAAGTCGACAGCCGATACCGAGAGATTCGGCAGTTGGAGTTCCGATCGTCCCAGGTTCTGGAAGAACAATGCGACCTGGAACAGCGGATGCCGAGCGGTGGACCTCGCCGGGTCGAGCACCTCCACCAACCGCTCGAACGGGATGTCGGCGTTCGCGAACGCCGCCAGATCGCCGTCGCGAACCCGGCCGAGGACGTCCTCGAACGTCGCGGACGTCTCGACGTGGGTCCGCAGGACCAGTGTGTTGACGAACATGCCGATCATGTCGTCGAGGGCCGCTTCACCGCGACCGGCGATGGGCGCACCGACGGCAATGTCGTCGGTGCCGGACAATCGCGCCAACAGTACGGCCACGGCTGCATGAACCACCATGAACGGAGTCGAACGCTGCTGCGTGGCAAGCGCTTCCACGCTGCTTCTCAGCGACGGTGAGATCTCGAACCGATGCGTCCGCCCGTGATAGCCGGCCACGGCGGGACGCGGGCGATCGAACGGGAGATCCAGCTGCTCGGGCAGACCGGCGAGGGTGCGCTGCCAGTAGGCCTTCTGTGCGCTGATGACGGAGTCCGGATCGTCCTCGGATCCGAGCACCTCGCGTTGCCAGAGTGCGTAGTCCGCGTACTGCACAGCAAGCGGTTCCCAGTCCAGGTCGAGTCCCGCTGCGCGTGCAGTGTAGGCACGAACCACGTCCCTCGTCAGCGGTCCGAGCGAGTAACCGTCGGCCGCGATGTGGTGCGCCACGAACACCAGGACATGCTCCGTCGAGGAGATCTCGAACAGACTCGCGCGGAACGGGGCTCGTGTCGTGACATCGAAACCTGCGAGAACGGTTTCTTCGATCGAGGACGACAACCGATCGGGATCGATGTCGATGGGTGCCAGATCGGGGATGACCGACCTGGTCGACACCACTTCTTGGTAGCCGACTCCGTCGACCTCCGGATAGACCGTCCTGAGCGCTTCGTGACGGGAGATCACGTCCGCGACGGCGACGTGCAGTGCATGTCGATCCAGCAGGCCGGACAACCGGATCGCCACCGGGATGTTGTTGACCGCCGAGTGCGGTTCGAGGCGATTGAGGAACCACATGCGTTGCTGCGCCATCGACAGTGGGATTCGGTCGGGACGATCGCGTGGCGTCAGCGGAATCTGTGCTCCGCGGCCGACCTCGGATTCGATACGCACCGCCAGCGCACCCACCGTCGAGACCTCGAACAGCAGCCGTACCGGCACTGCGGTATCGAGAGCGGCGCCGAGCCGCGACACCACCTGCGTCGCAATCAGCGAGTTTCCGCCGAGCGCGAAGAAATCGTCGTCGACGCCGACACGCGACACGCCCAGCACGTCGCCGAAGACGCTTGCCACGATCTCTTCGACGGGGGTGGACGGCGCCCGGAAGCTGCGAACCTCGAGCTCGGGTTCCGGCAGAGCCGAGCGGTCCAGTTTTCCGGCGGCATTGGCCGGAAGTGCATCGAGTATCACGACCACGGCAGGGACCATGTACGACGGAAGCTCGTGGGCCATCGAGCGGCGGAGTTCGTCGGCGTCGACCGCCGACGACGTCGAACCGACGACGTACAGGACCAGTCGCTCACTCTTGACCGCAGCCACTGCGTCGGACACGAACGCCGCACTTCGAGCGACGGATTCGATCTCGCCGAGCTCGATCCGCAGCCCTCGTAGTTTGACTTGGAAGTCGGTACGCCCGATGTACTCGAGTTCGCCGGATGCATTCCACCGCACCAGGTCTCCGGTCCGATACATTCGCCCACCGCGATGGGGATCGGCCACGAATCGTTCCGCGGTCAGCCCGGGCCTGCCGTGGTAGCCGCGGGCGATCTGAACTCCGGACAGATACAGTTCGCCCGCCACGCCGATCGGTGCCGGGCGCAGATTCCCGTCGAGTACGTACGCGGCGGTGTTCCACACCGGCCGACCCATCGGAGCTGTCGCGTCTGTCAGATCCCACCCGTCCACTCCGGCGACCGGACGCGAGGTCGCGTGCACGGTGAACTCGGTCGGACCGTAGAGATTGTGGACAGCGGCTCCGGTCGCCCGCGACAACGAGGTCACCGTCGACGACGGGAGGGCCTCACCCGCGAGTTGGATCAGACGCAACGAGGTCGTGCCGCGCGCAGCGATCTCGGCAGCGAAGACCGGAACCATCGACGGAACGAACGAGGTTGCCGTGACAGCCTCGGACGAGATCACCTCGGCGAGGTAAGCAGCATCGCGATGTCCGTCGGGGCGTGCGATCACCAACCGTGCGCCCGACGCCGGAGAGCCGAACAGTTCCCAGATCGACACGTCGAAGGTGAACGGCGTCTTCTGCAGAACGACGTCGTGATCGTCCAGCGCGTACTCCGCGACGATCCAGGCGATCTGATTGACGACCGCGCGGTGCGGCACAGCCACGCCCTTCGGCCGTCCCGTCGATCCCGACGTGAAGATCACGTAGGCAACATGGTCCGCACGCAGCGGCCGCAGGCGATCCGAATCCGTCAGCGGCGCATCCGAATATCCGGCGAGGTCGAGCTCGTCGATCCGGACCGAATCTTCCGGGTCGAATGAAACACTGTCTGCCGACGTGGTCAGCAGGATTGCAACGTCAGCGGTGTCGAGAATGTACTCGTTGCGATCGGCGGGCTGATCGGGATCGATCGGGACATAGCCGCCACCGGCTTCGACCACTGCATAGAGCGCGACAACCATGTCGAGCGATCGGCGAATCGCCACTGCGGCAAGCACGTCGGGGCCGACACCGGACTCGACGAGGTAGCGAGCCAGCCTGCTCACGCGTGAAGCGAATTCGGCGTACGTCAGGCTCGCGCCCTCGTACGACAGCGCGAGAGCGGTCGGTGTCCGCGCTGCAGTTCGGTGGAAGGCGTCGAGAAGTGTTCGGTCGACGACCTCGTGCTCGGTGGAGTTCCACTCGTCGAGTACCAGTGCCCGTTCGGCGGGTTCGACGATGCCGATCTCCCCGACGACGACGTCCGGCGTTGCACCGACTGCAGCGAGAACCACCAGGAAGCGCGCCGCCAAGGATTCGATCGTGCTCTGGTCGAACAGATCGGTGGCATAGGTGAAATCGAGTGCCCAGCCGTTCACGTGTTCGGCGTCCTGGCGTTCGGATACCGTCACCTGAAGGTCCATCTTGGCAACGGCGGTGTCGAAATCGACGCCGGCCACGGTCAGTCCAGGTAGCTCCAGCGTGGTGGTTCCAAGGTTCTGGAACACCAGAAGTACCTGGAACAAGGGATGTCTCGCCTGCGAGCGAGCCGGGTCGAGTACCTCGACGAGACGCTCGAACGGAACGTCGGCATTGCCGAATGCATCGAGGTCCGTCACGCGCGCCGCGGCCAACACGTCCGTGAACCGTTCGCGCCCGTTCACCTCGACGCGGAGAACGAGAGTATTGACGAACATGCCGACGAGATCGTCGAGCATCTCCTCGCCGCGGCCGGCCACGGGGGTCCCGACGACGATGTCGGTGGTACCGGACAGTCGCGCGAGCAACACCGACAACGCCGCGTGCACGACCATGAACGGTGTTGCGTTGTACTGCGCTGCAAGAGCGTCGATTCGACGACGCACCTCGGGATCGACAACGGTCGAATACGTCGCACCGCGGCCGGTCGCCACTGCGGGACGCCGTCGATCGGCCGGCAGATCCAGCTGATCCGGCAGATCCGCCAACGCGCCGGTCCAGAACTGTTCCTGCGCCGAGATCAACGATTCCGGGTCGTTCTCGGAGCCGAGCACCGATCGCTGCCACAGCGCGAAGTCCGCATACTGGACCTCGAGCGGCACCCATCCCGGCGACGATCCGTCGCTGCGTGCGACGTACGCCGCCACGATGTCTCGAGTAAGCGGAACCATCGAGAAGCCGTCGGCCGCAATGTGATGGGCGACGACGACCAGCACGTGCTCGGTCCCCGAGATCTCGAGCAACTGCAATCGCACCGGCACCTCGGTGGTTACATCGAACCCGCCGGAGACGATGTCGACCACTCGTCCGTACAGGTCGCTCTCGCCGACGACCTCCGCCGCGAGCTCGGGCACACCGTCGAGCCTCTCGCGAACCACCTGATGGCCGACGCCGTCCGCCTCGGGATACAGCGTCCGTAAGGACTCGTGCCGGTCGACGACATCGTCGACCGCGTCCGCGAGCGCGTCCACGTTCAACAGACCGGAGAGCCGAATGGCCACCGGAATGTTGTCGACCGCGGACTCGGGGTCCAACCGGTTCAGGAACCACATCCGCTGCTGAGCCAGCGACAACGGCACCAGTTCGGGGCGCTCACGGCGCGCCAGTGGTTCGCGCGCCGACGCCCCCGAGGACCGTGCGGCGTCGACGAGTTCGGCGAGTCCGGCGACGGTCGGCGAATCGAAGAATCCGCGGACGTCGACCTTCACCTTCAGATCCGCATTGACGCGGGCGATCGCTCTCGTCGCACTCAGCGAGTTTCCGCCGAGCGCGAAGAAATCGTCGTCGATCCCGAGTCCGTCGGGCCCGATGGAGCCGTCTCCCAGAATGTCTTCGAACACCGCCACAAGGGTGCGCTCGACATCGGTCGCCGGCGCCCGATACTCCGCCGTGAGCGCCGCGACATCGGGCTTCGGCAGTGCCTTGCGATCCAACTTTCCGCTTGCATTCAGTGGAAACTCTTCCAGCGCAACGAAAACCGCCGGAACCATGTAATCCGGCAAACCGGAGCGAACGCCTGCTGCCAAAGCATCGGAATCTGCTGTGCCGTCGTCGGTCACGACGTAAGCGACAAGTCTGTCGTCGACGCCGGTCTCGGAATCGTCCGAGAGTACGACGACCACAGCCTGCTGCACGGCATCCTGCGCGAGCAACGCTGCTTCGATCTCACCTAGTTCGATGCGTAGTCCACGAAGCTTGACCTGAAAGTCCGTGCGGCCCAGGTACTCGAGAACGCCGTCGTTGTTCCAGCGCACCAGGTCGCCGGTGCGGTACATCCGCTCCCCCGTGCGCGAGTGGATATCGGCGACGAATCGGTCGGACGTCAGGTCGGGCCGGCCGAGGTATCCGCGAGCCAACTGCACACCGGAGAGGTACAGTTCGCCCGGTACCCCGGGCGGCGTTCGGTTCAATCCCTCGTCCAGCACGTGCAATTCGGTTCGCGGTACCGCTGCGCCGATGGGCACCGACACCAGATCCGAACTGTCCGTCCGGTGGAAGGTGACGTCGACCGCAGCTTCGGTCGGCCCGTACAGGTTGTGCAGCTCGGCATCGAACAGCGAGTGGAAACGTCGGGCGGCACTGGCAGGCAATGCTTCGCCCGACGCGAACACCTGCCGCAGACTCGGAATTCGCTTGCCGCTGTCGAAGTCGCCGCCGTTCGACTCACCGCCGTTCGACTCACCGAACTGGCCGAGAAACACCGACAACATCGATGGAACGAAGTGCGTGGTGGTCACGGATCGGGCAGCCATGATCTCGGCGATGTACGCGGGGTCTCGGTGGCCGTCCGGCGCAGCGACGACGAGCGACGCCCCTGCCTGCAGCGGCCAGAAGAATTCCCACACCGACACGTCGAACGTGAACGGAGTCTTCTGCAGTACCACGTCGTCGGCGGTCAGCGGATAGTCGGCCTGACGCCAGTCGAGGTTGGCGACGATCGCCTCGTGGGACACTGCGACGCCCTTGGGCCGCCCGGTCGATCCCGATGTGAAGATCACGTAGGCGGTGTTCGCCGGGCGGGCCGCACCGAATATTCGCTCGGCGTCGGTCAGCGGCTCGGTCGAGTATCCGGACAGATCCGCGGCGTCGACTGCCAACGTCGCCGTCGAGGACGGGAGCGCGGTCTCTTCGGTCGTAGTGGTGAGTACGAGTGCAGGCTCGGCGATCCCGAGAACGTAGGCGATCCGGTCGGCCGGATGGCCGGGATCGATCGGAACGTACGCGCCACCTGCCTCCAGGATCGCGTACATGCCTTCGAGCAACTCGATCGAACGCGAGATGGACAGTCCGACGCGAACGTCGGGTCCGACACCGAGATCGGTGAGTCTGCGAGCAAGACGGTTGACCCGCGCAGAGAATTCGGCATAGGTGAGAGTGGTCCCGTCGAAGACCACGGCGACTGCATCGGGGGTCAGCGCCGCCTGCGCGCGGAACCGCGACGGCAACGTGTCGAGGTCCTCGCCGGACTGCACGGGCGCTTCGTCTCCGAGAGCCGAACGCGCGTCGTCGACGACAGCGGTCACGATGCCGTCCAGGCCACCATCGGCTGATTCGACGGCGCCGGGTGCCACGGTGGACAGAGCGAGAGGTACGAGGGCATCGGCCCCGAGCACGCCGCCCATCGCGGTGTCCAAGCTGCTCAGTTCACGATGAAGGTCCCCGTACGAGACGGTGACACCGCCCAGTGCGATCGCGATCCGATCGGCGTCGACCTCTGCAACGCGGGCGACCAACCCAGGTAGATCGTCGATCGCCGTCGAATGCGAACCGGATCCACCAGACACCATCTACTTTTCCTCCCAATCACACGCACAACTCACTCAGGGATCGATTATCCCTACTGCCACCCTCGACCGGCCCACATCCCCCTCTTTCGGTCGGGGTGTGGTCCAGCGCGGGTTTCTCAGCGTCCGATCACCGATTCGGCCGCGCCGATCATCGATGTGATCGCTGCGGCGTATCCCGCGGCGCCGAGGGCAGGCAGGATGCCCGGTACGAGTTGCGACAGCGCGACGGTCACGAGAGCCTCCGGCTTCAGAGTTGCGCCCATCGCCTTGGAGACGGCACCGAGCTTGCCCGCCAACTCCTCGAACGTGACGTCTCTGCCTTCGTGGCTGAGAACGATCGACGACGGCGACGTTCCCGCGGCCTCCGACACCAGGGCCGGAAGATCGTCGACCGTCCTGGCCGCGCGCTTCGGCGCGAACGCCGCACGCTCGGCCTCGGACAGAATGTCGATCGACCGCAGAGTCACCGACGGATCCTGGGTCACGGCGTCGAGGATTCGCAGGAACCTGTCGGCGAATGCCTCGATCGTCGAACGCGTGAACAAGGATGTCGCGTAGTTGAACAACGCCCGCACGTCGGACAGTGCGCCCGACTCGTCGAACTGTTCGATCGCCGTCAGTTGGAGATCGAACTTCGCCTGATCCTCGTCGGCCGCCAGTGTCGACACTTCGAGACCCGGCAGAGCGAACGTTCCGCTCACCGCGTTCTGGAAGGTCAACATCACCTGGAACAGCGGTGAGTACGCGCTCGACCGAGTGCGGCCCATCGCCTCGACCAGCCGCTCGAAGGGCACATCGGCATGACCGAATGCCGCCAGGTCGCTGTCGCGTGTACGAGACAGCAGCTCGGAGAACGTGATTCCTCCTTCGACCTGGGTGCGCAACACGAGCGTGTTGACGAACATGCCGACGAGATCGTCGAGCGCTTCCTCACCACGCCCCGCGGTCGGTGTACCGATCGCGATGTCGTCCGTGCCGCTCGAGCGCGCAAGAAGAATCGCCAGGGCGCTGTGAACCACCATGAAGACCGTCGCGTTGTGCTCTCGCGCCGTCTTCTCCAACCGTTGTGCCACATCGGTTCCGAAGGTGAACTCGTAGGCCTCGCCGATCGTCGACTGACGCGGAGGCCGCGGATGATCCGTCGGCAGCGGCAGCAGATCCGGCAGTCCGGCGAGCTCCTTGGTCCAGAAGGACAGCTGCGACGACAGTGCACTGTCCGGGTCGTCCTCGGTGCCGAGCACTTCCCGTTGCCACAGACTGAAGTCCGCGTACTGCACCGGCAGTGGTGCCCACTGCGGAGCATCTCCCGCCGCACGCGAGGTGTACGCGAGCATCACGTCGCGGATCAACGGACGCATCGAGAATCCGTCTGCCGTGATGTGATGCGCGACGAGGGCGAACACGTGATCGGTGTCGCTGAGCCGGAAGAGTGCTGCTCGAACCGGAACCTGCGCCGTCACGTCGAATCCGCCGCCGAGAACCTCGCCGACACGGCTGAAGACGTCGGCCTCGGTCACCTCGACCGGCGTCAGATCGGGCAGGCCGTCGGCCACCGATCCGATCGACTGGATGGGTCCGTCGGCGCTGTCGGGGTAGGTCGTCCGCAGCACTTCGTGACGTTCGACGACGTCGGCCATCGCGGCCGCGAACGCCGCTACATCAAGGGCACCGATGAATCTGACGGCGGCCGGAATGTTGTAGGCCGCGGACTCCGTGTCGACCTGGTTGATGGTCCACATACGCAGTTGCGCGAGCGACAGCGGCACCGTCTCCGGCCGTTCCCGTGCCACGAGAGGCACCCGTGCCCCGCCGCCGACGAGCGGTTGGATGCGGGCAGCCAAGGCCACCACGGTCGACGCCTCGAAGATGGTTCGGACCGGAACACGAGTGTCCAACGCCGCGCCGAGTCTCGACACGACCTGGGTCGCGATCAACGAGTTGCCACCGAGCGAGAAGAAATCGTCGTCCAGGCCCACCCGATCCAGTCCGAGGACGTCGGCCAGTGTCCTGGCCACCACCTCCTCGACAGGGTTGGTGGGAGCGCGGAACTCACCGACCGTCGTCTCGGGCTTCGGCAACGCCTTCCGATCGAGCTTGCCGTTGGTGTTCAGCGGCAACGAGTCCAGGACGACGAAGGCCGACGGCACCATGTACGACGGCAGCGTCCTGGCCAACTCGGCCCGGAGCGCCTCCGTGTCGATTGTTCGGCTGTCGATTGTGCGGCTGTCGATTGTGCGGCTGTCGAGGACCGTCGAGTCGAGGGGCTCGGCGTCGTTCGGCACGACGTACGCCACCAGCTGGTCGCCGGTTCGTCCGTCGTTGTACACGGTCACGGCCGCGTCGCGCACCGCTCCGTGCGCACGCACCGCACTCTCGATCTCGCCGAGTTCGATGCGGTAGCCACGCACCTTGACCTGGAAGTCCGCACGCTCGAGGTAGACCAGTTCCCCGGTGGCGGTCCACTTCACGATGTCGCCGGTGCGGTACATGCGAGCGCCGTCGATACCGTACGGATCGGCAACGAAGCGATCCGATGTCAGATCGGGGCGACCGAAGTAACCGCGGGCCAACTGAGCACCCACGAGATACAGCTCGCCGCCGACGCCCACCGGCACCGGCCGCAGGCGCGAATCGAGAACCAGCACTTCGCTGTTCCACTCAGGACGGCCGATGGGCACCACGACGTCGTCGTCATCGGTCACTGGGTGCGAGGTGATCGACACGGCGGCCTCGGTCGGTCCGTAGAGGTTGTACAACTCGGCCGAGCCGACGGCGCGGAACGCGCGAGCGGTTGCGGCAGGCAGAGCTTCACCGATCGCGAGAACCCGGCGCAGAGTACTCGGCATCGAACTACTGCCATTCGAACCACTCGCAACGGTGGTCAACATCGACAGCATCGACGGAACCACGTGGAGCGTCGTCACCTGCTGATCACGCAGCAGCGCGAGCAGGTAGTCCGGGTCACGATGGCCGTCGGCGGACGCGATGACGACGGACGCGCCGACGGTCAGCGCCGACCAGAATTCCCATACCGACAGGTCGAACGTCGCAATGGTCTTCAACAGGACGGAGTCGGACGGTCCCATGTCGAATTCGGCGTGCTTCCACAGCAACTGGTTGACGATCGCTCGGTGCGAGACCGCGACACCCTTGGGCTTGCCCGTCGATCCCGACGTGAAGATCACGTAGGCCGTGTTCGAGCTCCGAAGCGGGGAACGACGCTCCGATGCAGCGATCGGTCGAGCATCGCCCTGTGCGGATTCGAGGTCCGCAAGGTCGACCGAAGCGGGCACGTCCACTGCGTCGAGTGCGGTGGTGATCACGCAGACCGGTCGGGCGATACCGAGGATGTACTCGGTGCGCTCGGCAGGCTGGTCCGGGTCGAGTGGCACGTAGGCACCGCCGGCCGCTGTAATTGCGTACATCCCGACGAGAAGATCGACGGACCGCCGAATCGCAAGTCCGACAAGGCTTTCCGGGCCCACTCCGCGGTCGATCAGCGAGCGAGCGACGCGGTTCACCCGAGCGCCGAAGTCGGCGTACGAGATCGATTCGCCGTCGAACACCAGTGCCGTGGCGGCGGGGCCGGTACGAACCTGCTCGTCGAACAGATCGACGAGGGTCAGCTCCGCATCCACGCTGTGCGCGGTGTCGTTCCACTCCGTCAGCACCGACGTGCGCTCGGCGGCGTCGAGGATCTCGATGTCTCCGACGGCGACGGCGGGCTCGCCCACCACTGCGTCCAGAACACGCACGAACCTCGAGACGATGTTCTCCACCGTCGCGGCGTCGAAAAGATCGCTCGCGTAGGTCATGAGCGCTTCGAAACCTGCTGGTGCACCGGCGTCGTCGTACTTGTCGGCCAGAATCAAATGCAGGTCGAACTGCGAGTTACCCGAATCTGCATCGACTGCGGACACAGTCAGGTCTCCGAGTTCGAGCGAGGCCCGAGCGACGTTCTGGAACGAGAACCCGACCTGGAACAGCGGGTGTCTCGCCGTGGAGCGTGCGGGGTTCAAGACCTCGACGAGCCGCTCGAAGGGAACGTCGGCATTGGCAAATGCCTGCAGATCGGTTTCGCGTGCCTGCGCCAGCAGTGCGGTGAAGCTCTGGTCGCCGTCGACGTCGAGACGGAAGACGAGAGTGTTGACGAACATGCCGACCAGGTTGTCGAGCGCGGCATCGCCTCGGCCGGCGATCGGGGTTCCGACCGCGATGTCGTTCATGCCGGACAACCGCGCCAGCACGACCGAGAACGCCGCGTGCACCGCCATGAACACGGTCGCGTTGTTCGCCCGGGCCAGTTCTTGCAGTGCTGCATGGGTCTGCGCGGACACTGCGAATTCGACGCGGTCGCCGCGGAAGGTCTGGTCCGCCGGGCGCGGCTTGTCGAGGGGCAGCGTCAACTGGTCCGGTAGATCTGCCAGCGCGGACTTCCAGTACTCCAGTTGCTGGGCGCCGACCGAGCTCGGGTCGTCTTCACGTCCGAGAACCTCGCGTTGCCACAGCGCGTAGTCCGCGTACTGAATCGGAAGCGGTGCCCAGTCCGGCTCGCTGCCTGTGGTGCGCGCGGCGTACGCCGTCATGAGGTCGGTGGTCATCGGCACCATCGACGAACCGTCGGCGGAGATGTGGTGCACCACCATGGCCACCACGAACTCCTCGTCGGCGACACGGAACAGTGTCACCCGGACGGGTGCCTCGGTGGTGACGTCGAACTGCGTCGCTGCCAGTGCCATCACCTTGGCGGTGACGGACTCCGAGTTCGCGTGCTCCACCTTCAGAGCGATACCGGCGCGCTCGCTCGACAGAACCTGTTGCACCGGACCTGAATCGGTATCCGGGTAGATGGTGCGCAGGCTTTCGTGACGGCCGACGAGGTCACCGATCGCGGCAGCGAACGCTTCCTCGTCGAGCGTGCCGGACAGCCGAAGAGCCATCGGAATGTTGTAGGCCGTGGACGCACTGTCGAACCTGTTGAGGAACCACATTCGCTGCTGGGCGAGCGAGAGAGGAACCCGATCCGGACGTTCCTTCGCCACCAACTGCGTGCGTCCGCCACCGACAGCGGATTCGACGCGTGAGGCGAGGTCACCGACCGAGGACGCCTCGAACAGCAATCGCACCGGGACTGTTGCATCGAGCGCACTACCGAGTCGGGACACAACCTGTGTTGCGACGAGAGAGTTGCCACCGAGCGCGAAGAAATCGTCGTCGACGCCGACGCGCGAGACTCCGAGTACATCGGCGAACACACCGGCGACTATCTCCTCGATCGGCGTCGACGGGGCACGGAACGTTGCCGACACGGCCGCAGGCTCGGGCAATGCCTTGCGATCCAGCTTGCCGTTCACCGTCAACGGAATCGTCTCGACGGTCACGAATGCCGATGGCACCATGTACTCCGGAACCAGCTCGGCGACACCTGCTCTGACGTGCTCCAGGTCGGCCGTTCCCACCACGTAGGCGACGAGCCGCACCGCGCCGGGCGAATCCTCGCGCACGATCACCGCCGCAGCCGTCACCTCGTCCTGAGCCGACACTGCTGCTTCGATCTCACCGAGCTCGATGCGGAAGCCGCGCACCTTGACCTGGTCGTCGGCTCGGCCCAGATAAACCAGCTCGCCACTGCCGCTGCCGGCGTCCGTCCAGCGAGCGACGTCTCCGGTGCGATAGAGGCGACCTTCCCCGAACGGGTTGGCCACGAAGCGCGTTGCCGAGAGCTCGGCCCGGCCGAGGTAACCCCGAGCCAACTGCCCGCCCGAGACGTAGAGCTCACCCGCGACACCGACCGGAACCGGCTGCAGGCGGGTGTCCAACACGTAGACCCCGAGACCCGAGATGGGTGCACCGATCACCGACGCCGAGCCGATCGCCGCCGCCGACAACGGACGGAACGACACGTGCACCGTCGTCTCGGTGATGCCGTACATGTTGACCAGCATCGGACCTCTCGTGCTGCCGTCACCGTGACGCGCGAACCATCCTTCGAGGCGGCGCGGCTCCAACGCTTCGCCGCCGAAGATCACGTAGCGCAAGGAAAGGTCGCCTGCGGCCGCTGCCTGTACGCGGTCGAGTTCGGCCAGCTGGTAGAACGCCGACGGGGTCTGGTTGAGCACTGTCACACCCTCGGTGACCAACAGCTCCCGGAACGCTTCCGGCGAACGTGACGTGAAGTAGTCGACCATCACGAGCGTTCCGCCGTACAGCAGGGGACCCCACAGTTCCCACACCGAGAAGTCGAACGCGTACGAGTGGAACATCGTCCAGACGTCGCCCGAGTCGAAACCGAACGAGGAATCCGTGTTGTCCATGAGTCGCAACACCGTGTGATGCGGAACCAGCACGCCCTTGGGCTTGCCCGTCGAGCCGGACGTGTAGATGACGTAGGCAAGGTTCTGGCCGCTCAGCGGCGCAGCTCGATCCGAGTCCGTCACCGGAGCCGAATTCCACTCCGCGCCGCCATCGGTCGATAGGTCCACAACGGTGATGTCGCCGCCGCGCACTGCCGACATCGACTCCCCCGCCAGCACCTCGGAAGTGGTCACAACCGCCACCGGCGCTGCATCGGCCACCATGAACTCGATGCGGTCACTCGGGTACGACGGATCCACCGGCAAGTAGCCTGCGCCGGACTTGACCACGGCGAGCAACGCCACGACCAACTCGATCGAACGCGGCAGTGCTACGGCCACGAGTGCGTCGGGACGAGCGCCCGCGGCGATGAGTCGCCGCGCCAAGCGGTTGACCGACGCATCGAGCTCGCCGTAGGTGACCGAGACGTCGGCGAACCGCACGGCGACGCCGTCGGGATTCTTGTCGACGGCGGCATCGAAGCGATCCACCAGCGTGCCGATGCCCGCGGACACATCGGGCCCGGACGTGTTCCATTGCGTCAGAACACGATCACGTGAACCGGCGTCCATGATCTCCAGATCTCCGACGGCGACCGACGAGTCGTCCACGACACCGCTGAGGACGGCAACGAACTGCTCACCCATCGACTGCACCGTCGACGCCTCGAACAGGTCGGTCGCGTAGCTGACGTAACACGTCAGACCGCCGAGCTTCTCGGCTTCCTCGAAGGTGAACTGCACGTCGAACTTTGCGATCTCCGCGTCGAACTGCAGAGCCTCGGCGCACAATCCGGGAAGCTCGAGCGCGGTACGGCCGAGGTTCTGGAATGCCAGCACTACCTGCACGAGGGGGTGTCGTGCCTGCGAACGCTGTGGATCGATGATCTCCACGAGACGTTCGAACGGTACGTCGGCGTGACCGAACGCCTGAAGATCCACTTCACGTGTCTGAGCGAGCAGATCCGTGAATCCGGTGGCAGGCGCAACCTGTGTGCGCAGCACGAGAGTGTTGACGAACATGCCGATCAGATCGTCGAGTCGAGCATCACCGCGTCCGGCGATCGGTGTACCGATCGCGACGTCCTCGGACGCCGACAGGCGCGACATCAGTACCGCCAGCGCCGCGTGAACGACCATGAACAATGTCGAATTCTGTTCGCGGGCCAGCTGATCGAGCTTCGCGTGCAGCTCGGGCGGCACCGTGAACGACACCGTGCGGCCGCGGTAGCTCGCCTGTTCGGGCCTGGCGTGATCGAACGGAAGCTCGATCTGATCGGCAAGACCGGCCAGCTGAGCACTCCAGTACGCCACCTGCTCCGACGCGAGCGACGACGGATCGTCCTCACGACCGAGCGCGTCTCGCTGCCAGAGCGTGTAGTCCGCGTACTGCACATCGAGCGGTTGCCAGGTCGGAGCCTCTCCCGCCGCGTGTGCGGCGTAGGCGAGCATCACGTCGCGCGTGAGGGGGCCCATCGAGAACCCGTCCGCGGCGATGTGGTGAACCACGAACACCAGTACGTGCTCGGTCTCGTTCAATTCGAGCAAACGCACCCGCACCGGAACGTTCTCGGTGACGTCGAATCCGGCGGCCACCGTCTCGATCACCGCCGCGAGAACCTCTTCTTCTCGGACCGCAACCGGGACGAGATCGATCGGGACCTCCGACGGAGGCAGCACCACCTGGTGACCGATACCGCCCGACTCGGGGTACACCGTGCGCATGGTCTCGTGGCGCCCGACGACATCGGCCACCGCGGCACGCAGCGCGTCGCTGTCGAGTGATCCTGTGAGGCGAATCGCGACCGGAATGTTGTTGACCGCCGACTCCGGGTCGAACCGGTTGAGGAACCACATTCGCTGCTGGGCAAGTGACAGCGGGATACGGTCCGGGCGCGGTCCGGCGATCAGAGCAGCGCGCGCACCGACACCGACGTGGTCTTCGACTCGACGGGCGAGCGCTTCGACCGTGGAGGCGTCGAACAGCGCCCGAACCGGAACGCTCGCATCGAGGGCAGCACCGAGGCGCGAGGCGACCTGGGTGGCGACGAGCGAGTTGCCGCCCAGTGCGAAGAAGTCGTCGTCCAGACCCACCGTCGGCACATCGAGAACGTCGGCGAACACGCCCGCCACGATCTGCTCGATCGGAGTCACCGGTGCGCGGTAAGCCCGTGCCTCGAACTCCGGCTCCGGCAGTGCCTTTCGGTCCAACTTGCCCGAGGTTGTCAGGGGCAGCACATCGAGCGAAACGAATGCCGTCGGAACCATGAACGCCGGCAACAGTGCCGCAGCACGCTCCGCGACCGCGGCAGTGGAGGACTCTGCCGAGAACACTATCCACGCCACCAACCGGTCCGCGCGGACCGCGACCACGGCGTGCGCAACGGACTCGTCCGCCAGCAGTGCGGCCTCGATTTCACCGAGCTCGATTCGCTGTCCGCGAAGCTTCACCTGGAAGTCCGAGCGGCCGATGTAGACGAGCTCGCCCGAGTCGTCCCAGCGCACCACGTCGCCGGTGCGGTACAGCCTGCCGTCGCCGAACGGATTCGCGACGAACCGGTCGGCGGTGAGGTCTGCTCGAGAGCTGTAACCTCGTGCCAGCTGAACCCCGCCGAGGTAGAGCTCACCCTCGGCGCCATCCGGTGCGAGCCGAAGTGCGTTGTCCAACACGAAGACCGAGGTGTTCCACACCGGACGACCGATTGGAACACCGGAGACGTCGGCGCGGCCGTACTGGTGGTAGGTCACGTCGACCGCTGCTTCGGTCGGTCCGTAGAGATTCACCAGCGAAGCCGACGGCACCAGCTGACCGAGCCTGGCCGCGGTCGCCGACGGCAACGCCTCGCCGGACGCGAAGATCCATCGCAGACTGCCGGCGTCGGTCACCGTCGGTTCTGCGGCGAACACTCCGAGCATCGACGGCACGAAGTGCGCAATCGACACCGATTCACGGGCGAAGAGGTCGACCAGGTAGGCCGGGTCACGATGACCGTCCGGCTTGGCGACGACCATCCGCGCACCGACCTGCAACGGCCAGAACAACTCCCACACCGACACATCGAACGTGACCGGGGTCTTCTGCACGACGACGTCCGATTCGGTCATCGCGTACTCGGCCTGCATCCATTCGAGGCGATTGACGATCGCACGATGCGTGATCGTCACGCCCTTCGGCCGACCGGTCGAGCCCGAAGTGAACAGCACGTAGGCGCTGTTGTCCGCGGTCGGCTCGGCGACGAGCTCGGCTCGATCGAGCGGCTCGTCCGAGAGATCCTCCAGCGCAACGGTGTCGATCGTCACCAGCGGAACGTCGGTCAGGGCGACGAGAGCGTCGCGCTCCGTGGACAGGACGAGCGCTGCATTCGAGGTGTCCAGGATGTACTGGATGCGATCGGCAGGCTGTTCCGGATCGAGCGGTACGTAGGCCCCGCCGGCTTCGAGCACCGCATAGATACCGACGAGGAGATCGAACGAGCGTCGAATTCCGATCGCTACAGCAGACTCAGGACCGACGCCGCGGCCGACGAGATACCGTGCCAGCCGGTTCACGCGTCCCGAGAACTCGCGGTAGCTGATCGTCTCACCCTCGAAGGTGATCGCTGCTGCGTCCGGGGTGTCTCGTACCTGCTCGGCGAACGAACCGAGCAGCAGTCGCTCCTCGACTGCGTGCGCGGTGGAGTTCCGCTCGGCGAGCACCGCCCGCTCACCGGCATCGAGCATCTCGATGCTGCTGAGCGTCTGTTTCGGATTTTCCGCGAAGGCCGTCAGAATCCGTTGGACGCGCTCGATCGACGCGGTCGCGTCGGTGCGGTCGAACAGATCCTCGAAATACTTCAGCGTCAGCCGAATACGGTCGTCGGAGACGATCAGCAGGGTCAGTGGGTAGTGAGTGCTGTCGTTGCTCTCGACACCGGTGACGGCCATGCCGTCGATGTCCGACGCCTGCGCCGCGAGTCCCGCTTCGTCCACCGGGTACGACTCGAACACCGTCAGGGTGTCGAAGAGGTTTCCGACGCCTGCGGCTCGCTGCACCTCGGTCAGCCCCAGGTAATGGTGATCGAGAAGGTCGGCCTGCTCACCCTGTAGTCGCACGAGTGCCGATTCGATCGTTTGCGCCGAATCGAGTCGAACGCGTACCGGGAGGGTGTTGATGAACAACCCGACCATCGATTCGACACCGGGCAGTCCGGCCGGCCTGCCGGACACGGTGGCACCGAACACGACGTCGGTTCGACCCGTCGTCGCAGCGAGCAGGATTCCCCACGCCGCTTGGACGAGAGTATTCACCGTGACGCCGAGGCGCGCACCGAGTGCGGACAACGAGCGCGAGAGCTCTTCGGAGAGAGCCAGTTCGACCGAACCGGACCTCGACGTGATCTCGCGACCGGCGGACGAGGGGGCGAGCAGGGTCGGCTCGGGCGCGTCCTCGAGGGCGCGCGCCCATGCTTGCGCCGACTCGGCGTGGTCCTGACGGTCGATCCACGACAGGAAGGATCGGTACGACGCCACGCGCGGCAGCGCTGCGGCGTTGCCGCGGGCGGCGTACAGGAACAGCAGATCCCGCATCAACAGTGGCATCGACCAGCCGTCGATCAAGATGTGGTGGTTGGCGAACAGGAGCCGGAAGTCGCCCTCGGCCAGCTTCACCAGCGTGAAACGGACGAGAGGCGCTGCAGCCGTGTCGAACTGGGCTGCTTGCTCGGCTGCGCGCAGTTGCTCGTAGGCAGCCGAACGCTCCTCGGCCGGTAGCACGGAGAGGTCGTGCTCGGACCACGGAACCGTGACATCGTCGACGACCACCTGAACGGAGGACCCGTCGCTCGTGGTGACGAAGGCCGTTCGGAGGTTGTCGTAGCGGTCGACGAGTGCCGCTGCCGCTGTGCGCAGGCGCGCTGCGTCCACCTCACCGGTGAGAGTGAGGACCATCTGCATGGTGTAGACGTCCAGCGATGATCCGGCAAGCATGGCGTGGAACAGAAGTCCCGACTGCAACGGCGCCAGCGACCAGATGTCGGCGGTGCCGGGGTGCTGCGCCTCGACGACGTCGATGTCGCGCTGTGTCAACGCCACCAGCGGCACGTCCGACGGAGTGAGTCCGCCGCCGTTTCCGGCGGCGACGTGGGTAGCGAGTGCGGTGAGCGCAACCACCCAGAGGTCCGCAAGCTCGCGCACCTCGGCACGCGTGATCGCACCGGCGGGGAATGCGAACGTCGCAGCCAGTTCCGAGTCGTCTCCGCTGCCACGCACGATGGCGTTGATGTCGACGGTCTTGTTGGCAGGCATGTCGGCGTCACCGGTGACGACGAGATCGTCGAAGTCCGCGGCAGGCAGCCACCCGTCGATACCGTCCGGCAGTTCACCCGTGCTCTGGCGGCCGAGGTAGTTGAAGCTGATCTGCCCGGAGGACAACGCGGAAAGTTTCTCGGCGGTCTCCCCGTTGAGGTACCGAAGCAGGCCATAGCCCATTCCCTTGTCGGGAATCGCCAACAGCTGTTCTTTCACCGCCTTCACGACGGACGCAAGCTCGTCCCCGCCGTCGATCGCGCGTGCGGTGTCGATGCCGGCGAGATCGAGTCGGACCGGGAAGAGGCTCGTGAACCAGCCGACGGTGCGCGAGAGATCGGCACCGGGTACGAGCGCTTCTTCTCGACCGTGCCCTTCGAGCTGAACGAGTGTGGCCGGTGCGGTGATTCCACGCTGCGCCCGCCACTGTTCGACGGCGAGAGCGAGCGCACCGAGCAGTCCGTCGTTCACTCCGCCGCGGAAAGCATCGGGAACGGCCGTCAGCAGAGACTTGGTGACCGACGGTGGAACGACGACGGACACTCGCTCGACCGTCGACTGCACGTCGATCTTGGAATCGAACGCACGCGCACCGAGGATCGGATCGTCGGTCGCGGCGATCCCTCGCCACAGTTCGAGCTCGGTGAGCCGCGCCGCCGAACGTGATTCCTCGGCCAGAGCGTGGGCCCAGCGGCGTTCGGACGTACCGACCTCGGGAAGCACGGGTGTGTTGCCGAGAGCGATCTGCGCCCACGCCGAGACGAAGTCGGGCACCAGGATTCGCCAGGACACACCGTCGACGACGAGGTGATGTGCGATCACGACGAGGCGGCCCGAGGTGTTCGGACCGAGGTCGATCCACACGAAGCGCAGCATCCGACCGGTGCTCGGATCGAGCATCTTCATCGATTCGTCCACCGCCGAGGATGCTGTGGCCATGATGTCGTCGTGATGCACAGGCTCGACGTGATCCACGAGTGAATCCACGTCGATCGAACCCGGCTCGGAAGTCTCGAGACTCCACCCCTCGGCGTTGGAGACGAGCGTCGCGCGCAGGCCGTCGTGACGGTCGACGACGGCCGAGATGGTCTGAACGATGCCCTGTCGATCGATACCGACCGGAAGTTCGAGGGTCACCGTCTGCACGAAGCGCGCGAACGAGCCACCACGTTCGACCATCGCGTGCGCGAACGGCGTCAACGGCATGTCGCCGATGCCGCCACCGGGCAGTTCCTCCAGCACCGACTCGACAGCCGCGTCCACCGACGTCGCGACCGCAGCCAACCGCGCAACGGTCTTCTGCTCGAACACGTCACGGGGGCTGATGACCACACCACGCGCTCGTGCACGTGCGACGAGTTGGATGGAGACGATGCTGTCTCCGCCGAGGGCGAAGAACGAGTCGTCGACACCGACACGGTCGACACCGAGTACGTCCGCGAACACCTCGCTCAGCACCCGCTCGACGTCGGTATCCGCGCTGCGGAACTCGGCGTCGCTCTCGAAGGTCGGCTCCGGCAATGCTTTTCGATCGAGTTTGCCGGACGGACCGAGCGGGAGCGCACCAAGGACGAGTACAAAGGCCGGGACCATGTACTCGGGTACCTGGGAGGCCGTCGACCTCAGAAGCGACTCGACGTCGATCGTCGATCCGCCCGCCGGTACGGCATACGCAACGAGCTGATCCCGAACGACGAGCACGACGGCCTGAGCCACGGAATCGTCGAGGAGGAGAGCCGACTCGATCTCGCCGAGCTCGATTCGCAGACCACGAAGCTTGACCTGGAAGTCCGAGCGGCCGATGTAGTCGAGCTCGCCGCCCGGCGTCCACCGGACCAGGTCGCCGGTCCGATACATCCGACCCGCGTCCACTCCGGACGGGTCGGCGACGAAACGGTCAGCGGACAGGTCGGGACGGCCGTGATATCCACGAGCCAGTTGGATACCGGCGAGGTACAGCTCGCCCACCATGCCCACCGGTACCGGCCGCAGCCGCGCATCGAGCACCCGGAGCTGCGTGTTGTACACCGGGCGCCCGATCGGAACCACGGCGATGTCGTCGGCGACGTACTCGTGGTAGGTCACGTCGACGGCTGCTTCGGTCGGCCCGTAGAGGTTGACCAATCGCGCGGACGGCACTCGATCGACGGTCGCACGCGCGGTGCTCACCGGGAGCGCCTCACCGGACGCGAAGATCCAGCGCAGCGAATGCGCCGACGCCGCAGTGGGTTCGGCGGCGAAGACCGCGAGCATCGACGGTACGAAGTGGGCCACCGACACGCGCTCGGCGCGCATCAGTTCCGCGAGGTAGACGGGGTCGCGATGCCCGTCGGGCTTGGCGAGAACCAATCGTGCGCCGACCTGCAGCGGCCAGAACAATTCCCAGACCGAGACGTCGAACGTGACCGGCGTCTTCTGCACGACCACGTCGTCGCCGCCGAGCTCGTACTGATCCTGCATCCACACCAGGCGGTTGACGATGGCACGGTGGCTGATCGACACACCCTTCGGCCGTCCCGTCGAACCGGACGTGAACAGTACGTACGCCGCATTATTCGGCCGGAGAACGTCGAGTCGGTCCGCATCGGTCACCGGGGCATCCGAGAACGAACCGAGTCGGTCTCGATCGATCTCGAGCATCTCGACGCCGACGACGCTGAACTCGTCCCGCGACGTGGTCAGCACCAACGCGGCAGCCGACGTGTCGAGGATGTACCTCACCCGATCTGCAGGCTGATCCGGATCGACCGGAACGTAGCCCGCTCCGGCCTTGATCACACCGTAGAGACCGATCATCAGGTCCAACGAGCGCCGCAGCGCGAGGGCGACGAGAGACTCCGGACCCACGCCTCGATCGATCAGCGCGCGTGCAACTCGGTTCGCTCGGCGATCGAACTCTGCATAGGTGAGCGAATCACCCTCGAAGGTCACGGCAACGGCGTCGGGCGACGCCGCCACCTGTGCCTCGAACATCGACACCAGAGTCGCCGAGAGATCGACATCGTGCGCGGTGTCGTTGACCGCGTCCAGCATCGAACGTTCCGCCGGATCGGACAGGTCGATGTCGCCGATCGCGACGGCCTGATCCGCGGCGAACGCCTCGAAGATCCGTTCCAGCCTGCCCATCATCACAGCGATGTCCGCCGCGTCGAAGGCATCGGTCAGGTACTTCAGCTTCAGGTGGACCCGGCCGTCGGCCGCGATGAGCAACGTCAGCGGGTAGTGCGTTGCGTCCTCCAGCGCGACATCCGCAACCGACATCCCGTCGATGTTCTTCGCCTGCTCGGCGAGACCTGCCTCGTCGACCGGGTACGACTCGAACACCGTCAACGTATCGAACAACGCCCCGACATTCGCCGCGCGCTGAATCTCGTTGAGGCCCAGGTAATGATGGTCGAGCAGGTCTGCCTGCTCGCCCTGCAGGCGCACGAGTACCGCTTCGATCGGCTCGTCGCCGGCGACACGCACCCGCACCGGAAGTGTATTGATGAACAGTCCGACCATGGACTCCACGCCTGCCAGCCCGGCAGGACGACCGGAGACGGTCGCACCGAAGACGACGTCGTCGCTTCCTGTCGATCGACCGAGCAACAGACCCCACGCGGCCTGAACCATGGTGTTGAGCGTGACGCCGAGTCGGGCACCGACCGACTGCAACGCCGACGAGAGCGAGGTGCTCAGGTCGAGCGTGAGCTCACCGGCGTCGGCCGAGAGCGCTCGATTCTGATCGACGGAGGACAGCATCGTCGGTTCGTCGACGCCTGCCAGCGCATCGACCCACTTCTGCTTCGACACCGAGGCGTCCTGCTCGGACACCCATGTCAGGAACGAGCGATACGAGCGAACCCGCGGCAATGCCGACGCGTCGGCGCGAAGTGCGTACAACGCCAAGAGGTCTCGCATGAGCAGAGGCGTGGACCAGCCGTCGAGCAGAAGGTGGTGACTGGAGACCAGGAATCGATGCTCCGTCTCCGAGAACTTCACCAGGGTGAACCGCATCAGCGGAGCGGACGCCAGATCGAAGTGCTCGGCCTTGTCTGCTGCGCGTAAACGTTCGAACGCGCTGTCGCGTTCGTTCTCGCTCAGACCGCTCAGGTCGACGTCGCGCCACGGAACGACGACATTCTCCAGCACCAACTGCACCGAGGTTCCGTCGGCGTTCTGTACGAAGGCGGTGCGCAGGTTCTCGTACCGATCGAGCAGCGCCTGCGCGGCCCCGCGGAGACGATCACGATCGACCGTCCCGGACAAGCTCAACAGCACCCGCATCGTGTACACGTCGAGAGCAGCAGTGTCCTGCGCGCTCCCGCCCTGTGCGATGAGTGCGTGGAACAGCAGTCCGGACTGCAACGGAGCGAGCGACCAGATGTCGTCGACCCTGCCGTAGGTGGATTCGAACCGCTCGATGTCGTTCTGGGACAGCGACACAAGGGTCACATCCGATGGTGTGAGCCCACCGGCGTCAGGCTGTCCGACATAGTCGGTCAGCGCTTCGAGTGCGCTGCTCCACAGATCGGCGAGTTCGATCACGTCCTCGCGCGGAAGAATTCCACGGGGGAACGTGAAACTTGCGGTCAGGCGCGGTCCGGCGGCCGTGTCGACCACCGCCGAATTGACATCGACGGTCGCGTTGGCGGGCATGTCCGCGTCACCGGGTGCAGCGACGTCGGCCAGCACCGCCGACGGCAGCCACGCTCCGCCGGTCAGTTCCTCGGAGATTCCCTCGGTCGAGACTCGTCCCAGGTAGTTGAAGCTCACCTGCGGCGACGTGGAGGCGGATTCGAGAATCTTCGCGGTTTCCCCGTTGAGGTAGCGCAGCAACCCGTAGCCCATGCCCTTGTCCGGGACCGCAAGCAGCTGTTCCTTGACGGCCTTGACGGCCGCCCCGATGGCGGGTCCGGCAGCAAGGGCGTCACGGAGGTCGATTCCGCGTAGATCGAAGCGAACCGGGAACGCGCTGGTGAACCAGCCGACTGTACGGGACAGGTCGGCGCCGGGCACCAGGTCTTCCTCGCGGCCGTGGCCTTCGAGTTTGACCAACGCCTCGGAGAAC
Organism: Rhodococcus sp. (in: high G+C Gram-positive bacteria); assembly: GCF_023264675.1. Taxonomy (GTDB): domain Bacteria; phylum Actinomycetota; class Actinomycetes; order Mycobacteriales; family Mycobacteriaceae; genus Rhodococcoides. Next base: position 42,155 of record NZ_JAHFVG010000049.1, read on the forward strand.
TCGACGCCTCGGCGCGAACGCCATGTCGTCAGTGCCAACGCCAGAGTTGCGAGCAATCCGTCGTTGACGCCGCCGTTGAATGCACCGGGAACTCCGGTCAGAACGGCCTCGGTGATTGCCTCCGACAGCTCGACGTCCACGCGATCGGTGGTCGACAAGGTGTCGACAGCAGCGTCGAACCGGCGCGAACCGAGTTGCGGATCGCCACCCGCGAGAACTTCGGTCCACCAGGTGACTTCGGCTTCGCGCGCACTGTCGTGTGCGGCATCGACGAGCCCGTGCGCCCACCGACGCATCGATGTGCCGACCGGCGCGAGTGAGACGGCCTGCTCCGCAGCGCCCTGAGCCCACGCGATCGCAAGGTCCGGCAGCAGGATTCGCCACGACACACCGTCGACGACGAAGTGATGTGCAACCACGAGCAGGATGCCGGGACGCGAAGCCGTGCCTGCGGTGGCCTCGAAGTCGAACCAGACGACTTCGAGCATTCTTCCCGATTCCGGATCGAGCCTGCTCTTCGCCGAGTCCAACTCGTGTTCGGCGCGAGCACGCAACGCTGCGTCGTCGATCGTGGCGTCGAGGCCGACGCGGACGAGAATGTCGTCGACGGCCACCGTCCCGAGATCGCGGACATGGAAGGTCCACTCGCCGCCCTCGACGCGTTCCACGACCGAGCGCAGTACGTCATGGTGATCGACGACCGCACCGATCGTTCGGCTGAGCAGTCCGTGGTCGATTCCGGTGGGCAACACGACAGCGACGGACTGCGCGAACCGTCCGAAGCTTCCGGGTCCGTCGAGAATCGACTTCATGATCGGGGTCAGTGCGAGCGGTCC
>NZ_JAHFVG010000006.1 GCF_023264675.1 Rhodococcus sp. (in: high G+C Gram-positive bacteria)
TCGCCATGGACATGTGCCGGTTCACGTTGTCTTCCGCAACCGGAACGAGCTCCTGGAGCAGCTCCAGCTGTGTCAGATCCCTCGCCATTACATTGCCTCCGTACATTGTGGATAACCAGGCCCAGCCTACGGCACCGTAAGTACGCTGTGAACTCTGACGAGTCCAGCGGCGTGCCGTGGTTACCTACTGGTATTTCGGAGATTTTCCCCCTCGATGGGTTCGTTCCCCGGTGTCGAACCGTTACCGAGTGTACGGCGGCACACGGCGTGATTGTCGCCGCGAAGCTGCCGGTCTGCTGTGAACGGTGTCGATTCGGACCTGGTTCCACTGATCGACCCTGCCGCCCGGCGCGATGGCCCTCGGCGGTCGTGCACGAATGAAATGGTGCCCCCAGTAGGACTCGAACCTACGACCTGCGGATTAAAAGTCCGTAGCTCTACCAACTGAGCTATAGGGGCGCGGATCGAAAGTGTAATGGTGCCCTTTCGGAGAAGGCCACGCGCCCCCATCGCTCATCTACCGAAGCTGCTGCAGCCTTCGGGGGCGGGGATCCCGGCGAGTCTGTCGTCGATCCACTGATGTGAGCCGGGAAGTCCGGAGAGAGCGACCACCAGGTGTTCGCCCGCGTACTCCTCCAGCCTGACGGTCGAACCGTGGGCGCACCATTCGTCGTACAGGGTTTCTGCTCCCTGTTTGGGGATCCAGAATTCCTGCTGTCCCTGGTAGATGAACACCGGTGCCGACGGCGCCAGATCGCCGCCCATTCGGGTTTGACGAATTATCTCCTCGGCGATCGGTGTGCGATCGACGTTTGGCACGTCCGATAGCGCTTGTACCGGAATGGGCGCAACGAGTCCGCCCGGTGCAAGGAGATAGATGCACATGTCCTTCGCGATCTGTGCGAGTCGAAGTCCGTTCGCATTCATGAGTTGGAACATTTCGGGGTACTCACGGGCGACGCCCATGGCCGCGGACAGAAACAACGTCGAGGCAGCATTATTACCGTTCATCGACCCGAGCAGAATTCGATAATCGATCGGCGCACCGCCGAATGCCGTTCCCACCAGGTTCACATCGGGCGCATAGGAAGGCTGCAATTGGGCGGCCCATCCCGATGCAATTGCGCCCCCGGAGTATCCGGTGATCGCGATCGGAGACTCCGCGGGAAGGCCGAGTCGAGGGAGATTGACCATCGCACGGAGTGCGTCCAGGACAGTGTGTCCGGCCACTCGTCCCGCGGCGTATGCCTGCCTCGGGCCCTGGTGATCGGTTACCACGACTGCGTAGTTCTTCGCCAGGAAGAGTTGCACCGCAGCAATTTCCGGATTGATTCCGCGCGGCAAAGTCCAGGACGGCGCACACGTGTTACCCAATGAGTCGATCGCCATGTTGTAGGCGACGACCGGCCTGGTTCCCTTGCCTGTCCAGGGCGCGGTCGGAACGATCACGGTGGTCGTGCCCGCTATGGGTCGGTCCTTGGAGTCGTTGGATCGGAAGAGGATCTGTGTCGAGGTAACCGGCGTGATCAGTGGGCCCACATTGACCGTTCGAGTATTGAGAACTGTTCCGGGAGTCGTCGATTCGAATCCGGGAGGTGGATCGAACCACGGTTCACCGAGCGGTGTGGCGGCCGCGAGCGCTGGATCCTGTGCGGGCGCGAGGAAGCTCCCCACGGGATCGGCGGCGGCGGTGGTGCACGTGCTCGAGGCGAGAAGACAGATCGCTGTGGATGCGAGAAGTGTTCTCGCCGAACGGATGAAGAGGTTGCGAACAGACATGCTCTCACCTGAATTTCGTAGTCTACGTTGACTCGATGTGTTTCAGGTCACAATAAGGTCAGAGCGCGGTAGTGCGAGGCATTCGACGCGCGTCGAGTTCCAAACGTTATACGAACCCCTTCCGAGAAATGTTATGACGCAATGGGATCGGGATTCACGGAATGCAATCGGGTTTGGTGCAGGCAATTCCGGATGGCACGGCTGAATTCACCGACGAAGCAATTGTATTGCTTGCTCCTGCCCACTTGGTGATTTGGAATTCAATCAAATGTGGCCGATCCGTGATACGAGGTCACCTCGAAAAAGGGCGATTGCGGTGCCGCCCAATTCGCGGTGGTGCATCCAAGTGGGCCCTGCGGAATGTCCTGCGCCCGGACGCTATTGGTCGCCGATTCGGAGTGCGCGCTCGGTACCGATGTCGATCTTGATGCAGCCGTCGCGGTCTCGTGCATCGCCGCCCGTCAAGGCTGCGTGAACGCCCATGAGACTCGCGATGGATTGTGGTGACGGTGTGGCGGTCGTCTCGAAGACGGCAAACTACGCCGGGTTTTGCTTTACAATATGGATTGGTTTGTAAAGCGCACCAGCGCTGCGGAAGCTGTTCGGCGTGCAGTGCATGGCTGGACAGAAGGGTGGCTCGAGTGCGCACCCCCTGCAGCGCACTCGAGCCGGATGGATCATACCACTCGGATTGTTTGATCTGGCGTGGAGTTTTGTCCGAATTCCGGTTTTCGTGGCAAATTCCGAGCGCGTGGTCGGTGCGGTGACAGGTTTGTGACGTACGCTCGAATAGCGGTATTGCCTGCTGATAGATGCAGGGCGCTTGGGTTCGGAGGCACGAAAGAAATGGCACAACAGGAGCGCGCACGGCGAACCCGGGCAGCGATCGTAGAGGCAGCGGCATCGGAGTTCGCGCGCCGCGGTTACGCCGCAGCGTCGGTGAACACCATCCTCGAGGGCTCGAACGCCACGAAGGGCGCGATGTATTTCCACTTTCAGTCGAAAGAGGACTTAGCCAGGGCGGTGCTGAGTTCGGCCCTGGAAAAATACGTTGCCATCACCGAGAAGTGGAAAGGGTCGACCCTGCACCCCTTTTTCGTGGTGCGGGGCATTATCGACGACATTGCCCGTGGATTTCAGACCGACGTCATCGTGCGAGCGGAGTTCCGCTTGATCGTCGAGCCTGAGTTCTACAGTGAGGTGCAGTCCGGCGGTGGTCAGGCGTGGGGCAAGGCCGGCTTCGAGCTCGCGAGGCGCGCACAGGAGATGGGCGATCTAGAGCCGGAGTTCGGGCCCGAGAAATTCATCAGGGTGCTGTCGGCTTCGCTGGCAGGCCAGCGCTACATGGCTGACCTCGTGAGTGACAGTCGCAACCTCAGGCTCATGTTCGAAGAGTCCCTCGAGGTCGTTCTCTATGCGATGGCGTCGCAGGAGTGGCTCGACGAGTGGAAGGTCTCCGGATGGCCGGCCCATGATCGAGAAGCCGCTGAAACCCCTTCTGACCTGCCGGTTTGAGTTTTTCTCGGAAAGTGTCCTAAGCTATCCCAGCTCCCAACGGAACGCCGTTGAGGGTAGCGTCGAAGCAATTCGGCGGGCCCCCTTCGTCTAGCGGCCTAGGACGCCGCCCTTTCAAGGCGGTAGCGCGGGTTCGAATCCCGTAGGGGGTACGCAGGACATGCGTCGGAATTGACAAACCGACGTGCAGTACAGCAGTCTCTTGCAGGCTGGCGCGGTTCGAAGCGGGAAGATCACCTGCTAGAGTTTGCGGCGGTAAAGATCCAATGCAAGAACAAGTTCCATCAAGCAAGGCCAGTTTCACATCAAGGCCCTGTGGCGCAGTTGGTTAGCGCGCCGCCCTGTCACGGCGGAGGTCGCGGGTTCGAGTCCCGTCAGGGTCGCAACATCGGTGCGAAAGCACCGAATTGCGACAGCTTCACCAGTAACGCAGTTCAGCACTATTGCAGGGCAGAACTGTTGCAGTTCAGCACGATGGTTGTTTACAGGCATTGTCACCGGTGCCGTCCGGCCAGGTAGCTCAGTTGGTACGAGCGTCCGCCTGAAAAGCGGAAGGTCGTCGGTTCGATCCCGACTCTGGCCACCACCAGCTTCATCGCTCGCGAGCCGTGCAATCCGATCCTCTCCGAGGATCGGATTTTTGCGTTCTCAGGGCTCGGAGCGCGCCGCGGTGCTGATCGACACTACGAGGATCGGGCGCGATCTCTTGCTTTGGCAAGAACGGGTGAATTTCTGCGACTGTTGCCGTCCCGATCCTCGAATGCCTGCACGAGCCGATCCATTCCCGTCGCGGTAGCCAAGTCCGGCTCGATAGCACTCTCCCCGATACTCTGAAGACGTGGACGTGATCGATCAGGCACAGCGGGACCTGGCAAATGGCGACGTGAGCGCTGCGCAGGATCGCCTCTACGCGGCGCTTCGCAACCGACCGGCATCGCAGCCGGTTCTGGAACTGCTCGCGTATGCACATCTGATGGCAGGCGATCGGGCCACCGCGGGCGCAGCCTGGTTTCTGACGGACAAAGCGGACGACGATCCGACGGCCGCGTCGGCATTCGCGGCGCTCGAGGCACGTCACCGCTCGGCGATCGCACTGGCTCGTTCGCTGCCGATCAACGCGCCGTCGGAGTACTACCCGGCCCACGCACAAAACCGGATCGAGCGCCTTGCAGCGACGATTCGCGCGAACGGCCAGGAGTGGGTGCCGCCGCGCGACACCGTCTATTTCGACGAAGTCGGGGTGGACGCGGACTATTTCGTCGACGACGATTTCCCCGACGGAAGCTATGCCGGAAGCGGGCGAGCGTTTCCGCAGCGGTTCGTCGCGGCACTGATCATCGTCGCTATCGCAGCCACCTCGGCGTCGGTGGTCCTGGCGATCGTATTCTCGTAAGGACTGCCGGACTTCTCGGCGTACTGTGGATTCCGGTCACATCGGCTCCAGCACATCGGCTCTCCAACCCATCGGCTCTCCAGGCAAAGGCAAGATCATCGAATCCACCCGACGCGACGACGTCCTCCGCGACGACAACTACGCGGTGAACCTGGCGCAGGCGCGGGTCTTTTCGGCGGGCCTCGTGGAGTACATCGAGAAATGCTCGGCGTCGATCGAGATCGCGCAAGCGCGGGCCTTTCGTGCGCGTGCCGACAAGGCGACGACACGCGCACGAGAGTTGGAGACCGAGGCGGCCACCTTGCGCCGTGAGCTCTACGAGATGTATCGGCAGATCGACAAGATGACGGCCCGCTTTCCGGAGTTACGCGGGGACGCTGTCTTCCGCGACTGAGAGCGTTTCCCGACTGGATTCGGCTGTGTCGACGGCGTACGGCTCGAGCGCCGAACCCCACCGTGCCAGGGCAACCCGACGCGTCGACTCGTCGCCTCCGAGCCGGCCCTCCGCGAGGGTGATGACGGTACGCGACAGCTCGAACAGGCTGATTCGGTTGTCTCGTGCGGTGGCGAACAGATCGTCGACCGCCGTTGCCACGGTCCCGCCGCAACGACCGACCAGAACGCCGGTTGCGATGTCTACATCGGTGCGCGATGCGGGACCCCGAGACGACATTGTGTCGGGATTTCTCTCTGTCATGAACGTTCCTCGTCGTGTCGATCGAAACTGGGCTCGTCCGGAAGATCTGTCCGGAAGGCGCTCACTTTGCCATACGTGACCGACGGGAAAGCATCGAAGTCGCTACGAGTCGGTGGGTTTTGCCCGAACATGCATCCGTTCGCCCTGCGGACCGAAAAGGCTGAGGATTTCGACGGGTCGATCGTCGACAGCGCCGAACCAATGCGGCACCCGCGTATCGAATTCCGCGGCCTCGCCCGGCTTCATGATGATGTCGTGTTCGCCCAGTACGAGCCGCAGTCTCCCGTTCAAAACGTAGAGCCACTCATACCCTTCGTGGACCCGCGGGTTCGGTTCGCTGCGGACCGGATCGACGACCAACTTGTACGCCTGCATGCCTCCGGGTCGACGCGTCAGCGGATGGATCGTCACGTGTTCGCGTCGCACCGGTGTCGATTTCACTCGCGGATCCTCGACCGGGGGAGCACTGATGAGTTCGTCGAGCGGGATCTGGTGGGCTCGGGCGATCGGGAGGAGTAATTCGAGGCTGGGCTTGCGGTCGCCGGATTCGAGGCGCGAGAGCGTACTGAGCGAGATCCCGGTGGTATCGGCGAGAGCCGCCAGGGTGGTACCGCGTTCGGTTCGCAGTGCTCGGAGCCGTGGACCGACGCCGGCGATCACGTCCTCGATTTCGGAATCGGCGTTGGTCATGCCTCTATTGCAGTTTTGGCAAACCAATTTGTCAAGTCGATCACGGGCACGCGAGTGCGGCCTGGTCGAAGATTCTCTGCGCCTGCTCGGTCGTCGGGCGGTTCTCGCCCGACGCTGCTTCGAACTCGAGATCGGCGACGACGGCGGATTCGTCGGTTCCGCTGGCGATCTCGGTGCACGTAGAAGTGAGCAGGTTCTTGATCGCATTGTCGTCGCGGCTGTCGGCGAGGGCGCCGAACTGTGCGCGGAACGCGACCACGAAAGCCTGCACCTTTGCATCGTCGAACAGACTTCCTGCACGTTCGCCGACACTGGAAGCGACGCTGCTCGCGGTACCGGCGGCATTGTCGAGGGTGTCGTTCGCGTCGGATCGGTCCTCCGACGAGCATCCGACCAGCACGAGCGAACACAGACCGAGCGACACCGCTGCCGAACCGAGAGAGTTGACGAACTTCATGGGCCGATCGTAGCTTTCGAACCCGACTCGGGTTCGCGAGAAGTGCCTGCGCTGCGCGTTCGAACGTCCATAATCGACTGGTGACCAGTGATGTCGCAGTTCCGCGCGTTCGGGTGCGTCGTTCTTCCATCGTGCGTGACGCATACGGAAGCACGAGCGCCGAGGCGTTCATGATCATTGCCATTGCGACAATTCTGATCACCCGGCTGTACCTGGAGCTGACGAACTATCCGCAAGTCGGCGGCAAAACTCTGCACATTGCGCATGCGTTGTACGGCGGGGCGCTGATGATGTTGGCGTTGCTGCTCGGCTGGATGTTCCTGGGCTTCGGGATGCGCGCTGTCGCTGTCGTCGTGGGAGGCATCGGATTCGGGCTTTTCCTCGACGAAGTGGGCAAGTTCGTCACCAAGGACAACGACTACTTCTACGGTCCGTCGTCCGAAATCATGTACGTGCTGGTCGTGATCGTCCTCGTCGGCAACCGTATCGTCCGGGACTCGCGCAGACCGTCGCGCGAAGAAACCCTCGCCAATGCAGCCCATATCGCGGCGCAGGGTGTGGCCCATGGGCTGCCCGAGCATCGGCGCGCCTGGGCGCTGCGTATGGTCGACCGCGCGGAAGCCGAGGGTGCCGAGCCCGACACGGTTGCCGGACTACGGTTGTTGCTCGACAATTGCAGGCCTGCCGGTGCGCGCCTGTACGCATTGCAGCAGTTCGCCCCGCGTCTGGTCCCGAAATTCTTCAAGAGCGCACGGTGGGTACCCCTCGTTGCGTGGGCGATGACCATCGTCGCCTTCGTCGGTGTGGTCTTCGGCATCGTCGAGTTGGTTCTGGGAGATTTTCACGTCGACTCCGAGGACACGAACATCGATATCGACAGGATGGGCATTGCCAGCGGAATTCTTTTCGCCTCCTCCTGCGCAACGTTCGCCCTGGCGCTGCCGTCCGTGATTCGCCTGCGCAACAAAAAACTGTGGCCGCTGCGAACATTGCGGATAGCAGCGTTGATATTCACTCTCCTCAATGCATTGGTCGACTTCGCACAGGAGGGATTTGCGGCACTCGTCAATGTAGCGATCGGACTGTTCACCCTCGCGGTGCTGTCCTATCGGATCAACGTCCGCGCCGCCGAGATCGCCGAAGAGAACGCCTCGCACGGCGATGTGTTGTCGATGCCGAAATGAACAATGCCCGGCGCGAGACTGCGACTGGCAGTGTCAACCGGGCAGGTGCAGCCTTCGCGAGCTCTCGAAGCGTCGCACCGCGTCGGTGAACGGATCGACGAACTCGATTGATCTCGCGAGAAGTTGGAGTGGGGCCGAGTAGTCGTCGCCTGCGACCTCGTAGAGTTCCGGATAGAAGTTGTCGCCGAGAATGGGTATGCCCAGCGAACTCATGTGAACCCGAAGCTGATGGGTACGGCCAGTTTTCGGGTAGAGGGTGTACAGCCCGTGCATCCGGTCGTGTTCGGTGAGCTCCACGTACGTCTCGGCATTCGGCTCCCCTGGCACCTCCTCGGCGCGAAGTACGCCACGCTCCTTGATCATTCGGCTGGTGAGCGTCGTCGGAAGTTCGAGTGTGCTGTCGTAACGGGCAACGGCGTCGTAGATCTTGGTGACCGCCCGCTGAGCGAACAATTCCTGGTACGCCCGGCGCACGGCGGGGCGGACCGTGAAGATCAGGACCCCCGCCGTGAGTCGGTCCAGCCGATGCGCCGGGCTCAGATCGGGAACGTCGAGCTCGCGGCGAAGCAGCACGAGTGCCGAGCGGGCGATGTAGGCGCCGCGCGGGATGGTAGCGAGGAAATGAGGCTTGTCGACGACGAGCAGATTTTCGTCGCGATGGAGGATCTCGATGGCGAACGGAACCACAGGCTCGATCGGCGGGTCGCGGTAGAGATAGATGTCGGTTCGTGGCACGAGCGGAGAATCGGCGGTCAACGGAAGGCCTGCGGCGTCGACGACTTCGCGTAGTTCGACTTTCTCGATCAGTCTGGCCGCGTTCTGTGGAAATCGATCGAGCAGGTACTCCAGCACTGTGGCGAACGGCGACGAATCGGGCATACGAACGCGCGACGGGTTGAGGCCGTTGCGGATCGGCAGGGGAGCGCGGGCCATGACGTCACTGTATCGGTCCCCACTGTTCTCCCTGGACTTCTCACGTGGACCCCTAGACTTCTCATGTGGACTGGGCGCTGAGATCTTGTAGCTGGCACGGGCACGAAACGTACGCGCCCGACGAGCCGGAACTTCGGAGTCGGTTGCGGGTGGATACCGCCGCGGGCGAGGCCTGGCGATGTCTGCGATGCGCCAACTTCGTTCCCGGTCCGCCGTCCCGCTCGGGCCCGGCAGACGAGGCTCCCGAGGTACCCCGCGGACGACTGCTGCGCGATCGGGTGATCATGCGAGTGCTCGCGGCCGAGAGGCTGCTGCGCGCACTCGTACTGTTCGGTGCCGCGTTTGCGATCTTCGAGTTTCGAGGCGACCGCGGTTCGGTGCAGTCGGCATTCGACGCCGAACTTCCGCTGCTGCGTCCGCTCGCGGATCAGATCGGCTGGAACATCGACGATTCCAAAGCTGTGCAGTGGATCGAGAAAGCGTTCGACCTCTCGGAGGTGACCCTCGTCTGGATCGCGGTCGCGGTCGCGGTCTATGGACTCTCGCAGGTGATCGAGGCAGTCGGTCTCTGGCTCATGAAGCGGTGGGGTGAATATTTCGCGGTGGTGGCAACGAGTGCCTTCCTACCCTTGGAAATCTACGAGCTGACCGAGAAGGTGACGGTTCTCCGTATCGGATTGCTGGCGGTCAACATCGCAGCCGTGGTGTGGCTGATCTGGAGCAAGCGATTGTTCGGAGTCCGCGGTGGCAGTGCGGCCTACCACCTCGAACACAGCGCCGAATCGCTCTTGACCGTCGAGCGCGCCGCTGTGTCCGAGGTGGATCGGATCGAGTGAGACCCGATCAGCAGTTGCTCGGTGCCGGTTCGCCGCGGAACCTGGCGTCGAGCCAGAGGTAGGCCTCGGGAAGGCCGATGACCGTGGCTGAGAAGTGTTCGGCTGCAGGGTATCCGCGGAACTGGACGGTCGCCCCGGCGCTGCAGTATCGACCCACCATGTCCTTCACCGGCTGGAACGGTGCGATGAAGTCGTTGACACCCTGCCAGACGAACAGTGGTGCCGTCGGAATGCCCTCGTAGAACGTCACGCTGTTCTCGCGAAGAACTGCCTGCGCACTCGGAGTATCGGCGAGCGAGACAGCCGTCGTCAGGTCACGAGCACTGTTGAACGCGCCGTCGATGAGGATGGATCTCCTGCATTCGTTGAACATCTTGTTGCGCAGAGCGATACCGCGATCGTTCAAGTTCTCCGTGATGGGGAATCGTCCGGGATATTCGCGTTCGAGGCCGAGAGCGACTGCCATGGCCATTCCGAATCCCGGGTGCGGCAGCGGGCTGTAGGCGAGGTTCTGCGCGATCTGAGCGAGATCCGACGGGATTCCGCCCTCGGCGACGCCTGCGAGCTTCAGCTCGGGAGCGTAGGTCGGTGCGAGTGCCGCCGCGAACGAGGTGGCGAGTCCTCCGCCCGAGTAGCCGAGGAGTGCAACGGGCGAGTCGGTGAGAGGAAGCTGCTGGAAGCGCTGGACGGCGCGAATACCGTCGAGAGTGACCTGTCCTTCCATCCTGGCGGCTCCGTAGGCTGCCGTCGGACCGAGGTAGTCGGGCACTGCAACGGCCCACCCACGCGCGACCATGCCGAGGTACACCGCGGGAGACTCGATGAGTTCGTCGGAGAACAATCCGTGAGACGGTGCACATTTGGTACCGAGAGCGTTGACAACGGCTTGGTAGGAGACCAACGGAGTACCTACGCCACGCCCGCGGGGCATGAGCACTGTGGTGACGGAGGCGATGGGATCTCCGGCGGAGTTGGTCGAGCGGTACTTGATCTGCCAGATATCGGTGTTCGGGAACGTGAACGCATCCTTGCGCCTGCTGTCGAGAACATCGCCGGGAGCTGAATCTCCGATGTTCGCCGGAGCCGCGTAGAAGGGATCGGGGTCTGGCACCAGCTGTACCGGATCGGCTCCGGCGACGGCAGGCATACCGACGAGAATGCCGCTCATGGCGGCGAGGGCGACGAATATTGCAGTGAGGCGATTGCGCACGATTGTCCTTCGTGGATGGTGGTCGGTGAAACAGTCGATACGGTGGATTCTCATGCGGCGACCGGCAGCGGTGACGGTGTTGCAACACGTTTGGGTAGAGCGAACGCAAGCACTGCGGCGCCTGCAACGACGGCGGACAGTACGAAGAACACGTGGCGCTGCGCTACGACGTAGGGCTGAGCGGACTCCCATGCCGATGACGTCGACGGCAGGTTCGCCGCGATCGCGGACATCTGATGGAAGAACAGTAACCCGACGAGAGCGAGCCCGACGGCTTGGCCCACCTGCTGCACGGTGGGAATGATCCCGGATGCGGATCCGACTGTCCGCGCGTCCGTCTCGGAGACGATCGTGGTCTGCAACGGTGCGACGAACACGCCGATTCCGGCGCCACCCAGGAAGAGTGGGCCGGTGAGTGCGAGCAGGCTCTGCGCCGACGTTTCGTTGTAGGTGAGGGCTGCGAAGCACATCATCGAGGTGCCGAACAGCACGAATCCGAGTGGGAGCATTCTCGTTCCGATGCGGGCGAACAGAGCAGGCGACAACACCGAGAACACTGCGGCGCCGACAGCGAACGGAATGGTGACGACACCGGTTCGCATCGGGGACAGTTCCAGTCCGAATTGCAGCGTCAGGGACACCGTGAAGAAGAATCCGGTGAACGAGCCGAACATCAGAATCGACAGTGCGCAACCGATGCCGAATGTTCGATGACGAAACAATTCGAGCCGCAGCATCGGAACGTGACCGGCACGACCCCAACGTGATTCGTGGTAGACGAATGCCGCGATGACGACGGCCGAGGCCGCCAACGCCGCGACTGTCGCTGCCGTCCAGCCGTATTCGTAACTGTGCGCGAGTGGATAGATGAGCAGGACCAGGCCGAGCGAGGACAGCCCAACTCCGACGAGGTCGAGGCGTGGCATCTTCTCGGGTCGGTCGTTGGACAGGCTCACCACGGCGATGCCGAGCGCGAGTAGTCCGAGAGGGACGTTGACCAGGAAGATCGTGCGCCAGCCCCAGTCGAAGAGGTCGAGAGAGACGAGCACCCCGCCGATGGACGGGCCGAGGATGGCAGCGCCGCCCGCTGTAGCGCCGTACATGGCGAACACGACACTGTGTCGAGCGCGCGGAAACGAGGACGCGATCACTGCGACGCTCTGCGCCGACACGAGCCCACCGGCAACGCCCTGCACGACCCGCGCGGCGACGAGGAGTTCGGATGACGCCGCGGTTCCACACAATGCAGACGCAAGAACGAACGCCGCCATGCCGCCGACGAACATGGTTCGGCGCCCGAGAAGGCCACCGAGCCATGCTCCGGTCAGCAAGGTACAGGCGAAGGCCAACGTGTACGAGGACACGATCAGCGTCTGTGCGCTCGAACCGGCGGTGATGTCGACGGCGATGGACGGCAGTGCCACGTTGACGATCGTTACGTCGATCATCAACATGAACACTGCCAACAGACATGCACACAGCCTGCGCCGGGCGATGTGCCGAGTCGGGTTCACAAGCGCTACGCGATCTTTCCCGATATGGACTCCGCGAACGAGTAGTCCCCGGTACGGGCCACCGAGAGGAAGACCTCGCTGATCTTCTCGTAGTAGCGATCGATGGATTCGCGTGCGATGTCGGTTCCCGGGTACATGAACGTGATGCCGGTCTGGTCTTCGAAACGGTTGATCCACATGTAGACCTCGTCCGAGCTGCCCTGGTTGCCGAACAGGCCGCCGTTGATACTGGAGACGACGTCGGCGCCCGGAAGCTTTCTGACGTCGACGTAGGAGATCATCGGTGCCGACCAGCCGGGCTCGGTGTCGATTCCGCTGTCGGGTGTGATCAGTTCCAGCACGCGGTGGTAGGAGACGTCGGCCAACGTCTTTCCGGTCTCGAATGCCCGCTGCGAAGATCCGACGAGGTGCGAAAAACTCTGTGCCCCGCCTACATTGAAGTGAACGGGAACGAGGCTGGAGAACCAGCCGATCGCGCCGAACTCGCCCGGGGTGCTGCGCGTGCTCTTCGGGGTAACTCCGAGATAGCTCTCCTTGCCGACGAGCTCGTACTCGGCGATGGCCGCTGCCGCAAAGATTCCGCCGGTGAACTTGGCGCCTGCACGCTCGCATGCTGCATCGAACTGCAGCGCGAGGTCGGCGTCGAAGAGCGGCAACATCAAAACCTGGGAGCGGGTGTATTTCTGCGTGTCTGCGCCGAGGGGCAGGGCGAAGTGCGGGAGATCGCCTCCGTTGGAGCGAACGAGGTCGATCCACTGCCGAACCTCCGGTGACTCGAGAGTCAGCGTTGCGCTTGCCTCACGTTCACGCGCGCAGTACTCGAGGTAGCTGCCGAGGCACGGACCGATCTCCAGCGGTCCCTTGACGGCTTCCAAGTACAGCTGACGTAGCTCGAATACCGTGAGCGCCTGAGAGATTCCGTCGGTGTCGAGGTGGTCGACCGCCGCGTAGACGGTGAAGGCGTCGCCCCGATCGACCACACCGAAGGAGAAACAGTCCCAGCTGGTGGGGCCGGGAGTGGTGTCCTGGACGTGCTCACGCAGCAGTTCCCGGTCTTCGAATCGGCCATGATCGGTCGGGACCAATTCGATGGCGGCAGGATCGGTGACATGCCGAACAACGCCGTTGTCGTCGGTGCTGAACCAGCTGGAGAAGGTGTCGTGGCGCTTGACGAAAGCATTGATCGCCCGCGTCATCGCATCGGCGTCGAGTGGCTCGAAGATGTCGAATGTGACAAGGCACAAACGCGAGAACCGAAATCCGGAGTCGCGGTTTCGATATGCGGACTTGAGGTATTCCTCTTGAATGTGCGACGCAGGAATGGGGTGTGCCGGTGCCGAACGAACCTGAGCAATGGACTCGACGGTGGGTTTCCACGTCGTCACGTGTCCTGGTTCTGGGTTCCAATCACCGATGAGACCAAAGCTGACCACGTGAATCTCACTTCCGTACGAGGATGACGAAGCTACGCAAATCGAGCGCTCCAATGCGGAATCAATCATGGCTGCGTTTCAACTCCGACCGCGAGGCTTCGGGGCTTGTGAATAGGCCCAAACATGCCTTTCGGTTACTCTGACTTCTGACAGAAACGGCAATTCTGGCAACACTCGATGCAACCGTAGACATAAGGTTTTCGAAATGCCGCACAGCATTGCCGGTCAGGCACGTATCGCAGTCTCGAGGATCGCTACCACATTGGTCTGCACGTGCGCAGTGGTGTCCAGTTTCGTATCACCCTCTGCTGCAGCACCTTCCGTCGCTGCCTTCGTGGTGGCCTCGACGGTGATCGCCGATCGTACATCCACCATCGAGGTCTACTCACCTTCGATGGATCGGCCGATCGAACTCACCGTGTTTCGAGCTGCCGATCCGAATTTGCCGGCGCCTACTCTGTATCTGCTCAACGGCGCCGCAGGCGGCGACGGCGGGAGCAGCTGGTTCGACCGCACCGATATTCCCGAGTTCTTCCGCGACAAACAGGTCAACGTGGTCGTACCGGTTGGCGGTGCTGCGAGCTATTACACGGACTGGTATCGCGACGATCCAGTACTGGGACGCAATAAGTGGTCGACATTCCTGGCTCAGGAACTGCCACCGGTCATCGACTCCGAATTCGACGGCAACGGTCTCAATTCGATAGCCGGAATCTCCATGGCGGGCACGTCGGTGTTGCAGCTGGCGATCGGAAATCCCGGCGTGTATCGGGGTGTTGCGTCGTACAGCGGTTGCGCGATGACGTCGGACCCGCTGGGGCGTGCGTACGTGAAAGCAGTCGTGGAGGCGCGCGGTCACGGCAATACGGTCGACATGTGGGGACCGGATTCCGATCCTGCGTGGATCGACAACGATGCCTACGTCAACGCCGAGAAACTGCGCGGCCTCGACATCTACATTTCCAGTGGATCCGGGCTACCGGGTCCACTGGACACCATCGACGGACCCGATATCCAAGGCAGCCCGAGCAAGCTCGTTGAGCAGTTGGCCGTCGGTGCGCTGATCGAATCGGCGACCGACAGGTGTTCCCGCCAAATGCAGACTCGACTCGATTCACTCGGTATCCCGGCTACGTACAACTTCCGCGACAACGGAACGCATTCGTGGGCGTACTGGCAGGGCGACATGCACGACTCGTGGCCGTTGCTGGCCTCGTCGATGGAGGCAGCGCAATGACTGTTGTCCGCACGGAGATTCTTCGGAATTCGTGGCGCGCTCCGACGTGGTCCATCGAAGATCTGGTCGATGCCAAGCGCGGCCGAACGGTGTCGGTCGTCCTGCCTGCGCTCGACGAGGAATCGACGGTAGCGGGCGTGGTGTCGTCCATCGCACCGCTCCTCGGCGGACTGGTCGACGACCTGCTCGTAGTCGATTCGGGATCCGTCGACGCCACGGCCGCCGAAGCCCGGCGGGCGGGCGCGCGAGTGGTGACGCGTGAGAGCGCGCTACCCGGGCTGGCTACGCGGCCGGGCAAAGGCGAAGTGCTGTGGCGGTCGTTGGCGGCCACGGACGGTGACATCATCGTGTTCGTCGACTCCGATCTGATCGACCCGAGTCCTCGGTTCGTACCGTCGCTGCTCGGTCCGCTTCTCCTCGACACGGGCGTGCAGCTGATCAAGGGTTTCTATCGCAGACCCTTGCGCGCCGACGGGGTGGTCTCGCGAGACGGCGGCGGCCGGGTGACCGAACTGGTGGCGAGGCCGATGCTCAGCGCGCTTCGCCCGGAGCTGGCCGGTGTGTTGCAGCCACTGGGCGGAGAGTACGGCGGTACCCGCGAGCTGTTGGCGTCCATACCGTTCGCGCCCGGCTACGGCGTCGAGATCGGAATTCTTCTCGATACCTACCACCGTCTGGGAATCGATACGATCGGCCAGGTCGACTTGGGTGTGCGTGAGCACCGCAATCGTCCGACGTCCGAGCTGGCCGTGATGAGCCGCCAGATCATGGCGACGCTGTTCCAACGGGTCGGCATCACCGATTCATCGGTAGGGCTGACACAGTTCGGAGTGGACGGTGATCCTTTCCGCGGGGTCACGGCAGGGTTGATGACGCTCGACAGGCCTCCGATGGCCGAGATCATGGCCGAAATCCGCGCCTCCTGATCCGAGTGCGGCATTAGGCTCGGCTGATGAGCCACGATCACTGGACGAGCGCCGACATCACGGATCAGACCGGCAGACGGTTCATCGTCACCGGCGCGAACAGTGGGCTTGGCGAGGTGACGGCGCGGGCACTGGGGGCGGCGGGCGCCGACGTGGTTCTGGCGTGCCGCGACACCACGAAAGGTGACGCCGTTGCGCGGAGCATCGGCCCACGAGCGCACGTCCGATGGCTCGACCTTGCCGATCTGGAATCTGTTCGAGCGTTTGCCCACACGGTCGACTCCGTGGACGTCTTGATCAACAATGCCGGGGTGATGGCAGTGCCGTTTCGTCACACCGCCGACGGTTTCGAGATGCAGTTCGGTACCAACCACCTCGGCCACTTCGCGTTGACCGGGCTGTTGTACGAGAAGATCACGGACCGCGTGGTCACGATGTCGAGTGGCTTGCACCAGATCGGACGGATTCATCTGGACGATCTCAACTACGAGCGCCGACGCTACCGGCGGTGGGCCGCGTACGGGCAGTCGAAGTTGGCCAATCTGATGTTCGCGTTGGAGCTGGACCGCAGGCTTGCTGCAGCGCACTCCGGCGTGAAATCGGTTGCGGCACATCCTGGGTATGCAACAACCAACCTGCAGGGGCGCACGGAATCGTTTCAGGACTCGCTGATGTCCGTCGGCGGTAGGTTCGTGGCCCAGACCGCGGAGATGGGCGCATTGCCGGAGCTTTACGCGGCGACGTCGCCCGAGGTGACCGGAGGGCTGTACATCGGGCCGGACGGACGTTCCGAACTGCGGGGATATCCGACGATCGTCGGGCCGAACGGGCGGGCACGTGATCGTGCCGTGGCGTCGGCGCTGTGGGACAAGTCCGAGAGGTTGACCGGCGTCCGCTTCGCTCCGTGAGTGAATGACGCTGATGCAGTCCGACATTCACCCACGGGCTGGTGCGATGGTCAGATGGAGACGACCATCTTTCCGGTGTTCTCGCCGCGCAGCAGGCCGATGAATGCCTGCGGAGCATTGTCCAGACCGTCGACGACGGTTTCGTCCCACTGGACGACGCCGTCGGCGAGCCACTGGGACATCTTCTCCGAGAACTCGCCGGCCAGATGGCTGTACGAGCCGACGATGAAGCCCTTCATGGTCAACTCCTTGCCGATGGCGAGTGCCAAGTTTCGCGGCGCAGGCGTTGCTTCGGTGGAGTTGTACTGAGAGATTGCACCGCACAGTGCGAATCGGGCGTACTTGTTGGCCGAGGCGATAGCGGCTTCGAGATGATCGCCGCCGACGTTGTCGAAGTAGACGTCGATACCGTCCGGAGCGGCCTCGGCGAGTTGCGTCTTCAGCGATCCGTCGTGGTAGTCGAACGCGGCGTCGAAACCGAGTTCGAGTAGTCGCTGCACCTTGGCCGGTGAGCCGGCACTCCCGATGACGCGAGAGGCGCCGAGCGCTTTCGCGATCTGCCCGACCAGGGAGCCGACAGCGCCTGCCGCTCCGGAGACGAACACGACGTCGCCCGGTGTGAACGCCGCTACCGACGTCAGCCCCGAATAGGCCGTCAGACCGGTCATTCCGAGTGCGCCGAGGTACGCCGACGCGCTGGCCTGCGTCAGATCGACCGTACGGGCGCCCTTGCCGTCGACGATCGCTGTGTCGCGCCAACCCTTGCCATGGCTGACGGCGTCACCGACGGCGAACTTGTCGTTGCGGGATTCGAGAACCTCCCCGACGGCACCGCCGTCGAGAGGCGCGTCGAGTGCGAACGGCGGAACGTAGGATTTGACGTCGTTCATCCGGCCGCGCATGTAGGGGTCGACCGACATGACCAGGTTGCGCACCAGGATCTGACCGTCCTCCAAGGGTGGGAGGTCGGTGACGACGCTGCGAAAGTTGTCCGGCACGGGTTCGCCGTGTGGACGCGATGCGAGATGAATTTCCTTGGACTGCACGTGTATTACCTTTTTCTAGTCGTCGGTGACGGTGACGGTGACGTCGATGTTGCCGCGGGTCGCGTTCGAGTAGGGACAGACCTGATGTGCCTTGTCGGCGAGTGCCTGGGCCTCGTCGTGGTCCAGGTTCGGCAGGGTCACCTCGAGCGTCACTTCGAGCTGGAAGCCGCCGGCATCGTTGGGGCCGATGCCGACTCGTGCACCGACGGCGGAGTCCGTGATGTCGGCCTTTGCCTGACGGGCAACCATCTGAAGTGCCGAGTGGAAGCATGCGGCGTAGCCGGCGGCGAAGAGCTGCTCCGGGTTGGTGCCCTGGCCGCTGCCTCCCATGGCCTCGGGGATCGCGAGGTCGAGGTCGAGGCGGCCGTCGGAGGTGCGTGCATGTCCGTTACGGCCTTCGCCGGTGGCGAGCGCCTCTGCGGTGTAGATGGTCTTCATGAAATGGCTACCCTTCTGTTCGGTGGAGCGCGTCGGTCAGTATGACCAGCGAGTCTCGGAGCTGTTCGAGATCGGCGACCGTCATGCCGGTCTTGCCTGCAAGCTGTCGGGGGATGTCGATCGCCCTCGACCTCAGGTTGTCGCCGTCTTCGGTCAAGTGGATCTCCACGCGACGCTCGTCGGTGGTGAGACGGCGGCGCTCGATGAAGCCGAGCCCTTCGAGTCGTTTGAGCAACGGCGACAAGGTCCCGGTATCGAGGTCGAGTTCGGTGCAGATTTCACGAACCCCGCGACCGTCTTTTTCCCACAGCACGAGCAGGACGAGGTACTGGGGGTAGGTGATGCCCAAGCGCTCCAGCATCGGGCGATACACCGCGGTGGTAGCCCGCGATGCGGAGTACAGCGCGAAGCACACCTGGCGATCGAGTGCGAGTTCGTTGGTCACGCCATTCAAGGTAGTGCACGTTTAAGTTGTGTGCAACCTAAATGCGGATCAGGGGGCCAGTGCAGCGGTGAGGCCGTCGAGCACGATGGTGGCAGCGGTCGGACCTGCGTTGAGGTACCACGGATCGTCCTCGACGGTCACGATATGGCCTTCGGTCGATGCACTCATCCCCGTCCATAGCGGGTTGGAGGTGTACGTCTCGGCGCGCGAGCCGGTACCCGACTCCTGGCTTCCGACGAAAACCCATTCGGCATCGGCCAACTGGATTTCCTCCTCGCTGAAGTCCTGGGACGTCTTGTCGAATTGTTGGCTCTCAGGCCGCGAAAGGCCTGCGTCCCAGGCGATGTACCCGGCGAACGAGGGGATTCCGAACACGCGGGCGCGATCAGCGGTGAACCGGACGAAGGAGACTGACGGGGAACCGGCTTCGATGCCGAGCTCGCTGGCGCGCGAGACGAAACTGTCGATGAATGTCTGTGCTCGCTCGGTCCGGCCCAGCGCATCGGCGAGGAGGAGAAAGTCCTGCTTCCAATTGACGCCGGTGCCCTCGGTGAGCACGGTCGGCGCGATCGCCGACAGCGTGTCGTAGCTGTCCTCGGAGGCGGCCTTGTTCGCCAGGATCAGGTCGGGCTCCAGGGCTGCGATGGCCTCGAGGTTCGGAGCTTGGCGGTGTCCGACGTCCACGAAACCTGCCATCTGCGTTGCATATTCGGGAAACCCTCGCGCGATGTACTCGGGGACGAGTGCAGCGCCGTCCCCGTAGGCAACTCCGGTCGGAACGACGCCGAGCGTGAGGACGGCGTCGAGCTGGCCGGTGGCGATCACAACGATGCGTTTCGGCTCGGCAGGGATCTCGGTAGTGCCGCCGAAGTGGCCGACGGTGCGGGGAAAGATTCCGTCGTCGACGCCGGGGGAGCCCATTCCATCGGGAACTCCGGTCGGCCCGGGGGAGTCGGCAGCGGGCGATGATCGAGCGCTGGTGTCGGCGGGTGTATCGGTGGCTGGTTCGGTGGAGCTGCACGCGGCCAGCAATGCCGCCGCGGTGAACAGGGACAGAACTACGGATGCGCGTTTCACGTTGCCTCTTCGAACAGGGGGAAGGAAGTGAGGTAACGCTATCCTGATTTCGGTGGCGGAAACAATGTCTGTGTCAGATATAGTTCTGTGTCGTGAGCCACCCCACGGAACGCACTGCTCGGGAGTTGCTGGATGTCGCGTTCGATCTCCGGCGTGTGTTGCGAACCCATCTCGACGATTCGGGCACCGACGAGACCCTTCCCCTGGCGCAGTCTGAGGTGATTCGCACGGTGTCGGCCTTTCCGGACAGTCGGATCGGGGACATTGCCGAGCGGCTGAAGTTGCGCCCCAACACTGTGAGCACGCTGGTGCGGACATTGGTGGACAAAGGGCTGCTGGAACGGCGTCCGGATCCGGTGGACGGGCGGGCAGTGGTAGTGAGGGTGAACGACGAGCGTGCTGCCAGGCGAGTCCGTCGAACGGATCGTCGGGTGGACGTGGTCGGGATCGAACTCGACAGGTTGACTGCTTCGGATCTCCGTGCGATCGACAAGGCACTTCCGGCGTTGGTGAAGCTGAACAACGCACTGCGGCAGAGTGATTGTCGCGGATAGTCGACGGCGTTACGTTTTCTGCTGTCGCAGCGCATCGTCGATCAGAACGGTGGCCGCGCGGCGGGCCTGGGCAGTGGCGTCGTACGGCGCCTGCATCTGCGCTGCGACGAACACGCCGTCCATCAGCAACAGCATCTGAGCGGCCAGCGGCTCCGCGTCGACGATTCCCGCCTCCCGCAGGTAGGAAGCGAAAAGCTCCCTGGCGTGGCTCTTGTGAGCCCGCGCGATATCGACGAACGGGTGTGACGCGTCGGCCATCTCGACCGCGACGTTGACGAAGGTACAGCCGCGGAAGTCGTCCTCGGCGATGACCAGGGCCAATACATCGAATACGGCGAGGGCTTTGTCGCGGCCGGTGTCGGCGATCTTGTTCACCTCGCGCTCGAACAGGGCGCGTACTCGCGCATCCTTGTCGACCAGAAATGCCTCGACGAGGCCGTCTTTGGAGCCGAACTGGCGGTACAGGCTCATGATCGGTGTCTGCGCCGCGTCGAGTACGCGGTTGATCCCCACGGCGCGGATCCCCTCGGTATAGAACAGCGCGGCCGCCTTCAGAAGGCGTTCGCGAGGTCCCTGCTTGGTGGGTGGCGTCGATGTGGGCACGAGCCGAGTATAGCGAGCGCTCTCTATTGCAATGAGAGAGAGTGATCGCTATCGTTCTGTCGGGCGTCGCTCGACGTCTTTCTCTTCCCGATGGGAGCTCACCAGATGACCGAAGTTGCAGACGCGTCCACGGCGACGGACGCCGCGGCCGAGCCCGTGGTCGAATTCGAGATCACCAACCAGGTCGCGTACGTCACGATGCGCAGCCGCCCGCACAACTTTCTCGGCATTGCACTGTTCGAGGAGCTCATCGGGGCCATGCACCGGGCGCAGGCCGAGGGCGCCCGAGCTGTGGTGCTCCGCAGCGGACTTCGCAACTTCTGTGCCGGGGCCGATATTGCTTTGTTCGAAAGCCACGAGCGGGGAGTCGCGCCCGATATCGACGTGAATCGATTGCTGGAAGCGTTCGAAGAACTGCCGCTGCCGATCGTCGCTGCGGTCAAGGGGGTCTGTGTCGGCGGTGGCTTCGAGATCGCGCTGGCGTGCGACATGATCATCGCGGCCGAGTCGGCCAAGATCGGGGCGGTCGAGGCGACGCTCGGCATCAACCCGCTGATGGGAGCCATGCAGCGCATCGCGCAGCGCGCCGGCTCGGCGCGTGCCAAGGAGATGGCATTGCTCGCTCGCCGCTACGACCCCCACACGTTGGAGCGGTGGAACATCATCAACCGAGTGGTGCCCGACGACGACCTGGAGTCGGAGACCCGGAGCCTGGCCGAGGAACTGGCCACCGGCCCGACGCTCGCCCACGCGTCGTCCAAGGCGATCATCAAGGTGGCGCTCGATCAGGGGACGGCAGCGGCCGATGCGGCGATGGTCGAGCTGCAAGCCGATCTCTGGCGGTCGAACGACCTCACGGAAGCGCTCACCTCGCTGCAACTCAGCGGCCCCGGTAAGGCGCGATTCCAGGGCAACTGACACCCATCGTCGCGGATACCGAGATGCGCCGAGAAAAGGCGAATAGCCTGGGCAAATGAGTTTCGGTGACGCGCTGGCGGCCGAGTGCAGTCGAATCCGCCGCAACCCGACCGACACTCTCGGTACCGTCGCGTTCAATGCGGTGCTGATGATTGCCGCGTGGATGCTGGTTCCGCGTAATCTGCTCTTCACCTGGACGGGGCCGTCGGGATTCGCGCTCGCGCTGGAGGGTTGGATGTATGCGGACGTGACGGCGTCGAATGTGCTTGCCCCCGACTCTCGGAGGGCGCTTGCGGCGATGAACACTCGACGGGACTTTCTCCGGCTACTGACCGCGAAGGCGGTTGCGCTCTGGATGCTGATCGCGCCGCTGTGCGCGACGGTGGCCGTGGTGGTGGGGTTCTACGACGGTCGATGGCTCTTCACCGTCTGCGTCGTGGTCGCTGTTGCGTTGTGCCCGTTCGGTGCGTTGGCCGGTACTGCGCTGGTGGGCATCGTCTTTCCGTACCATCAACGATCTCTGCAGTGGCGGTGGCAACAGCGCCGACACGTAGGGGGCCTCGTCCGCTGGGGCGCTCTATTGGTGATTCCCTATGTTGTCTTCCCGATGTTCTCGGCGCTGACCGCCGCTGTACCGCTGATGATCTGGCGCATCGGAGTGTCGGACGGAAGTCGTATCGAGACAGCCGACTTCGCGGTGTGCGTGGTGGTGGCGATCGCGATCTCGGCGGGACTGTGGTGGGCGTCCCGCCGAGTCGCCGTGTGGTGGATCGAGCGGCACGGTGTGTCGCTACGCGCCTATCTGAACGATCCCGATCGCGGTTAGGCGGTCACTGCCGAACGATCCGCGCTGCTTCGACGAGGTTGCGTAGCGACGCGTCGACCTCGGTTGCTCCTCGCGTCTTGAGTCCGCAATCAGGATTCACCCAGAGCCGCTCGGCTGGAACTGCTTTCAATGCGGACCGGAGCGAGTCGGTGATTTCCTCGACGCTCGGAACACGCGGGGAATGGATGTCGTACACCCCTGGACCGACCCCGAGGTCGAATCCGACGGAATTGAGATCGTCCAGAACCTCCATGTGCGATCGTGCTGCCTCGATCGAAGTCACGTCGGCGTCGAGAGCAACGATCGCGTCGATGACCTCGCCGAACTCCGAGTAGCACAGGTGCGTGTGGATTTGAGTGGAGTCCGAGACCCCCGACGTCGACAACTTGAATGCGCGTACGGCCCATTCCAGATAGAACGCTTTGTCTTTCGCGCGCAGTGGGAGCAGTTCGCGCAGTGCCGGTTCGTCGACCTGCACGATCTTCACACCGGCGGACTGCAGGTCGACGGTTTCGTCGCGAATTGCCAGCGCCACCTGATCGGCGGTGTCGGCGAGCGGTTGGTCGTCCCGCACGAACGACCACGCGAGGATCGTCACCGGTCCGGTCAGCATGCCCTTGACCGGCTTGTCGGTGAGGGACTGCGCGTAGGTGATCCAGTCCACGGTCATCGCGCGAGGTCGGCTGACGTCGCCGAACAGGATCGGCGGACGGACGCACCGGGAGCCGTAGGACTGCACCCACCCGTGCGTCGTGGCGGCGAAGCCGCCCAGTTGCTCGGCGAAGTACTGCACCATGTCGTTGCGCTCGGGCTCGCCGTGAACCAGTACGTCGAGACCGATGTTCTCCTGCAGCGCAATCACATCCGCGATCTCCGACTGCATGAGGCGCACATACTCGGCGTCGTCGATCTCGCCTTTCCTCAACGCTGCGCGAGCGAGGCGGATCTGCGTGGTCTGCGGATACGAGCCGATGGTCGTGGTCGGCAGTGCAGGCAAATCGAGACTGGCTGCCTGTGCTCGACGACGCTCGTCGGCGGGACTGCGATCTACCGTGACCCCCGCGTCGAGGCGGGCTCGAATCGAGGCGTCGCGCAGGCGGGGATCGTCACGCCGGGAGTCGAGCGCTGCACGCGACTCACCGAGTTCCGCTGCTACCGAGTCGCGTCCGTCGCGTAGTGCCTTCGCCAGGACAGTCACTTCGGTGATCTTCTCGGCGCCGAAGGCAAGCCACGAGCGGAGCGGGTCGACGATCTCGGGTTCCGCGTCGAGTGTGTACGGAACATGGAGCAAGGAGCACGATGTCGATACCGCAAGCGTGCCGACACTTCCCAGCAGGCTGGCCAGAGTCGCCAGCGCATCATCCAGATTGGTCCGCCAGATGTTTCGGCCGTCGACGATGCCAGCGACGATCCGCTTGCCCAGGAGAGCGGGAACAGCAGCAACCTGCTCGACGGATTTCGGCGCCGTCAGATCGACCGACAACCCCTCGATGCCGGTCGAGGCGAGAACGGGAAGCGCTGGGCCGAGGTCACCGAAGTACGACGCCACCAGAATTGCCGGCCGTGTCGAGACGGCGCTCAGGTGGTCGTAGGCGCGCTTGGCGGCAGCGATGTCGTTCTGGGTGCGATCCGCGACGAGAGCAGGCTCGTCCATCTGGACCCACTCGGCGCCTGCGTCGGCCAGCTGGGTGAGCAGATCGGCGTAGAGAGGCAGGATCTCGTCCAGACGATCGAGAAGCGGAGCGTCATCGCCGACGGCCTTCGACAACAGCAGGAAGGTCACCGGACCGAGGATGACCGGACGCGCCGGGATTCCCAGCGCACGAGCCTCTTTCAGCTCGCCGAGAACCTTCTCCGGGTGAAGGGAGAAGATCGTGTTCGGCGAGATCTCGGGGACGAGGTAGTGGTAGTTGGTGTCGAACCACTTCGTCATCTCGAGTGGTGCGATTCTGTCGTTGCCGCGGGCTGCCGCGAAATATCGATCCAGTTCGTTCTCGATACTCTGCACTCGTTCCGGTAGCGCTCCGAGTAGGGCAGCGGTGTCGAGGACCTGGTCGTAGTACGAGAACGTGTTCACCGGAACCGAGTCCAGACCGGCCGATACAAGCGCTTCGAGATTGTCCCGGCGCAGATCTACGGCAACTGCCTCGAGAGCAGCAGCGTCGATCTTCCCGGCCCAGTAGGACTCGACGGCTTTCTTGAGTTCGCGCTTCGGTCCGATCCGGGGTGAACCGAGGACCGTTGCAGTGAATTCGAATGTCACGTGATGTCTCCAAATGCGTCACCTGTGGGTGGATCACCACCGAGCGCGCGAGACGCACCTGAGCCCATGCCTGTACACGCTGCAGGTCGACTCGCCCATTCCACGGGGCGGTGAACCGCTGCGCACGGCGTGCACAGCACAGAAGGCAGGTATTCGGACTCACAGGCACGCAACCGAATTCGATTGCTCCTACTGGCCGTCGCTTCCCAGAGAGGCTTCTCCAGTGCTTACTGACGGCGGTCGTTCCTGCATACCGCTGCGGGACAGTCCCGGATTCTCACCGGGTTCCCTCTTGCGTCGCCGTTCGCGGTCTTCGGGGCTCCTCACGACCGCGGGGCGAACCAACTGCACCGATGAGCATAGGTGCATTGCCTCTCGGTGCGAAAGGCATGCTAGCGTCGTCCACATGCAGCGCACGTATTTTTGGTTTAGCAGGCCGGCCCCGGGTGGGTCAGCCAGCGACGCCATGCGCTGAGACCCCACCCCACGAGCCGGAATCAAACCGGCTCGAAGTGTGCGTGGAGCTCCGAGGGCCGGTCCGATGATCAAAGGATTTTCGATGACCACCTCCGTCACCCCTGCCGACAGTGCACTGGACGACCAGGCACTGGACGACCAGCGCACCATCAGCATCAGCCCACTCGTCGCGCCGTCGTTGCTGCGTCGCGAACATCCGGCCGACGACGCCGTGTCGGCCACGGTTCGCCGTGGTCGCGGTGGCGTCGTCGACATTCTCGACGGTCGCGACGACCGGTTGATCGTCGTCGTCGGGCCGTGCTCGGTGCACGACACGACTGCGGCCATCGACTACGCACGTCGTCTCGCCGACAAGGCCACCGAACTCGGTGACCGGCTCCATATCGTCATGCGCGTCTACTTCGAGAAGCCGCGTACGACGCTGGGCTGGAAGGGACTCGTCAACGACCCGCACCTCGACGGCTCGTACGACGTCAATCACGGGCTTCGCGTCGGCCGTCAGCTTCTGGTCGACATCTCGGCGCTCGGGCTCCCCGTCGGATGCGAGTTCCTCGATCCGATCACGCCGCAGTACATCGCGGACCTGGTCAGCTACGGCGCCATCGGGGCACGGACCGCCGCCAGCCAGGTGCATCGTCAGCTGTGCAGCGCGTTGTCCATGCCCGTCGGCATCAAGAACTCGACCGAGGGCGACATCCAGGTAGCGGTCGACGGAACCAGGGCTGCGGCGTCGAGCCACGTCTTCCCCGGGACCGATCTCGACGGTCAGGCCGCGCTGATCCGGACCACCGGCAACCCCGACTGCCACGTCATTCTGCGCGGCGGCACCGACGGGCCGAACTACGACGCCGAATCGGTGGCCGACACCGTTGCTCGCCTGCGGAAGTCCGCACTTCCCGAGCGCGTGGTCATCGACGCCAGCCACGGGAACAGCCGCAAGGACCACAACAAGCAGGTCGACGTCGTCACCGACGTGGCGCGTCGAGTCGGCGAGGGTGAACACGGCATCGTCGGATTGATGCTGGAGAGCTTCATCGTGGCCGGCCGTCAGGACCTGACGCTCGGGCACAAGGAAGATCTCACCTACGGGCAGTCGATCACGGATGCATGCCTCGACTGGGACACCACCGCAACGCAACTCGACGCTTTGGCGGAGGCGGTCACTGCTCGCCGCGCGCGCTAGCGAACCCCGCGCGGCCGGAACTGCACGCTGACTCGCGGGCCGGTCGCGCGGGTGCTCTTGGGCACCGCATGCTCCCAGGTCCGTTGGCACGAACCACCCATCACGATGAGATCGCCGTGTCCCAGCGTGAATTTGAGTGAGGTCCCGCCGCCGCGTGGCCTGAGCATCAGCTGCCTCGTCGCGCCCAACGACACGATTGCCACCATCGTGTCTTCCGTCGCGCTTCGGCCGATGTTGTCTCCGTGCCACGCGACGCTGTCGGATCCGTCTCGGTAGTAACACAATCCGGCGGTCGCGAACTCCTCGCCGAGTTCCCTGCCGTAGTGCGCGTCGAGCGCGGACTTGGCCTCGCGGACGGCAGGATGCGGCCAACGCTCGGTCTCGCTGTAGAACCGCACGAGCCGGGGAACGTCCACCACACGGTCGTACATCTGGCGGCGCTCGGCTTTCCAATCGACCCCGTCGACGAGACGATCGAACAAGTCCACCGAGTTGGCCCAGCCCGGCCGAACGTCGACCCACGCACCGTGCGTCAGAACCCTCCTGCTCACGGACGCACCGAGAGGCCCGAATTCCGAATCCAAATCGCTGAACAGCGAACCCTGCAGCTCCACGCTCATGGGGACCAGGCTAGCGCGATTCGAACGTATGTTCCAGCGTGTTTTCGCGCGCGCATGTCGGCCCACAGTTCTATGGTGGCCGCATGGGATACGAAATTCAGGTCACGATCGACAGCGAGCGCCCTCACGAGCAGGCGAAGTGGTGGGCGTCGGCGCTCGGTTGGCAGGTCGAACCGTCCGATGGAGACTTCATCCAATCTCTCGTCGACGCCGGGCATGCCAGAGCCGAAGACACCCTTGTCTTCGACGGCACACTCGTGTGGAAGGTGGGCGCTGCCATCGTCGATCCCGACAAGGCAGGGAGCCCCCGGGTGCTGTTCCAATTGGTTCCGGAGACCAAATCGGTGAAGAACAGGCTGCACTTCGACATTCGAGTCGGTGAGGACCGAGAGGCGGTCGCCGCGACGCTCGTCGATGCAGGCGCCGCGGTTCTTCACCGAGGGCAGGTCGGGCCGAGCACGTGGATCACGATGACCGATCCCGAGGGAAACGAATTCTGCGTTTCTTGATCGACATGGTGTGCGCGCTCAGTCGAGACAGAACTCGTTGCCCTCGATGTCCTGCATGACGATGCACGACTCGTTGTCGTCGTCGGCGACCATCAGCCGAATCTGTACCGCCCCCAAAGCGACGAGCCGTGCACTTTCCGCCTCCAGGGTGGCCAGTCGTTCCGCACCGACCAGGCCTAGGCCGGCCCGCACGTCGACATGCAGGCGATTCTTGACGATCTTGCCCTCCGGCACACGCTGGAAGTACAGCCTCGGACCGGTCCCCGACGGGTCGACGCAGGCGGACCACGCTGGATCGCCCTCGGCGGAGGGCGGCAACTCGTACCCGAGAACTTCGCACCAGAACCGCGCCAACGGCTCGGGGTGCGCACAGTCGAACGTGACCTGAAGCTGTTTGATCGACGCCATCGCGCCAACCTAGCAGGCCTACCGGTACGAACCCGGTGTTCGGCCGGTCCACCGCTTGAACGCCCGTCGAAACGCCGACGGCTCCGAGAACCCGAGTTTGGTGGAGATGTCGTCCACCGAATCGCCGCGGCTGAGCCCGGACACCGCGGCGTCGCGCAGGACTTCCTCGCGGATCTGGTTGACCGACGTACCCTCCTGGCGCAGGATGCGTCGGAGGTGAGCAGCGCTGACGGACAACATGTCTGCGATGTCGTCGGTGCCTGGTGCGTTTCCGTGCAGCCCCAATTCCAGCGCTCGTCTGACCTGGCTGGTGGCCGTACTGTCGTAATCCCGCGCCGTGAACAGAAGATTCGGCGACTCCCTGAGGTAGTCGGCGAGGGTGTCCTCGGTCTGAACGATCGGCGCACGCATCGCGGCATTGTCGAATTCCAACACGGCCGCCGAGGCGCCGAATGTCACCCGCGTTCCGAACATTCGGTCGTACAGCTTGCCTGTCTCCGGGTCTTCCATGTCGTAGGGCAACTCGACGGAATGCAACTTCACGCGCCCGCCGATGAGCCAGGCTGCAAACCGATGAACCAGAACCATTCGGAAATCGGTGAGCAGCTGGCCGGCTTTTTCCCGCGCCTGCTCAGGTAGGTGACTGTTGTCGGCGGGAGGCATCGTCAACCGAGTGGTGTTCTCGCCGCGGGTGATCAGCATCGGCGGCATGCCCGAGAGGACGCGCGTGGTTTCGGACATTCGGCCCATCGCCGTCGCAAGGTCCGGTGTGTGGATGAGCGTCAGACAGATGACTCGAAAGCTGCCGCGGCGCATGGGCGTCGACGCCAGCCCGAAGAGTTCGTCGTCGGTGATCTGCCACGCAGCCTGCGTGAACAAGGTGACTTGCTCGGCAGTGAGCCTGGCATGGGGATCCTTCAGTGTTTCCGAACCGATGCCCGCGATCGACAGGGGATAGGTCAGTTCGATGCCGCCACTCGCAGCAAGAGCTACAGCTTTGACGACGAAGTCGACGGGGATTGTCTTGGCGGCCATGGCGAACGACTTACAGCGCGAGCAGTCTGCTGGACGCCTCGGCCAACACGTCGTCCTTCTTGCAGAAGGCGAAGCGTACCAACGTCTTCCATGGCTCCGGATGGTCGACGAACGCGGTCACCGGAACTGCCGCGAGCCCGATGCGATCCGGCAGAGTGCGACAGAACTCCAGCGCATCGGTCTCCCCGATGCTTGCCACGTCGGCGCAGACGAAATATGTTCCCCTGCTCGACTTCACATCGAGTCCGGCTTGTGCGAGTGCGCTCGAGAGTGCGTCCCTCTTGAGCTGCAGGCCGTCGCGCAGATCGTCCACCCACGCACTTTCGTGAATGAGGGCATGCGCCACCGCAGGCTGAAACGGAGTACCCCCGACGAATGTCATGAATTGCTTCGCCGAACGCACCGCATCGACGAGGTGAGCCGGTCCCATCGCCCACCCGGTCTTCCACCCCGTCGCGTTGAACGTCTTGGCAGCGCTGGATACCGTGATCGTTCGCTCGAACATGCCGGGGAGCGTTGCAAGCGGTACATGCTCGGACCCGTCGAACACCAAGCGCTCGTACACCTCGTCGGTGAGTACCAACAACTCGTGTTCACAGGCGATTTCGGCAATCCGAGTCAACTCTGTGCGGGTCAGTACCGTTCCCGTCGGATTGTGAGGTGAATTCACCACGAGCAACTTCGTGTTCTCCCCGATCGCACGTTCCAGTGCATCGACGTCGAGGGCGAAACCGGCGCCGTCGGCGACGAGGGGGACAGTGGCTCGACGCGCGCCTGCCAACGCAATTGCCGCAGCGTAGGAGTCGTAATAGGGCCCGATCAGCAGAACCTCTTCGCCGGGCTCCACGAGGCCGAGGATGGTCGCGGCGATGCCTTCGGTTGCGCCGACGGTGACCAGCACCTCGCGGTCCGGGTCGTAGCCGATGCCGTACCGGCGGGCGCGGTCGGCGGCCACGGCGTCGCGAAGCACCTTCATTCCCGGGCCGGGGGAGTACTGGTTCAACCCGGAGGCGATCGCGTCCTGAGCCGCCGCGAGCATCGATGCAGGTCCGTCGGTATCGGGGAAACCCTGCCCGAGGTTGACGGCATTCTTGGCGACTGCCAGCGCGGTCATCTCGGCGAAAATCGTGGATCCGAAGGGGCGTAGGCGCTCGACGGTTCGGCTCTGGTGCTCCGCGGACATTCTTGCAGCGTAGCTGGTGTCACATTTCGGGCGTCCCGCTCGTCCGATGGATAACCCTACGATGGAGATGCCATGTCCAGAATCCCGCCGGTCGCCCCGTCAGACGCGCCTGTCCTTGTGAGAATGGCCTACAAGATCGCCGCCAGGATGGTCGGGGAGGTGCCGGAACCGTTCGCGGTGTTCGCGCACCACCCGAAGCTGTTCTTCGCCACCCTGACGCAGGAAATGGCAGCGGGAAAGGCGTCGACCACGCTGCCGGTGAGTGTGCGGGAGCTGGCTGTCTACCGTGTCGCGTGGACACTCGGCTGCGCGTGGTGCGTCGACTTCGGCACGATGATGCAGCGGCTCGACGGCCTCGACATCGATCGTCTGCGCGAGATCGGTGAGTACGACTCGTCCTCGAACTACAGCGACGACGAGCGTGCAGCCATCGCGTATGCAGATTCGATGACGGCCACTCCGTCCACGGCCACCGACGAGCAGGTAGCCGACCTCGAAGACCGGTTCGGGCGGGCAGGCGTCGTCGAGCTGACCTACCAGATCGGTCTGGAGAACATGCGCGCCCGCATGAACTCGTCCCTCGGTATCACCGAACAGGGATTCAGCTCGGGGGACGCATGCCGGGTCCCCTGGGAGAGTCCAGCCGTATCGTGACGCCCCTGAGCTTGGCCGGATTCGCGAAATCGTACGACGCCCAGACCAGCCCGTCCCGGACGGTGAAACCACCGGCTCGGGCAGGGAAGGTTCGCTTGTCGCCGCCGCCGGGAGTCACATAGCCGAGCTGACCGTTGACCGTCGCCGGGCTCATCGATGCGAGCGTATCCGGGCCGTACATCGCGACGAGGCCGAGGAAGAAACGAGCGCACTTGTCCGGGCCTCGCACCACCTGAGCTGCCGTGGCGGTGGTGCCGCCGCTGTCCCCGATCATGCGGCACTCCGGGTGAAGGGCCTGCACGACCAGGTCGACGTCTCCGCTCGCCATCGCCGCCATCAATCGGGTCACTGCGGCGTCGTGTTCGGCGTCGGTGACCGGCGACGGCGTCGCATCGACCTGTTTACGCGCCCTCGACGCCAACTGCCGGGCTGCGGCGGCGCTCACCCCGAGAATGGAGGCGACGTCGTCGAAGGGGACAGCGAAACCGTCGTGCAGCACGAACGCGACCCGTTGGGGTGGCGAGAGGGCGTCGAGGACCACGAGCGCGGCGAGCCGCGTCGACTCGCTCTGCACGACGAGTTCGAGTGGATCGGCCGACGGCGCATTCCACGCGGTGACGACGGGCTCCGGAAGCCATTGTCCGACATAGGTTTCACGCCGGGAAGCGGCAGACTTCAGGCGGTCGACACAGATTCTGGCGACCACGGTGGTGAGCCAGGCGCGAAGATTCTCGACGGAATCCACATCCGTGCCCGCCAGCCGCAGCCAGCTTTCCTGCACGGCATCCTCGGCGTCGGCGACGCTGCCGGTCACGCGATACCCGACGGCCAGCAAGTGGCTTCGATGCGACTGGAAGGTCTCCGCGAGCGAGGCAGTGCTCATGGTCGGCAAGTGTAAGCCGGACGTTCGGGCCGGGATCACCCCGAGGCGCCGACGGTAGGGTCGAGGTATGCGATTCGGACTCTTCATTCCCCAAGGCTGGCGTCTCGATCTGGTGGGCATCGACCCCGCTGCACAGTGGAACGTCATGCGTGACCTGGCAACTGCCGCCGACTCCGGCCCGTGGGAGTCGCTCTGGGTGTACGACCATTTTCATACCGTTCCCGAGCCGACCGAGGAGGCGACGCACGAGGCGTGGTCGCTGATGTCGGCGTTTGCCGCGTCGACCTCGAACATCCGCCTCGGTCAGATGTGCACTGCCATGGCCTACCGCAATCCCGCTTACCTCGCGAAGGTCGCTGCGACGGTCGATCTGATTTCCGGCGGCCGGGTCGAGATGGGCATCGGGGCCGGGTGGTACGAGCACGAGTGGCGGGCATACGGGTACGGATTCCCCTCCGGGGGCGAGCGTCTGGGTGCTCTCGACGAGGGTGTCCAGATCTTCAAGCAGGCGTGGGAGACCGGATCGGCGACCCTCGACGGCAAGTATTACCAGGTCGACGGCGCACGCTGCTGGCCGAAGCCGGTGCAGCAGGGCGGAATTCCGATCTGGATCGCCGGCGGCGGCGAGAAGGTGACGCTGAAGATTGCGGCGAAGTACGCCGACTACACCAACTTCGACGGCACCCTCGAAGGCTTCACCCGCAAGTCCGACCTGCTGAAAGGCCACTGCGACAAGCTCGGCCGCGATTTCGACGCCATCGTCCGCTCGGCCAACTACAACGTGGCGATCGGAAGCACCGAGGCGGAGGTTCAGGATCGGCTGACGCAGCTGAAGGAGCGGCTAACGCCGTACATCGGTGAGGAGAAGGCGGACGGTGCACTGGATGCGTTCCGAGATCTTCCCGGCGTCGGAACCCCGGAGCAGATTGTCGAGAACCTGACCGAGCTGAAGAACAAGGGGCTCGGTTACGGCATCTTCTACTTCCCCGAGGCTGCGTACGACCGGTCGGGCATCGAACTGTTCGAGCGTGAGGTCATCCCGGCGCTCTCGTAGTTCGGTTTTACTGAAGGTCGTCCGGAAGGTCGTGAGGATCGACCAGCAACTGCTGGTTCTCGGCCTCACGTACCTTCTCGGACAAACCGATGTTCGCGACGAGCAGCGCCCATTCGTCTTCGCTGATCTCGGCGGTGGCGCGTTCGATCACCGCACGATCCGTCGTGCCCCACGCGATCGGCATCGGCGACACCATCTGCCAGGTGTCGCCGATCGTGTTCTTGTTCCGGTCCGCGAGTACCGAGATCGACGGCACCAATTCACCCTCGACGAGTTCATGACCGGGCAACGAGCGAATACTGCGGGTGACAAGGGCGTAGTGCGGGCCCCCGGCATCGGGTTTGGCGATGTCGATCAGTGCCAACAACGTCACCCCTCGCGCCCTCGTCTCGGCGACCACCGCGGGGACGAGGGCGCCCTTGGCATAGAGATCTTCGACGGATCCGACCTTGCGCGGCGCCCACACGGTGACCCACAGCGAGGTGGCGGCCGTGATGACGAAGACGGCGCCGAGGATGTACGACCACGGGTGGGCCATCCAGAAGAACCACGCCGCGGCGGCGATCAGGATCACCGCCGTGACGATTGCCGAGACACGAAGCCGCCGCACGTCGGCCATCGTCTCGTTCACCGACTTGGCGTGGGCTACATCGACAGGAAACTGGAATCGGCGCACACGCTCATTAGTAGCACGATCGGCCGACACGCTGTGAGATCGTTCAAGATCAAATAGCCGGGCCGAGCATGTCGTCGGCATCGGTGATCCGGTAGGCGTAGCCCTGTTCGGCGAGGAAACGCTGACGATGGGCGGCATATTCGGCGTCGAGGGTGTCCCGGGAGACCACGGAGTAGAAGTGTGCCTGTCCACCATCGTGTTTCGGCCGCAGCAGTCGGCCGAGACGCTGGGCTTCTTCCTGCCGCGAGCCGAATGTCCCTGAAACCTGCACTGCCACCGACGCTTCGGGGAGGTCGATGGAGAAGTTGGCGACCTTACTGACCACCAGTGTCTGAATCTCACCCTTACGGAAGGCGTCGAACAGTACCTCGCGCTCCTTGTTCTTGGTCGAGCCCTGGATCACCGGAGCGTTCAGAGCCTCGCCCAGTTCGTCGAGCTGGTCGAGGTAGGCGCCGATCACCAGCGTCGGAGCGTCCTGGTGCTTCGCCAGAATGGACTTCACGACGGCCACCTTGGTGTGTGCTGTCGAGCAGAGTTTGTACCGTTCCTCCGGCTCGGCGACGGCATAGGCCATGCGCTCGGCGTCGGTCAGCGTCACGCGAACCTCGATGCACTCGGCAGGCGCGATCCAGCCCTGTGCCTCGATGTCCTTCCACGGGGCGTCGTAACGCTTGGGTCCGATGAGCGAGAAGACGTCGCCCTCGCGGCCGTCCTCGCGCACCAGTGTTGCGGTGAGTCCGAGCCGTCGGCGCGACTGGAGATCGGCGGTCATGCGGAAGACCGGTGCCGGAAGGAGATGGACCTCGTCGTAGATCACCAGTCCCCAGTCTCGGGAGTCGAACAGTTCCAGATGCTTGTACTCACCCTTGGTACGACGAGTGATCACCTGGTACGTGGCGATCGTCACAGGCCGAATTTCTTTGCGCTCACCCGAATACTCGCCGATCTCCTCCTCGGTGAGCGAGGTGCGGGCGATCAGCTCACGCTTCCACTGACGGCCGGCGACGGTGTTGGTGACGAGGATGAGCGTCGTTGCCTTCGCCTTGGCCATCGCCGCGGCACCGACCATCGTCTTGCCCGCGCCACACGGAAGGACGACGACGCCCGAGCCGCCGGCCCAGAACGAGTCCGCCGCCATCTCCTGGTAATCACGCAGGGTCCAGTTGCCACCCGCGGTGTCGAGTTCGATCGGGTGCGCTTCACCGTCGACGTATCCGGCGAGGTCCTCGGCGGGCCAACCGATCTTCAGCAGCATCTGCTTGAGGTGCCCGCGCTCGCTCGGATGGACGATGACGGTGTCCTCGTCGACCTTCTCACCGAGCATCGGGGCGATCTTCTTGTGCCGCATGACCTCGGTGAGAACCGCGCGATCGAGGCTGATCAGCGCGAGGCCGTGCACCGGACTCTTGACGAGCTGGAGCCGTCCGTAGCGGGCCATGGTGTCGACGATGTCCACCAGCAGTGGCTGCGGCACGGCATAGCGAGAGAAGTTCACCAGTGCGTCGACGACCTGCTCGGCATCGTGGCCGGCTGCACGAGCGTTCCAGAGCGCGAGCGGCGTGATGCGGTAGGTGTGGACGTGCTCGGGTGCGCGTTCGAGCTCCGCGAACGGAGCGATGGCACCGCGGGCGGCGCCTGCCTGAGGGTGGTCGATCTCGAGCAGCAGCGTCTTGTCGGACTGGACGATCAAAGGTCCGTCGGTCACTGGTTCCTCCTACAGAACATGAAGCCACGAGACTTCGTGTCGCGCCCGAAAGTGCGCAACTTCTCCATTGTCCACACCTGGCGCCTTCGGCGCATGTGAGCGCGAATACACAACCCTCTATGTATTCGCGCTCACATGCGCGGAGCGCTAGTCGACCAGCGCCACCGAAGTGATGCGATGCAGGGTGAACCGCCGGATCTCACCGGTGGCCGCGTCGAAGGCTTCGAGCTGTCCGCCGCCGACTCCGACGGGCTCGACGACGCGCTGCGACGCCGTCCCCTGGGCGTCGACGTAGCCGATGGTGACGCTTCGCTTCACCCGAAGTGCCGTCTGCAGCAGCGCCAGCGTGGCGGTGCCGGTAGCCCTCGTGCCGTCCGATCGCACGGTCTGCCCACCGGCCTTCGATGCGCGTTCCCCGGCCCGGAGCTCGGTCACGAGGCGACCGAGCTGCTCTTCGGTCGGTACGGCCGGGTTGCGGTAGTGCGCGCGAGTGCGGCGGGTCGGAACTCGTGCCCCTCGGCTGCGCAGATCGACGATCGCCCCGTTGGCGTCCTCGCCCGCGGGCCCGAATCCGGCGGCGCCGAGTACGTTCATCACCTCGGCCAGCGATGCCTGCGAGATCGCGACGGTCGGAGCGAGGGCTCGCAGTGCCAACTGCTCGGCGGCTCCCGACGCCAGCACCTCCGCCAGCAGTGCAGGGTCCTCGCATCGAACGAACGACGACGCCATTCCTGCCCGTAGCCTTCCGTGCCTCCTGGCGACGTCGTCGATCAGGTACGACAGGCCCTGCGGAACCGGGGTGCGCGAGTGTGTGGCGAACAGCGAATGGAGTTCGGCGGCACTCATTCCGACATCGAGGGCGCGCCGCAGGCTGTTCTCGGTGATGCGGTACATCGTTGCCGCACCGGCGGACTCGACGTCGGCGACGAGTTCGATGCGGTCGTGGAGGTCCGGCTCCAGCGGGCCGGGAGCCACGAGCGTCAGATCGGCCTGCAGCAGGACGTAGTCGATGGGCGCAGGCAAGGCGTCGCGCATCGCGGCCTCGGCGTCGCCGCCGTGGAGCAGAGCCTTGCCCGGCGTCGACAGTGCCCCGCGCGCGACGATGCCCAACGTGGTGGCCTCGGCGAGCATCTTGGTGACGGGGCGCGAGTTGAACCGCGCGGCGGATCTGGGCCGCCTCCAGGCGAGGCCGCGCGAGATGTCGGCGGCGTCGATCGCGGTGCCGGAGGTCGGCTCGGCGAGGTATTCGAGAATGGTGCGCCGGTCACGAGGCGCAGCCGGGGAACGCACTTCCTCGGACAGTGCAGCGACGGGTTTGTCGTTGGGGTCACGCATCCCCACGAGCCAGGGCGCCCGCTGCAGTTCGAGCCACGCCGAAGCGAGAGCATGCCAGCGCGCTGCAGGCGTCGCCGTGATCCAACCGTCGACTGCTGCCGTCGGCGCCCAGTAGTCCTCGCCCGAATCGTTGGAGGGCAACGGGTCGGGGGTTCCGCTCGAGATCAGCGCGGCGGCCGCCAACAGCTCCACCAGCAAGCTCACCTGTGCTTCGTCGAGGCCGGTTGCCTTGGTGATGCGTTTGATCTCGCGCACGCCGAGGCCACCCGCTTTCAAGGCGGGTGCGGGAGCGGTGGCCAGCGACTCGACGATCAAGCCACAGTGACGAATCAGTTCGAGCGCTTCGCCTGCTGCGGCTGCGTTGACGTCTGCCAGTGGGTACTTGGTGGTCGACGGCTTCGGCGGTGAGAGCGTCGTCGGATCCGAGATCGGTTCGCCGCGCAGCGCTTGGCCGACCTGATGGGGAAGTTCGACGGTCTGCTCGTCGAGCCAGATCAACAATCCCGCGCGCAGAAGCTTCTGGACGGGGCGATCCGGCGACGTTCCGGGCGCAGCGTCACGGGTACGTCCGGTGGGAGAGGACCGAGCGAGCGTGTCCAGTAGGCCGCGCGCACCGTCGTCGATGCTTGCCAGTGCCTCGGTGATGCGTTCTGGCGTGAGTTCTTCGGTGGAGTCGAGGATGCGACCGATCCGCCACGGGACGGCGTCTTTGGCCGCAGGAGTCATGCGCAGACTGCGGGTACCCCACACGAGTGCGCGCTCGCGCAGCGCTGTCAGTGCCTTGTCGACGGCTTTGACACCGGCTCGCTTGTCGATCGCCGCGTCGAGAATGGCGCGCGTGACCGGCATTTCGTGGGCGCCCTCGATTGCCAGCAGTTCGAGAATCGTCAACGCCAGTGTGTCGAGCGAGTCGGCGCTGCGCAGGATCGACGCGCGCTGCTCGGCTCTTCCCGCCAGCACGACGATGGTCGACGGGGGAGGAACAGTCAGGTCGGGTCGCAGCGTGAGGGTGCCGACGAGCTCGGTATCGGTACGGGACGACAGCCACGTCGCGAGGTCCGGTTCTGCTGCTGTTTCGGTCATCGACTACCAGATTAGTGACCAGGAGCGGCCGATCGGTGACCTGGGCTGGTGTAGAAGGCAGGGCAGGTGTCAAAATGGGCGCATGGTGAACAAGTCGAAGAAGCCCTACGTCGATGCAGGCTGGCCCGAAACCGCGCGCGGTGATCACGCGGTGAGTGAATTGGCGTCCACGCGCGCAGGAGGCTTGTCGCCCTACGGCGAGGACACCGAGTTCCCGTTGCCGCTGGATCAGCTGCCGTACGCCCACCCCGTGACCGTCGTCAATCGCTGACAACTACATCCGACACCGAGCCCACATACGAGGAAAGCCCCCGATCACTCGGGGGCTTTCCTCGTATATGGCGTTGGAGCTGCCTGCTGCTACTGCGGCAGGAATGCCTTGTTGGCCTGGTAGAAGTCGACGACCTGGGGATCGAGCTGCATGCCCTGCGTCGCGTTCTGGATGAAGCCGGCAATCTGCGGATCGTTGGTCAGCGTCTGAACGGCACTGGTGATGCCGTCGATGACCTCGGCGGTGCCGTCGACCGTGGGGATGCTGGTGAGGTCGGGGAGCTTCGGAGCTTCGGGAGCGGACTGCGGCGATGCAGGCACGCTGCGCTCGGAAGGCGAGCTGCTCAGGCCGAGGCTCGACGAGCAGGACGGCCATGCGCCCCAACCCTGCGACGCGAGGACCTTCTCGGCGACTGCGATCTGCTCTTCGCGGCTGGCCTGGTTGGCACTGGCTGCGTACTGACCGCCGCCGTGCGAGCTCCAGGTGCTCTGCGAGAACTGCAGACCGCCCTGGAAACCGTTGCCGGTGTTGATGCCCCAGTTACCGCCTGCTTCGCACTGAGCGAGACGGTCCCAATCGGAATCGGGGGCCGCATTGGCGGTACCGCTGAATGCGATTCCTGCTGTGCCGATGATCGCGCCGGTGACGGCAACCTTGGCTACGGTGCGGCCGGTGGTGGTCGGCTTGCGATGACGTCCGCTCATACGAGTTGAAATCCTCTCCACTGGCGCCTGCGAGGTCAGCTGTCGGGTTCGGGCTGAGAGGTAGCCCGGCCCAGTTTCTCGCGAAAGAAAACTGGACTTAACCCCAAGGAATGTTCTGCGCGAGCAGAGCGTTCCGGTTATCCGAGAGGACGTGTGGGTCCCCCGTCCTCGTCCCCTGGGTGTTCGTCGAGGGTTCCGATATCCGCGGGACGAGGTTTGGCGCTGCGGGATCGGGTTCGGCCGAAGTTTCTCAGCCGCTGATGACCGTAATGGACATCCGGCGGAGTGTCACCATTTGGTAACTCTTGTTTTTTCTCGCCCGGTGAGGGTGTCGGCGGACCCGATTTTCGGTAACGAACGAACCTGCAGCTAGCGACGCCGCAGCGCGTCCGACGTCCACCCGTTGCGCTTCCGTTACCCCATTGTTATGTGATGGAAGTCACACCCATCCGAAATGGTGCGGGAGGGGCCAGAGTTACTGGACTTCGACGATTTCCTTGCCGAGGGGCATCAGCGAAATCGGAATCATCTTCAGGTTCGCGATCGCGAGAGGGATGCCGATGATCGTGATCGCCATCGCGACGGCCGACACGAGATGACCGATGGCCAACCAGATGCCCGCGACGATCACCCAGACGACATTTCCGACGACGGATGCGACTCCCGACGTCGGCTTCTCGACGACCGTGTAGCCGAACGGCCACAGGGCGTAGACGCCGATTCGGAACGAGGCGATGCCGAACGGAATGGTGATGATGAGGATGCAGCAGACGATGCCTGCGGCGAAGTATCCGAGAGCGAGCCAGAATCCTCCGAAGATCAGCCAGATGATGTTCAGGATCACTCGCATGTCGGTCCCCCGTTTTTCGAGGCGTCGCCCTATCGAGCGCGCCTGCCGGACATCAGTGCAAACACTATCGCCAGCACGAAGCCGAGGGGAGCGGCGATCATTGCAGTCAGATAAAGCCACAGCGGCGGCTGATCGCCGTCGATGGCAGGAACCACGAAGATGGCTGCGATGGCCAGCAAGCCGACGGCGAAGATCGCCAGAGCGATACGCAGGAGAACAGTGCCGTTGCGGCGTCGTTGGTCGGTCACGGTGTCCACGGTAGCGCCGATAACCGACGTGCTTTGCACACTCCCTGCGCGCTAGACTGACGTATTCGCGTTCTGCCGACCGTGCAGGGCGCGAATATTTGTGTAATCAGGACGAACCGAGACAAATGGACGGGTGAGCGCAGTGCCTACCGGCAAGGTGAAGTGGTACGACGTCGACAAGGGATTCGGCTTTCTGTCGCAGGAGGAAGGCGAGGACGTCTACGTCCGTTCGTCTGCTCTGCCGACGGGCGTCGAAGGCTTGAAGGCGGGCCAGCGCGTCGAGTTCGGCATGGCTGCCGGACGCCGCGGCCCTCAGGCGCTGAGTCTGAAGGTTCTCGAACCAGCGCCCACCGTGCGTCAGAACACGGGGAATCGGCGTGAGCCTGTCGAGCGCAAGCACACACCGGACGAGCTGCACGGCATGGTCGAGGACATGATCACGCTGTTGGAGGCGACCATTCAGCCTGACCTGCGCAAGGGCAAGTACCCGGACCGCAAGACCGCGCAGAAGATCTCCGAGGTCGTACGGGCCGTCGCCCGAGAACTGGACAGCTGACCGAACCATCGCGTGAGTGAACCTCACGCGATGGTCGGATCTACTCCGGTGTCGTGGCGATGGACCAGATTGCGTGACTGACGATCTCTTCCTGTTGGGTGTCCGAATCGATGACACCCGACGGGAGGCGAACTTCGACGCCGAGGAGTGTGCGTCCCTCGTCGTCGAGCGGCGGCACGGTAAGGCTGAGGCGTTCGTCCGGTAGGTAGAGGGTGTCCGACTCGACGGCTCCGCCGTTGTCGTCGGAGTACACCGCGGCGAGGATCCACGGCGCCGACGTGACTTCGCTCGGAAGCGAGAGCTGCAACGGTTGGCCTTCGCGGACCGGAACGCGAGCGCTGCTGCCGTCGCTGTCGCACAGTGGTGTCTCGACCGGGCAGTAGAGATACGGCTCGACGACGACGGTGTGGCCGTCGGCGAAGGCGGTGACCGTCGGCCGATGTGCCGGGGCGTCGCGAATCAGCAGCGCGAGTACGGCGACGAACGCCACGCCGATGACGACGAGTCCGGCTGCGCCGATCGCCACGATCTTCTTGGTCTTCGGTGCGAGGTTCACTTAGCTCACGTTCTGTCGGGGCGTAATGTCCGGGATTTCCTGTTCGGCGT
The DNA here is from genome assembly GCF_023264675.1 of Rhodococcus sp. (in: high G+C Gram-positive bacteria). Lineage (GTDB taxonomy): Bacteria > Actinomycetota > Actinomycetes > Mycobacteriales > Mycobacteriaceae > Rhodococcoides. The sequence goes on from NZ_JAHFVG010000006.1 coordinate 40,923, forward strand.
GGTCGGGGCGGTTGCCACCGAAGCCGGGGAGCAGAGATTTACCGCGGTAGGTCAGGTACGTCTGCACGAGTCCGATCGTAAGCACCACCGACACGACGGTGAAACCGAGCCAGAACTCCGTCGGCAGCAACACCCCGAGCGTTCCGCCCAGAACCCAGCACAGCTGCAGGACGGTCTCGGACCGGCCGAACCCGGACGCGATGGACTCCGGTGGCAGGTCCGATTGCAGCGACGCATCGAGCGAGACCTTGGCCAACGCGCTTGCCCCCGATGCAACGAGCGCTGCCAGGGCGGCGGTCAACAAGCTGTCGGTGACGGCCGCGACGATGGCGATCACCGTGACCGACGTCGTGCACCGGAGGACGACGATTGCCGGTCGGCCCAGCTTGATGCGGGCACCGGCAGCATTGCCGGAGAAGTTGCCGATCGCCGCGGCCGCGCCGACGAGACCGAGCATCGCGGCCTGCTTGATCGGCTCGTGTTCGGTCTGTGCTTTGGCGACGAATGCCACGTAGAGGGTGAGGAAACCGGTGAGGACCCTGATGGTGCCGTTGCCCCAGAGCCCGATGATGACGGCCTTGCCGAGCGGCTGTCTCCGTGCCTTCGGCGGAGTGTCGGCCGATCCGCTGCGCCGAATCACCTCGGTCTCGGCGTCGTCGCCGTGATAGCTCAGTGTCGCGGGCACCTCGCCCTCGGTCACCTCGACCCACGCCGGAATCCGCATGCTCAGGTACGCACCGAACACCGTGATGGCGACCACGAACCACAGCGCGCCCGGTGACCCGGCGAGGAACGCGATTCCCGCCGCGATACCGCCTGCGACGATCGTTCCGCCGATCAACCCGAACACCGTCAGCCGTGAGTTGACGCGAACGAGGTCTATCTCCGGTGGTAGTACGCGCGGTGTCACCGCGCTCTTGAGGACAGCGAAAGATTTACTGAACACCAGCATCCCGAGCGCCGCCGGATAGAGGATCCAGCTGTCGAAATTGAAGACGAGTACGACCGCGAGAACCGTGCGGAGCAGGAACGACGACGCGAGCGCGATTCGGCGTCCGTGCTGCAACCTGTCGAGCATCGGACCGACGAGCGGGGCGATGAGCGCGAACGGCGCGATGGTGATGACGAGATACAACGCCACCTTCGTCTTGTCCTCGCCCGTCGCCGCCGAGAAGAACAACGTGTTCGCCAGAGCAACGGCGATGGCGGCGTCGGAAGCGAAGTTGGCCATCGTCGCGTAGGTCAGCGCGGTCAATCCGGATTTGTCGGCGCCGTCGGCCTTCGCTGCGCGCTGGAACGTCGCGATGCCCTTGCCCGTGAGCTCGCGGCTCCGCATCGCCGCGACCCGGGTGACGGTCAGCTTGCGAGGCATGGGCGGAGGCTTCGGTCCAGCGGATTTGGGCCCGACAGCTTTCGGCTCCTCCGGTGGGCTCGAAGGCTGGGCACGCGAAGGAGGCGCAGGCGAAGGAGGGGGAGTGTGTGCCGGATGAAGAGGAGGCAGGGGTGATCGCCGGCTCGAGGCGCGAGGCGCCGGTCGGTAATTGTCGAACCCCGGGTGTTCCTCACCCGGAGGGGTGTCGGAGTTGATGGGGTCGGTCACGTGATCAATTCTGTCCTAAATCTTCGGCGTACGAGAGCACCGACTCACTTCGGGCTTGTGAACTCCACCTCGTACATTGTGGGCCACAGCTTCCCGGTCACCAGAAAGTGGTCCGTGCCAGGGATCTGGGCGATCCCGTTGAGCACGTCGGCTCCCGAACGCTCGCCGGCGCTCATCGCGTCCCAGAGGGGCTCGGCATCGATCAGCGCCGTCACCGTGCCCGTCTTCGGATCGATCCGCGCGATGTCGAACGTCTGCCACACGTTGGCGTACACGGATCCGTCCTCGGCGCATTCGAGCTCGTTCAAGTTCTCGAGCGGTTCGCCGTCCAGAGTGACGTCCGTCGTCGACGTCGCCTCGAACGTGACGGGATCACGAAAGGTGAGTGTCGACGAGCCGTCGCTCATCACCAGGCCGGTGTCCGCGGTGTCGCAGATGCCCCATCCCTCACCGTCGTAGGAGACGCGACGCTGCTCGGCGAGGGTCTGCCGGTCGCGGGCGAAGGCGACGCCGTCTCGCCACGTGATCTGCCACAGCAGGTCCCCTGCCACCGTGGTTCCCTCACCGAAGTAGTCGTCGGACAGGTCGACCTGGCGAAGTTCCCTACCGGTGTCGAGATCGCTGACCCGGATGTGCGACGAGCCGTTCCTGCCGGTGCTTTCGATGAGCGTGCCGTCGGAAATCTCGAGCCCCTGAGTGAACGACGACGTGTCGTGAGGAAGGGTGCGTGAGACGGTGACCGTGAGGCGCTCGGCCGGGGCCGCCGAGCCCGCGGCCTCCGAGTCGGGGTTCTCGGCAGGCGAGGAGGTGCAGCTCGCGAGTGCCAGCGTCATCGTGAGAACCGCCGTTGCCAGAGCGGCCGAGTGGAGGCGCTGCGAAGCCGTCATCGGACCATCATGGCAGCCCGAACTGGGCGGTTTCGAAGTGATGCGGCAAACTGAATGTGTGAGTTTCACATCTTCTCCAGAGCTCGACCAGATTCGTCCTGTCCTTGCCGAGGCCGAAGGGTTGGCGCGCCAGGCTTTGAGTGAATCCGTCGACGGTGGCGTCGGCGACTATCTCGGTGTCACCGGCGAGGATCCGAGTGCCGCCACTCACCGCTTCGAAGCCGACCTCCCGGGTTACCGGGGATGGCAGTGGGCCGTGGTGGTCGCCGCTCCCGACGACGCCGACACGGCGACCATCAGCGAAATCGCGCTGCTGCCGGGTCTCGATGCTCTCGTGGCCCCGAGTTGGCTGCCGTGGGACGAACGTATCCGCCCCGGAGACCTCGGACCAGGTGACCTGCTGCCGCCTCGCCACCAGGATCCCCGGCTCGTTCCCGGATATGTCGCCACCGGCGACCCCGCGGTCGACGACGTCGCGCTGGAACTGGGATTGGGCCGCAAGCAGGTCACCAGCCGCGAAGGGCGCCTCGACGCCGCCGAGCGGTGGCACGACGGAGACTTCGGTCCCGACAGTGAGATGGCGAAAGCGGCCCCGTCCACGTGTGGCCTGTGCGGTTTCTATCTTCCGATCGCCGGATCGCTGTCGGCAGCGTTCGGAGTCTGCGGCAACGAGAACGCGGCCGACGGTCGAGTGGTGCACGCCGAATACGGTTGCGGCGCACACTCGGACACCGAACTGCCCACCGGCGCTGGTTCACCGCAGTTCGAACCGTACGACGACGCAGCCCTCGAGGTCACGGACGCCCCGGCGGCAGCGGCTGATCCCGAGACTCTTCAGGACGCGCAATCGAGCAACTGAACGATCCGTTCGGGACAGAGGCGCTTCGCGCGTCGACGCTCTCTGCCTGGACGGAGTCGCCTACGCGGCTACGGGAAGATGCCGCAACCGAGGCCGATCTGGTTCGCGGAGGCTATCGCAACAGACTGCTGACCGAACTTGCTCAGAACGCTGCCGATGCCGCGGCACGAGCAGGGGTGCCCGGTCGCATGCGAGTGTGGACATCGGGAAGTGATCTTCATCTCGCCAATACCGGTTCGCCGCTGGATCTGGAGGGAGTGCATGCGCTGACGGCTCTGCGCGTGTCGGCCAAGACCTCCGGTGTCGGTCGGTTCGGTGTCGGGTTCACCGCTGTCCGTTCGGTCAGCGACGAGATCGAATTTCGTTCCACCGCAGGAGGAGTGCGATTCAGCGGCGAGGACACTCGCCGCGCTCTCGAACATGCGGGCCTGGAGGCTCCCGGTGTCGGAGTGCCGGTGCTGCGGCTTGCGTGGCCCGCGGAAGCGGCTCCGGCGGAGGGGTTTTCGTCCGAAATCGTGCTGCGCGGCGCCGGGCCCGACGCGTTGGATTCGATGCGGGCCGAGGCAGTCGACCTTCTGCTCGAACTGGAAGCGCTCGTATCGATCGACATTGCAGGCGAACTGTTCGAGCGCACGACCTCGGCCGGTGAACTGGAATCCGTGGCGATCGGCGACCTGCGGTGGTGGCAGTATCGCACCGTTCGTGCCCGGTGGCTCGTGCCCGTCGTCGACGGCGTGCCGGTACCTGCAGGCTCGGATGTGCTTCGGGCTCCGACTCGTTCGGACGAAGAGCTGTCGCTGCCCACGATCGTCGTTGCGGAACTGCCGATGCAGCCGGACCGTCGGCGAGTACTTCCCGGCGCGCCGGTCGGCCGAATCGCCGAGGGCTACGGCGGGTTCATCGCGGCGCTGCCGGCGAAGTACAGGCCCATTCTGGTTCCGATTCCCGGCTTTGCGCGCAGTGAGGTCGACGGAACTCTGCGCGAGAACATCGTTCGCGAATCCTCTTCTGCCCGTTGGCTTCCCTCGGTCTCCGGTGACGCTCTCGTCCCGTCGAGAGCGATGCTACTGCCCGGACTCACCGATGAGCTCGGTGAATTCCTCGCCGACGTCTTTCCTGATCTGGTGTCCCCGGCGCTCTCGGGGCCGCGGCATGCTGCGGCACTCGCGGCCGTCGACGTCCACCGGATCGGGTTGGCCCGACTTGCGGAGATGCTGACCGGTCTCGACCGCGAGCCATCGTGGTGGGGTCGACTCTACGACGCGATCGCCCCGCTCGTGACCGACGGTGTCGCCGCGGAAGAGCTTGCGGCTCTTCCGGTTCCGCTGGCGGATGGCCGGACGGTGACTGGTCCTCGCACGGCGGTTCTCGGTTCGGACGTCGGCTCGGTCGGATCGGTGCAGTGGGCCCGTCTGGTTCATCCCGATGCCGCGAGTTCGTTGTTGACGAGGCTCGGTGCCGCCGAGGCGACCGCGACGGATCTATTGTCCGATCCAGCGCTGGAAGCCGTGCTCGACGATCTGGACTGGGACGACACCGAGGCTGTCGACGAGGTCACCGGTTCGGTGCTCTCGCTCGCGGCAGGAGCACGCGACCTTCCGTCGTGGATCGGGTCGCTTCCTCTTCTCGATTCCACGGGCGAGCTACGCGCTGCGGACGAGCTGCTGCTGCCCGACGCCCCGCTGGCGAGACTTCTGGCCGAGGATTCGCCCTTCGGTCTCGTCGCGGAGGCTGTCGCCCGGCACTACGGCGCCGCGGCACTACGAGCCGTCGGAGTCGGGTGGGGCTTCGGCACGGTGACCGACGAGCTCCCGACAGGGCCCGACCATGACCTGGACGACGAGGGTTCGTGGTGGGCGTCGCTACCCGAGGATCCTCCCGAACTCACCGCCGTGCGCGATCTCGATCTGGTCGACGAGGACCGTTGGCCGGAAGCGCTGACTCAGCTTGTCGCCGAACCCGTTACACGCGCAGCGTTGCAGGCGCGTGAGGGATATACCGCGTGGTGGTTGCGTACGCACGCGGTGATCGAGGGTGCCGGGCTCGGGAGCTTTCGGGCGCCGTCGGACGAGACCTTCGCGGGACTGCTCGATCCGCTGGACCACCCGAACGCCGACGACATCGCAGCGGCCTTGGCGCCGAGTTCGTGTGACAGCGCCTTGTTCGCTCGTCTCGTTCTGGGCAGGCTCGCGGATCCGGCCAGGACACCGACTCCTGCCGTCGTCGCGCGGGCGCATCGACTTCTCGCCGACGCGGTGTCCTCGGGGCGGGTGGATCTAGACGATCTGGAGGTTCCGGAGCATGTCCGCGCGGTGACGGGAGCGCTCGTCGACCCGTCGTCGGCCATCGTTCTCGATCGGCCGTGGTTCGTTGCAGTCGTCCCCGCCGAGGTGGCGGTCCTCTCGTCGATGGACACGGCTGGTTCGCTCGCGTCGATTCTGGACGTGCGGACGGCGTCGGAGGCGATCGACTCCGAGGTCGTGGGAGTGGGACGGGTCAGTACCTGGGACCGCGAGGCGGGCGCTGTGCTGGCGTGCGCTGCACTGGGAGTGGAGCTGCCGGTGGGACAGGTCGTCGTCCACCGCGATCTCGTCGTCAGGCTGTCCGGTGCAGTCGAGGGGGAGCGTCACGTCGGGTGGTGGGTCACCGACGACGGGATCACGCATTGCGCCGAAACGTGGGAGCGTCCGCGTGGACGGTGATGTGCTGCAGTGGATCGTCGAGCATCGAATTGCATGGTCGACGAGCCTGTTCTGGTTCGTCACCTCGGCCGGGAACACAGTCTCGATGTTCGTCTGGTCCATCGCGGGATGCGCCGGGCTGATACGGGCCGGCCGCCGCGGCGAAGCCGTGATGGTGGGAGGCGCCATGCTCACCGGGTGGGGCGCGATGAGCCTGTCCAAGTTGATCTTCGGGCGAGACCGTCCGCCGCTGCCGGAGCGGCTCGTAGAGATTTCGACGCACTCGTTCCCGTCAGGACACGCGATGATGTCGGCTTTGCTCGCCACACTCGCGATTGCGGTGATGCTGCGATCGAACACTGCGTGGCTTCACAGCCGGATTGCGTTGGCGGTACCGGTGACGGCGTCGTTCGCGATCGGGGTCTCTCGGATCTACCTCGGCGCGCACTGGGTCACCGATGTGCTGGCCGGCTGGGTTTTCGGTGTGCTCTGGGGGCTTCTGTGGGTGTACGGGTTCGCCCGTGGGCGGAGACCGGAGCGAACCCGCACCCGGTAGACGCGTGCAACGAGCTAGCGAGAGAAGTCGCTCCGCTGGGCGATCACGAGGAGCTCGTCGCGCATGGACGGGCTGCTGACTGCGTGTGCGCGCGCGTAGAGGGCGCGGAGGGAGCGAACGTGGTTGCGACGGGTACGGATCTGAGAAACGAGCTTCATGGCCTTGCTTTCGGAATCAAAGGTTGAATTGACTGACATAACCAATACTCCACGTTAATTCTGTGTAACTCAACCGATTCAGTGGTGAGTTGTCGCACGTCAGACTGCATTTTCGAGTGACGACGGTTACCTCGGATTCGAGGCGTGATGCGGGTTACGCGAAGGGGTGCTCGAATCTGTGACCCGAGCGACTGACGTGGACCTCAGTCGAGACCGCGCTGGGCGGTTTTGCTTCCCCGGCGCGATGCTGCCCGTTGCAGAAGGAACAGCGCGAAACCCAGCGAGCCGACGATGACCCCGGCCCAGCAGGTCGGCAGGGCGGATGACCAACGGTCCCCGCCGACCAGTACGACGACGGTTGCGAGAATCCAGAGTCCGATGCCGGCCGCGATGACCGGAGCCGGGTCCGTGAGACGCCGACTGAGCTCGAACGCTTCCGGACGACTCTCCACGAAATGTAGGTTACCCCCATGGCTCTGCAGTCCCGGCTCCTGGACAACTACTTCAAGATCACCGAACGCGGTTCGACCGTCGGGTCCGAGGTGCGCGGTGGCGTCGTCACCTTCGTGGCGATGGCGTACATCGTGGTACTCAATCCGTTGATCCTCGGCAGCTTCTCCGCCGAGGATTCTGCTGCGAAGACCGACGTGCTCGGCAACATTCTTCCCGTTGCGCAGGTTGCTGCCGTGACGGCGTTGGTCGCCGGATTCATGAGCATCGTGTTCGGCATCGTCGCCAACTATCCCTTCGGAATCGCCGCAGGCCTCGGCATCAACACTCTCCTCGCGGTCACCATCGCGCCACAGGTGACGTGGCCCGAGGCGATGGGTCTGGTGGTCATCGACGGCATCATCATCGTGCTGCTCGCCGTCACCGGATTTCGAACCGCGGTGTTCAACGCGATTCCGGCCGAACTCAAGGCCGCGATCGCTGCAGGCATCGGCGCGTTCATCGCGTTCATCGGTCTCGTCGACTCCGGTTTCGTGCGGCGTATCCCCGACGTCGCCGGTACGACGGTTCCCGTCGGCCTCGGCATCGACGGGTCGATCGCGTCGTGGCCTACAGCGGTGTTCGTCTTCGGCGTGCTGCTGATGGGCATCCTGGTCGTCCGCAAAGTCCGCGGCGGCCTGCTCATCGGAATCGTCACCACGACCGTCGTCGCCGCGATCATCGAGGCGGTCACCGACGTCGGACCGTCGAACGGTGTGGATCCGAAGGGCTGGAATCTCAGCGTCCCGATGCTGCCCGATCAGCTGTTCCAGAAGCCCGATCTTGCGCTCGTCGGCGACGTGAATCTGTTCGGTGCATTCACGCGCATCGGTGTGCTCGCGGCCAGCCTGCTGGTGTTCACCCTCGTGCTCGCCAACTTCTTCGACGCCATGGGAACCATGACCGGCCTCGGCAAGGAAGGGAAGCTGGTCGATTCGAAGGGGAACCTGCCGGGAATCGGCAAGGCTCTCGTCGTCGAAGGCACCGGAGCGATCGTCGGAGGAGGCGCATCGGCGTCGTCGAACACCGTGTTCGTGGAATCGGCTTCGGGAATCGCCGAGGGCGCACGGACCGGACTGGCCAACGTAGTAACCGGCGTGCTGTTCCTCGCAGCGATGTTCCTGACGCCGCTGACCGCGATCGTTCCCATCGAAGCTGCCGCTCCGGCGCTGGTCATCGTCGGTGCGCTGATGATCGGGCAAGTTCGCGACATCGACTTCACCAAGTTCGACGTCGCGCTTCCGGCGTTCCTGACCATCGTGGTCATGCCGTTCACATACTCGATCGCCAACGGTATCGGCGTCGGTTTCATCACGTGGGTTGTCCTCGCCGTCGGCAGCGGCAAAGCAAAGTCGGTGCATCCCCTGCTCTGGGTGGTTGCTGCTCTGTTCGTCGCCTATTTCTCGCTCGGACCCATCACCGACGCGGTTACCTGAGCTGTTTCGGCTACGTAGGCGTAGTCTCTGCGCTGTGACGTCGGGAAACAGCGTTAAAGACAACCGTGAACTGGCCAGCGACCTGTCGCTGGCCGTGGTGCGTTTGACGCGCCACCTCAGGGGGAGACGGGTCGACTCGCAGGTGTCGCTGACGCAGCTGTCGGCTCTGGCAACTCTGAGCCGCGAAGGTGACATGACACCGGGGGCTCTGGCGGCGCGTGAGCGAGTTCAGCCACCGTCGATGACGAGGGTGATCGCGTCGCTGGCCGAACTCGGGCTCGTGGTCCGCACCGCGCACCCCACCGATGGTCGGCAGGTGATCGTCTCGCTCTCCGATTCGGGCAAGACGCTCATCGCGGACGAGGCCAGCGCCCGTGAAGCGTGGATGACGGCGCAGCTCGCCGGCTTGAACGAGACACAACTGGTGATCCTGCGCGATGCGGTGGACATCATCGGCGCCTTGGTGAGCGATTCGGAGTAGGTCATTACCTAGGGTTAGTATCTATGGAGTGCCCACTGTAAATCCGATGTTCGCCGCGTTGAAGACGCGAAACTATCGGCTGTGGGCGTCGGGACAGATCGTCTCGCTGGTGGGCACCTGGATGCAGCGCGTCGCCCAGGACTGGTTGGTGCTGACCCTGTCCGGCGGAAACGGCTTTGCCGTCGGCATCGTGATGGCATTGCAGTTCGGCCCGACGCTGTTGTTGTCGGTGTGGGGCGGTGTTCTCGCCGATCGGTACGACAAACGAAAACTGCTCATGATCACCCAGGCCTTCGCCGCGGTGTGTGGTTTGGTTCTCGGGCTTCTCGACGTCGGCAACATCGTTCAGCTGTGGCATGTCTACGTCATCGCGTTCGTTCTCGGTTGCTCGTCGGCGATCGATGCTCCGGTTCGTCAGTCCTTCACCATCGAGATGGTCGGCAAGGACACTCTGTCCAACGCGATCGCACTGAACTCGATGACGTTCAACACAGCCCGCATCATCGGCCCGGCGATCTCGGGTGTACTCATCACGTTGATCGGCACCGGCTGGGTCTTCCTGATCAATGCGTTCTCGTTCGCCGCGGTATTCGGTGCCCTCGTCGCGATGCGCGCGGCAGATCTGTTCGAGGTCGAACGTGCGCCGCGGGCCAAGGGGCAGGTGCGTGCGGGTTTCGCGTATGTGTGGAGCAGACCGGACCTGAGGGTGCTTCTGGCGACGGTGTTCATGGTGTCGACGTTCGGGCTGAACTTCCCGTTGAGCCTGGCGGTGTTGGCGCGCAATACGTTCGGTAGCGGCGCCGATGCCTACGGTCTGCTGTCGACGACACTCGCCATCGGAACTCTGCTCGGTGCGACGCTCGCGGCGCGCCGCGTCACTGCGCCGCGGCTGCGCTTGTTCGTGGGCGCGGTCATCGCCTTCGGCATGTTCGAGTTGCTCGTGGGGCTGATGCCGAACTACATCCTGGTTGCGCTACTGCTGATTCCGACGGGCGCGCTGAACCTCACGTTCTCGACATCGGCGATGAATATTCTGCAGATGTCGGTCCCGTCGGACATGCGTGGCCGCGTCATGGGGATCTACATGCTGTGTTTTCTCGGCGGAACACCGATCGGCAGCCCCATTCTCGGATGGTTCGCCGACGTGCTCGACCCGCGCGCTCCGCTGGTGTTCGGCGGGGTGGTGTCGCTGGCCACGGGGGTGTTCGCCTCGGTGTATCTGCTGCGGCACAACAAGCTCAGGCTCAGCGTTTCTCGGCCCGGTCCCGGCCGTCGATTGCCGGCGCTCGAGGTTCTTCAGATACAGCCCTGACCTGCAGTTCGAGTCGGTTGCACGGCCAAAGTGTTGTGTTATCGCAAAAGCTTCCGTAGTGTTGTGACAAGACAACATCCGGACCGATCGAACTGAAAGGCCGAACCATGAAACTCGGAACCATCGTCTCATTGATCGCCGCAATCGTCGCCATCGTTCTCGTGGTCGTTGGTGCCCCCATCGCCGCAGCAATCGCACTCGCCCTCATCGGCGGCCTCGGTGGTGCAGCGCTGAACAAGACCCGTAGTCGCGGAACCGCCGTCGGTATTCGCTGACCCTGGCGCACCGCCACCTGCTCGCCGTTCCAAGAACCGGCAGGCCCGTCTCGCTGTGAAAGGAGTGCTCCGTGAGCACTGTTCTGATCGTCATCATCGTCCTGCTTCTCGCATTCGGCGTCTACCTGGGCGTCAATCAGCAGCGCAAGAACAAACGATAAGTCCATGAGCGACGCTGCGGACGCCGGCGCCGACTTTCCCACCTGTTCCACTCCGGTCGAAACCGATCTCTGGTGGCATTTCAAGCGAAGGACGCCCGCCGGAGTGACCCGGTGGGCGTCGCCGCGACGAGGACACGACCGGGCATTCGGCTCCGACGCCGTCGACGGAGAATCCCTCGCGGCGAGGCCGGGGGCGCATCCCATCGGTGACGACTCGCCGTCTGACCCGTTGGGGTCGGCAGTGGCGGTGGCCTTCCATCCGTCGGGTGATCGCGTTGCGTACGTAAGTGATTCGAGCGGTTCCGAACATCTCGTACTCCGCGTTCGACGGGTCGATCGACCGGACCGCGACGATGTGGTCGCCGATTCGGTCTCGCACTCGCTGTGCTGGGGCGTCGGCGGGGACACCGACCACCTCTACTTCTGCAGGATCGACAACACGCTTCGCCCCTACGCGGTTGCACGAATTACCGCCGACGGCGCAGAAGGCATTGTCTCCGAACCGGATTCCGAACACTCGGTGCGGGTCACTCGCAGCGCCACCGGCAACGCCGTGCTGGTGCACTCCGCGTCGATGCACTCGACGCACGTCCAGTCGATCGACCACGACGGCAAACTCACTCGTTTTGCCGGACCCGAACGATCGCCCGCTCGATGGCATATCGACACGCTGCTCGCCGACGACGGAACGTCGCGGTGGATTGCCTTGACCGACGACGGCGACGACCGAAAATTTCGGGTGATGACGGCGTCGGGCGTTCCCGGCGACGAACGTTGGACGGTGGTTCACGCACCGCCGGAGAACCATGTCCGCGCGCTGCACTCCCTCGGGTCCCACGCCCTCGTCGAGGAAGTCGGGCCCCAGGGTGAGCAGTACGTCACCGTCCGAGCTGACGGAACTGCACAGGCATTGCTGCACACCGATACCTGGGACGGACGCCCCGCGCGATACGTACTGGACCTCGCATCCTCGGGCGAGACAACCACATTCACGGTGTCGACGCCGATCGATCCACCGTTTCTCCTCGACATCGACAGCGGGGGAACAGCGCATCGGCGTGGACCGGCGGCAGCGCACCGGTACGAGATGATTCGGACCGAGGCGGCAGCCCCCGACGGACTCTCGGTGCCGGTGACCATGCTCCGCCTGGTCGGTGCCGCGCCCGGTGCACCGTGTGTGGTCGAGGTGTACGGCGCCTACGGCGTCGAACTCGGTCGCCAGTTCGATCCGAGCGTGACCGAGCTGCTCGACGCGGGTGCCGTGCTAGCGCTGGCGCACGTACGCGGTGGTTCCGAACGTGGGCCAGGATGGCACACACTCGGAATCGGTGCAGGAAAAGAAGATTCGATCGGCGACTTCATTGCCTGCTTGGAGACGGTCGGTGACCACGACTGGGTGGAGCCGAGCCGGGTTGCGGCATGGGGTACGAGCGCAGGCGGAACCATTGTCGCCGCCGCGATCAATCTCTCGCCCGGCCTGATGTACGCCGCGGCGCTCGACGTGCCGTTCGTGGATCCGCTCGGCACGTTGAGCGACGATGCAGCACCACTGGCGCTGCGAGATCGTGCCGAGTGGGGTGACCCGGTACACGACGAGGTGGTCCGCGCGGCCATGCATCGCTACTCGCCCCTGCAGAACGCCCGGCCGGGCCATCATCCGATCATGCGAGTCACTGCGGGACGGCACGATCCGCGGGCACCGTTGGCCGACATCGATCGCTGGCTGGACCGGCTGGACGATCCGGAGATGGGCCGGGTGATCACCGAGGGCGGACACGCAGGAGATCGCGCAGGGACCGTCCGTTGGCTCGTCGAACTTCTCACGGGCACAGCTACATCGGCCACGGCCACACCGGAGCAGGACACAACCATCAGGAGGGCGTCATGAGGACCTCGACAAACGATCCTGAAGTCGGTCAGGTGAGCGTCGGTCAGGTGAGCACCCCCGCCGAGGACGCGGCGCGGGAGCCGCGGCCCACAGTGTCGGGCGACCACGTGATCGACGTACGGGGGTTGCGTCGACGCTACGGCGGACCCGACGGATTCGAAGCCGTGCGCGGCATCGACTTCCACGTGGACGCAGGCGAGCTGTACGCGCTGCTGGGCACCAACGGTGCAGGAAAGACATCTACCCTCGAAGTGATCGAAGGCCTGTCACCGTCGAGCGATGGATCGGTACGCGTGCTCGGGATGGATCCATGGACTTCCCGCCGCGACGTCCGGCCGTACATGGGAATCATGTTGCAGTCCGGCGGGTTTCCCAGCAACCTCACGGTGCGCGAGACAGCGCGGATGTGGGCAGGCACCCTTGCTGTCAGCCGACCGGTAGACGAAGCGCTGGAAATGGCCGACATCAGCCACCGCGCCGATGTGGTGATTTCCCAGATGTCGGGCGGCGAACGCCGCCGGCTGGACCTGGCGATCGCGCTGCTCAACCGGCCTCGCGTGTTGTTCCTGGACGAGCCGACCACAGGTCTCGATCCGGAAAGCCGCCGAAATCTGTGGTCGCTGATCACGGATCTGAAGAGCGAGGGCACGGCTATCGTTCTGACGACGCACTACCTCGACGAGGTGGAATCGCTGGCAGATCGGCTGTCGATCATGCACCGCGGCGTCATCCGCGTACAGGGCACCCCGGCCGAGATCGTCGCAGACCAGCCGTCGACCATCACGTTCGCGAGCGTCGACGGTGCCGCCGCCGCGATCGGAACAGCAGCGACGGCAGTCGATTCGAACGGCCGCACCACCGTGAGTACCCATGATCTGCAGTCGACGCTGACCGACCTGCTCGAATGGGCGCGCCGCAGCGGAACCTCGCTGGCCGAACTGGACGCGCGCAGTGCATCTCTCGAATCGGTCTTTCTCTCGTTCGTCGACAACGACCCCGGCACGTCCGACGGCGCAGGCGCGCCGAAACCGGCACAGGATGGAGCGAGTTCATGAGTACGCCATCGTTCGCGGGAATCGAACTGGATCGCAGCCCTGTGTCGAGCACGGCCAGGATGTCCTCGCTCGTGGGCGGTGAGACACGCCTGCTGCGTCGGAACAAGCTGATGCTGTTCAACGCATTCGTGATGCCGATCCTGCCGTTTCTGCTACTGATTCCGATGAGGTTGAACGACAAACTCGACCAGGAGCAAACCATGCTCTTCGTGTCGATATCGCTCGCACTCATCCTGCTGTTCGTCATCTACTACAACGTGCTCTCGGCCGCAGTTGCCCGACGAGACGAGCTGGTACTCAAACGTTTACGGACGGGGGAGGCATCGGACAAAGAGATACTGACGTGCCTCGCGCTCCCGTCGATGGCCATCGGGGTCATTCTGTTCGTTGCCATGACCTTGGTCGCGTGGTTGGTTCTCGGGCAGGCGCCGCCGGTCAACCCATTGCTGCTCGCGGTGTCGGTGCTCGGCGGGTCTCTGCTGTTCGTTCTGCTGGCTCTGGTGACGACGACGTTCACCAAGAGTTCGGAGGCAGCGCAGATCACCAGCCTGCCGATCGTTCTCGTCTCGATGCTCGGCGTCGGATTCACCTCGGTGGACTGGATGCCCGAGTGGGGTCAGATCGCGACGCGCTTCACCCCGATGTCCCCGGTGTCGGAACTGTTCCGTCTCGGATGGGGCGGCGAGCAGTACGACGGCACCGTGGTGAACTTCCTCGACAGCTTCGCGAGTTCGTGGCAGCCACTGGCGATTCTGTTGGGGTGGATCGTTCTGGCCGCAGGCTGCGCGATCACGTACTTCCGGTGGGAACCCCGCGGCTGAGAAGGCCCACAGCGGCGGCAGTGTCGGTGCGGACCGCCGTCACCGCCTCGGCCAGATGCGCCCAGCGGTCGCCGAGATCGTCGGCGCCGATCGGTTCGAAACGAGCGAAGTCCAACAGGTGCAACGCCATTCGCAGTACTGCCGTGCGCACTGTTCCGGCGAGCACCGCTGGATCGTCCGCGGACACCAGCGTCGTCATCAATGCATCGAGCCGAACATTGTTCTGCAGCCCATCGATGCTGCGCCGAAGCTCGGCGAGTTCGCCGAGCAACATTCCGCGATCGTGCCCGGGACCAGCAGTTCCGATACCGTCTCCGCACAGCAGGTCGGGGCTTGTCGAGTCGGGCGCGGGCACCGGGAACACCGTGCCGAGACCGAAGTCGCCGAAGCAGGGTGTCGATCCCTGAGCCGCCTCCAACAGTTCCCGTAGATCGGATCGCCACGTCGGCCCGTACCGTGAGGGCGCACAAGCAGGTTCCGTTCCGCTCTCCAGATGCCACGCCAGCCGTCGCAACGGCGTCGGGGCATGGCGGGAGTGCACGTCGGGCACCCGCAAGGGCAGTTCTTCGAGCAGGTCGTCCAGATCGTTCACCGCGGCCGACAGCGCGTCGAGGGCTGCGTCGATCTGAGTGTCGACGGTCGAGGTCAGCCACCTCGATGCGGCGGCGGGCCCGTCCGTGAACGTCAACGCTGCGCCACGAAAGGGAATCGGCCGGCGCACGGTGGTTGCGCGGTCCTCCCACGCACCGACGACGGTAGGGAGCGTCGCGGGGTTGCCGTCGTTCCATCTCGAGGACCGTTCGACGACGAATCCGGCGGCGATGTCGCGAACGATCAGTTCCACGTTCGCATTTGCTGCATGACCGATGATTCCCCGCGGCGCCCAGTGCGCGGGCGAGGACGGGCCAGGCCCGCCCAGTGCGATATCCACCGAAGCGGCGAACAAGGCAGGCGCATGTGCGTCCCGCCTGCCTGTCTGGGTACTGAGCGCATCGGCTGTGGGCAGAACGGCGACGTCGGTCCGGTGATGAAGAAGCTCGACGGCGTCCCGATACGCGGGAGCGCTGTCCCCGCCAGGCGGCAGTGCAGGCGCCAGCACGATCGGCGCCGCGGCCAGTTGCAACGCCAGCATCGCCGGCGTGTCGCCGTTTCCCGACGCGAGCCGGGTGACGAAGGACAGCGTCGCGGGGTAGACGAGTACCGCCTCGGCCCACTGGGACCACTCGACGTGCGGAGAGTGCCCGTCGCCCAGCGAGTCCCACTCGTCGCGCCAGACTTGATCGGACGACAAGGCGAGTAGTGCGGTGCGGGAGACGAACTTCTCGGCTGACCTCGTCAGCACCATGCGTATCTCGACGTCCGGTCGCATCTGTTGAAGCGAGGTGAGGTGAAACGGTACGAACGACGCGCTCACCGAGCCGGTGACCACCCACAGCAGCTTCGTCGCACTCACGCGGGAATCACAGCCTGGCGCAACGCCCACTCGTGCAGGATGGCGTCGAGATCGGCCCGGACCGCCGACCCGTCGTCGGTGGTGAAGGCGACACCTGCAAGATTGAGGACGACTTCGTCCACGCCGCAGTCGTCCCATCGGCTCAGTTGATCGACGACGTCGGCGGGTGAGCCGAAGCAATACACTCCCCGCTCGACGAGCAGAGCGGCGTCGACGACGAGATCTTCTTCCAGCGGAATTCCGGCCGCCGTCAGCATCTTTCGATAGTGAGGCATGCCCAGATGCATGCGTGAGGCCGTGATGACCTGGTGCAGCGGATCGCGGTCCGGATGATCGAGAACGACGTGCACCACCGCGACGACGCGCGGTCTCGACGCTCGGCCCGCAGCGTCGGCGGATTCGGCCATCGCCGGGACGAGTTCGTCGCGGATGAACTCCGGAGGCGTCAACCACGTGATGGCGGCGTCGCAGTAGCGTCCGGCGACGCGGGCCATGCCCGCCCTCAGTACTCCCGCGGCGATCTCGACACGAGCAGAGGTTTCGAGAGGCGGCAGATCGGCTGTGACGGTGAAGTATTCGCCTGCACGGCGTGCTGTACCCTCGGTGACCAGTTCGCGGACCGAGGACAGATATTCCGCCATGGCGGTCAACGGTGACGCGTAGGGCTCACCGCGCAGGCCTGTCTGAAATCGTCGTGACCCGGCCCCGAATCCAGCGACGTGAGTTCCGCCGGTACACAGAGCGACCGACCGTGCTTGCAGAGCCGCATCCACCGGATGCCGAAGCGGTGCGAGGGTCACGGCGGTACCGGTGTCGATGCCGTCGAGCGAGGACAGTAGCTGGTGCGGTTCGATGTTCATCGACTGTCCGAGCCACAGCCTGCCGTCGTGCCCGTCCCGTAACGGTCCGACGTACGGCTCGATCTCCGAGGCCGAACGGGGCGAATGCGGAACGAAGATCGACAATCTCACGGACGAGTCTTCCGGTAGCGGCTGATCACCCGTGCCGGTGACTCGCCGAGCGGTTGCTCCGCCCATCCCGAGTGCCGCACGACGAGCTCGGCTCCGGCGAGTTCGGCCATCAGGTCGAGCTCCGGAGGCCACACGTACCGAAAGGGCTCGTTGATCTTCTCGAGCCCGTCGGGCCCGATGATGGTGTGCGCGTACAACATCATCTGATCCGTCTTGCGGGTGAACGATGCGGTGACCATCAGACGAGTGTCCGAGACTGCGTTCATGCTGACCGGAGATCCCTGCGGGACATCGGGAATCGATGCGGGCCACGTCGTGTCGACGACGAGTACCCCGTCGTCCTTCAGGTGCGCGACAGCACGTGCGACGGCAGCCTTCTGCAATGTCTGATTGGGCAGTGCGTAGAGGGAGTCGGCGAACATGACGACGACGTCGAACGTGGTGCCGAGATCGAAGTCGGTCATGTCGGCTTCCACGCTCGTGACGCGTCCGTCCGACTTCTGGTCGAGGCGCTCCAACATGTCGGCGGAGATGTCCAAGCCGGTGACGGACACGTCGCGCTCGGCGAGCGCTAGAGCCAATCGTCCGGTGCCGACGCCGAGTTCGAGGATCGTGCCGCCGGGCGCAAGGGCAGCGAGTGACTCCACTGCCGCGGTGACGTCCGGGCCCGGGGGATACAGAGAGTCGTATTGCTCGGCGAACTTTCGGCCGTACTCGGTGGCATCGAACATGTGACTGATGTCCTCCTGGTGTCGTGTGCTCAGGATCAGGTGTTGGTGTCGTTGTTGAGGGCTGGGTTGTCGGGACGGATGTTGGCGTCGAGAAATGCTCGGTGAACGCGGGCGAGCACGTCCGACCCGTCATCGCCGTCGGGACTGCTTTCGAGTATCCCGGTGGCGAGTGCAAAACACCGGTGCTCACCGAAACTCATGCGGCTCATGCCGGGCCGGGTGTCGCGCGGTTCCTCGGCGGTGCCGACTCCACGGGAGATCGATTCGGTGAACAGGGAGGACGAGTCGCCGACCGGCATGCCGTGCGCGACGAGGTCACCGAGGATCTCTGCCACGTCTCGCCCCAGGCCGGGGTCGTCGTCGACGTAGATGACCATCGAGTCCGAGCGGGGGTAGGTACGGTCTGTCGATCCGACCTTCGCGCGGTAGCGTATTCCCGCGGACTCGAGTGCCGTCAGCGTCTGCTGCCACACTGCGGGTGCATCATCGCGCGCATCGATGGCGAGATAGAAGCGTCGAATGTTGCCGGCGCGCAGCAGCCGACCTACCGACGAATCTGCCAACCAGAAACCCGGCGACAATGCAGGGCGAGTGGACGGGATCGTGACGGCTCTCAGCTGGTTCGACGCGCTGCTGTCACCATTCTCGATAGCATTGTCGTCGATCTTCGTGCCGCGGGGCAGGCGGACCCGGACGCCGTCGAGAACGACGATCGATCCGTCCGGATCGGTGTCGTCGACGACGCTGACGAGCGCGATGGTGTGGTCGTGGGGCGTATGCGCGGACAGCACGCTCTCGAACGCCGGATCGCGGTGCGGATCGGCATCCTCGTCGGTCGATTCGCGACGAATATGCCAGGCGCTGTACAGATGTCCCGAGAGCAACTGACGCAGATCCCGGAGAGTCTCGGCTTCGAGGTCGGCGCCGTCGATGGTGACGGCAACCGCCGAGCGGTCGATGCGAAGGTCGGCCAGACGTTCGGCGATCGGCAGCGACACTGTCACGGACGCGGTCATGCCTGCCCTCCGGTCGGGATGGCTTCGAAGGTGGCACGAAAGCGTGCAGGGTCCATCGTGGCTGCCCGCCCGATACCGGCTGCCGCTCGGTGCACGCTCAGCAACCGGTTGCGGTCTTTGCCTGCGGCGAGGAGCCGATCGAACATGTGCCACCCGACCCACGCCGTCGCACGCGTCGTCAACTCGGAGTCGAGATCCCCGGTGACGCTTCGGTATCCGTTCCAGAATTCGGTGAATGCCGGGCGTTGGGCTTCGAGAGCGTCGGTGCCGCGATCGAGAATGCTCTCGTGGGTGAGATCGGCGTCGAGCGCGAAGTCTCCCGACCAGTCCTTGATGATCGACAACACTGCGCGATAGGTGAGATCGCCGAGCAGGGCCCCGATATCGCGTGCTGGGTCGCCGAGCCGAAAGTCCTCGAAATCGGTGAGGTACGTGGAGTCCGCGTCGAGGAGGACCTGGTCCAGCCTCATATCGCCGTGCACGGGCCGCTGCGGAGCGTCGGCCTCCTGCGAGCGGAGGTCGGCGAGGGCGTCGAGCAACGGGGCGTCGGCCTGCATCAGCGACCAGGCCTCCAGTTCGGCCGCGCTGCACCCGGTCCAGTACTTCAGTGGCAACGCGCGAAGCGAACCGAGAGGCGGAAATCTATGTGCAGCAGTCGGAATCGAGTCGATTCCCTCCGATGCCGAGTGAAACGTAGCCAACTGTCGACCCACGGACTCGAACCGAGTGGCGTCCATCTCGCGATCGTCGAAGGTGGCAGCGAGCGAGCGTGCGTCGGGAATCAGCTCAT
This sequence comes from Rhodococcus sp. (in: high G+C Gram-positive bacteria), assembly GCF_023264675.1. Classification (GTDB taxonomy): domain Bacteria; phylum Actinomycetota; class Actinomycetes; order Mycobacteriales; family Mycobacteriaceae; genus Rhodococcoides. Next base: position 60,543 of record NZ_JAHFVG010000006.1, read on the forward strand.
AGACCAGAATTCCGTGCTCACGACTCGAGGCAAGCAGCGTGGGAACACCCGCCGATCGCATCGACCGACGATTGACATGTGCGAAGTCCTCGAACTTCATCGTGTGTTCGAAACCGGTGTTCGACGGATCGGGATCGACCAGCTTGACGAACAGTCCGCGCCCACTGTCGGTGTGGACGGCGACGTTGGTGTTACGGCCGGACAATACATTCGCGGACTCGACGTGTGCGGTGCCCAGTTTCGCGCCGGCGAGGACCTCGGCGAAACTCGTCGACTCCAGCAGCGCGCGTGCGCGGGAAGTCAGCGCCGCCGGGGACTTCGGGGTATCGGTGCTCACGCGAAATCGTCGTCCGAGTCGAGTTCGAGGTCGTCGAACTCGCTCTCGTCGATGTCGACGAATAGAGGCTGATCGGACTTGCGTCGCAGCAACGCCAGTTGCGCGACGACGCTCGGCACCGAGAGCGATGTCAGAGTGACGCCTACCAGGAGGTACCCCGAGCGCTCCAGGATCGCTCGGAACACGTCGCCGTCTCGATCGGCCGAGATGATCAACAGGACGGACAGCAGTGCAGCGAGCGAGCACAGGATGGTCAGGCCCCACCAGGAAGCACCGTTCCGAATGCCGATTTCGCGTTCGTCCAAGTCGTTTTCGCTGGATTCCATCACCGGCTTACCGGTGTAAGTGGCAGCTGTCCATACGAGCAGGTGGGCGGCCAGCAATGCGATCCAGGCGATCTGATGGACAGCCACGTCGACGAACACCGGTACCACGATCAACGAGACGGCCAGAGCCAATCTCAGATACAAAAGGCCCGAAGTGGTCTTGGCGTTGTCGGACAACATTGGCACGGTCGGGAATGTTACCCGGTGAAAGCATCGAACGTGAGGCGAGTCAGTGAGTTCCGGTGCGGTGATTTTCGACGGTGTCGGCCAGTCCGAACAAGTCGACAAGCGGCACATCGAGCGCGTCGGCGATCAACAGAGCGAGGTAGAGGCTGGGTGAGTACGAACCGCGCTCGAGTGCACCGATGGTCTGAACATTGACATCGATGGTGGCGGCGAGGTCTGCTCGCGAGACCTTGGCCTGTGCACGAAAGCGCCGCAGGTTGTTGTACATGGGGCGCCGAGCGTCTCCGGCTACGGGCATCCTGGCGACCCTCCTCCCATCTCGTCGACGAACAGTAGCTCGGACGTGGCCGGGCCATTGTGTTGTCAGAGCCATTGTGTTGTCAGAACAGTGTAGTACGGATTCCTGGCAGTTCGGATTCCCGGAATCTTCGAACCAGCCTTCGTGTGCCCTCGGCGTAACGACCACTGTGCGCGGGAAGAGCCGGCATCCCCGGATCTTCCCGCGCACCGAAGTGTCGACTGCTAGCAGCTGTGGTCGAAGGTGTTGTCGATCGAGACTGCCGAGATCGCCGAGGCCGCGGAGATGCACGCAGGCGAGGTGCGGGCGGTGGTGTCCGCTGCGGCGGAATGGTTGATCTCGAGGGCGCTGGTGTAGGTGCTGTAGTTGGCGATGAGGTCGCGTGCGTTAGCCATGAGAAGTGTGCCTTTCATGATTCGAAAATGATGGGAAACAACAAGATTCGAAGAACGGTAGCGCCCGATCAGCAGCTGTGGTCGAAGGTGTTGTCGATCGAGACTGCGGAGATCGCCGAGGCCGCGGAGATGCACGCAGGCGAGGTGCGGGCGGTGGTGTCCGCTGCGGCGGAGTGGTTGATCTCGAGTGCGCTGGTGTAGGTGCTGTAGTTGGCGATGAGGTCGCGTGCGTTAGCCATGAGAAGTGTTCCCTTCGATGGATTTCTGCGGTGGTGTTGCGCTTACGGTGTTCTTCGCGCCAGCGGTGTTCTGCCGGTCCGACGGGCAATCAGCGTTCGACGCGTCGGGTGTCGAGGTAGTCCGGGAGCGTGGACGGCGAATCGACTGCGAATCCGATGCTCCCGAGAAGGTCCGCATCGGTGAGGTGTAGATCGAGGTCGGTCTTCAGTTCGATCGTGTTCAGCGACATCGTTTCGAACCTTCCTTCCGTGTACTCGTACACTGGCTTGGGCTTCAATCCGTTCTGTTTTCGCAACACCCAAGTTGCCACTGATGTTCTCAAAACGCAACAGTTTGGGAAATAAAGTCCGGCAAGACGCCCTGTTCGGGGGCTTATCTGTTGTGTTGTGGCAACTTCACCAGGGCATTCATGGCAATTGTGATAGATGTCACATTCAAGGATCGGCGTCACTGTGGCCACGGAACCCTCGATCCAGCGCAAGAGCGAAACGCTCGATTCTCGATTGAACTGTGTAGCAGAAGGATTGGATCGATCTTCGATGTAATTCCCTGGTGGAGAGCTCATCCGGCGGCTACCGAGGGGAATCGCCGCGAGAATCTCCGCCGACTGCCGCCGAGAGTGGATCTCCACCCGGTCTCCACCCGTGGGTCGATCCGCCGCGGGTCCGCGCTCCCTAGCGTTGTCGGTATGAACATCGCATCGATCGTCATCATCGCAGCTCTGGTCGTCTACCTGCTGGTTCGGCGTATGTCCGGCCAGCTCATGGAAGCTCGCCGAATGTTGGTCATCCCGGCAATCGTCGTCGTCATCGGGTTGTCGACACTGGGCACGGCCGGTGAGACGAGTGGCGGCTCGGCGGGTATCACGCCGACGGCCGTCGGCTTTCTGGCCTTCGGCGTGCTGATCGGCGCCGCACTGGGAGCTGTCCGCGGATTCACGGTCCGCCTCGTCGAGCGCGACGGCTACGCCTGGATGAAGTATTCGGCGTTGACACTGGCGCTGTGGGTGGCGGCGATCGCGGTGCGGTTGATCGCCGTTCCCGTCGAATCCGCGATCGACAGCGGGGCAGCCGCTACCGCAGGGCAGGCGTTCGCCCTCTCGATCGGTGCAGGACTTCTCGCGGAATCGCTCGTTGTGCTCTACCGCGCCACCCATGGCAGTTCGCGGATCGTGTGGCGTGCCAGCAAGACGGGAGACCACGCCATCTGGCGTCACCAAGGCAATCCGGTCGCACACTGACAGTATCGAACCGTGCTGCTCACTCCCTACGTCTCGGCGGTCATCGTCGTACTCTCGGTCCTCACCCTCCGTCCGCTCGGATTGGAAGGTGAGGGCCTGCTGGTGCTGGTGCTGTTGATCGTCAACAGCGTGATGTTGATCGGCAGAACGCTGCCGGAGCGATATCTGGTCAGCCGGGCAGGGTTGACCCTCTTCGCCGTCGGGGTTGTTGCCTCGTCGGCGATCCTGCCGTTCGCGTCCAACAGCTTCGCATCGGTCTTTCCCTTCTTCGTCGCCGGTCAAGCCGGTTACCGATTCAAACCGACCGTGTCGATCCCCATCGCGGTCGTCATCAGCGCTGCCTGCACGTCGTCTCTTGCAATTGCAGGCGCCAACGGCATTGCCGCCTGGCCGTGGCAGGCGGGTCTCGGGGTAGGTCTTCCCGTCCTGATCGGCTACTCGCGCCGAAGTCGAGCTCAGGCCGTGGAAGCCGAGATGAGGGAACGTGCGCTCGCCGAGCGGGCGCGTATTGCGCGCGACATTCACGATGTACTCGCGCATTCGCTGTCCGGAATCAGCATGCAACTCGAGGTTGCGGACGCGCTGCTCGCCTCGGACAAGGTCGACGGAGCCCGCGAATCCGTATCTCGCGCACGGAGTCTGGCCCGTGAAGGGCTCGTGGAGGCCAGGCGCGCAGTGCAAGCGCTCCGTGATGACGCCCTGCCTCTGGTTCCGACGCTTCGAGATCTGGTTGCCGATGCCGGAACCTTCGATGTTCGGGGAACTCCGGGGGAGCCGTCCGTCGAGGCCGCACAGTTCTTGATCCGATCCACGCAGGAAGCACTGACAAATGCCCGCAAGCACGCGCCGGGGGCGAATGTGGCTGTGGCACTCAATTTCACGACGGAACTCGTCGAGGTGACGATCACCAACGGTCCGTCCACAGCTCCGTCGCCCGACGTCGGTAGCGGCATGGGCTTGGTAGGGCTGCGAGAGCGCGCCGCGCTCGTGGGAGGGACCGCCACGGCCGGTCCGCACGACGGAGGGTGGCAGGTGCGCGTCACAATCGAATCATGACCGTACGAGTGGTGATCGCCGACGACCAGACGTCCATCCGCGAAGCGCTGGCAACGATGCTCGACCTCATCGAGGACATCTCCGTCGTCGGTACCGCCGCGAACGGCGAGTCGGCGATCGAAGAGGTCCGAAGAACCGAGACCGACGTCGTGCTCATGGATCTGCGGATGCCGGGCATCGGCGGAGTCGAAGCCACAGCCCGCCTCCAGGCGCAGTTCCCTGACATACCCGTCGTGGTGCTGACGACATTTGCCGACGACGATTCGATCCTCGGCGCTCTCGGCGCCGGCGCCAGCGGGTATTTGACGAAGGACGCAGGCAGGCACGAGATTGCGGCGGCACTACGCGCGGCGGTGGCAGGGCAGTCCGTCCTCGACAAGGCCGTGCAGGCCAGATTGCTGGCCGCGGCGCGACCCGGGCGTCAGGAGACCCCGGTCTCGTTGACTCCGCGCGAGACCGAGGTGCTCCGGTTGATCGCCGGAGGGCTCAGCAATCGCGAAATCGCCGACGCCCTGTTCGTCGGCGAAGCGACGGTCAAGACGCACATCAACAATCTGTTCGCGAAGGCCGGGCTGAGGGATCGGGCTCAGGCTGTCCATTACGCCTTTACCAACGGTCTGGTCGGCTGAAAGCCGACCAACTTCGGCTGGAGAGAGGACGCAGCGCCTTTACCAACGGTCTGGTCGGCTGAATGCCTCTAGAAGGCCCAGCCCATCACCGAGGCACGGTCGGTCGCGAACGCCACGTCCACCGTGTGGAGGGCGTCGGCGTCCCGGGTCCACAACCGCGATGCTGCGGCGAACCTGGTGGCGCTGTGCGTTCCGAAGTACATCGCCGAGAGCACGTCGAGTTTCAATGTGGCGTCGGGCGCTGCCTCGGTTCGGGTGACCGTCGCCTTGCCCGCCGAGATGGTGACGTCGAAGTTGCCGCCTGCATCGAGGAACGCGTCCTCCACCTCGAGCACGAACTGCGCGTCGACCCCGTACGTTCGAGCTTCGAGAGCCGCTTCGACATCCATGATCCGGCACCAGAGAGCGTCGTGATGATCGGTGATCTTCGGGAGCCTGTTGCTGGTGAGCAGGAACGGCAGCGCTTCGTCGGGAGCCTGGCTGACCTCGATGGTGTTTACGAGGTCGATTCCGGCGAGCACCTGCCACATTTCGGCGTATGCCTGATCGGTGACGGCGATGAACTCCTGGACGACGATCTTCGCTTCGGTGGGACTCCGGCGATAGGCGACGTACCCGTCGGCGTGGCTGATGAAGAACAGCTCGGTGAGTCCGTGCCTGCGGTTCTCGCGGTCGGCGAAGAACCGTTCCCAGCGGATCGGAGGCTTCGGCTGCGCGCCTGCGGTCTTGCGCTGCCAGCGCTCGTAGATCTCGGGCAACAGCGTCGACGCCTCGGCGGATTCGATCAACCGGACCCCGGTGACCGGCGGGATGCCGGGCTGGAACTGCGCGAAGCGTCGGTCGAGTACGACGCTGTGTTCCTCGGTTGCCGGTCCGTACCCGAACCGGCCGTAGATGGTCGCCTCGCTGGCGGTCAGCAACGACAGCGGCGCGCCTGCTTCCTGCAGCGTGCGGTGCTGCTGGGTGAACATGCGCCTCAGAATTCCGCGCCTCCGATGCGTCGGCGCGACCGACACCCACGACACCCCCGACGCCTCGACCTGGGCTCCGCCGGGAACGGTCACCGACATCGGGAAGTGCATCGCAACCCCGACCGGAGTGCTGCCGTCCCAGGCCATGACGACGTGCTCGGAGCTCGTCAGGATCTGCGTCTCGGCGAGGTCCTCGGAGTTCTGGTGCTCGCCGAACGCGTGGGCGTCGAGAAGCGCGACTGCATCCCAGTCGTCGTCGGTGGCAGTTCGAACAATGATCGTGTCGTCGGTAGTCATCACAGTCGAGCTTTTCATACGGATGGGAAGATGAACACGTGGTACACGTAATCGACATCGACGACTCTGCCGATCCGCGGCTCGACGACTTCCGCGATCTCAATTCCTCCGACCGTCGACCGGACCTTCCCGACGGAAAGGGGCTGGTGATCGCCGAGGGCGTCCTCGTCGCCGAGCGACTGTTGTCATCCAGATTCCCGACGATCAGCCTGCTCGGTGTCGATCGACGACTGAACGAACTCGGCTCGCGTCTCGACGGCGTGGACGTGCCGTTCTACCGTGCCACCGCCGAGGTCATGGCCGAGGCGGTCGGATTCCATCTCAATCGTGGTGTTCTCGCGGCAGCGCGCAGGCCACCGGAGCTCGATCTCGCGGACGTCCTACGGGATGCGAGAACCGTCGTCGTACTCGAAGGCGTCAACGACCACGAGAACCTCGGATCGATGTTTCGCAATGCCGCCGGTCTCGGTGCCGATGCGGTTCTGTTCGGTGCCGCGTGCGCCGACCCGCTGTATCGGCGTGCCGTGCGAGTGTCGATGGGGCACGTGCTGCGCGTTCCGTTCGCTCGGGTACCCGACTGGCCGCGTGGACTGAACATTGTGCGGGAGAACGGCTTTCAAACCATTTCCCTGACGCCGAATCCGGCGGCAGTGACTCTCGCCGAGGCGATGACCGGGGATAAGGTCGCCCTCCTTCTGGGAGCCGAGGGGCCGGGACTCACCGAACACGCGATGCGCGCCACCGATGTTCGGGCGCGGATACCCATGGCGCCGGGAACGGACTCGCTCAATGTCGCAACCGCCGCTGCCATGGCATTCTACGAGCGCGTCCGCCTGCAATGAACGACGAGACGGTAGCAGCGCCCCACGAGCAGCGACGGGCTGAACACGACGTCCTGTACACGGGTATCCCGGTCGCGGCCTTCGCCGCAGTACTCGTGGGCGCCGCGTTGACGTCGTTCGGGCGCGAGCTTGCCGACATCAACGCGTTCCTGGCGATCGGGATCAACTTGATCGTCGTCGGGGGCGCCGCGCCCACCGTGTTGCGGTGGCGCCGAACACCGGTGTGGCGCTGGCCGGTCTACGGCATCTGCGTCGGCGGCGTCCTCAGCTTCGTGGTTCTGGGGATTTCCGTCGTAACCAACGCTTGATGGAGCGCTCGGCCGGCGCTGGCGCTGGTTCGGGTTCGGCGACCACGGGCGGCCGTTGTCCCGGCGGGTAGATGGTGAAACCGCAGACCGGAAGCGCAGCCGGATCGAACTCGTGGCCTCGCGGCGCCCCGGTGTAGCGGAAGCCGAGCCATTCCGCGTTGGCGGCTTCGGCGAACTCCTGCGGGTGGAACGGCAGCGACTGCGGGTCCGGCATCACCCCTGGCGGATACACGAGGGGATGCTCGCCTGCCCAGAACGACCGCTCCCACACCAGCGGGAGTCCGGAGTCCTCGTAGATGTAGATCGGCGTTGCGCTGAACGATCGGCGCAGTGCACCGCGCTCCCAGTAGGCGAACGCACCCCACGCGGTTTCCGGATCGGTGGCGACGAGGTAGGTGTGTTCGGACGCCAAAGGGCGAGTCCATGATTCGGGAATCAACGACGGCTTGGCGATGGACAACCCCGCCGTACAGACCACGGTGACTCCCGGATAACACCCGACGAACACTTCGTTCGGCGAGGCGCCGGCGGACTCCGAAATCGGAGCGTGACGGGTCGGCACCGCTACCTGCTCCGGAAACAACCGCCCGACGAGGGCTACTGACGCCTCCCAGTTCGGAGTCGTCGACTCTCGTAGCACCGAGATCGGATCAGGAGCGTCGATGTACCAGATTGTTGATGCTTTGGCCCCCACTCCCTGCACCCCTTCTCGATCAGCTGCAGCTGATCGGGATCAATTGTGGCCGCTGCTGCGGACACCCAGCAGCACATCCTCCCACGACGGCATCGCGGGCTTGCCCTTCTTGTCTTTTTTCGGAGCCGAAGGCGCCTCATGTTTGGGTTCTTCCACAAAAGTGGACGCTTCTTCGTCGGCTTTGCCCTCGATCTCACTGTCCGCGGTAGTGCCGTAGTAGTCGTCGAACGACGTTTCGGACGCCGCGAATTCCAGAGACTGCTGTGGCTCCTCGGCCGGGGCGACTTCGAGCGCCCTGACCGGTGCGAGACCGCGCAACTGTCGACCGAAGTCGGGGTCGACGAGTTCGGAGGCCGCGTCGTCCAGTGGCGTGATGGTGCCGCCGTGGCCGTCGGGAAGGAACTGCCAGTGTGCCTTGTTGGTGGTGCGGCCCGCCTGCCACTTGAGCTGGGCGACCCATTTGTGATCCTCGTCGCGCCAGGCGTCCCACGCCGCGTCGTCGAGGTTGTGGCCGCGGGCTCGGAAGGCGAGAGCGACCACCTCGGCGAGAGTGCTCACCGCCGGTCCGTCGTGACGGATGGGGTGGCCCGCCTGAGCCATCGATGCGGCTTGTGAGCGCTCGAGTAGAACGGGGTGCGCAAAGATCTCGACCTTGCTGAGCGGCATTCCGGAGTCGTTCGCGACCTGTTCGACGGTGGCGCCTGCTCGAATTCGAGCCTGGATTTCCTTCGGTCGGAGCAAGCTGTCCATTTCGATCTCAATCTGTCCTAGTCGAGCGATGTCGCCGCGAGAGGCCGCGCGGAGCTTGTCGTCGGCCGGAAGCCGGAATTTGTCGCCGGTTTTGGGATCTGCGCAGATCACGTATTCGCCGTCGGGTTCGAGACCGACCACGCGTAGATCTCGCATCCTGACCTCCTCATCGCGCCGACTCGCGATATCGTCCTGCTCGACAGTAATCCACTCGTGATCTTCGAAGTGTCTCCGACACGCATGTCTCCCGTGTCGAAGCCCTGGAGTCAAAGACTAGTCATAGCCGGTGTTGGGTGCGCACGTTCTGTCGTGGTTCGGTGAGATTGATTGAGAAGCAAGGGTTTTCCATCGCGGCGCAGGTAGAGGGCGCCGAGCACGAGGCCGATCGACAGGGCGGCGACGTGACCGAAGGCGGTGAACGACGGCTCGGACACCGCGGCGAACACGACGAACACGATCCAGGCGCCCGCCCACGCAGCTCGCCACGGGCGGGGGAGGTAGCGAATCAACGAACCGGCGACGGCCGCAGCGGCGTAACTGACTCCGACGTCGACTGCTACCGCGAGTGAGTCCTCGATCCAATCCGCGCGGATTCCGACGAACAGCCCGAGCGCGACGAGGGCGGTCGCGCCGACGTGGCCTGCGGTGAAGGTGAGCAGAAACCGCTTCCATCCCGCGAACCATTCGGCGACGGCGAAGAGAAGCGCAACGGCTCCGAGCCATACCCAGTTGATGTCACCGTCGGTGAGGAATGCGCTCGCGACGAGGGTGCCGATATGGCCGTCGCCGAGATTGTGGAGGTTGGTGCTGGCCTCGAGGAGAAGATGCCACTGCGCGCGCTCGTGCAGGCTGGAAACGAATGCCGTGGCTCCGAGCGTGAGGACGAAGTAGGTGATGGTGACGCGAAGCCGAAGTAGGGGTGCCAGAACGCGCATCGGGCGCTCCTTCCTCGGTCGTTACACTTGCGAACTATCTGCCAGTGTAAGCCGTGGACGAAGCGCCCGAGCTGTGAGCTTGCTGCCAATCAGCTGATGGCGGAGACGACCCAGTCGATGCTCTTGGTCAATGCAGTGACATCGTCCGGCTCGATTGCCGGGAACATGCCGACGCGGAGCTGGTTGCGGCCGAGCTTGCGGTACGGCTCGGTGTCGACGACGCCGTTGGCACGGAGAATCTTCGCGACCTGGGCGGCGTCGACCTTCTCGTCGAAGTCGATGGTGCCCACGACCTGGCTGCGGTGTGCCGGATCGGCGACGAACGGTGTGGCGAACTCACTGGCTTCGGCCCAGGCGTAGAGGCGCGAGGACGAATCGGCGGTACGTCCGGTAGCCCAATCGAGGCCGCCGTTGCCGTTCAGCCACTCGATCTGATTCGCGAACATCAACAGCGTCGCCACGGCGGGGGTGTTGTACGTCTGGTCCTTGCTGCTGTTGTCGATGGCGATCGGCAGCGACAGGAAGTCGGGAACCCAACGGCCCGACGTCTGAATCTCGCTGACACGTTCGAGCGCCGCCGGGCTCATCAGCGCAACCCACAGGCCACCGTCGGCAGCGAAGTTCTTCTGGGGCGCGAAGTAGTAGACATCGGAGTCCGCGACGTTCACCGGCAGACCGCCCGCGCCCGACGTCGCGTCGATCGCGATGAGAGCGTTCTCGGAGCCCGCCGGACGGCTGACCGGAATCGCAACACCCGTCGAGGTCTCGTTGTGAGCCCATCCGATGAGGTCGACGGACGGATCCGACGTCGGCTCGGGGGCACTGCCCGGCTCGGCCTTGACGACGATGGGATCGCCGATGAACGGGTTGTTCTTGGCGACGGACGCGAACTTGGAGCTGAACTCGCCGTTGGTCAGATGCAGCGACTTCTCGCGGATCAGACCGAACGCGGCCGCATCCCAGAATGCCGTCGTGCCGCCGTTACCGAGAACCACCTCGTAGCCCTCGGGCAGGTCGAACAGATCTTTCAGACCACTGCGAACGCGTGCGACCACATCCTTGACCGGCTTCTGACGATGGCTCGTGCCGAACACGGAAGCGCCGACGTCGACCAGCGACTGCAGCTGCTCCGGGCGAACCTTGGACGGTCCGCAGCCGAAACGACCGTCGGTGGGGAGTAGTTCGGCGGGAATGATCGGCAAATCGGCCATTGAACAGCGCATCCTAAGCGTCGAAAGAAAATGGGCAGCCCCGAGGGGATATTGCCCCTACAGGGTAGTCGCTGCACGTCGCGGAGTTACGCGCAGGTTTCCGCGACGGTCGGGTCAGGCGATCTGGCCCCAGCCGTCGACGGATTCGGGGGAGCGCGGTGCCGGCCCGGTATAGATGGCAGCCGGGCGGACGAGCTTACCGAGGCGCTTCTGTTCGAGAATGTGAGCGCACCAGCCTGCGGTGCGGCCACAGGTGAACATCGCGGGCATCATCGGCGCGGGAACCTCGGCGAAGTCGAGGATGACCGCGGCCCAGAATTCGACGTTGGTTTCGATGGGACGATCCGGGCGGCGTTCGCGAAGCTCGGCCAGCGCAGCTTGTTCCAGTGCTGCAGCAACCTCGTAGCGAGGAGCATTCAGACGCTTCGCCGTTGCGCGCAGCACGCGGGCACGGGGGTCCTCGGCGCGGTACACGCGGTGACCGAATCCCATGAGCTTCTCTTTGCGGTCGAGGATGCCCTTGACCAGACCGCGGGGGTCGTCGGACTTCTCGACCTCTTCGATCATCGGCAGCACTCGGGCAGGCGCCCCGCCGTGCAGTGGACCGGACATCGCGCCGATGGCTCCGGAGAGCGAGGCTGCGACGTCGGCGCCGGTGGATGCGATGACGCGGGCGGTGAACGTCGAGGCGTTCATGCCGTGCTCGGCGGCCGAGACCCAGTACGCGTCGATGGCCTCGGTGTGCGCCGGGTCGGGATCGCCTTTCCAGCGCGTCATGAACCGTGCGGTGACGGTCTCGCACTGGTCGATCTTCTTCTGCGGAACCGCGGGCTGGTAGATCCCGCGCGCGGACTGCGCGACGTAGGACAGCGCCATCACCGACGCGCGGGCGAGCTGGTCACGAGCGGTGGCGTCGTCGATGTCGAGCAGCGGCTGATAGCCCCAGATCGGCGCCAGCATTGCCAGACCTGCCTGGACGTCGACGCGCACGTCGCCGGTGTGGATCGGCAGTGGGAACGGCTCGGCAGGCGGCAGGCCCGGTCCGAAACGCCCGTCGACGAGAAGAGCCCAGACGTTTCCGAAGGTGACGTTCTTGGAAACGAGGTCTTCGATGTCGACTCCGCGGTAGCGCAATGCGCCGCCGTCCTTGTCGGGCTCGGCGATGTCGGTGGTGAAGGCCACGACGCCCTCGAGTCCACTGACGAAATCTTCGGGTACCTGTTGAACAGCCATTACCTGTGGACTCTCCTCGTAGCCGTACGACCTGATGACCGGCCGCGTTAGGGGCTTGCCTGGTCAAACTTTAGCCGGTCGTACTCGGGGGTAGCGTCTGGGTTCGTGCACAGTGACAATCGACCGCGCGACAAACCTCCTCTCGCCGACATGCGGGTCGACTACGGCGAAGATGCAGATCTCGCCGTCGATCGGGTCGCGGACGGGTGGCTCGCGGTCGCTCGGGAATGGCTGTCCGACGCCATTGCCGCCGAGATTCCCGAGCCCAACGCGCTGATTCTCGGCACCGTCGACGACGCCGGTCATCCGTCGACCCGAACGGTTCTGTGCAAGGACCTCGATGCCGACGGCGTGGTGTTCTACACCAACTACGACTCGGACAAGGGCCGCGAGCTCGCGCGCATTGCCTATGCGTCGGTGACGTTCCCGTGGATCGGGATCGCGCGGCAACTCACCGTTCGCGGGCCGGTGGAGAAGGTCTCGGCTGCCGCCACCGCCGAATATTTCGCGGGCCGTCCCCGTGGGTCGCAGCTGGGGGCGTGGGCATCGCACCAGTCTCGGCCGGTTGCTTCGCGCGAAGCCTTGGAGGGTCAGCTCGCCGAGGTCACCGCACGATTCGAGGGCCAGGATGTTCCGGTTCCGCCGAATTGGGGCGGATTTCGGGTAAGGCCCGACACCGTCGAGTTCTGGCAGGGGCGAACATCGCGTCTGCACAACAGGATTCGTCTCACCGTTGCCACTGCGACCGTCGAGCGTCTGCAGCCGTGACCGAAACGATGAAGAAGAGCAGGTTCCGCGGTGTTCTCGCGGATACGACACCACTGCAGAATCAGGCCTACCGGCGGCTGTGGGTCGCCAACATCGTCACGGTGATCGGCGCGCAGCTCAGTATCGTCGCGGTTCCGCAGCAGATCTTCGAGATCACCCGTAGCTCCGCCTATGTGGGCCTCACCGGTGTCTTCGCGCTCGTTCCGCTGATCGTGTTCGGCCTGTGGGGCGGCGCCCTCGCCGACGTCATGGACCGGCGGACGCTGCTCGGCATCACCACGGTCGGCCTGATCACGACGTCGACGATGCTGTGGATCCAGGCGTTACTCGGGTTGAACAACGTGTGGATAGTGCTGGGACTGCTCGCAATTCAGCAAGGGTTCTTCGCGGTCAACCAGCCGACGCGAAGTGCGATCATTCCGCGGCTGCTTCCCGGCGCGCAGTTGCCTGCCGCGAACTCCCTGAACATGACCGTGATGAACTTCGGTGCCATCGCCGGGCCGTTGATCGCCGGAACCATGATTCCGCTCGCGGGGTTGCAGACGCTCTACCTCGTCGACTCGATCGCGCTGTTCGCCACTTTGTGGGCAGTGGTCAGGCTGCCGAAGATTCCGCCGGCCGAGGCAGGCCGCAAGGCAGGTCTTCGTTCGGTGATCGAGGGATTCACGTATCTGGCGACGCAGAAGGTGCTCCTCGCGTCGTTCGTCGTCGACATCATCGCGATGGTCTTCGGAATGCCGCGCGCGCTGTTCCCGCAGATCGCCCACGACACGTTCGGCGATCCGGCGTCGGGCGGCCTTGTTCTCGGTCTTCTGTTCGCGGCCCTGTCCGCCGGTGCCGTTCTCGGCGGCGTGTTCTCGGGTTGGCTTCCGCGGGTGCAGCGTCAAGGGCTCGCGGTCATCGTCTGCATCGTGGTGTGGGGCCTGGCGATGGTCGGGTTCGGTATCAGCGTCGGGCTGGCCACCGAGGGCTCGGTGTCGATCGCGCTGTGGTTCGCACTGGCTTTTCTCGCTCTCGGCGGCGGCGCCGACATGATCTCGGCGGCGTTCCGGTCGACGATGCTCCAGCAAGTGGCCACCGACGAGATGCGCGGGCGGCTCCAGGGCGTGTTCATCGTCGTCGTCGCCGGCGGTCCACGGATCGGCGACGTCATGCACGGAGCAGGGGCTGCGATGGTCGGAACGGCCGCCGCAGCGGCGGGCGGCGGAGTTCTCGTCGTCATCGGGGTGGTGATCGCGGCAGTGGCACTGCCCGCATTCATCCGTTATCGAGTGGGAAGGGTGGACAATGGCAGCCATGGCTGACGTAGAAAGCTACCGGCTCACCAGCGGGAGATATCGCGCCGAGATCGCATCGACGGGTGCAGGCCTACGCCTGCTCGAGTTCGACGGCTCGCCGATGACCGAGACGTGGGACACCGGGACGAAACCGCCGTTGTCCGCAGGCCTGGTTCTGGCGCCGTGGCCGAACCGCGTCGCCGACGGCACGTTCACGTTCGGTGGCACCGAGCACCGGCTCGACATCACCGAACCGTCGCGCAACAACGCCAGCCACGGGTTCGTCCGACGCGTCGAGTGGACGCTCGTCGAGCGCACCCCGGCACGCGTCGAGCAGTCGGTGGACGTCGGGTTGCACAAGGGGTGGCCGTATCGCCTGTCGGTGACCGTCGTCCACGAGCTGACCGACGACGGGCTCGTCGTGACCGCGACAGCGAAGAACATCGGTGCGGTCGACGCCCCCTACGGAATGGGCTTTCACACCTTCGTTCGCGCCGGTGACGTGCCCCTCGACGAGTGCACCCTCGAGTTCTCCGCCGGCACACGCCTGCAACTGGATCCGGTACGCAACCTGCCCAACGGTCCATCGGTTCCGACGGCCGGATCGGACTTCGACTTCACTTCACCTCGGTCGCTGAAGGGAATCGGGCTCGACACCCCCTTCAGCGCCGAGCTCCCCGATGCGGACGGCAAGGCTCGCCACTACCTCCGCGCCCCCGACGGCTCCGCCACGGTCCTGTGGACCGATCGCGAATTCGACTGGGTTCAGGTGTTCGTCGCGGATCCGGCCAACGATCAGGCCTATCCGGACCGAGGGCGCGCGTTGGCGATCGAACCGATGACGTGCCCCCCTGACGCGTTCAATTCCGGCATCGATCTGCTGGTCCTGAAACCTGGTGAATCCTGGTCGGGCAGCTGGGGAATGGAGCACCGGTCGGTATGACGATTCTCGTCTGTGGTGAAGCGCTGGTCGACTTGGTGCCTGTTCACGAGGGTCCGTTGCTCGCTCCCAAGCTCGGCGGCGGTCCGTTCAACGTGGCGGTGGCGCTGGGTCGACTCGGCACCGACGTCGCGTTTCTCTCGCGGGTGTCGAGCGATCCGTTCGGTGAGCAGATTCTCGGCAGTCTGCGCGATGCAGGAGTCGACGTCTCGTGGGTCCAACGCGGCGACGAACCCACCACCTTGGCCATGACGACGCTTGCCGACGACGGAAGTGCGCAGTATTCGTTCTACGCCGACGGCACGGCCGATCGGCTCGTGAGCGATCCGGGCGATCTCTCCGACGAGATCGACGTGTTGTCCTTCGGGACGCTGTCGCTGCTGTACGAACCAGGCGCATCGATGTACGCGGCGCTTCTGCATCGCGCGCACGCGGCAGGCAAGCTGACGATGCTCGACCCCAACATTCGTCCGGCAGCGATCGACAGCACGAGCGGTGACATCACCGCCGACGGGTTTCGGCGCCGCTTCCAGTCCTGGCTTCCGGCCGTCGACATCCTCAAGGTTTCCGAGGACGACTCCCACTGGTTGGGATCCGGAACGGAGGGGACGACGGTCGACGATTGGCTCGCCGCAGGCGTGACGGCTGTAGTGATGACTCGCGGTGGCGACGGAATTTCGGTGTTCACCGCAGCGGGTGAGGTCTCGGTGCCCGGAGTGAAGGTGGACGTGGTCGACACCATCGGTGCAGGTGACACCGTCCATGGTGCTTTACTCGCGTTTTTGGATAACGAGACCATTGTCACAACAGTCGCGCTGAGTAAGATGAGCGCGCCAGACTGGGAGGCAGCACTGGGGTTCGCCGCGCGAGCAGCAGCCATCACCGTTTCTCGCCCGGGTGCCGACCCTCCGTGGGCGTCCGAGGCGCCGAGAGACTAGCTTCTCTATCGACGCAGAAATGTTTGTCCGATTTACGTACGTGTCCGTTACATGAGTTCGAGAGGGACCATTCGTGCCCGCTGAGAATGACGCCAAAGCCACCCTCACCTATCCCGGTGGCGAATACAGCATGTCCATTGCCAAGGCTAGTGAAGGCAATGACGGCATCGAACTGGGAAAGCTGCTGGCTACCACCGGTTACACGACTCTCGACGGTGGTTTCGTCAACACCGCTTCGACGAAGTCTGCGATCACGTACATCGATGGTGACCAGGGAATCCTGCGCTACCGCGGGTACCCGATCGAACAGCTGGCAGGTAAGTCGACGTTCATCGAGGTCAGCTACCTGCTGATCTACGGCGAACTTCCTACCGAGGATCAGCTCGAAAAGTTCACCGACAAGATCCGTCGCCACACGTTGCTGCACGAAGATCTCAAGCGCTTCTTCGACGGTTTCCCGCGTAACGCGCACCCGATGCCGGTGCTTTCCAGCGCCGTGAATGCACTGTCGGCGTACTACCAGGATTCGTTGGATCCCAACGACCCGGAGCAGGTCGAGCTCTCGACCATTCGTCTGCTCGCGAAGCTGCCGACCATCGCGGCCTACGCGTACAAGAAGTCCGTCGGTCAGCCGTTCCTGTATCCGGACAACTCGAAGAGCCTCGTCGAGAACTTCCTTCGCATGACGTTCGGCTTCCCGGCCGAGCCGTACGAGGTCGATCCCGAGATCGTCAAGGCGCTCGACATGCTGCTCATCCTGCATGCCGATCACGAGCAGAACTGTTCGACATCCACGGTCCGGCTCGTCGGATCCTCGGACGCGAACCTCTTCACCTCCATCTCGGGCGGCATCAACGCTCTGTGGGGCCCGCTGCACGGCGGCGCCAACCAGGCGGTCCTCGAGATGCTCGACAAGATCAAGGCCGAGGGCGGCGACGCAAGCGAGTTCGTTCGTCGGGTGAAGAACAAAGAAGACGGTGTGAAGCTCATGGGCTTCGGTCACCGCGTCTACAAGAGCTTCGATCCGCGCGCGACCCTGGTCAAGGAGACCGCACACACGATCCTGAGCAAGCTGGGCAACGGTGACGAGCTTCTCGACATCGCGCTCAAGCTGGAAGAGACCGCGCTGACCGACGACTACTTCGTCGAGCGCAAGCTCTACCCGAACGTCGACTTCTACACGGGCCTGATCTACCGCGCGATGGGCTTCCCGCCGCGTATGTTCACGGTGCTGTTCGCGATGGGACGCCTTCCGGGCTGGATCGCGCACTGGCGTGAGATGCACGAGGATCCGTCCACGAAGATCGGCCGTCCGCGCCAGATCTACACGGGCTACACCGAGCGTGATTACAAGGACCTCGGCGCTCGCTAGAGACATCGACGACAAACCCCCGACTCCGCTGACGGAGTCGGGGGTTTTCTTGTCTCGGCGGGAGGGATCTAGAACTGGCGACGGTTCTCGAGCACCGGAAGCTTCGTGCGGACCGCGTCGACGAGTGCCGTGTCGATGTCGACGGTCAGCAGGCCGGGGGTTGCGTCGAGCTCGCCGAGAACCTCGCCGGTGGGGGAGCTGACCACCGAATGCCCGACGCCGAGCGGCGCGGTACCTTCTGCATTCTCGGGCTCTGCCTGGTCGCAGGCCGCGACGAACGCCGTGGAATCGAGAGCGCGAGCGCGCGCGAGCAGCGACCACTGTTCGACCTTGCCCGGTCCGCTGCCCCAGGATGCCGGGACGACGATCAGCTGTGCCCCGAGGTCGCCGAGCTTCTGGAACAGTGCGGGGAAGCGGATGTCGTAGCAGGTGGCGAAGCCGATGCGGACACCGTCGACGTCGAGCACCAAGGGGTCGGATCCTGGTGCGACGGTGTCGGATTCGGCGAACCCGAAGGCGTCGAACAGGTGGATCTTGTTGTAGTGGGCGTCGGCTCCGCGGCCGGTGATCAGCAGTGTGTTGGCGACGCGACCTTCGTCTGCCGGGGTGAACATGCCGGCAACCACGGTGATGTCGATGTCGCGGGCGATCTCGCGCACGGCGTCCGCCCACGGCCCGTCGAGTGGTTCGGCGATGCCTCGAATGGGTCCGCCGAAGCACCGCATCATGGCCTCGGGGAACACCACGAGCGAGGAGCCGGCTTCCTTGGCGGCGCGCGCATGGGACTCGATGATCTTCAGGTTGTCCTGGGGCTGCGTCCCGCTCGTAACTTGTGCGAGGGTGACTCGAATGCTGGTGCTCATGCGTCGGACTCCTGGTTTCGTCTGCTCACTAGAGGTATACATAGGGTATGCAATCGCTGTCGGGTAGGGACAAGGCGTATGCCTTCGTGCGCGATCAGGTGCTGTCGTCGCCGGCAGCCACCGGCACGTTTCTGAACGAACAGGAGCTCGCCACGCGAATCGGAGTGTCCCGCACTCCGGTTCGCGAAGCTCTGCTGATGCTGCAGGCCGAGGGTCTTGTCGAGATGGTACCGAAACGGGGCGCCCACGTACCGGCGATGTCGGGGCGTCAGATCGGCGAGCTCATGGATCTGCGCGGCGTTCTCGAGCGGCACGCCGCATCCGCTTCGCTGCGCACCGGCGTCCCGCCGGTCTCGGCGATGCGCGACGCTCTCGACCGTCAGGAGAAGCTGGCCGACACTCGAACGGCGGAGGCGGCAAAGGAGTTCATCGATCTCGACGGCGAGTTCCATCAAATCCTCGTCGACGCGGCGGGAAGCGATCTGCTGTCGCGCACCTACGCGGGTTTGCGTGCACGGCAACTTCGCGTCGGACTGACGGCTCTGTTCTCGGCGGCCGATCGGCAACACAACGTCTGCACCGAACACGCCGCCATCGTCTACGCACTGGAAGCGGGAGACGAAGGCGTCGTGCACGGTGCCATCGATGATCATCTCGAGGTCACACTGCAGATTCTTCTGCGTGCCTGACCACCGCGTACTCTTCCTCCTCGGCTCGATCGGGATTGCGGCCCAAGGCAAGTCCGATCAGGGTCAGGATTCCGACGATCGCCACGTAGCAGGCAATCGGTACCCAGCTGTCGGTCTTGTCGAGCAGATACACGAAGATCAGCGGAGCCATCGCGCCCCCGAGTACGCCCGCGAGTGTGTAGGCCAGTGAGCTGCCGGTCGAGCGAAGGCGCACGCTGAACTGTTCGGTCACGAATGCCGCCTGGGGGCCGTACATGAACGAGTGGAAGGCCAGGCCGACCACGACGCCGAGTATCAGCAACGGCAGTGAGCTTCCGCCGATGATCAGGAAGAAGACGGCACTCCACGCCACTCCGCCGATCGCGGCGACGGCGTAGACGAGGCGGCGGTTGATGCGGTCCGAGAGTGCTCCGGCCAACGGAATCAGCCCGAGTTGGAACGCCGACCCGACGAGGATGGCGATCAACACCTCGCTGCGTTCGAAGCCGAGTTTCTGCGTGCCGTAGGTGATCGAGAAGACTGTGAAGAGCGCGTAGATGACGTCGGGAGCGATGCGCGAGAGGATGGCTGCGACGAGGGGGCGGCGCTGCGTCGCGAACACTTCGCTGATGGGTGCCTCGGAACGATCACCGCTCTCCTGCAAGGCCTTGAACACCGGGGTGTCCTCGAGCTTCAAGCGAATCCACAGTCCGAAGCCCACGAGCACGGCGGAGAACAGGAATGCGACTCGCCATCCCCACGATTCGAATTGTTCTTCGGTGAGTGCAAGGGTGAGCCCGGCGAGGGCGCCGTTGGCGAGCAGGTTGCCTGCGGGTGGCCCGATCTGTGCTGCCGACGACCAGAATCCTCGCTGACGAGGGTTTCCGTACTCGCTCGACAGCAGCACGGCGCCGCCCCATTCGCCGCCGACAGCGACACCTTGGGCGAATCGCATGGCGACGAGAAGGATCGGCGCGGCGATCCCGATCGAGCCGTATCCGGGGATGAGGCCGATGGCGAACGTGGTGACGCCGATCAGCATCAGGGTGATGACGAGTAGTTGCTTGCGCCCGATGACGTCGCCGAGGCGGCCGAAGACGAAACCACCGATCGGTCGGGCGATGTAGCCCACCGCGTACGTGGAGAACGCGAGAAGCGTTCCGGTCAGCGGATCGCTGTCCGGGAAAAAGATCAGCGGAAAGACCAGTGCGGCGGCAGCGGAGTAGACGGCGAAGTCGTACCACTCCAACGCGGTGCCCGTCAGGCTTGCTGCGAACGCCTTGACCAGGCCTTTCTTGTCGACTGTCTGCTCAGTCATGGCAGCTCCTTCATGTGTGCCTCGGATCACTCTAGTCGTTGTACTGTCTCCATACTTGCTGTATACAAGACGTATGCGCAAGTGTTTCGGCGTATTGGAAACAATCAATTAACGAGAGAGGCCTCCCCGATGCTGACGTTCACGCTCCCGGACGGATCGACCGAGACGGTCGAGCCACTGAATCTGCTCAACGCCGGCTACGCAGGCCGTAACCAGGACGAAGTCGCTCACCACATCGCCGAACTCGCCGAGTTGGGCGTTCCCGCGCCGACCACCACTCCTGCGATGTACCCCATCTCGCCCTACCTGGCCCAGCAGACCGACGAGGTCCACGTCCAGCACGGGCGCACCTCGGGCGAAGCCGAATGGGCCCTGGTGATTCTCGGCGATACCGACGACGACGTTCTGCTGACCGTCGCCTGTGACCACACCGACCGTGAGCTGGAAGTACACAGTGTCGCGTGGAGCAAGAACGCGTCGCCGGACGTCCTCGGAACCGGGGCGTGGCGCCTGACCGACGTTGCCGACCGCATCGACGACATCACCCTGAAGGCATGGGTGGGTGACACAGCGATTCAGACCGGATCGCTCGGCGACCTGCTCGCGCCGAAATACTGGCTCGACGTCCTCCGCGAGAGAGGACTCTTCACCCGAGGAACGATCCTGATTTCGGGAACGATCTCGATGCATCCAGGGGTAGATCAGTTCGCCGATCGTTGGAAAGTCGAGATGAGCGATTCCGCGACCGGAAACTCTTTGACCTGCGAATATCGGACAATTCTCATGCCTGCCCCAATCGGCTGACCTGGCCGACGTAAGGTGGGGGGCGTGACGAAGCCAATTATCGAGTTCCAGGCAGGCCCCCCGCCCATCGATCTCGTGGTGGTGGATCTGGTCGAGGGAGACGGCGCCGAAGCCGTCCCCGGCGGCAATGTCGAGGTCCATTACGTCGGCGTCGAGTTCGACTCGGGAGAAGAATTCGACTCCTCGTGGAACCGCGGCGAGTCGATTCAGTTCCCACTGCGCGGCCTGATTCAGGGCTGGCAGGACGGAATCCCCGGCATGAAGGTGGGCGGACGCCGCCAGCTGACCATCCCGCCGGAACTGGCCTACGGCCCAGCGGGTCAGGGTCACCGTCTGTCCGGCAAGACCCTCGTGTTCGTGATCGATCTGCTCGACGTCAAATAGCGTTCAGCCGATCGCCGGGACGGCGGCCCTCGCACGGGCCGCCTCCCTGGTAGCTCCCGCGTTGCTCTTGCCGCCGCGAGATCCGGCCAGCTTGGCTGCAATGTGCTCGGCGACGGTCACCGGTTCGTAGTGCGCCACTCCGCCCGGCTCGATGCACGAGGCGAGCGGCGCGATCGTCGCACTCAGGTTGCCGTCGTGGAAGAAGGCCGCCGACCGTCGACGCACGATACTGCCGTCCACGATCGGTGGACGAACGCGGTGCAGCGTCGACAACCAGCGGTCGTTGGTCAGTCGCGCGGTCAGATCCCCCAAATTCACCAGCAGTGCACCGTCGGCAGGCGAGACGTCGTGCCAGCGAAGATCGCTCCCGACCACCTGCAGGCCGGCGACCTGATCCGCCCACAGCACGGTGACCAGACCGTAGTCGGTGTGTTCGCCCATTCCCTCGAGTTCGGCGTTCAGTTCGATCTCCTGCGGCGGCAGCGCATAGTTGTTCATGCGGAAGGTGTCGAGGGAGTTGTCGGTGATCCGGTCGAAGAAGTCCGGCGCCAAGCCAAGGGCGTCGGCGAAGATTCGCGTCAACGTCCGTGCCACTCGTGCAGCGTGCTCGAAATAGAGTTCGACCGCTTTCTCGAATCCCGCCACCGCAGGCCATACGTTCGGGGTGCCGTCGCCGGTCCCCACGTTGAAGGCCTCGAAGAAATCGTTCATCCGCGTCGACGATTCCACCCCGAGACTCAGGCTGAGTGATTCGCTCTTCGGTGCCGTGTAGCCACGGTTGATCTCCGCAGGCATGATGTACGACGCCTTCTCGGATGCGTCGAGGGCGAAGAATCCGTCGAGTGCAGTGCGGAGACCGGCGAGGACGTCGTCGGGAATTCCGTGGCCGGTGACGGACATGAAACCGACTGTGCTGCAGGCGCAGTCCAGATCCGCTGCGACTTCACCGCGGCTGCCGGCGCTGACGTCGCCGACGTAGGGCGAGATGTCGAGGATCGGTACGTCGAACTGGGGCAGCGGCATCGTTAGATTCTGGCAACAACTAGGTAGTTGGTGGGTTTCTTCGGTGTAAATATGCGCTTCGCGCCCGTGTGCGCGTAGTCGCCGCCGGGACCGACTACGCGCACACGGGCGGCGAAGCCGCATCCAACACCAGCACCAACCGAGCCCCACCCAGCGGGCTGTCGGTGAACCGGGCCCGTCCACCGTGCAGTTCGGCCTGCTGCTCGACGAGGGCCAATCCGAGTCCGGATCCGCCCGTGGTTGCCGACGCCCCGCGATAGAACCTCTCGAACACCGAATCTCGCTCGGCCTCCGGGATTCCGATGCCGTCGTCGTCGACGGTGATGGTGACCTGTTCGCCGTCACGGGAGATCGCGATCGCGACCTGCGTGGCGTTGCCGTGCCGGACGGCGTTGATGATCGCGTTGTCGAGCGCCAATCGGAGCCCCGCCGGAAGGGCCTTCATCACCACCGACGGTTCGGAGTCGATGCGCACGGCGAGTTCGGGATTCTGCCGCATCGCGTCCTGCGCCGCGACGTCGCAGATTTCGACGACATCGACCTCTACCCGGTCCTTCTCACTGGAGAGCTCTCCTGACGCGAGACGTTCCAGCGCCGACAACGTGGCTTCGACTCTGCCTTGCGTTCGTTGTAGGTCTTCGAGGATCTCGAACCGCTGTGGCGGCTCCAGATCGAGCGTGCGCAGTACTTCGATGTCGGTGCGCATCGCGGTGAGCGGCGTTCGTAGCTCATGGGCCGACACGGCGGCGAAATCACGCGCGGTTCCGAGCGCCTCGTTGGTGCGTTCCTGGGCGTCGTTCACTCGTTGGAGCATGTCCGCGATCGCGACGGCGAGCTCGTCTGCCTCACGCACCCCGGTACGAGTGTCGGGAGATTGCGGCGGGCGCGCGCTGACCTGGCGGGTCAGCGTCACGAGTGGTTTGACGGCTCGTCCGCCGAAGATCCAGCCGAGCCCGGTCGACGCAGCGATGGCGCCGAGTCCGCCGAAGATCACCCAGCGTTGCTGATCGTCGGTGACCTCCTGCGCTTCGACGGCGGGAACGCCGATCGAGATGACGATGTTGGTCGCCGATACCGCATTCGATGTGTACACCCGGAAGGTGTTGCCGTCGACGTCGACGGTCTCGGACCCTTCCGGTAGCGCGGGCAGCCGGGTGGGTGTCGAGGCGATCACCATGTCCCCGGTGCGGATGGTCACCGCAAAGGCACCGGAACTGCCCAGCTGGTCGAGGAAGAGTTCGAGGCTCGCGGCGCTCGGAATCAACACTTGCGACGCCGTCGTCAGACGTTCGTCGAGGTTGTTGACGTTGTTTCGCGAGATGACGACGGACGCGACGACACCGACCGTCAGGACCACGATGGTGGCGCCGAGCGCTGTGGCGACGGCAACGCGGGCTCGGAGGGAAAACCTCATCGCAGTTCCCTCACGAGGTGGTCCGCAGGACGAATCCGACGCCGCGGACAGTGTGCAACACGCGGGGTTCGCCGTCGACTTCCATCTTGCGTCGCAGGTAGCCGACGAAGACGTCGACCACATTGGTGTCGGCGACGAAGTCGTATCCCCAGACCAGTTCGAGCAGGCGCTCACGGGTGAGGACGACGCCCGCATTGCGGGCCAGAATCGCGAGGAGTTCGAATTCGCGCTTGGTCAGATCCAGCTCGCGCTCGTTCACGTGGGCGCGGTAGCCGGGGATGTCGACGCTCAGGTTTCCGATGACCACGGCGGAACCGGTGGGCGCAGCGGTCGGCACTGTCGTGCGCCTGCGCAGCATGGCTCGGATTCGGGCGACCAGTTCGGCGAGGACGAAAGGTTTGGTGAGATAGTCGTCGGCGCCTGACTCGAGGCCGGAGATTCGGTCGTCGACGGAGCTTCGTGCGCTCAGTACGCAGATCGGGACGTCGTTGCCCATCGCTCGGAGTGCTTTGACGACGCTTGCACCGTCGAGGACAGGCATGTTGATGTCGAGGACGACGACGTCCGGTGCTCGCTGGGCGACCACTGCCAGCGCTTGACCACCGTCGACCGCGGTGATGACGGTGAATCCTGACAATCGAAGGCCTCGTTGGAGGGACGCGAGCACGTCCGCGTCGTCGTCGACGACCAGGACTGTGGGGGTTTCGGACACACCCTGATTATGCTGCCCACGCGTCCACGGTGGTCTGACGTTCCTCGGGCGATTTGGCGAAGAATTCTTCGAGTGCTGCGCGCCGGTCGCGATCGGCGTCGAGCGTCCAGGCGACCGCGGGGGCGTTCGCGTAGAGCTTCGCGTAGTAGGCCTCGAAGCTGCAGGTGCTGTTGATCAGGGATGCTGCTCCCGGAAAGATCGGGGTTGCTGTGTTTTTCATGTTTCCCACGCTAGAAGCCGATTTTGGGCACGTGGTGAGGCATGTATGGGAGAACTATGAGAATCCGGGTATGACTGTCTCATGACTGTGGTGTGGTTCCGACGTGACCTGAGAACGGCCGATCTGCCGACGCTGACGAGCGCGGCGGAGTCGGGCTCCGACGTGCTGGGATTGTTCGTCCTCGACGACAACTTGCTCAAGGCATCCGGTGGTCCGCGTCGAGATTTCCTGTTCCGCAGCCTCGCTGCACTGAACGAGCAGTTGGGCGGACGGTTGCTGGTGGTCAAGGGTGATCCGGAGACCGTGGTACCGAAGGTGGCGAAGGCCGCCGGCGCCGACGAGGTGCACATCAGCGCCGACTACGGCCCCTACGGACGCGACCGTGACGAACGGGTGGGCAAGCATGTGTCGTTGGTCGAGACGGGATCTCCGTACGCCGTCGCACCGGGCCGAGTGACGAAGAACGACGGTGATCCGTACAAGGTGTTCACTCCCTACTTCCGCCAGTGGATGGAGCACGGGTGGCGCGGGCCCGCGGATACGTCGGCCGAGACGGTGACGTGGCTCGATCCTGCCGGGCTGAAAGGCTTGCCGAAACGAACGGCGATCCCGACGGAGAAGGACGCGTCGAAAGCGCCGGCCGGGGAGAAAGCGGCGTTGGAGTCGTGGAGTGAATTCCTGGAACATGTCAGCGCGTACGACGACGAGCGCAACCGCCCCGACCTGGACAGCACGAGCCGAATGTCCGTGCATCTGAAGTACGGGACAATTCATCCTCGAACGATGCTGAAAGACCTCGCGTCGTTGCGCAGCGAAGGCTCCGCCTCGTATCGGCGGCAGATCGCGTGGCGAGACTTCTACGCGGACATTCTCTTTCAACGACCGGACAGTGCGCGGGAGAACTACGACAAGAAGTTCGACGCGATCGAGCTCGACACCGGTAAACACGCCGACGAGCTGTTCGCCGCGTGGAAGGAAGGCCGGACCGGATTCCCCATCGTCGATGCCGGTATGCGTCAGCTCGACTCGGAGAAGTGGATGCACAATCGCGTCCGGATGATCGTGGCGTCGTTCCTCGTCAAGGACCTGCACCTGCCGTGGTGGTTGGGCGCTCGACACTTCATGGATCGCTTGGTGGACGGCGACCTCGCGAGCAATCAGCACGGCTGGCAGTGGACGGCAGGCACCGGAACGGATGCGTCACCGTATTTCCGTGTCTTCAACCCGATCACGCAGGGCGAGAAGTTCGATCCGACAGGCGATTACGTTCGGCGTTGGGTCCCCGAGCTCCGCGGTGAGGAGGGCAAGGCCGTGCACACGTTGAAGTTCGGTCGCCCGAAGGGTTACCCGGAGCCGATCGTCGATCACAAGCACGAGCGTGAGGTGGCGATCGCGCGATTCAAGTCGCTCTAGCGACTCATCGCCTGCGTGAGAGACCGACGCCGACGAGGCAGATCGCGCCGCCGACGACGGCCAGAAAGTGTGGGATCTCGTCCAGTAGAAGCCAACCCAACACAATGGTCAGCGGAGGAATCACGTAGGTGGTGATTCCGAGGCGTCCGGCATCCATCCGCGACAACGCGTACGCCCACGTGCTGAAGGCAAGAGCGGTAGGGACCAGTCCGAGATAGATCAGCCCGCCGGTGGCTTGCCCCGACGCCGTCCCGAGGTCGTCGACCAGCGCGGGCGCGAAGGGGAGCGTGCACAGTGCACCGATGGCGCACGCCATCCAGGTGACCTGGAGGCCGGGAATGCCTCGGAGAACGGGCTTCTGGCTGAGGACTCCGATCGCGTAGGTCACGGCGGAGACCAGGCACAGCGCGATGCCGAGGAAGTCGGCGTCGGTCTTCGTGGTGTCGGTGGTCGTGACGGCGGTGACGAGACCGACCATGAGCGCCCCGCAGAACGCGATGGCCGCGCCGATGACGAGCCATTTCGGAAATCCCTCGCCCAGAAGCAGTCCGGCGAAGATGGCGACCAGGATCGGACCGATCTGGATCAGCATCGACGTGGTTCCGGCATCGACGCGTTGCTCGGCGGCGTTGAGGGCGACGTTGTAGATCGCGAACCAGAACACTCCGACACTGACGATCTGAAGCCACTGCGTTCGGTTCGGGGAGACCCACTTCTTCTTCGCCAACAGGATCAGTCCGAGTGCTGTGGTTCCGATCAGCAACCGTCCGAGGGCGAGCTGTCCGGCTCCGAAGGACGTACCGACGCCGCGGATGGCGACGAATGCCGACGCCCACGCGAGGACGGTCACGGTGACCGCGGCGAGCGCACGCACGTCGACGGCGGGGCGGGTGTCGAGATCGGTCATACCGATGACGGTATCCGGCGCAGGGGCGTTCGGTCGCGCGGGTTTCGGCCATGGTTGCGCGAATTTCTGCCTACTGCTCTTGCTCAGCGGCGCAGAAGCTTCTCCAGCGCGTCGAGAACCGCGGGATCCTCGATGGTCGACGGCACGCCGTACTCCTCGCCTGCAACGATCTGCCGCATCGTCTTGCGAAGGATCTTGCCCGATCGAGTCTTGGGCAGTGCGCCGACGACGGTGACGTCGCGGAAGGTGGCGAGCGCGCCGATCTGATCGCGGACCATCGCGACCAGTTCCTCGCGCAGCCGATCCTCGGGGATGGTTTCGCCCGCCTTGAGTACCACGTAGCCGCTCGGACGTTGGCCCTTGAGGTCGTCGTGGATACCGATCACCGCGCATTCCGCCACCGCGGGGTGGCTCGCCACAACTGCCTCCATCGACCCCGTCGAGAGTCGGTGGCCCGCAACGTTGATGACGTCGTCGCTGCGGCCGAGCACGTAGACGTAACCGTCGGGGTCGATGTAGCCGGAGTCGCCGGTGAGGTAGTAGCCGGGGAACGTCTCGAGGTAGGAGCGCTGGAACCGGTCCTCGTCGTTCCACAGGCCGACCAGTGTGCCCGGCGGCAGCGGGAGCTTCACGACGATGTTGCCTTC
The DNA here is from genome assembly GCF_023264675.1 of Rhodococcus sp. (in: high G+C Gram-positive bacteria). GTDB lineage: Bacteria > Actinomycetota > Actinomycetes > Mycobacteriales > Mycobacteriaceae > Rhodococcoides. The sequence continues at coordinate 88,159 of NZ_JAHFVG010000006.1, forward strand.
GGCGCCTGCCTCGACGAGTGAGCCGGTGGCGTCGAGAACCTCGACCTGGAATCCGGGGACGGCGACCGTCGGTGATCCGGATTTGATCGGAAGTGGTTCGAGCCCGCGAAGATTGGCGCAGATCGGCCAGCCGGTCTCGGTCTGCCACCAGTGGTCGACGACGGGGACTCCGAGCGTGTCCGACGCCCAGGTGTAGGTGTCGGGGTCGAGTCGCTCGCCGGCGACGAAGAGTGTTTCCAGACTGGAGATGTCGTGCTCGGCCAGTTCGGCCGCGTGCGGATCCACTTTTCTGATGGCCCGCAGTGCCGTCGGGGCAGTGAAGAGTGCTCGCACCTTGTGGTCGTCGATCACCCGCCAGAAGGCCCCGGCGTCGGGTGTTCCGACGGGTTTGCCCTCGTAGAGAACCGTCGTGGCGCCCGCGAACAGCGGCGCGTAGACGATGTAGGAGTGGCCGACGACCCAGCCGACGTCCGACGCCGTCCACATGACCTGGCCTGGGCCGACGTCGTAGATGTTGCGCATCGACCAGGTCAGAGCCACGGCATGGCCACCGTTGTCGCGGACGACGCCCTTGGGTTTGCCGGTGGTTCCTGAGGTGTAGAGGATGTAGAGCGGATCGGTTGCCTGCACCGGAACAGGCCCGGCCGCCGTGGCGTCGGCGTACTGATCGTCCCAGTCGAGCCACGGATGGTCACCGGGGATTCCCTCGCGGGCTTTGACGATGACCGCTGGTTTCGCGGCGGTGGTGAGATCGAGGGCTTTCTCGACGATCGGGAGGTAGTCGACGACGCGGCCCGGCTCGAAACCTCCACTCGCCGTGATCAGCAGAACTGGTTCTGCATCGTCGATCCGAGCCGCGAGTTCCTTGGCGGCGAACCCACCGAACACGACCGAGTGAACGGCGCCGATCCGCGCGCAGGCGAGCATCGCAACGACGGCTTCGGGGATCATCGGCAAATAGAGGATCACCCGGTCGCCCGCGCCGACTCCGCGTGACCGCAGCACCCCCGCGAAGCGTGCAACCTCCGTCAGCAGCTCATCGTAGGTGTACGAACGAGTCGTGCCGAGCATCGCCGAGTCGTAGATCAACGCCGTGCGCTCACCGTTGCCGGCCTCCACATGACGGTCGAGCGCGTTGAAGCAGGTGTTGAGGGTGCCGTCGGGAAACCAGCGCCCGCCGGTGAACGCACTGGTGGGGGCCGAGATCCAATCGACCCCCGCGGCTGCGTCCAGCCAGAAGCCCTCCCGGTCTGCGATGCTGCTGTCGAATGCTTCTCGGTACTCGCCGCTCATAACCGCAGCCTAGCGGCGAGACCGAGCCTGAAGATCTATTTCAGGTCCGGGTTCTCCGCGTACACCTCGGCGAGTACCGACATGTCGAACAGCTCCTCCGCGGAGATATCGATTCCGGCGGTGGCCAACGCTGCGATGTTCTCGTCGATCAGCGTCTGGGTCATGGTGAACAGGCCGTTCGCCTCGGTGTCCGGGGAAGTCACGAGACCGTTCTGGGCGGTTGCTTCCAGTACCTGCTCCTCGAGTTCGAGGTTCTGGTCCTTGCCGTACACCTCGACGGCCAGCCGGGCAGATTCACGTGGATCGGCGACGGCGTCGCGCCATCCCATGATCTCTGCCTTCAGGAACGCCTTGAGCTTGTCGCGTTCGTTGTCGATGGTCGACTGCATCACCGTGAGCGTCTCCGCGACGAGCGGCAGGTTGTAATCGGCGAACAGGAAGTTGGCGTTCTCGAAGCCTTTGCCCGCCAGCGTGATCGGCTCGTTCGTGACGTAGCTGACCCAGCCGTCGACCTCGCCGTTGGCCAGGGGGCTCGGGTCGAACTGCGCCGGTACGATGGTCATCTGGTTTTCTTCGAGCCCGTTGGCGGCGAGCAGGGCGGCGAACACCAGCTGGTTTGAATCCTGAACGCCGATTCGCTTGCCCACCATGTCCTGCGGCGAGTTGATCGGTGCGGCAGCCGAGGAGACGATGCAGAACGGGTTCTTCTGGAACGTCGCGGCGACGATCTTGGCTTCGAGTCCGCCGAGAACTGCAGGGGCCGTCAACTGCGGAGCCGAGGTTCCGATCCACACCTTGCCGGTGTCGAGTCCGGCTTCCACGCCGGTGCCTGCGGCGCCTCCGGCGACGAGATCGACGCTGCCGAATCCGGCGTCGGCGTAGTAGCCCTTGTCCGTTGCGAAGTATTCCCCGGCGAACTCGATGTTCTTGATCCAGGACAACTGCATCGCGACGGTACCGAATTGGGATCCGTCCTCGGTCGAGCCACCGCTGGAGTCGGACGAATCACTGCTGCACGACGCCAGGATCGTGGCGCCGCCGACGGCCAGTCCGGCCATGCCGCCGAAACGGAACAGCGACCGGCGATCGAACTGTGAGGAGAGGTTCATGAAACGGAACTCTAAATGTCATCCGTTTCAATCGAATTGCTCAGAACGTTCCATTTGTTGAGCTTGTGTAAACACACGCCGCTACTTCATCCGTTGCAGCGCAGTGTTCTCCAATACTCCGACGATTGCGTACAGCACGATGGACACGACGGTGATGACGACGATCGATGCCCACAGTTCGTTGTACTGGTACCGCGGGATGGCCTTGATCATCGACGATCCCAACCCTTGACCGCTACCGAGCCACTCACCGATCAGTGCGCCGATCAGCGAGCCCGGTACCGAGATGCGAGCGGCAGCGAACACCGCAGGCAGCGCCGACGGCACGGCGACCATGCGCAATGCCGTCCACTTACTGCCGCCGTACGCGGCAATGAGATCCTGTGCACCCGTTGGAGCTTCACGAAGTCCGACCATGATCATCACGAGCGCCGGGAAGAACACGACGATGGCGACCATCACCGTCACACCGAAGATGCCACGACCGAAGATCAGCACGATGATGGGGGTCAGTGCGACGAGCGGCACCGATCGGAGCAGCATCGCGACCGGCATGAACGTCTGCTCGACCGTCCGTGAGATCACGAAGATCGACGCGACGATCAGGGCAGCGCCCATTCCGACGAGAAATCCGATCCCGGCGTCGCGCAGGGTGATCTCGAGATTGGAAAATATTGTCTCCCGGTTGGCGGCGGACTTGTCGCTGCCGAACAGGTAGGTCCAGACGGCCGTGGGAGTTTGTCCGACACGTGGCCCGACTTGCGGGAACGCTTCGAGAAAAAGCACCCAGATGACCAGGAGCAGGGCGAAGGCGATCCCGATGGGAGCGAGAAAGCGCAGCAGTCCGCGCGCTGCGGTCATGAGGTCTTGCCCGTCGTCCACGGCGTGACGAACCGCGCAACGAGTGCCACGATCGCGTAGCCGAGCCCGGCGAGAAGAGCGGCAGCCAACGCCATTCCCCAGGTCCGGGGCACGTTGTAGGAACTCTGCGCTGCGGTCAACGCCACACCGATACCACTGTCGACGCCTCCCAGGTACTCGCCGAGGATCGCGCCGAGCACCGCCGAGGGCGCGGCGATCTTCAATGCCGCGAACATCGACGGCAGCGCCGCGATCGACTGCACGCGCCGGAACTTCTGCCAGCGACCCCCGCCGTAGGCAGCGACGAGGTCGAGGCTCGCCTTGTCGGCCGAGCGGAGCCCGCTGAGCGTACCGACCATCGTGGTGAAGAAGCAGTACATCGCCGCCAGGAAGATCGTCGGGGTTCTGCCGCCGAAGACGACGAGGATGATCGGCCCGAGCGCCAGGAGCGGCGTGCAGTAACTCAGGATGGCGAGTTGGGTTGCCAACGATTCGACCGGGGGAACGAGAACCACCAGCACCGCAAGAGCGATGGCAAGCAGGTTGCCCCACACGAAGCCCTGCAGTGCGCCTGCCGCGGTGACGCTGAAATTGGGTCCGTAGAGGGCCCAGCCGTCGTCGAACATCGTCGATACCACGGTCCACGGGCTCGGAACGGTTCCGCCTGCCACACCGAGGGCAGCGAGAATCCACCACACTGCAACGAGGCCGACGATCCCGATGGTGCCGCCGAGCCACTTCGGCCTGCCGAACGATGTTCTGCGAGTCGATGTCTCGGCCTGAGCCTCGGCGACCTTCTCGATGTCGGCGATGCTCATGCGACTCCGGCCTTGCCGAACAGCAGGCCGGACAGGTAGTCGTGAAGCTTGTGGAACTCGGGGGTGCGCATCATCTCGGGGGTACGCGGGCGCGGAAGGTCGATGGGCACGACTTCGAGGATGCGGCCGGGGCGCGGGGTCATGACCGCCACGACGTCGGACAGGAAGATGGCTTCGCCGATGCCGTGGGTGACCATGAGCGTCGTCGCGGGCTTCTCGGTCCAGATGCGGAGGAGTTCGAGATTCAGACGCTGGCGCGTCATGTCGTCGAGCGCGCCGAACGGCTCGTCGAGCAGCAGCACGCTCGGCTTGACGACGAGTGAGCGGGCAATCGAGACGCGTTGGCGCATGCCGCCCGAGAGCTGCGCAGGCTTGGCCTTCTCGAATCCTTCCAGCCCGACGAGTGTCACCAGGTCCGCGATGAGCTCCGGGTCCGGATCGAGCCCGGCGACCTGGAGCGGAAGCTTGATGTTGGAGATCACGCTGCGCCACGGCAGCAGCGCCGAGTCCTGGAACGCGATGCCCAGTTCGTGTCGTGTGCGCAGCTCGGCAGGGGACTGGCCGTTGATCAGGGTGGTGCCGGTGCTCGGAGTGTCGAGCCCGGCGAGGATGCGCAGGACCGTCGACTTTCCGCAGCCCGACGGCCCGAGGAGCGAAAGAAACGATCCTTCGGGCGTCTCGAGTGACACGTCCGTGAGTGCCTCGACGGACTTGCGGCCGAGGCTGAAGGTTTTACCGAGACCCGAGATGTTCAGGCCGGTGCTGGTGCCGATCATTCCCCGGACAGTAGAAGCGAAGAGTTGCGTCCGTATTTCGTCGGTGTCACCGCGGCGTTCCCGTCTGGTGGGTCGGCGTATGAATTTCGTCAAAGTGATGGCCATCGTCGGGCGTGCTTCGCAAGACTCGGACACGTGAGCATCTTCGAACTCCTGCCATCGTTGAAGGCAGCATGCCGTCCACGTTTCGACTCGGCGATCTGGCCTCCGGACACCCACTTTCACCTCGGACGTCTGGTGATCGGCACGACCGTGGTCGAGGATCTCGCCGACTGCTGCGGCACCCCGACGGTGCTGGGCGGTGTGCTCGTCACCCGGGTGCGATCAGTCCTCGCGGGGATCGTGAGGGTCGACGGGCAGAGTTCGCGGATGCTCGCGCCAGGAATTCTGGGTGCGGAGATCGCCAATCGTCATTCCGTGGCGAGTCGCGAGTACTTCGCGTTCGGTGACCGCAAGATCGAACTGCCGTCCGATGTTCGTGCAGGCGACGTATTAGCTCTGCTCCCGAAGTCCTAGGGTGCGGTAGCGGCTCATCCGGGTGGTCAGCCGGTCTTCTCGTTTCTCCTGACCCAGGCTTCGGAGCTCACGGGCGATGGCGCCGGCGACGCGCATCGAGAATTCGACGGGTTCCTCCGCGGCGTCGGGGTACTCGGGGACGATGGCATCGCGCAGTAGATCGACGGACCGAATTCCCTGCGCTTCGGCCATGTCGGCCGCGTGGTCGGTGTCGCGGTGGACGATGGCACTCGCGCCCTCGGGGGGAAGCGGGGCGAGCCAGGCATTCTGAGCGCACAGCGTCCGGTCGGCCGGAAGCAACGCGAGTGCGCCGCCCCCGGTGCCCTGCCCGAGCAGAACCGACACCGTCGGGGTGTCGACGGTCACGAGATCGCTGATGCATCGCGCGATCTCGGGAGCGATTCCGCCTTCTTCGGCTTCCTTGGACAGTGCTGCTCCGAAGGTGTCGATGACGAGCACCAGGGGGATTCCCAGCTCCTCGGCGAGTCTCATTCCCCGGCGCGCTTCACGAAGAGCTCCCGGCCCCATCGTCGCGGTGACGCTGTGACTGCTGCGGTCGTTGCCGAAGACGACACACGAAATGCCGCGGAATCGGCACAGCGACAACAGGATCGTCGTATCGGATTCGCCCTGTCCGGTCCCGGAGAGCGGCACCTGTTCGGTGGCTGCATGTTCGAGGAGCTGCCGGACGCCGGGGCGGTCGGCGCGGCGGGACGATTCCACCGAATGCCACGCCGAGTGATCGGGGATGTCGGCGGCGGCGGGAGCAGGGTCGAGATCGCGAGGCGCCTCGGAATCGCCACTGACGACGCGCAGAGCGCGCACCAGGAGATGCCGCAGACTTGCCACCGGTACGACGCCGTCGATCACGCCGTGGTGATACAGATTTTCCGCTGTCTGAACTCCGTCGGGAAACGGCTTGTCGTACAACGCCTGATAGACCCGTGGGCCGAGAAAACCGATGAGGGCGCCCGGTTCGGCGAACGTCACGTGAGCCAGTGAACCCCAGGATGCGAACACCCCGCCCGTGGTCGGGTTGCGGAGATACACCAGGTACGGCAGCCTCGCCTGCTTGTGCAGGGTGACGGCAGCGGCGATCTTCACCATCTGCACGAACGCGAGGGTGCCTTCCTGCATCCGCGTACCGCCGGACGTCGGCGATGCGATGAGCGGCAGTCTGTCGGCCGTTGCCCGTTCGATGGCGGTGGCGATGCGTTCGGCAGCGGCGACACCGATGGAGCCCGCCAGGAATGCGAACTCGCAGGCGATGATCGCGACCGGCCTGCCGTCGACCAGCCCTTGTCCGGTGAGTACGGACTCGTCGACACCGCTCTTCTCGCGGGCCTTGACCAGATCCGCAGCGTAGGCGGGGCCGGGAGACACATCGAGGGGCGCGGTGTCCCACGACGCGAACGATCCGCCGTCGAGAACTGCATCGAGTATCTCGGCGGCGGACGTTCGCGTTGTCATCGGTGAAGCTTAACGAGCAAACGCTTCTTTCCATGTGACGGTCTTGCCGATACGCAGAATGGAACGCTGGTAGATCTTGGCGGCGACCACGGCGAGACCCGCGGTGGTGCCCGCCATGATCAGTGCGGTGCCGACGATCTGGTAGACCGGCGCCACTCCGGCGGCGATGCGCAGCGGCATCATCACTGCGGAGAACGGCGGGACCCAACTCAGCACATTGCTGAGGGTGCTCTCCGGATCACCGACCGAGTAGAACGCTGCGAAGAACATCGCCATGATCACCAGCAGCAGTGGCATCGTCGTCGAATTGACGTCTTCCTGGCGCGAGACCATCGATCCACCCGCCGCATAGAGTACGGCGAAGAAGGCGAAGCCGAGTACGAACCAGCCGAGCGTGCTGGCGAAGACTCCGAGTGCCGTGCCGGTGACGGTGAGCGTTCCGGTGGCCAGGCCCGCGCCGACGCCGGCGACGCCGTACATCGCGAGCTGTAGAACGCCGACTGCGCCGATCCCGATGATCTTGCCCCACAACAGCTGCAGTGGACGCACGGTGGACAGTAGGAGTTCCACCACACGTGAGGACTTCTCTTCCACGACGCCCATCGCGACGTACATTCCGAATCCGATGATCTGGGCGTAGAGGACGAAGACCGCGGCAAGCGACAGCGCAACCCTTTGTCCTGCTTCGGGATCCGGTGGATCGATCGCGTCGACGGTCACCACGGCGGCGGACGTGGCTGCCGCGAGTTCGTCTCGATCGACACCTTGCTGGTTCAACGCAGCGGTGGTGGCCTGGCTCGCAACGCTGCCCTCGACCACGGCCCGCAATGTGCCGGTCAGCTCCGAGTCGGTGATGGCGGTGTACGCGCCTGCGCTCTCGGGCACCAGTGCGACTGCGAGATCACCGGATTCGACCTGCGCACGGGCGGCGCCTGCGTCCGAGACCTCCCTGACCTCGACGGGGCTCCCGACGGACTCTCCCGTCGCGCTGATCACCGACGCGATCGATTGGTCGCCGACGATGCCGACGACGTCTCGGTCCTCGTCGTCACCTCCCGAGAAGATGGAGTAGGCGATGATTCCGCCGATGATGGCGACGAGGATGATCACATTGCTGATGACGAAGCTCTTCTTCATCACCTGAACGGTGAACTCTCGCTTGGCGATCAGGCCGATCGCACGTCTGGAAGAAGTGCCGGTCCGGTCACTTCGCGGGCTGCGCTCGTGCTGGTTGCTCATGCTACTGCCTCTCGGAACAGGTCGCTCAGCGATGGCTTGTGGAAGGAGAATTCGTGGACGGGACCGGTCGCGAGGGCGGCGCGCAGAACGGCCTGGTCGTCGGTGCCCGGCGAGACACTCAAGATCGTCGTGCCTGCGGTGTGACTGATCTCGTGGACGCCTGCAATGCCGTCGGCCCAGCCTTTCGGCGCCGCCGGGGCATGTACCTCGAGTTGTGAATCACCGGTTCCGCGTAGTTCGTCGACGGTGCCGACCGCCTTCATGGAGCCGGACGCGATGATGCCGACGCGGTCGCACAGGCGTTGCACCAGGTCCAATTGATGGCTCGAGAAGATGACCGGAACGCCGGACGATGCTTTCTCTCGCAGTACCTCGCTCATCACGTCGACAGCGACGGGATCGAGGCCGGAGAACGGTTCGTCGAGGACGAGAACCGCGGGGTCGTGAACCAACGCTGCGGCCAGTTGAACGCGCTGCTGATTGCCGAGGCTCAGCGCGTCGACCGTGTCGTTCAAGCGCTCGGAGATGCCGAGTCTTTCGGTCCATGTCGTCACGGCCGATTTTGCATCGGATGCGGAAAGTCCATGCAGTTCAGCGAGATACGCGAGCTGTGGGCCTACCTTCATCTTCGGGTAGAGGCCTCGCTCCTCGGGCATGTAGCCGACGGTGCGCCGTACATCGAGGTCGAGCGGTCTGCCGCCGAGCAGCACCTGGCCGGAGTCGGCCGACAGAACGCCGAGGGTGATGCGCATCGTCGTGGTCTTGCCTGCGCCGTTGCTGCCGACGAACCCGAAGAGTTCGCCAGGACGTACTTCGAAGCTCAAGGAGTCGAGGGCGATCTTGTCGCCGTATCTCTTCGAGATGGTGTCGATCGTGAGGGTGCTCATGGTGCCCTTCCGTTCATCATCGGTCGATCGGGTCGGCGCTGCACGAGCGCCTGACGTCTTTCAGAGGTCTTCCGGATCGGGGTCAGGAGTGATCCAGGCGAGAATGATTGCTGGTGAACACATTCCGAGGATCAGTGCGATGAGTGTCCATGCGCCGCCTGCGTAGGCGAGTCGGTCGTTCTCGTAGAAGGTGCTCGCGAAGATCAGGGCGATGACCGCGACCATGACCAGACCCTGGGTGATCGAGAGCCCGATCGAGCGAGCTTCGTTGCGTTGCTGTATTTCCCATTCGTCGAGCGCGCCGACCGGGGCGTCGCTCTGACGTCCGGCCACGGTCTGCAGCATGGTCCAGGTGACGAGAAACGCCAGCGTTGCCGGCAGCCACAGGATCGGCAACCACTCCAGGAACAACGAGGAAATGGAGATCACGAGTAGCGCGAAGAGAATGCACAGCGTCGCAACGGCCAGGATGCGGCGGCGCCTCTGCGAGCGCCAGTTCGGCAGGCGTCGGCGCGTCTTGGCATCGTTCTCCAAGAATCGCCTGGTGCGGAACGCCTGGTAGCGGGAGAGAATGTCCGTACCGGGGGTGGTCATGTGCCGTTCTCCCTTCGGAACAGTTCGGCGGAGAGTGGTCCGAGTTCGGTCCTCGAGAAGACGGCTTCGACGGGAAGGTCGAAGACGTCACAGATCCGCATTGCGAGGTCGAGGCTCGGATAGTGGTCACCCCGTTCGAGGGCACCCACCGTCTGGGGGTTGACTTCGATGAGTTCGGCTAACTGCGCGCGGCTCATCTTTCGCTCTGCCCGCAGAACTCCCACCCGGTTGAAGATCGGGAGCGTGTTCCCACGCTTTACGGGGCTCATGGAACAAAGTGTTGTATAAACCCAACGATCTGTCAACCCTGACAACACGCACACGCACGTGCGTTCGCGGAGGGAGGCGGTGGTATCGCCGAGTGTCAGGCCTCGGTGAGCTGACCGGCCTTCATGGTCCAGCGACGTGTCGCGCGGACGGTATCGAGCATCCGGCGGTCGTGAGTGACCAACAGAAGGGTGCCCTCGAAGTTCTCCATCGCCCGCTCCAGTTGTTCGATCGCAGGCAGATCCAGATGGTTCGTCGGTTCGTCGAGGACGAGGAGGTTCACACCGCGGGCCTGCAGCAACGCCAGAGCGGCACGCGTGCGCTCGCCGGGGGACAGCGACTCGGCAGGGCGGAGGGCATCGTCACCCCGCAGGCCGAATTTGGCGAGGAGAGTGCGGACTTCGGCGTCGGGCCAGTCCGGAACCGCCGCACTCAAGGACTCCGACACCGTTGCCGATCCGATGAAAAGCCCACGCGCCTGGTCGATCTCACCGATCGCAACGCCGGAACCCAACGAGGCGGTTCCCTCCTCGGGCGGCAAGTTTCCGAGCAGAACCGAGAGCAAAGTGGTTTTCCCCGAACCGTTTTCGCCCGTGATCAGAATCCGATCACCCCACTCGATCTGTGTCGTCACCGGTCCGAACGCGAAGCCGTCTCGCCGTACAATCGCACCGCTCAGCACCGACACGACAGTTCCACTGCGCGGCGCCGCGGCGATCTCCATCCGCAGCTCCCATTCCTTACGTGGCTCCTCCACGACCTCGAGGCGCTCGATGCGTCGCTGAGTCTGACGGGCTTTTGCGGCCTGCTTCTCGGTGGACTCGGCACGGGTCTTACGGGCGATCTTGTCGTTGTCCGTCGCTTTGCGACGAGCATTGCGGACGCCGGATTCCATCCAGTTCCGTTGCATCTGGGCGCGGGACTCCAAGGATGCTTTGGTGTCCGCGAATTCGTCGTACTTCTCGCGCGCGTGCTGCCGGGCGATCTCACGTTCGGCGAGATAGGACTGGTAACTGCCGTCGTACACGTCGATGCGGTGTTGAGCGCGATCCAACTCGACGATGCCGGTGACGGTTCGCGCCAGAAATTCACGGTCGTGGCTGACGACGACGATGGCTGCCCTCGTCTCGACGACGAATCTCTCCAGTTGCTCGAGACCGGCGAGATCGAGGTCATTGGTCGGCTCGTCGAGAAGAAGAATGTCGTAGCGCGCGAGGAGGATGGCCGCGAGACCGGCGCGTGCCGCCTGGCCACCGGACAACGACGTCATGAACGCACGTCCATCGACGTCCAAGCCCAGGTCGGCGAGTACTTTGGCGGTGCGCTCCGGGAGGTCGGCTCCGCCGAGCGCGAGCCAGCGTTCGAGAGCAGGGGTGTAAGAATCGTCACCGTCGTCGCTTCCGAGAGCCTCGGCGGCGTCGTTCATCGCCTGCTCGGCGGCCACAACGCCCGTCCGTCTGCCGATGAAGTCGAGCACCGTCTCGCCGTCGATACGATCGGGTTCCTGCGCGAGATAACCGACGGTCGCGTCCGGCGGGCTGGTGTAGATATCGCCCTCGACATCGGCCGTTCCGACGCCGGCGAGAAGTGTCAGCAACGTCGATTTACCTGCACCGTTGGCGCCGACGAGCCCGATGACGTCGCCCTCGGTGACCGTGAGGTCGAGACCGGAAAACAGGGTGCGGTCGCCGTGGAATGCGGCGAGATCGTCGATGCGGAGCGTTGCAGTCACCCGAGCAGTATCCAGCAAGCCCGGGAACAGACTGGAACGGACACTGGTTGGCTATTCGTATGACGTTTTCACCGCAGACCAGTACTGTCCCGACGATCGTGCTCAACGACGGGCACGCGATTCCCCAGCTCGGTTTCGGTGTGTGGCAGGTTCCCGACGACGGCGCCGAGGCAGCCGTCGCCGAAGCTCTGAAGGTCGGTTACCGCAGCATCGACACCGCCAAGGTGTACGAGAACGAAGCAGGCACCGGCAAGGCCATCGCGCAGTCCGGCATCGCCCGCGACGAGCTGTTCATCACCACCAAGCTGTGGAACGACGACCAGGGCTACGACTCGACCTTGGCCGCATTCGACGCCAGCATGGACCGCCTCGGTCTCGAGTACCTCGACCTGTACCTCATCCACTGGCAGCAACTCGATCGCGACAAGTACATCGATACGTTCAAGGCATTCCAGAAGCTGAAGGCCGACGGTCGCATCGGTTCCATCGGCGTCTCGAACTTCACCATCCCGACGCTGGAGAAGCTCATCGATGCAGTCGGCGAGGTGCCTGCTGTCAACCAGATCGAGCTGCACCCCCGCCTCATCCAGGAGGAACTGCGCGCGTTCCACACCTCGAAGGGCATCGCCACCGAGGCATGGAGTCCACTCGGCTCGGGGACTGTCCTCGACGACCCGGCGTTCGCGCCGATCGCCGAAGCACACGGAGTCACCCCGGCCCAGGTCATCCTGCGCTGGCACATCCAGCTCGGCAACGTCGTGATCCCCAAGTCGGTCACGCCGGAGCGCATCGCGAGCAACTTCGACGTGTTCGGCTTCGAGCTGACCAACGACGAGGTTCAGCAGATCAACGCGCTCGACACCCCCGACGGCCGCACCGGCCCCGACCCGGACAAATTCGCCGCCTGATCAACCGGTCACAGGCTGGTCCGACGCACGGTCGTCGACAGGCGGCCGCGTTATAGGCTGACCCGCATGGGACCGTTGACGGGGAAAACGATCGCGCTGACTGCCGAGCGGCGGGCAGACGAGTTCGCGACCCTACTCGAGCGTCGCGGCGCCGAAACGGTGCACGTACCGGCGATTCACGTGCTCCCGCTCGTCGACGATTCGGATCTTCGGGAGAAGACCGACGGCATCATCGCCGAGCCTCCCGAACTGGTCGTGATCAGCACCGGCATCGGTTTCCGCGGCTGGCTCGACGCCGCCGAAGGCTGGAACAACCGTTCGGAGCTACTGAGCGCCCTCGGGGCCTCGCGCATCATTGCGCGGGGCCCCAAGGCGCGTGGTGCCATTCGCGGCGCTGGGCTCCGCGAGGTCTGGTCGCCGGCAACCGAAGCCTCGCAGGAAGTGGCGGATCACCTCGAAGCCGAGGGCATTGCCGGTGTCGACGTCGCCGTCCAGCTTCACGGCACCATCACCGAATGGGAGCCGACGATCCACCTCGGCGAATGTCTTGCCCGTCTCGGAGCCGACGTCCGCGCGATCCCCGTCTACCGTTGGATTCGCCCCGTCGATCAACAGCCGCTCATCGATTTGCTCGCCAAGGTCCTGAACCACCAGGTCGACGCCGTGACGTTCACCAGCGCTCCGGCCGTGGCCTCGCTGCTCTCGACCGCCAAGGACAACGGACTGCTCGACGAATTCCTGACGGCGCTGCGGGGACCCGTCGTCGCCATCTGCGTCGGGCCGGTCACCTCGGCGCCGCTGGATGCTCTCGGGGTTCCGACGCGTATGCCGGACCGGGCTCGTTTGGGTGCGCTGGCGAAATACGTGGTCGACGAGCTGGGCGACTGAACGGGCCACGGCGTGTTCGCGTTTGCCTCACCCGTCGAAAAGCGCCGTCAAAGCTGGTCCGACGTCGCGATAGGTACGCACCGTACGGATCCGCCCGTGCCCGAGCCGGGCAAGATCGCGGCCCAGCTCGAGATCCTTCTCACCTGAGATGTCCAGCAGAATGTCCAGACGCGGGATCGCGGCGGCGACGTAGCGAGGGTCAGGGCCTGCGTTGTGCACGCAGTCCGAGAGCAACAGCACCCGTTTGTCGGGCGAAGAGACTCGGCGCAGCAGACCTGCGGCGGTCTCGAGAGCGAACTGCACGTTGGTGAGTCCGCGAGCCGGAATGCTCAGCACCGTGTCGAGGATGCCCAGCGGTGTGACAGGGTCGCCGAATCGCGTCAGGACCGCGGCGTCCGACCAGAATGCGACGACCGCGAGATCGTCCTGGTTCAACTCTCCGGCCAGGGCGCCGACGGTGGCTGCCGCCGTTCGTACACGTTCGCCCTTCATGGAGCCCGAGACGTCGACGACGAGGACGACGGACCGCTTGGTGTGCAGACGTTCTCGCACCACGATGTCGTCGTCCTCGGGTAGCGGGTTCGCGGCGAGAACGTCGATGGTTCGGTCCATGTCGATCTCGTCCGAGCCGTCGCGGTAGCGCAGGGACGTCAGTTCGCCGACTCCTCGTCGCGCTCGAATGTCGCGGCGGGGTCGGCGAACTGCCAGTCGCGCAGCGATTTTTCGCGCGAGCGCTCGCGTATTCGCATCGGTCGTGGATTCGTCCTCGGTGAGCTCGCGGAGGGAGATCACCTCGGCGCCTTCCTCGGTGAATCCCGGTGCCGAGGGATTGTTCTCGCCGCTGGCTTTTCCCGTTCTTTTCCGACCTTCGGCGACGAGTACCGCCCCGCTGCCGCCAGGCTCGAACAGGGACGGAGTTTCTGTCAGTTGTTTGGGTTTGCGACGCAATGGCTTCAGCGCGCCTGTCTTGGTTCCTCCCGGCTTACGTAGCGGTGAGTCTGCGTCGACGGCTCTTCAACCCGGTTCGGCGGCTGCGGGTTTCAAGACGAAATGGTCCTGCCAGATCTCGTGGAGGATCGATTCCGGTGTCGCGTCGGCTGTGTCGTCGACATGAATTCGACCGGACAGTGCAACGAGAACCGAATCGAGCATCACCTGCCGGTAGTCCTCGGGGAGATCTCGGGGCGGGTCGATGTCGGCGACCTCGGGGATGGAGACCTCGCGCAGGTTGGCCAACTGCTGCGCGACGAGTGCCAGATCGATGGCGCCGCGCACACTGCTTCCCTGGGTGATGTCCTCGTGCTCACGGGTGGCGCGGGTGATGGCCACCGAATCGGCGATCAGTCGCAGAGAATCGGATTCGGTTCGTAGCGCAACGATTCCGCGCTCGGCGTCGGCATCCTGATATCCGATGGCGAGCCGGCACAGACGGTCGTGCACCGAGGTCGACAGCCTGGTGGTGCCGACGTTGTCGTACGGGTTCATCGATGCCACCACCCGGAAGGTCGGGAGCGCGTCGACCGTCCCGACGCGTGGGATCGCGATACGTCGTTCGGCCATCGCGGTCAACAGGGTGTTGAGCGTGTCCTCGGGTGCTCGGTTGAACTCCTCGACGTACAGGAATCCACCGGTACGCATGGCTTCCACGAGTGGGCCCGCGACGAAGTTGTCCTCGCTGTAGTCCTCGCGAAGCACCCGGGCGGGGTTGTGGTGTCCGACGATTCGTGCGGGAGTCAGGTCCGCGTTGCCTTCGACGAACAGCAGCGGGATGCCCCACTCAGCGGTGATCGCACCGAGCAGTGTGCTTTTGCTGGTGCCGGGCGGGCCCTCGATGAGGAGGTCCCGCCCGGCCGCGACCGCCGCCAGGAGTAGGTCGAGCTCTCGGTCTCGTCCGACGAGGCGTGCCGCGATGCTGCGGCGCACTTCGTTGATCGACCGATGGGTCTGCCCGCGTCCGGAGACGTGGTTCGCCGAGGCGGCAGTCGAGTGTTCGGTCATGTGATCGTGTACCCCGCATCGACAGGAAGTGTTGCGCCGGTGACGAACGCGACCTTGCCTTCGAGCTTGCCGGTCATTTGATCACCGATCCCGCGTCGACAGGGAGCTGAACCCCCGTGATGTAGCGGGCGTCGTCGGAGACCAGGAACGCGATGGCGTTGGAGATGTCCACCGGCTGCACCCACTCGATGGGCAGCGCGTTGAGGGTCTTGAATGCCTCGGCCGCATCCTCTCGCTTGGGGTCCGGCATTCCCGGGAGAAATGCGTTGTAGGTCTGAGCGTTGTGGATCATGTCGGTGTCCACCGATGTCGGGTGGACCGAGTTCACGCGAATGTTGAACGGCGCCAATTCGTTTGCCATCGTCTTCACCAGCCCGACGACGCCGTGTTTCGCAGCGACATAGTGAGCGAGGTTCCCCAGGCCCTTGATGCCCGCCGTCGAGCTGGTCAGGACGATCGCCCCGCCGCGTCCACCCGCCTTGAGGTGGGGAACAGCGGCGCGCACGGTCTTGAACACGCCGGTCAGATTGATGTCGATCATGTCGTCCCACGCCTCGTCGGTCAGATCCTCGATGGGTGCGAAGCTCGCGATTCCGGCATTGGCGAGGACGATGTCGAGGCGGCCGAGTTCGGCTACGCCGCCGTCGACGGCCTTCTTCAGGCCCTTCGAGTCGCGGACGTCGGTTTTGGTGGCGACGATGCGTCGATCGAGTGCCTCGACCTGCTTGACCGTCTCGGCGAGGTCGTCCTCGGTTGCGAGGGGATATCCCACCGAGTCGACCTGCGAGCAGATGTCGACGGCGATGATGTCGGCGCCTTCCGACGCCAGCTTCAGCGCGTGGCTCCGGCCTTGTCCGCGAGCGGCTCCGGTGATGAATGCAACTTTCCCGTCGAGCTTTCCCATGATCGAACTTCCTTGTTCGTCGCGTGCGAAATCGGTACGAGCGCAGAACCGTTCGCGTTGTTGGCGAAGAAAGCTCCGCGGCAGGATGCCCCAGTGGAGGGCATGGAAAGTAACCTATCTGACACCCAGTGCAGAAGTGGGCGATTTGCTTGAATTTTCTATCCGATACCGGGAGTTTCAATTAGATCGCGGAGCGGAGCGGGGCGTGCCGGCGCCGATCAGCCGAGCGTGTCCAGCAGTTCGGTGACCGCAGCACGCCCCGCACGGTTCGCGCCGATGGTGCTCGCCGACGGGCCGTACCCGAGGAGGTGGATACGGTGGTCCTTCGCCACCCGAGTCGCCAGCCTGCCGTCCATGACGATCCCGCCGCCGTGGCCGCGAAGTCGCAGCGGTGCAAGATGATCGAGCGCGCTCCGAAAACCCGTAGCCCACAGGATCACGTCGGCGTCGACCGTCGTCCCGTCGGACCATCGGGCGCCGTTCGGGGTGATCTCGGAGAACATGGGTTTTCGGTCGAGGGCCCCTCGCTCACGCGCGGCCTTCAGCTTGTCGGTCAACAGCAAACCTGTCACCGACACCACCGAGCCCGGCGGAAGACCGGCTCGTACTCGGTCCTCGACCATCGCCACGGCGGCGCGCCCGGCGTCGGGGCCGAAGTCGGCGTCGCGGAACTCGGGTTCACGACGAGTCACCCACGTGGTCGAGGTGACCTGGGAGATCTCGTCGAGCAGTTGGACCGCCGAGATACCGCCGCCGACCACGATGACGTGTTTGCCGGCGAATTCGTCTGCCGAACGGTAGTCCCTGGTGTGCAGTTGGCGGCCCAGGAACGTCTCCGCGCCGCGGTAGTTCGGGATGAAAGGCTTCTCCCAGGTGCCCGTCGCGTTGATCACGCCCCGAGCAGAGACGACGGTGTCCCCGGCTTCCACTCGCAATCGGGGCTCGCGGTCGCACACCACGGTGACGGTGACCGGCCGCTGCACTCGAAGGTCGAACTTCTGCTCGTATGCCTTGTAGTACCGCGGGACGGCCTCGGCCGCGATGACGCCGTCGGCCGGTTCGTCGGTCAAGGTGTCCGCGAACTCCATGCCGGGGAGGTCGTGGACGCGATTGACGGTGCTGAGTGTCAGCGACGGCCACCGGTACTGCCAGGCGCCTCCGGGTGCAGGGGAGTGGTCGAGCATGACGAATCCGGAATCGGGAGCCAGTCCGGCCCGGCGGAGGTGATATCCGGCCGAGAGGCCGGCTTGCCCAGCGCCGATGACGGCGACGTCTGTCTCGATCACGGAGACCAGTACATCAGCCCGCACCCCGCTACCGCATGTACCCATGGGTAACGTCTAGTCGCATGATCGGTCAGACTCGTGACGGCGACGTCGTCATCCTCGAACTTCAGCGTCCCGAGCGGCGCAATGCCCTCAACACCGCCCTGTGCATCGCCTTACGCGAGGGCATCGAGAGCGCAGTGGAGAGCGGTGCCCGTGTCATCGTCGTCACCGGGCAGGGCTCCAGCTTCTGCGCGGGAGCTGACCTGGACGGCGACGACTTCGCCAAGGAATTCCCGGAAGCGCTCGAAGCCGTGCTCAAAGCGGTCGAAGCCGCTCCGATTCCGGTGATCGCCGCGGTCAACGGGCCCGCCGTCGGTGCAGGCACCCAGCTCGCCATCGCGAGTGATCTCCGGGTAGTCGCCGACGGTGCATTCTTCGCGATTCCATCGACGCGGCTCGGTATCGCGGTCAACAACTGGACGATCAAACGACTGTCGTCCCTTGCCGGCGGAAGCGTCGCACGCACGATTCTGATGGGCGGCGAGCGTCTCGACGCCGATCGCGCATACATCAGCGGTCTCGCGAACAAGCGCGGCGATCTCGCGGTCGCCCGCGAGTGGGCGACGGCAATCACCGAGTTGGCTCCGCTCGCTCTGCGACACCTCAAACTTGTCTTCAACGACGACGGCACCCGGGACGAGCCGACGCCGGAGCAGTGGGCCGCCTTCGGCGCGGCGTGGACGAGTCAGGACATGCAGGAAGCTCGTCGTGCCCGCAGTGAGAAGCGCAAGCCGAAGTTTCTGGGACGGTGAACCTCGGGGCGCCTGATACGGGCGATACCGCGTGGCTGCTGGTGTGCACGGCGATGGTGTTGCTGATGACACCGGGCCTGGCCTTCTTCTACGGAGGTATGGTCCGGTCGAAGAGCGTTCTCAACATGATGATGATGAGCCTGTCAGCCATCGCCGTCGTCTGGCTGCTCTGGCTGGTGTTCGGATTCTCGATGGTATTCGGGGACAACGTGATCGGTGGCTGGATCGGAGATCCGCTGCAGTTCGCGGGGCTCGGTGATCTACTCGGTGGCACGTATTCCGGTGCTTCCGTGTCGATTCCACTCGTGGGTACTGTGCCCGCGCTGGTCTTCGCGGCGTTTCAGGCAGGCTTCGCGATGGTGACCGTAGCCCTCATCTCGGGCGCCGTTGCCGACCGCATGCGGTTCGTGCCGTGGATTTTGTTCGCGGGATTGTGGGCGACTCTGGTGTATTTCCCGGTCGCGCACTGGGTGTTCTCGCTGGACGGGCTTACCTCGGCCACCGGTGGTTGGATCTCCAACCGGCTGGGTGCCATCGACTTCGCCGGCGGCACGGCCGTCGAGATCAACGCTGGTATGGCCGGTCTCGTGCTTGCGCTCGTCGTCGGGAATCGTCGCGGATGGCCGCGGGAGGCGATGCGCCCGCACAATCTGCCTGCCGTGATGCTCGGTGCCGGTCTGCTGTGGTTCGGTTGGTTCGGTTTCAATGCCGGGTCGGCGCTCGCTGCCGACGGTGTCGCCGCGGTTGCCTTGGTGAACACCCTCGGTGCGGGTGCCATGTCGATGGCTGCCTGGTTGATCGTGGAGAAGATTCGCGACGGCAAGGCCACCTCGTTCGGCGCGGCATCGGGTGTGGTCGCCGGATTGGTGGCCATCACACCGTCGTGCACGGCCGTCACCCCGATCGGCGCCGCCGGAATCGGTATCGCCGCCGGCGCACTGTGCGCACTCGCCATCGGTCTGAAATACCGCTTCGGATACGACGACTCGCTCGACGTCGTCGGCGTTCACCTGGTCGGAGGCATCGTCGGAACTCTGATGATCGGGCTGCTCGCCAGCGCGGACATGCCGGCGGGAGTCGACGGACTTCTGTACGGCGGTGGGCTGCATCAGCTTCTCGTTCAGTTCGTCGCGGTGGTCGTGGTGATGGTCTACACCGGTGTTGTCACTGCACTCATCGCTCTCGGACTCAAGGCAGTGATGGGGGTGCGCGCCGACGCCCAACACGAGGCTGACGGCCTCGACGAACACGAGCACGCCGAGTCCGCGTACGACTTCGCGGTCGGCCACGGCGGTTCGGGCGGTCCAGGACTCTTCGGCAAGGGGTGAACTGCACGTTACTCAGGCTTGAAGAATGAATTCCGTTCTGTCCCTTTAGGGTAGAACTGACCGACTGTTAACCTCCCGGTCCGGTGGAACACCCCCGCAGTCCACAATTTCGACCTCGTCCGGCCAGTACGTTTACGCGGCATCCACCCAGGATGCGCACATGTACATACCGGAAGACGGGGATCATGAAGATCGGAAAATTCGCAGTAACGTCAGCATTGGTCATCGGGGCCATGACCGCTGCAATGGGGACGTCCTACGCGGACCCGGCTCCGGCACCGGCGCCGGTGGGCTGGAACGTCACGAAGGCAGGTGACCAGGTCATCGTCGACACCTCGGCGGGCACGCTCACCAACGAGAACAACCACCTCGTCGTGCGCGACACCACTGGCGCACTTGTCGATTCGGTTCCGCTCGCCATCGCACTCGACGGCTTCTCGCACCCCGTTGCCGCCGACATCGACGGCAACCACGCTGTCCTGACGGCCGACGTCTCGCCCGCCGCCGCGACACCCGTATCCACTCAGCTTCCCGGATTGCAGCAGGTCGACCTGCCCGCAGCCGTCGCAGGCGTCAAGGACAACCTCGCTCTCTCGGCCACGGTCGGCGGCTACCTCGGTGCCGCAACCGGAATCGTCGGCGGCTGCATCCTCGGTGCCATCGCCGTCGGCGTCGTGTCGGCTCCGACCGTCGTGCTCTTCGGACCGGGAGCTGTCGCCGGTTGCATCGGCGGCGCACTGCTGCTCGGATCCACCGCCTCGCTCGCCGGAACCGCCATCGGCGGACTCAGCGCGCTCGCCAGCAACGCCGGCCCGTTCATTCAGCTCCTGAACGCGCCTCCCGCCGTCAAGAAGTAGACGCGGTACCCCTCACCGCTGCATCTTGCTCTTCCCCGTGGGGCGGGGCAGGATGTAGCGGTGATTCGGGGTGAGTACGAAGATCCCCGCCTTCAGTACGAAGGCGAAGGCGGTGAACGCCGCGAAGTGACGCTGTCCTCCGATCACGCTCGCCTGACCATCGGTCGATCACCCCAGGCCGACATCTCGTTTCCGGACGACAGCGAGGTCTCTCGGCTGCACGCCGCCATCGAATGGCTCGGCACGCACTGGACCGTCGTCGACGACGGCTTGTCTCGAAACGGGACGTACGTCAACGGGGACCGCCTCACCGGACGGCGGAGCCTGCGGCAAGGTGACACCATCCGCGTCGGTGGCTCGCTGCTCACCTTCCACGATTTCTCCGGCCTCGGCGACGAAGCCACCCGCATCGCCGCCGAGATGCCGAACACCAGATCGCTGACCGAGACGCAGAGATCGGTCCTCGTATCGCTGTGCCGGCCCTACAAACACAATGCGAGATTCGCGAATCCGTCGTCCAACCAGCAGATCGCGACCGAGATCTTCCTCAGCGTCGACGCCGTCAAGACGCACCTGCGGGTGCTGTTCGCCAAGTTCGGTGTCGAGGACCTCCCGCAGAACCAGAAGCGGGTCAGGCTCGCCGAGCGTGCACTGCAGAGCGGCGTGATCTCACAGCGCGACCTCTAGCATCGTCGATCGTTCGGTCTGCGCGACCAGAACGGACACGGCGTCGGCAACCTCGGCCGCCCGTTCCAGAATGACCATGTGGCCCGCGTTCTCCACCGTCACCATCCGCGATGCAGGCAGGTGCCGAGCGATCGTCGCCGAGTGACGCGGCGGCGTCATCAGATCCGCGGATCCACACAGGACCAGCGTCGGAACGACGGCCAGCGCGGACAGGCTCGCCGATTCGTCGAAATCGCGGAGAGTCTCCAGGAAGCCGGCCATCGTCACCACCGAGGTGTCGTTGAGCATCGCCGACGCGAGTGCGACCACCCGTGGACTCACGCGCCGTGACCCACACCCCGCGGCCCGCACGATCGGTGCGCAAATTCCCCGTACCGACCTCTTCGAGACGCTCATCGCACGAGGCGCGCGGCGGACGGCTGCTCGAAACGCCGAGACCAGGGGATGCGCCAGGCACGACCCGAGGCCCTCGTCGACAAGTCCGCTCGCCGCAGTGGCGACCAGACCGACGCCCACGAGGCGTCCTCCCAGCTCTTCGAGGTTCTGACGGGCATAGGCCATTGCCGTCATACCGCCCATCGAGTGGCCGATCAGCACGTAGCGGCCGGTGGGGACGAGGGTTCTGATCACGGCGCCGAGGTCACGGCCCAGCTGCTCGATGGTGTACGTGGAGGGGTCGGCTGCAGCCGATTCGCCGTGCCCGCGGTGATCGTAGGAGATGGTGCGGATGTTCTCGCCGTGTGCCGCGGTGAGGTGGCCACGTACATCGGCCCATGACTCTTTCGCCAGGCAGTGGCCGTGCACGAACACCACGGTCACCGGAGCCGTCGGGCTGCCGGTCTCGTATACGGCGAGCGCAGTGCCGTCCTCGGTCACGACGGTGCTTCGGCTCCGGTTGCGCTCGTTCATGGCTGTCTCCGATGACTTCAGGTGTGTAGAGGGTTTCGGCGTCGCCTCTCGATGCGTTACGCCTTCGAAAATCATCTGTCCTCATCGTCGTCTGCGGAGCCTCCTGAAGAGGTGAGTCGATGCACCCGAGGGGTGTGGGTTCCTCACCCTGGGGTGGGTACCGACCAAACCGTCTTCGACGCAGGATCGAACTACACACAAGCGCAGGGTGAGCGAAGGGAACACGACGATGACGGAAGACGACATCGTGTACATGCTCGAGGCGCGCGTTCCACAGGCCGTGAGCGGGGATCGTAGGGCTCTGGAGGATGTGATCGCGCTGGTCAGGCCGAAGCTCAAGCGTTACTGCGCAACGCGGTCGACAAATCTCGATGTCACTGCCGACGACGTGGTGCAGGACGTGTGTCTTGCCCTGGTCACCGCAATTCCGAAGTACCGGGATATGGGGAAACCGTTCATGGCATTCGTCTACGGTATCGCCGCCCACAAACTGGCCGATGCAGGCCGCAAAGCTGCGCTTCGGCGCTCGTACTCGCTCGAATTGGTGATCGAGGAGCCCTTCACCGACGAATCTCCCGAAGACCTTGCTATCGAGGGTGAATTTCGTAGTCACGCACAAGCTTTGATGGAAACCCTGCCCCCGCGTCATCGAAAGATCATTCTGATGCGGGTGGTGTGGGGAATGACGGCACCCGAGACCGGACGCGCGCTCGGAATGAGTGCGGGAGCGGTACGCGTCGCGCAACATCGGGCGATGAACCAGTTGCGCGCCGAGCTGTCGAACTTTGCCTTGTTGAGCGCTTGACCAGTCGGGACGCCGGATCGGACCCGGCGGTCCGAATTACCTGACACTGTGCTTCGCTGTGCGCATGGAACCGTACCCGGGTGGCCCAGAACCAACGCCGAGCCGCTACCGTCCCACATCGTCGCAGTACGTCCTCGGGGTGGTCGTCCTGGCCATCGCCGTCGCGTTCTTCGTCAAGCAGGTGCTGGAGGACACCGAGAAGGCGCAGACAGCGGCGTTCTACGTCGGCATTCCGGCGATCGTCGCGCTGATCGTCGTTCTGACCAAGCCGGGCGGTAGCGCCGAGGGGCTCGTGTTCAGAACGATCACGGTAGTGCTCTCGCTTGCGATGATCGCGGCCGGTGAGGGCTTCATCTGCGTCATCTTGGCCGCGCCGATCTTCTATCTGGTCGGCGCCGTGGTTGCCTACGCTGCAGGGAAGGCCTCGCGACCTGACAAACGCAACGACGGTCTGAAGATCATAATCGTCCCGTCACTGGTCCTCGTCGCGTCGTTGGAAGGCGTCCTACCAGCGACGACGTTCTCCAGTGCGACGACGGTGACGGCAACTCGAACCGTCGAGGCATCGGCCGACGAGGTCGAAGCAGCGTGGGAAGCCCCGTTGGACTTCGGCGGGACGCCGCTGGAAGGAATCCTCGGGTGGGGGTTCCCGCAGCCGTTGGCCGATTCCGGTGGGACGTTCGCCGTCGGCGAGCGGCGCACGGTAACGTTTTCCGGCGCGCATCACCGGCCTCTGTTCGTCTCCGAACATCATTGGGGCGAACACACGACAGAGTTGGCGTTCGAGGTGGTTGCACGGAGCGAGAACTCGGTGCGGCTGAAGGTCGTGAACGACACGACTCCCATCTCGTCATGGTTGGCATGGAGCGTCGCCGATATCGAGTGGATACCGGTAGATGCCGGGCACACGGACGTCCGCGTCGAGTTGTCGTACACCCGAGAACTGGCGCCTGCGTGGTACTTCGGACCGATCGAGAAATTCGTGACCGAACGTGCGGCCGGCTACCTGATCGATTCGCTGGCCGTCAGCCGTTGAGCGTAGATACCGGTCTGTCGATTGCGGCACTGCGTTCCCTCGCAGTTCTCGTTCCGGTTCTGCTCGCCGTCGTCCTCTGGTTCGCCGCGCCGAACCGTCGGACGCGCGGTGCGGCATTTCTTGCGCTCCTGTGGAACTTCATCGCACTGTTGCTGATCGATGCGCTTGCCGTGCAGCAAGAATGGTGGACTTTCGGGACGACCGGAAACATGTGGTCCCAGGTTCCGATCGACGTGGTGCTCGGGTGGGCCGCGCTGTGGGGTGCGGTGCCGATCCTGTTGGCACGCTGGGTGAACCCTGTCATCACCGTTCTGGTGTTGGTCGCCGGAGACGTTCTTGCGATGTCGAGCTTGCAGCCACTCGTCACGCTCGAGCCGACGTGGTGGTGGGGAGAGTGCCTTGCGGTGGGTGCCGCGTTGGTTCCTGGCGTCGTGCTCGGGTACCTGACCGACCACGGCCTGGCGCTACGAACCCGCGCTGTGATGCAGGTCGTTCTCTTCGGTTCTCTGCTCGGATTCGTGGTTCCGACAGTCGCATTCGAGGCCGCCGGTAGCGGTTGGGGGCAGCGTGCCGATGTGGGTGGGCCGCTCGATCTGATCCTGCTGCAGCTGATGGCACTGGTCGCGATCGTCGCACTGCGCGCCGTGGCCGAATTCGCGGTGGTGGGTCGCGGAACTCCGTTTCCCTGGGATCCGCCACAGCGGTTGGTCACCACCGGACCGTATGCCTACGTAGCCAATCCGATGCAGTTGTCGGCAGTACTGCTGCTCCTGCTCGGAGGGGCAGTACTCCGCGAACCATGGCTGGTGGCCGGCGCCCTGCTGGGTGCGGCGTTCAGTGCGGGTCTGGCTGCATGGCACGAGCAGAGCGAGCTTCTCGCGCGGCACTCCGAGTCCTGGACGAGCTACCGGAGGTCGGTTCGCGACTGGATCCCGCGGTGGACGCCGACACCTGCGATCGCGCCCGCGATACTGTATGCGTCGGTGAGCTGCGACCCGTGCAGCAGAGTCGGGCCGTGGTTCGTGCGACGATCACCCGTCGGGCTGGACGTCGCGGTAGCCGAAGGGCATCCGCAGGATCTGAGGCGCGTCCGATACGAAGGCGCGTCGACGGCGGACGGCACGAGGGCGATCGGTGCGGCGTTGGAACATCTCTCGCTCGGTTGGGCAATCCTGGGCTGGCTGTTTCGTGCGCCGGTCTTCGCGTGGTTTCTGCAACTGCTGGTCGACGCAACCGGCGGTGGACCCAGATCGATCAGGCAGACCGAATAGTCCGTTTTGTGCAATTGTGTAACAGGACCCGAACGTAGCGTGACCTGGCCGACATGTAGCCCTTCTATTTTCTTCCCATGACAGCTGTGCAGCCCGCGCCGACGACCGATACGGCACTGAAGGAAACGCTAGAGGACTACACGCTGCGCTTTGCGCCGCGTAGCTACCGCAAGTGGGGTACCGGAGTCGTTGCGACGTCCGCGTTGGGAGGTATCGCCTACCTGGCCGACTTCGCAATCGGCGCCAACATCGGTATCTCCTACGGCACCGGTAACGCACTGTGGGGAATTCTCGTGTTCGCCGTCGTCATCTTCCTGACGGGTCTGCCGCTGGCCTACTATGCCGCGCGGTACAACATCGACCTCGACTTGATCACGCGCGGAAGCGGATTCGGTTACTACGGATCGGTGGTCACCAACGTCATCTTCGCGACGTTCACCTTCATCTTCTTCGCTCTCGAAGGTTCCATCATGGCCCAGGGCCTGGAGTTGGGACTGAACATTCCATTGCCCATCGGCTACGCGTTGTCGACCCTGATGGTCATTCCGCTGGTGATCTACGGAATGAAGGCCCTCGCGAAGCTGCAGGTCTGGACGACGCCGCTCTGGCTGGTACTCATGGTGCTGCCGTTCGTGTACCTGGTGATCAGCAACCCCGACTCCGTCGGTGAATTCATGGCGTTCGGCGGTGCGGACGGAGATGCAGGCAAAGGCGTCAACATCGGTTCCGTGATGCTGGCTGCCGGCGTGTGTCTCTCGCTCATCGCCCAGATCGCCGAGCAGATCGACTACCTCCGCTTCATGCCTCCCAAGACCCCGGAGAACTCGCGTCGCTGGTGGACCGCGGTGCTTCTCGCAGGCCCCGGCTGGGTCATCTTCGGCGCGATCAAGCAGGTCGTCGGGCTGTTCCTGGCTGTGTACCTGATCGCGAACGTCGTCGACGGTTCCACCATCGCCAACGAACCAGTGCATCAGTTCCTCGAGATCTACGAAAACTTCATGCCGGGCTGGCTCGCCATGACCCTTGCAGTGATCCTCGTCGTCATCAGTCAGATCAAGATCAACGTCACCAACGCGTACTCGGGATCACTCGCCTGGACCAACTCCTACACTCGCGTCACCAAGACCTATCCGGGCCGCATGGTCTTCGTACTGTTCAACTTGGCGATCGCGCTGGTTCTGATGGAAGCCAACATGTTCAGCTTCCTCAACGACATCCTCGGGTTCTACGCAAACTGCGGCATCGCGTGGATCGCGGTCGTGGCGTCCGACATCGTGTTCAACAAGTACATCCTCAAGCTGTCGCCCAAGGTGCCGGAGTTTCGGCGAGGGATGCTCTACGCCGTCAATCCGGTGGGATTCGGCTCGATGGCTGTTGCAGCGATTCTGTCGATCCTGGTGTTCTTCGGTGCATTCGGATCGGCGATCAAGCCGTACTCGCCGATCGTGGCGCTCGTTCTGGCGATCGTGCTACCGCCCGTCATCGCGATCGCAACGAAGGGCAAGTACTACCTCCGCCGCACCGACGACGGTATCGATCTGCCCATGTTCGACGAGCACGGAAACCCGTCGGACGAAACGCTTCTGTGCCATGTTTCCGGTATGGAATTCGAGCGTCCCGACATGATTCGGTCCAACCAGGTCGGGCCGGAGGGCGAGATTCTCTACATCAGCTCGCTGTCGCTGAGCACCGACAAGACCGGGGAACACATTCTGCCGGAACAGAAATAGCGCTTCGCATGTGAGTGCGAATACATAGCGGGTTGTGTATTCGCACTCACATGCGCCGAAGGCGCCTACCGGCCCGTGAACTTCGGATCCCGACGCTCCAGCATCGCGTTCACTGCCTCTTCATGGTCGGAGGTGGTGTGCGCGATTGCTTGGTAGGCAGCCGACAGCTCCAGCAACGATTCCAGACTCTGGTGCTGGCCTTCACGCAACAGCTTTTTCGTCATCCGCAGCACCTGCGGAGGATTTGCCGCAACTCGATCGGCCAACATGTGTGCAGCGGAAAGCAATTCGTCCGGCTCGACCACCTGCGATACAAGGCCCCACTCCAGCGCGGTCGCCGCGCCGATGGCCTCACCGGTGAACGCCATTTCACTGGCCCTGGCCATCCCGATCGCACGCGGAAGCAACCACGCGCCGCCGTCACCCGGAATGATTCCTACCTTGACGAAGCTCTCGGCGAACTTCGCTGTGGTCGAGGCAATTCGAAGGTCGCACATCAATGCCAGGTCGCATCCGGCGCCGATGGCCGGGCCGTTGACGGCAGCAATCGTCGGGACCTCGCAGTGATAGAGGGCCTTCGGGATCCGCTGAATGCCGTGACGGTATCCCTGGCGCAGTTCGGCGGTAGTCCCGCCGAACATACCTTCCTTGTCTCGCATGTTCTTGACGTTTCCGCCCGACGAGAACGCCGAGCCCGCTCCGGTCAGGATCACAGCGCGTACGGACGGGTCTGCATCGACCTCCGCAACCGCGGCTTCCAACGCCTCGACAGTCTCCACCTCCGAGATCGAATTCCGCGACTCCGGGTTGTTCAGAGTCCACCGAACAACATCGCCGGTGCGTTCGATCAGTAGCGGGTCGGTCATGTGGAGGCCTCCATCGAGATACAACTGGGCCTACAGTGCAACACGCTCCGGTTCGTGAGCGGACGAGGCGCGCACCTCGGACGTGGTATCGATGCGTACTCTCTTGTGCCCGACGACCATGAACACCGCGCCCGCTGCGATCCAGGCGGCCAGTACCAGCCAGGCCTGCGTGGTCGACGCGTCGGGGAAGTAGGACAGGTCGCGCAACAACGTCGCGCCTGCGCCCTGCGGGAAGAACTGGCCGACGGCACCCCATGGCTCGGGAAGGAACTGCCACGGCTGGGTAGCCCCCGAAATCTGGTTGCCGATGAACATCATCAGAACCGCGCTCACGCCGATGCCTGCAGGTCCGATGATCGAGGTCAGGCCCACGATCAAGGTGGTCACCGTCAGCACGGCCATGGCCGAAACGGTCATGTTGGGGACAAGCGCGCCCTGGAGAATTCCGAACCACGATTGGGTGATCAGCACCACGACGATGCCGGCGCCGACGCCGTAAACGGCGGTCGCGAGAAGCCGTCGCCACGTACCCTTGATCGTCATCGAGACGAGGACTCCGCCGATGATTCCGCCGATGACCAGGGGAAAGCCCATCGCCGACAGTCCGGCGCCGCGGGCATCCGTCGATGCCAGCGGGACGATGTCGGTGGCAGTAGCGCCCATCCCGGAGGCGACTCCGGTGAACATCTGGCTGACGACGGTGCCGTTCGCGGAGGCTGTCAGGACCTCAGGGGTCTGGCCGAGGACGATGGCGCCGTAGACCTCGCGCGACTGGATCCGCTCGACGGCGGTTGCCCGGTCCGGGGCGCTGCTGATATCGAACGTCTCGGACAACTGGCTGCTCACGGCCGCGGAATTTCCGACGACGGCGACGGGCACATGTGCCGGCTTCGAGGTCACCGACGGCCACAGAAACGCGAGGACTACGACGGCGAGGATCGCGGAACCTGCGAGAGCGACCGCGACTGCGCGCGGCCAAGGTGTGGACTTCATGGCAAGCCTCCTCAGGAAAACGAATAACCGTTCTTTATTCTGAGGTAGGCATCTGGTCTTGTCAAGAACGAGTATTCGTTTTTAATATGGGCGAGTGCCCAAGGTAAGCGAAGACCACCGCGTCGAGCGGCGTCGTCAGATTTCGACAGCAGCGATGCTGTGTTTCGCCCGGGCGGGTTTCGAAGCCACCTCGATGGCGGACATCATCACCGAGTCGGGCTTGTCCGCCGGGGCCATCTACAGCTACTTCAAGAACAAGCAGGAACTGATCCTGCACGTCACCCAGGATGTTCTGGAAAACCGGGCGGCCGATCTCGAGGGGCTGGAGAAGCAGACGCCACTGCCGCCGCCTGCCGCGGTGATACGAATGTTCCTCGACGGCATGACGCACGACATCGGCAATCCGAGCATTCTCGTTCAGATCTGGGCCGCGGCTGCCGCTGCACCGGAGAGCGTCGAGATGGTGAGCGGCGTGGTGCTGGAACTACGAGCGCTGTACGAGCGCTACCTACGGGCGTGGTTCGCCCACCGAGGTTTGGGAGAGAAGGAGGCCGGAGAGCGGGCGGTAGCGGTTGCGCCACTCGTCGTCGCGCTGTGTCAGGGCTACATCCTGCAGATCGTGCTGGTCCCGGACTTCGACGCCGACGGCTATTTCGCCGCTCTGGACCTGGTCACCATGTGAGTGCGAATACATAGTGGGTCATGTATTCGCACTCACATGCGACGCAGTCGCCTACACCGTCCTCGTCAGCCGATCGGCCAGCAGACGGGAGAACTTCGCCGGATCCTTGAGCTCGGTACCTTCGGCGAGAAGAGCCGTCGCATAAAGCAATTCGGCTGTCTCGGCCAGGTTCGGATCCTCACTGCGATCCTCGCGGGCCTTCTTCAATCCGGTCACCAGATCGTGCGTCGGGTTCAGCTCCAGGATGCGCTTGGAGGTCGGCACGAACTGCCCCGACGCCTTGTACATTTTCTCCAGCTGCGGGGAGAAGCTGAACTCGTCGCCGACGACGCACGCGGGTGACGTGGTCAAACGGGTGGAGAGGCGCACTTCCTTCACGTCCTCACCGAGGGTGTCGGTCATCCACTTCAGCAAGTCCTCGAAGTCCTTGCTCTGCTCTTCGCGCTTGGCTTCGGCGTCCTTCTTCTCTTCCTCGGTGTCGAGGTCGACCTCGCCCTTGGAGATGGACTGGAAGGACTTGCCGTCGAAGTCGGGAACGTTGCCTACCCAGACCTCGTCGACGGAGTCGGTCAGCAGCAACACTTCGAGGCCGCGAGCCTTGAAGGCCTCCATGTGCGGGGAGCTCTCGATCTGCTGACGAGATTCGCCCGTCATGTAGTAGATCTGCTCCTGGCCGTCCTTCATCCGGTCCACGTATTCGGCCAACGTGGTGACGCCGGACTCGGAGTTCGTCGACTCGAACGACGAAATTCCCAGCAGGGTCTCGCGATTGTCGTTGTCGGAGATCAGGCCTTCCTTGATCGCCTTGCCGAACTGCGACCAGAACGTCTGGTACTTGTCGGCGTGCTCGCTCTGCAGTTCCTTCACCGTGGAGAGAACCTTGCGGGTGAGGCGACGACGGATCGCGCGGATCTGCCTGTCCTGCTGCAGGATTTCGCGAGAGACGTTGAGCGAGAGGTCTGCTGCGTCGACGACACCCTTGACGAAGCGCAGGTACTCGGGCATCAGCTCTTCGCAGTCGTCCATGATGAAGACGCGCTTGACGTAGAGGTGCACGCCGGTCTTGCCCTCGCGCATGAACAGATCGAACGGCGCCTGCGATGGAATGAACAGCAGCGCTTGGTATTCGAACGTTCCCTCGGCCTTGAACGGGATGACCTCCAGCGGCTCGTCCCAGGCGTGGCTGACGTGCTTGTAGAACTCGTTGTACTCCTCGGTGGACACCTCGTCCTTGGGACGGGTCCACAGAGCTTTCTGCGAGTTGATCGTCTCGGTTTCGATCGTGACGGTGTCCGCGCCGCCCTCGTCTTCGCTCTTGACGCGCTTCTCGACGTCGATGCGAATGGGCCAGGCGATGAAGTCGGAGTACTTCTTGACGAGCTGCTTGATCTTCGATTCGGACGCGTAGTCGTAGAGGTGATCCTCTTCGTCGGCAGGCTTGAGATGCAGCGTCACCGAGCTCCCTTGGGGCGCGTCGTCGACGTCGGAGATCTCGTAGGTGCCCTCGCCGCTGGACTCCCAGCGAGTCGCGGTCGACTCCCCGGCCTTGCGGGTGAGCAGCGTGACCTTCTCGGCGACCATGAACGTCGAGTAGAAGCCGATGCCGAACTGGCCGATCAGCTCCTCCGACGCCGCGGCGTCCTTGGCTTCCTTGAGCTTCTTGCGAACCTCGGCGGTGCCGGACTTGGCGAGGGTGCCGATGAGGTCGATGACCTCCTCGCGCGACATACCGATGCCGTTGTCACGGATCGTGAGCGTGCGAGCCTCTTTGTCGATGTCGACCTCGATGTGCAGGTCGGAGATGTCGACATCGAGATCTTTGTCGCGATACGACTCGAGGCGAAGCTTGTCGAGCGCATCGGAGCTGTTCGAGACCAGTTCCCGGAGGAAGCTGTCCTTGTTGGAGTAGATGGAGTGGACCATCAGGTCCAAGAGCTGACGCGTCTCGGCCTGAAATTCCCGCTGTTCGGTGGTCATGGGTAGGTGCGATCTCCTTCTAGGGGGCACATTCGTCGCAGAAATTCTAGTTCAAGGCTACTTCTCCGCTCCGGGGTTCTCCGCGGTCGGCGTCGTCTTGCCTGGTGTTCTACGGTTACGCCGAGCGAGAACATCGCCCTGGAATCGAGCCACGTCACCGTGGAAGATTCACGACGCACACGCCACCTGCCGTCGTCGACCTGCTCTCCAGCGGACCGTCTCACCTATCGTGGCGTGGGTGACCAACTCGAAGATCGTGCCGATCGCTCTCGGACTTGCCGGTGCGGCCTGGTTGACCAGGGCTGCGTGGGGTCTGCCCGCCCAGATGGGTGCGACGGCGGCCAAGATCGCGCCGTACGCCGGTTCGTCGTCGCGTTACCGCGATCGCCGGTTCCACAACACCGAGCCGAGCTCGAGCTTCACGGGCGGCAGCGACGAGTCGATTCTCGTGTCGTTCATGAAGCGCCGGTCTCAGGGCAAGCCGCAGCGACCGGTACCGCTCGCACCGACCATCGCTCCCGCGGATGCCGGCGAGATCGCGGTGACCTGGTACGGGCACTCGTCGGTACTCGTCGAGATCGACGGTCGACGCATCCTCGCCGACCCGGTGTGGAGCAACCGAGTGTCACCGTCGCAGACGGTCGGCCCTGCGCGCTTGCACCCGACACCGCTACCGCTCGACGCGCTGCCGAAGGTCGATGCCATCGTCATCTCGCACGACCACTACGACCATCTCGACAAGGCGACGATCCAGCAACTCGCGGGCTTGCAGAAGGCGCCGTTCGTCGTGCCGATCGGAATCGGTGCGCACCTTCGGCACTGGCGGATTCCGGAGGATCGGATCATCGAGCTCGACTGGGACGAGCAGACCGAGGTCGCGGGCATCACCATCACGTGCACCGAGGCCAGACACTTCTCGGGCCGCGGGCTCAAGCGGGATCTGACGCAGTGGGCATCCTGGGCTTTCGCCGGCCCCGAGCATCGAGTCTTCTTCGGCGGTGACACCGGTTACACGGTGAAGTTCGCGGAGATCGGCGCGAAATACGGCCCGTTCGATCTGACGCTGCTTCCCGTCGGCGCGTACGACCCGCGCTGGGCCGATATCCACATGAACCCCGAGGAAGCTGTGCGTGCGCACGGAGATCTGGGCGGCGGTGTGTTCGTGCCCGTTCACTGGGCAACGTTCAACCTGGCATTCCATCCGTGGTCCGAGCCGATCGTCCGCTTGAAGGCCGCGGCCGAAAATGCAGGCGTCACGACGGCGGTACCCATGCCGGGCCAGCGGATCGATGCGGCTCGCGGAATCGTCGACGATCGGTGGTGGGCACGACTCGGCTGAACCGCACCTCGCATGTGTGGCGCTGTCGCACCTCGCACATGTGGCGCTGTCGCACCGGGAGCCTAGGCTTACCGCCATGTCGATCGAGACGGACGCACAGCGGGAGAGCGGACTCACCGAAGCGCAGGTAGCGCAGCTTCGGGCGGAAGGAAAATCCAACGACGTCCCGGCCCGCGCCAGCAGGTCGGTCAAGGACATCGTGCGCGGCAACGTCTTCACCCGAATCAATGCGATTCTGGGAGTGCTGCTGATCATCGTGCTGTCGACCGGTTCGGTGATCGACGGCATGTTCGGTCTGCTGATCGTCGCGAACAGTGGCATCGGCATCATCCAGGAGATCAGGGCCAAGAAGACGCTCGACGAATTGGCGATCGTCGGTCAGAGCAAGCCCGTCGTCCGCCGCGCGGGGGTGGCGCAGGAGATCACACCCGATCAGGTTGTGCTGGGCGACATCATCGAGCTCGGTCCGGGAGACCAAATCGTCGTCGACGGCGAGGTGATCGAAACCGCGAGCATGGAGATCGACGAGTCGTTGCTCACCGGCGAAGCGGACGCGGTCCACAAGTCCCCCGGCGCTGCGATTCTGTCCGGCAGCTTCGTCTCCTCGGGCAGCGGCGCGTACCGCGCGACCAAGGTCGGGCGGGACGCCTACGCCGCCAAGCTCGCCGAGGAAGCAAGCAAGTTCACGCTCGTGCACTCCGAGCTGCGCAGCGGTATCGACAAGATCCTGAAATTCATCACGTATCTGATGATCCCGGCGGGTGCGCTGATCATCTACAACCAGTTGTTCTCGAGTGGACAGTCGCTCGGTCCCGCGCTCAACGGCATGGTCGCGGCTCTCGTGCCGATGGTGCCCGAGGGTTTGGTCCTGATGACCTCGATCGCGTTCGCTGTCGGCGTGATTCGGCTCGGCCGGCGTCAATGCCTCGTCCAGGAACTGCCTGCCATCGAGGGGCTGGCCCGCGTCGATGTGGTCTGCGCCGACAAGACGGGAACCCTCACCGAGAACGGCATGCGGCTCGCCGAACTGCGGGCGATCGAGAACGGTGTGATCGAGGGCGGCGATCTGGAACACGTGCTTGCCGCTCTCGCCCACGACGATCCACGCCCCAACGCCAGCGTCGTCGCCATCGCCGAGGCGTTCCCGGACGATCCGGGTTGGACCCAGTCTGCTGTCGCGCCCTTCTCCTCGGCCAAGAAATGGAGCGGTCTGTCCTACGGTGATCACGGCAACTGGCTGCTGGGAGCGCCGGATGTGTTGCTCGATCCCGACACCGACATCGCCCGTCAGGCAGAGGAAGTCGGCGCCGCAGGCCTGCGCGTTCTGCTCCTGGCCAGCAGTGACCTCCCCGTCGACGACGAATCGGCCCCCGGCGTTGTCACGCCACGCGCCCTGGTGATTCTCGAGCAGAAAGTACGCTCCGACGCCCGCGAAACACTCGAGTACTTCGCAAGCCAGTCGGTCTCCGTCAAGGTCATCTCGGGTGACAACGCCGTCTCCGTCGGCGCCGTGGCAGGTTCTCTCGGTCTCACCGGCGATCCCATCGATGCCCGCACTCTTCCCGAGTCCGCCGAAGAACTCGCCGATACCGTCGTCGAGTCCACTACGTTCGGGCGAGTACGCCCCGATCAGAAGCGCCAGATGGTCGCAGCACTGCAATCGCGAGGCCACACCGTCGCCATGACCGGAGACGGCGTCAACGACGTACTGGCGCTCAAGGACGCCGACATCGGAGTCGCCATGGGCTCCGGTAGCCCGGCGACACGAGCTGTTGCACAGATCGTGTTGTTGGACAACAAGTTCGCAACCCTGCCCTACGTCGTCGGTGAGGGCAGGCGCGTCATCGGCAACATCGAGCGGGTATCGAACCTCTTCCTGACGAAGACCGTCTACTCGGTTCTGCTGGCCTTCCTGATCGGCCTGTCCGGTGTGCTCTCGCAGATCTTCCACTTCGAGCCGCTGCCGTATCCGTTCCTGCCCCGGCACGTGACCATCGCAGCCTGGTTCACCATCGGCATCCCGGCGTTCGTGCTCTCGCTGGCCCCCAACAACGAGCGCGCGCGCACCGGCTTCGTGTCCCGTGTCATGCGCCTGGCGGTGCCGTCGGGACTCATCGTCGGCATCGCGACGTTCGTGTCCTACCTGATTGCCTACCAGGGGCCGCAGGCGACGGAAACGCAGATAACGCAGGCGAGTACGACGGCGTTGATCACGCTCATCATGATCGCGGTGTGGGTGCTCGCGGTGGTTGCCCGGCCTTACGTGTGGTGGAAGATCGCGTTGATCATCGGCTCCGTCGTCGGATATCTGATCCTTTTCGCCGTCCCGTTCTTCCGGACGTTCTTCAAGCTCGATCCATCGAACGTCGCGTTGACCACCACGGCCGTCGTCATCGGCGGGATCGGCATCGTCGGCGTCGAAGCAGCCTGGTGGATCGGTGCGGCGCTGCGGGGCGAGAAGCGCCGACTGTTCGGGACCCAGCAGGTCGCGCCGTAGAAGTAAGCTGTTCAGGCCACGCTGTATTCGATGCACGAGCAGGAGCGATCATGAGTTTTGCAGACAACTTGAAGGGTCTCGTCGACAAGGGCAAGGATCTCGCCGCCGACAACGCGGACAAGATCGAGGACGCCGTCGACAAGGCCGGGGACTTCATCGACAGCAAGACAGACGGCAAGTACGCCGACAAGGTCGACAAGGTCCAGGAAGCCGCCAAGAACGCCATTCCGGACAAGCCGTAAGTATCGATGTGTGCGTCGGCTGCGCTTTCCGGCGCAGCTGACGGCACAATCTACGTGTGGACGGACCAGTACTACTTCTCGTCGTGATCTTCGCTGTCGGCGTCGCAGGCTTCGCGAAGCGACTCGACCTGCAGGTACCGCTCGTGCTGGTGACTGTCGGATCCGTTGCCTCGTTCATTCCGGGTGTCCCGCACATCAGCCTCGCGCCCGACCTGATTCTCGGGGTGGTACTTCCCCCGCTGCTCTATTCGGCGGCACTCAACTTCTCGTTCATCAGCTTCCGCAAGAACCTCGGGCACATTCTGCGGCTCGGAATCGTCATGGTCGTCGTGACGACGGTCGCCGTCGGATACTTCGCGAACTGGCTGGTCCCCGAACTCACGCTCGGCGCCGCCCTTGTGCTCGGTTCGGTGGTCGCGCCTCCCGACGCCGTCGCTGCTGTCGCCGTCGGACGCAAGCTCGGACTTCCCTCGCGGATGATGGCCATCCTGACGGGTGAATCCCTCGTCAACGACGCTGCGGCCCTGACTCTGTTCACCTTGACGGTGGCGTCGGTGACCGGCAAGAAGATCGCGATCGACTCTCCGATCCTGTTCTTCGCCTACGAGATCGTCGGCGGTGTTCTCGTCGGATGGATTCTCTCGCGCGTCGTGCGGTTTGTCAGAACTCGCATGCAGGACTCGGCGCTGGAGACGGTGCTCGGGCTCGTACTTCCGTTCACGGCGTACCTCGCTGCCGAGGAAATCCATGCTTCCGGCGTATTGGCCGTCGTGACAGCCGGATTCGTACTGGGGCGTGTCACGGCGGACGTTCCGGTGACCACGAGAATCCAGGAACGCCAGGTGTGGCCGACCATCGATCTGCTGCTCGAAGCATTCGTGTTCGCCTACATGGGCCTTCAGCTGAAGTTCGTGATCCAGGAAGTACATCGCGTCGGGTTGCCGGTGCTGCACATCTTCGCCTACGCGCTGTTGATTCTGGCGGTGGTCATCGCGGTTCGGCCTGCCTGGATCTTCGTCAACACCGGCAGACGTGCTCTGATCCGGGTCGCGCTGCGGCGCAAGGACTCCGAACATTCCGATGCTCTCGGGCTGACGTGGAAACAGAACCTGGTGCTTTCCTGGGCCGGTATGCGCGGCGTGGTGACGCTGGCCGCGGCATCCGGTGTGCCGCTCTCGACCGTTGCCGGCGACGAGTTCCCCGGCAGGCCCGTCATTCAAGCCGTCGCGTTCGTCGTGGCCGTCGGAACGCTGCTGATCCAAGGGTTGACGCTTCCGATGCTCATCCGGCGCCTCGACGTCGCGGATCCGGGCGAGCAGAAGGTAGCCGACGAACAGACGGCTCTCGCCCGCGCCATCTCCCGAGCAGCCGCGGAAAACTACCTGACCGAAGCCGCGCAGAACGGCATACCGGGTGCAACCAAGGAATCGGTGGAAGCTGTGTTGGTGCGTGTACGTCGATCCGTCCGCGCCCGCATGGACGCCGACGAGACCGAGGACCGCGAAGAACGCGTTGCCCGTGCCGGCGCGTTGTTCGACGCGCTGCGGCGCAACGTCCTCGTCGCCCAGCGCCTTGCCCTGGTCAAAGCCAGGGATTCCGGTGAACTGGACGACGAAGTCCTCCGCAGTGTGCTCGACGGCCTCGACGTGGAAGAAGCGGCGGCGGAGTCGCGTGTCGAACGGCGGGCGCTCTAGTGCGCATCGCTGTCCTGGCCGCGCTGCTCGCCGTGCTGATCGCGGGCTGCGCCCGACCGGCGGCCGAGACGATTCCGCCGGACTCGGCGCAGGCTGCACCCGCTGCACCCGTCGGGGACGAGCGAGGTGCGATTCTCTCGCAGGTCACGATGGGTCACACGGATCTCGCCGTTCGGCTCCTCGGTGCGAGCGCGACGCGCGTGATCTACCGCTCCACCTCCGGCGACGGTGCCACCGGAACCGAGGTGTCCGGGGTGGTGTTCACACCGAAAGGCCAGGCGCCCGAGGGTGGTTGGCCGATAGTGTCCGTCGGGCACGGCACCACCGGTGTGACCGACGAATGTGCACCGTCGCTGTACCCGAATCTGTTGGGCACCATCGGTGTCGTTGCGCCGTTCCTCGAACGAGGAATGGTAGTGGTCGCCACCGATTACGAGGGCATCGGTACCCCGGGTAGCCACCCGTATCTCGATCCCGACGCCGCCGCGTACAACATCGTCGACGCCGTACGAGCGGCTCGTGCAGTGGTACCGGCCGCAGGCACGCGGTGGGCAGGTATCGGCAATTCCCAAGGTGGGCACGCAGTGTGGGCTGCGGCCGAGCACGCCGAGTACACCGACGGACTCGAGCTGGTCGGCGCTGCAGCACTGTCGCCGGTCCTCGACCTGTCGTCGATGTTCGATCCGGGCAGAACTCTGACGCTCCCGCAGATGTTGCTGACGCCGTTTCTCGTCGACGGCCTGCAGTATCGGCAGCCCGAGGTCGAGGACTCGCAGTATCTGAGGGGAGCCCTCGAGGTGGACAAGCGTGCGCTCACCGCCTGCACCGACCTTCTCGGAGTTCAGAAGGCCGAGGCTGCCACCCGACTCTCGGCCGGCGACGCCGACCCCGATACCGAGACGTCCCGAATCGTCATGACGGACTGGTTGCAGTCCGTTGCCCTGCCGCGGCGACCGTCGACGGTTCCGCTGATGGCGGTGGTCGGCGAACTGGATCAACTGGTAGATCCGAAATGGACACAGGACGCCGTCGGGCGGGCATGCTCGATGGGTGACGTCGTCGAACTGAGGAACGAACCGGGTCAAGGACATTCCGATCAAGCCGCTATCGCGGACGGCGTCACCTGGGTCGGCGATCGATTCGCCGGTCTGCCGACGCCCGACACGTGTCAAGGAGGACGACCATGATGGAGCGGCCGACACCGGAAGCCGTCGAACCTCTGAACATGGTGCGCGCGCTCTGCATGGCGCTCCCCGGCGCCACCGAACGCGTCAGTCACGGTGAGGCGGCGTGGTTCGTGCGGAAGTCTCCGCAGTTCGCGATGTTCGCCGACCACCATCACGACGAACGAATCGGATTCGTAGCGGCGGCACCGGCTGGGGCGCAACAGGATTGGCTGGCGCGGGATCCGGCCCGATTCTACGTTCCACCGTATTCGGGTGGTCGTGGGTGGATCGGGGTGTACCTCGACGTCGAGCAGGACTGGGAAGAGATCGCGGACATCGTCGAGGATGCCTACCGGACCGTCGCTCCCAAGACTCTGGTGACGCAACTGGATGCGGAGCGCCAACCCGAATGAGCTCGGCGTTCATGTGGCTCGCGGTCATCGTGGCCTGCGCGATCGTCGCGGTTGCCGTCATCAGCCTTCGTGGTCGGCGAGATCTGACCACGCCCGCCGAGAGAGCAGTGCATGCCACGTTGCACACCGCCTCGCTCGCGGCCCGGCCGTTGCGTCAGGGGCTCGATGCGAATTCTGCGTCGCAGGCCGCACCCCATCTGCGCGCGCTGACCGGTGGTGATGCCCTCGGAGTCACCGACGCCGACGGTGAGTTGCTGGCGTGGACCGGACCACACGAGGAACTGATCGCACCGTTTCTCCAGGCTGCGCAGCGAGCGATCACCGGCGAGCGACGGGTACTGCTGTCCGGACCGCTGGGTGACGACGATGCGGTGCGCGCCTTGATCGTGCAACCGCTGGTGGTCGAGGACGCCGGAGTCGTCGGAGTTCTCGGCGTCGTCGCGCGATCGTCGCCTGGCCCGGGCATGCTCGGGGCGATCACCGAGGTGTCGCGGTACGCCTGTGGCCAGATCGAGCTCGCGGAGCTGGACGCCTCACGCGCCCGGTTGGATCGGGCCGAGGTCCGCGCGCTGCGCGCCCAGATCAGCCCACATTTCATCTACAACGCGCTCAGTACCGTCGCGTCGTTCGTCCGTACCGACCCCGACCGAGCGCGCGAACTGGTGCTCGAGTTCGCGGATTTCACTCGATACTCGTTTCGGACGGCAGGGGAGTTCACGGTCCTCGCCGACGAGCTCCGCAACATCGACCGCTACCTGACCCTCGAACGTGCGCGCTTCGGGGACGGTCTGCAGGTGACACTGCAGGTGGCGCCAGAAGTGCTCAACGTCGTACTTCCGTTCCTGGCCCTGCAACCACTCGTGGAGAACGCGGTGCGCCACGGCCTCTCCGGTAGATCCGGCGGCGGCACCATCACCATCGTCGCGGCCGACGAGGGCACCGATTGCCTCATCAGCGTGGAGGACGACGGCGTCGGGATGGATCCCGAAGTGCTGCGGTCGGGAGTGCTCCACACGGAGGAGGCGGCGCACATCGGGTTGTCCAATGTCGACGATCGGCTGCGCGCGGCGTTCGGCAACGATTACGGTCTCGTGGTCGACACCGCTCCCGGAGCAGGCACCAAGGTCAGCATGAGGGTGCCCAAGTTCAAGGCCGGGATCAGGGCATGAGAGCAGGTCTGGCACAGTGAGGAACGTTGTGACCACTTCTTCCGAACGGGCCCTCGTGGTTCTGGCTGTCGACGACGAGAAACCCGCGCTCGACGAGATCGCGTTCCTGCTGAGCAGGCAGCGCTGCGTCGCCGAGGTCGACACCGCCCTCGATGCGACCACTGCATTGCGCCGGCTGCAGCAGCCTGCAGGCCCGTCCGCCCCGGCGATCGACGCGGTGTTCCTCGACATCAACATGCCGGGCCTCGACGGGTTGGAACTGGCTGGAATTCTGTCGAACTTCGCTCGGCCACCCGCCGTGGTGTTCGTGACCGCGCACGACGACCGTGCCGTCGCGGCGTTCGATCTCGGTGCCGTCGACTACCTTCTCAAGCCACTGCGCGAAGAGCGAGTGGCCGAGTCGCTGCGGCGGATTCTGGCCTCGGGACGTCACGCCGAACCGCCGGAGGCCGCGGCGTCCGACGAGATCATTCCCGTCGAACTCGGTGGAACCACCACACTCGTCCAACGCGCGAGTGTCGGCTGGGTCGAAGCCGACGGCGACTACGCACGGCTGCACACCAGCGGCGGATCGCATCTGGTGCGCATTCCGATCTCGACATTGGAGAGCCGCTGGGCCGATGCCGGATTCCTGCGAGTGCACCGCTCCTACCTGGTGTCGCTCGCACTGGTGACCGGCATCAAGAGCGTCGGGTCGGGATTGGTGGTGTGCCTTCGGCGTGAGGGGGACCTGCACGCGGTGGAACTACCCGTGAGCCGCAGGCACACGCGTGAGCTCAAGGACCGTCTGGTGCGTGGTCCCTTGCAATCGTGGTCCAATCGGCAATCCTGGTCCAACCGATGACCACCCCGCGCAAGCGCGAACGCGTCGTACTGGCTTCTCGCCGAGGCGCACGAATCGTCAGGACGCGGGTGGAAGTGCAGGAGCAGACCGCCGTCGGCGACGCGATGGTGCGGGGCCTGGTGCGCGCGCAACTGCTGCTGTCGGTGCGGCTTGCGGTGCTGACGCTGGCGATTCTCTTCTCGATTCCGTTGGTGGCGTACCTGATTCCCGCCTTCGCCGACATGACGGTGGTGGGGGTGCGGTTGCCGTGGATCGTGCTCGGGATCCTGGTGTACCCGCTGCTCGGCGGAGTCGGCTGGATCTACATCCGGCAGGCCGAGCGGATCGAGCAGCAGTTCGTCGAGTTGGTCGACGACTGACGTGATGTCCGCCGACAGCATCGCACTGCCAGATCGAGGAGCCCACCCGAGGTGAACGGTCAGTCCATACCCGTGGTGACGGTCGTCGCGCTGTTGTTGGCAGCTACGGCGACCGTCGCCATCGGTATCTACGGAGTCCGCCTCGCCCGTACCACCTCCGATTTCCTCGTGGCGTCGCGCAGTGTCGGGCCGCGATGGAACGCCGCCGCCATCTCCGGTGAGTATCTCTCGGCTGCATCGTTTCTCGGTGTCGCCGGGCTGATCGCGAAATACGGCGCCGACGCCCTGTGGTATCCGATCGGGTTCACCGCCGGGTATCTGGGCCTACTCTTGTTCGTCGCCGCGCCGTTGCGGCGAAGCGGCGCCTACACGGTGCCGGACTTCGCGGAGTTCCGTCTCGGCTCGCAGCGACTTCGGACACTCGCGATGCTGATCGTCGTCGTGATCTGTGCGCTGTACCTGGTTCCTCAGTTCCAGGGTGCAGGCCTGACACTGAACATCCTTCTCGGAGTGCCGGGTTGGGTCGGTGCAGCGGTCGTCGGGCTGATCGTCATCGCCAACGTCGTGGGCGGCGGAATGCGCTCGATCACGTTCGTCCAGGCATTCCAGTACTGGCTCAAGTTGACGGCCGTCGCCGTCCCGGCACTGGTGTTGGCTCTGCACTTCTTCGCCGACGACCGCGCAGTCGGAAGCCCGGCGCCTCCGACCGTCGATCGATCGACGACCGTCGACATCAGCACCGACGTTCTCGTGCAGGTCGATTCGCGCATCGAGGTGACCGTTCGCGGAACCGTCGACGGTGCCGGGGTCGACGGACGCATCACCCTCGGGTCGGGCACGCACGAACTCGGCGAGGGCACATCGCTGATTCTCGACGCCGGATCCGCCGTGCCGGTTGTCGCGGGGGCGCCGACGACAGATGCCGAATGGGCCGAACCGGGGTGGGGCCTGGGCGGAATGCATCCTCTCTACCAGGTGTATTCGCTGATACTCGCGACCTTCCTCGGCACTCTCGGTCTGCC
Organism: Rhodococcus sp. (in: high G+C Gram-positive bacteria); assembly: GCF_023264675.1. Lineage (GTDB taxonomy): Bacteria > Actinomycetota > Actinomycetes > Mycobacteriales > Mycobacteriaceae > Rhodococcoides. Next base: position 130,385 of record NZ_JAHFVG010000006.1, read on the forward strand.
ACACGTACTGGTGCGCTTCTACACCAATCCCGACGGGCGAGCCGCCCGCGTGACCTCGCTTGCCGTGCTGGGGCTTCTCGGCGTCTTCTATCTGTTCCCCACACTCCTCGGGGTGTTCGCGAGGTTGTACGTTCCGCAACTGCTGATCACCGGGGCTTCCGACGCTGCGGTTCTACTGCTTCCCGGTTCGGTGTTGTCGGGGGTGCCCGGCCAACTCCTGGCAGCACTCGTCGCAGCCGGGGCGATCGCGGCGTTCCTGTCCACGTCCTCGGGGCTGTTGGTGAGCATCGCCGGCGTGTTGAGTACCGATGTGCTCGCGGGGAGGGTCAGGGACTTTCGGGTCGCGGCGATCCTGGCGGGCGCAGTGCCCTTGGCCTTGTCGCTCGGGTTGGTCTCCCTCGACCTCTCGCGCACTGTGGGATTGGTGTTCGCGGTGGCGGCGTCGACGCTGTGCCCGCTCCTGGTCCTCGGAATCTGGTGGCGAGGGCTCACCCCTGCAGGAGCCGCCGCCGGGCTGATCGGCGGCGGAACGGTCTCGCTCGTGGCAGCGTCGCTGTCGGTGTTCGGCGTGCCCGAATCGTGGCTACACGGGTGGCCGTCGGCGATTCTCGGATATCCGGCGGCGGTCAGCGTGCCCCTCGCGTTCGCGCTGATGTTCGCGGTGAGCAAAGCAACGCGCGCGTCGATTCCGGCGGACGTCGGAAGCATCTTCACCAGGCTGCACGCACCCGAACGGCTCGGCGTCGGCCGCGACCGAGAGCAGGGTCTTTAGCGCCCGTTCAACGTCGTCAGACGACCGTTCGGCGCACACTCCGACAGTTGGGCGTGTGATCGGCGCCACCTTCTATCTCTGTGACCGTGATCTCATTAACGTCTCACCTCAGTTCTGCATCACATCCCGTGAAGCGAAAACGAGGGAGCACATCGATCGTGAGCACACCGGACACGTCCCCACCGCCGGACGAGCAGGCGTTCATCGACATGCAGGCCAGTCCCGAATTCCAGGAGCTGCGACGACGGTTGCGCAGCTTCGTGTTTCCGATGACAGCGTTCTTCCTGATCTGGTACATCCTCTACGTGCTGCTGAGCACATACGCGCACGACTTCATGTCGACCCCGGTGTGGGGCAACATCAACGTCGGCCTGCTGCTCGGACTCGGACAGTTCGTCACCACCTTCGCCATCACCGGCATCTACGTCCGATTCGCCAACCGTGAGCTCGACCCACGCGCCGCAGCCCTGCGCGCCGAGATGGAATCTTCCCAGGAGGCGAAGCGCTGATGTTCGATCACTCTGCAAGCACTCTTGCCTACCTCGCGGCGGGCACGACGGTGGGTGAACCTCTCGTCAACATCTCGATCTTCGCGGCATTCGTCATCGTGACGATGGTCGTCGTCATCAGGGCGTCGAAGAAGAACGCGACGGCATCCGAGTTCTTCACCGCGGGCGGCGGATTCTCCGGACCGCAGAACGGCATCGCCATCGCAGGCGACTACCTTTCGGCCGCAAGCTTTCTCGGCATCGCGGGCGCCATTGCCGTCTACGGTTACGACGGCTTCCTGTACTCCATCGGCTTCCTCGTCGCCTGGCTGGTCGCACTGCTGCTGGTTGCCGAATTGCTCAGAAACACCGGCAAATTCACCATGGCCGACGTACTGAGCTTCCGGCTCAAGCAGGGCCCAGTTCGTACCGCGGCAGCACTGTCGACCCTGACGGTCTCGTTGTTCTACCTCCTCGCGCAGATGGCGGGCGCAGGCGGACTCGTCGCGCTGCTCCTCGACATCTCCGACCGCACCGGACAATCCATCGTGATCGCGGTCGTCGGCGTCCTGATGATCGTCTACGTCCTCGTCGGCGGCATGAAGGGAACCACCTGGGTACAGATCATCAAGGCAGTTCTGCTCATCGCCGGTGCGGCATTCATGACGGTGCTGGTGTTGGCGAAGTTCGGCCTGAACTTCTCCGAGCTGCTCGGAAGCGCCCAGACGATGGTCTCCGGCTCCGCCGACGAGGCCGTGGCAGCGCGCGACATGCTCGAACCGGGCGCGCAGTACGGAGGCAGTGCAACCTCGAAGCTCAACTTCCTCTCCCTCGGCATCGCCCTCGTGCTCGGAACCGCCGGATTGCCGCACGTTCTGATGCGTTTCTACACGGTTCCGACGGCCAAGGAAGCGCGCCGAAGCGTGGTCTGGGCGATCGCACTCATCGGAGCGTTCTACCTGTTCACCCTGGTGCTCGGCTACGGAGCCGCGGCCATCGTCGGACCCGACCGAATCCTCGCCTCGGCAGGCGGGCAGAACTCCGCGGCACCGCTTCTCGCCTTCGAACTCGGCGGCGTCATCCTGCTCGGTGTCATCTCGGCGGTCGCGTTCGCGACCATTCTCGCCGTCGTCGCCGGGTTGACCATCACCGCATCGGCGTCGTTCGCTCACGACATCTATGCCAGCGTCATCAAGAAGGGCAAGGTCGACGAGGTCAAGCAGGTCAAGGTCTCGCGGATCACCGCCGTTGTCATCGGCGCACTCGCCATCGGTCTCGGCATCCTGGCGAACGGGCAGAACATCGCCTTCCTCGTCGCGCTTGCCTTCGCCGTTGCGGCCGCTGCCAACCTGCCGACCATCCTCTACTCGCTGTTCTGGCGTCGCTTCAACACCACGGGCGCACTGTTCAGCATGTACGGCGGTCTGATCTCGACGATCGTGCTGATCATCTTCTCGCCGGCCGTCTCCGGGTCGAAGACCGCGATGATCCCCGGCTCGGACTTCGCGTGGTTCCCGCTGTCCAACCCCGGCATCGTCTCCATCCCGCTCGCGTTCATCCTCGGAATCGTCGGCACCTACGTGTCCAAGGATTCCGAGAGCAAGGCCAAGCAGGCCGAGATGGAGGTCCGCTCACTCACCGGCATCGGAGCCGAGAAGGCAACGTCGCACTGATCTCTCGCACTCGAAAAGCGGCCGGCCCGGTGGGTCGGCCGCTTTCGTGTGCGGTGGTGTCGCGGTGGGGCACCAGTGGCGCAGGTTTCAGCTGTCGGCGCATGTTGCAGTGTGCGCGGTCGACTGGAATGTGCGCGGTCAAGGCTGGCGCACCCGCAGGACTCGCGCAATTGTTCGCGGTGTGGGAAGTGCACTGGCGAGTTCGAATGCTCGCCGAAGTTTCTCCCGGAGGCGCTCCGGGTGTTCGAGGTCCGACCAAGTCCAGCGAACGACCACCCACCCGTGGGAGCGGAGCTGGTCCTCGCGGGCTTTTTCCGCCACAACCACATCGCTGGAGGACTGGCCCGGCTGCAGATATTTCGTGTACTCGACCTTTCCGTCGAACTCCCCGACGACACCGCATTCTGCGAACAGGAAATCGACTCGCGCGATGAATCTGCCGTCGGCGCTGTACAGGTTGACCTGCAGTGCAGGTTTCGTGAAGCCGAGGGATTCGATCTGCACGCGGCTGCGAGATTCTCCCACGCTTTCGCTCGATTCCGTGCAGAAGGTCAGCGCACGTAGCGCCTTGACGATGCTCCGGCGACCGCTTCGATTCAGGGCCTTCGTGACTCCATCGACAGTGACGAATCCCGTCGACAGTGCTGCGTCCCCTACACAGACAGCGGCCTCGAAGGGCAGTGTCTTGCACAGATCGGCGATCGTACGGTCCGGTGACGTCACTTTTATCCCATCTATTTCGACGACGTCGTCGGAACTCAACGGTGCAGGGTGGATGTGCCGGGTTCGAGACGTGCGACCTCCGCTCAGACGATCGACGGTGAAATGCACCCGTTGCAGATTCGGGGACCACAGCGGCAGACCGTGAAGGAGCGCGGCCGATTCGTGACTGACGACTACCGCACTTCTGGCAGACGCAGAGTGGGCGCGAACCTTCAGGACATGACGCTCGGTGATGCTGAGCGAGCTGAGCTGCGCCGCCGGGACAAAGGCGATGTTGGACGGGTAAACGGCAAAGCGGTAGATGTGGATAACCAACCTGTGGATAGCCGGAATTCGTGTACAGTGCGCAAGTTTCCGCGGGGGTGTTCTAGGCGATCGGACGACGTTGATCCGCGCAGGTTTCAGCTATTGGCGCATGTTGAAGTGTGCGCGGTTGACGGGAAGGTGCGCGGAAAGGGGCGGCTGCGCATGAACCGCCCGAGCTGGGAGATATCACAGACGTCGGTGCCGCGATGAGTCCCACCTCACACGGGAGCCTTGACTCGTGTGGTTACGATCCCTTGCGTGGCCAAGCTGAAGGTAACCGTCAACGTCCCCCTCGACCCGGCAGAGGCGTGGGCACACGCGTCCGACCTCGCCGACTACGAAAAATGGTTGTCGATCCACGAAGGTTGGCGCTCCGACCTGCCCGAACAGCTTGCCGTCGGCACCACTCTCGAATCGGTGGCGACTGTGAAGGGGATGCGTAACCGCGTCAAGTGGACCATCGAGAGCTACGAACCGCCGAAGAAGCTCCGGCTGGACGGCAAAGGAAAGGGCGGCGTCAAGATCGGTCTGATTCTGACCGTTGCCGAGGGTAAGAAGGGCGGTTCGGACCTGACACTCGACATCGAGCTCGGCGGCGCGCCGCTGTTCGGGCCGATCGGTTCCGGCGTCGCCCGAGCGCTCAAGGGGGATATCGAGAAGTCGATGAAGACATTCGAATCCTTGTACGCGTAATCGCGCTCGACCCCAGCTACGCACTTCGCTGGATGCGGTCGCGTTACGATCTTGCGCAACCGCACAGCGGGAGTCTGGTTCATTCGAGGCCTCTCGCTCACTACGGAGAGGTTCAGCAATGCCCGGCAGACACAGTGCGCCTGGAAAGCACAGCGCGTCGAACACGGCGTCGACTTCGTCAGGGTTGGTGAAATACGGCGTCATCGCCGTCGTTCTGCTCGTCGTCGTCGCAGGCGGTGTGGTGCTCGCGCAGAAGGCGTTCGGTTCGGGCTGCTCGGATCCGACCACCTACACCGTTGCAGCCGATCCGGCGATCGCCGATGTGGTGAAGCAGGTCGTGAGCGACACGTCCGCCGAGGACCTCGGATGCGCGAACCTCGAGGTCACCGCCGTGGATTCGGGCGCCGCGTCGTCGGCGGTGTCCATGGGCTCCGACGTCCCGTCCCTGTGGATCCCCGACTCCGCGCTCTGGGTGGGCAAGACGGTGCGCGCGACGGGTTCGCTCGTGGATCTGGCGAGCCAGTCAGTCGCCAGCTCGCCTGCCGTCATCGCCGCGCGTAAGGACGAGGTGCCGTTCTTCGACTCCTGGCTCACGGCATTACAGCTCAAGGGCCTGCGAATCGGAAATCCGTTGTCCAACACAATCTCCGACGCTGCGATACTCGGAGCTCTCGCCGAAGCCGGCACCGACGCCGATGCGGTCGACTCCGTGTCGGCGGCCTTGGTTCCCATCGCTCAGGCTCAGGCCGCGACGCGCGGCGAGGCCGATCCGGTGGTTCGTCTCGACGAGATGTCAGCCGACGGCGGGGTTTCGGTGGTCTCGGAGCAGACACTCGTCGACTACCAGAAATCCGGATCCGCGGAACTCAGCCCGACGGCTCCGCCCACCGGTAGTTTCTTCCTGAACTTTCCGCTTGCCGTCACCGAACCCGCAGGAGATCGGCACGAGAACGCGAAGAGCGTCGGCCTGGCACTCTCCGATGCTCTCGCCTCGGAATCCGGGCTCGCTGCTCTCTCTGACGCAGGCTTCCGCGCTCCTGACTACACCCCGCTGAGCGATGGCCGAGGCATCGGCAACATCACTCCGCTGACCATTGCCGATCAGCAGACTGCCGAGACCACGCTGCGTCGCTATCAGGTGCTGGCGTTGCCGTCGAGGGCGTTGGTGATGGAAGACGTATCAGGCTCGATGGGCTACAGCGCAGGCGCGGACAGTCGGATCGGTCTGACGGTTCAAGCGAGCAACACGGGCAACAGGTTGTTCCCCGACAACGCTGCGATGGGTCTGTGGGCGTTCTCCATCGGACTCGGCGGCGGAAGCCAGGACTACCGGGAACTCGTACCCATTCGCAGGCTCGACGAGGATGTCGACGGGACTTCGCAACGAAACCTTCTCGTGCAACAGACCGGAACACTTCCGGGTCTCGTCGGCGGCGGTACCGGCCTGTACGACACGACTCTCGCGGCGTTCCGGAAGGTCAAAGAGGGCTACGACCCCGACTACATCAACAGCGTCATCATCCTGACCGACGGCTCCAACGAGGATCCGGGCAGCATCTCGCTCGACGAGTTGCTGGGAACCCTGCGGTCCGAGCAGGACCCGTCGAAGCCCGTCATCATCGTGACGATCGGCATAACCGAGGACGCCGACGCGGGCGTCCTACAGCAAATCTCGGCGGCAACCGGCGGAACAAGCTTTCTGGCCAGAAATCCTGCCGAAATTCCCAACGTTTTTGTGAATGCTCTCAAGAGCCGCGCGGGGCGCTGATCTACCCGCTACTTTTGGTATTGCCGTTTGCTCGGAGCAATTTCTCGTGCATGATGCTTGCTTGCATCGAAAATTGACCGGTTGGGGGAGTTCGAAACATGTCGGGGCGACACGGAACTGGTACAAGCAGCAATCCCGTATATCTATGGGGCGCGATCGTCGTCGTGGCGGTCGTCGTGGTGGTGGGCGGATATTTCGGGGTCCAGGCCGTCCGCGCGAGCGGCAGCGGCTGTGACACCGTCGACCAGGTCTCGCTGGCGGTAGACCCGACCGTGGCGCCGGTGGTGTCGGATATTTTGACGAAAGCCGACGTCGTCGATCGCGGATGCACCGATTTCGAGGTGCGCGCCGAAGCGCCGACCGACACCGCCACCGAGTTGGCAGGCCCAGGAGAGGCCAGGCCGGATCTCTGGATCCCCGACTCGACACTGTGGCTGCTCAAGACGCTTCGCTCCACCGGAACGCTTCCCGAGGTCACGAAGTCCTCTGTCGCGAACACGATGCCCGTCGTCGTCGCCCGGGAAGGCGAAGCTCCGCCCGTCAACACGTGGCTCGAGGTTCTGCAGGCCCAGGGGCAACGCATCGGTGATCCGCTCGTCAGCAGCGCTTCTCTCGCGTCGATACTCGGTGCGCTCGCCGAGTCGGAGGTGGCCATTTCCGATTCGAAGGCGGTATCGGCTGCACTGGTGCCGAAGGCTCAGGACTTCGGTCGAATCGCCGGACTGCCTCACGACACCGCGGACCTGGTCGAGCAGGTTGCCGTCGACGGGGGTACCAGCGTCGGAACCGAACAGAGCGTCGTGGCGTACAACGCTGCTCATCTGGACGCCCCGCTCGCTGCGGTCGTCCCACCGACGGGTAGCTACTTTCTGAACTATCCACTCGCGGTCACGGCCGCTGCCGGTCCGGACTACGACCGGGTCAAGGCTGCAGGCACCGCGTTGTCTTCGGTCCTCTCGGCTCAGACAGCGACAGATGCGTTGTCCGCCGCCGGTTTTCGGCAGTCGAGCGGAATTCCGCTGACCGATGGTCGCGGAGTCGGTTCGGTTGCGTCTCTCGAGCTCAAGAACCCGCTGTCCATCGAGTCCACCCTCCGCGACTGGTCGGTATTGGCGCTACCGCTGCGCACCATCGTCGTGGAGGACGTATCCGGATCGATGGCTGCGAAGTCCGGTGATTCCACCCGAATAGCATTGACCGTCGATGCAAGTATCGGCGGCAGCGCATTGTTCAGCGACCAAACCGAAATGGGACTGTGGGCGTTTTCCATCGGTCTCGGCGGCGGGGGCCAGGACTTTCGCGAGTTGGTTCCGCTGGGGCCCGTCACCAACGTCGTGAACGGGCAACCGCAGCGTCAAGCGATTCTGTCGGCAATCGGGGGTCTGCCGGCGCTCGTCGGGGGTGGAACAGGCTTGTACGACACGACTCTCGCGGCGTTCCGCAAGGTCAAGGAGGGTTACGACCCCAAGTTCGTCAACAGTGTCATCATCCTCACCGACGGTGCCAACGAGGACGAGGGAAGTCCGTCGCTCGATCAGCTCATCGATACGCTTGCGCGCGAACAGGATCCGGTTCGGCCGGTCGTGATCGTTACCGTAGGCATCACCACCGACGCCGATCCGGTTGCACTGCAACGCATCTCGGCAGCAACCGGTGGTACCAGCTATGTTGCCGAGGACCCGCGCGATATTCCGGACGTGTTCGTGCAGGCGCTCAACAGTCGTACCCAGCGAATCGGCGGCGAGTAGGCCTCGCTCAGATGAAGGTCAACGTGATACCGGCCGCGCAGCAGAGCGTCACCACGGCGATGGCGACTGCATCGGCACGACGAGGTCTGCTCGGATGTGCTGTGATCTGACCCGTCCCACCGCGTGCGGTGATGGCTTCACCCATCTCGGAGGCACGTCGGATCGCGATGGACATCGTTGCCGTGATGAGGTCGACGATCGAATTGTCCGCGGCGCTGTTGAGTACCGATTTCGGACGTAGTTTTCTGGCCGCGATCATGGTGCGCATCTCCTCGATCAACAGCGGGAGGGAGCGCAGGCACAGTGCAACCGTGGCCGCCCATTCGTCGACCGGCACCTTCAGCTTTTTCAGTGGTCGACCGAGAACGGCGACGGCAGGTGCGATATCGCTCATCGACGTGGTCCAGCCGATCATCATCGACGCGCCGAGGAGGACGAACGCGAAGATCGTCGCTCGGATGAACAGCAGCACGGCCGAGAACCCGATCGGAAGATTGATCAGAGCGCCGATCGCGAACAATCCCCAGATCCAGATCGGCGGGCGAGGAACGGCAGTCGGTGGAACTCGTCCCACCACTGCCGTCACGACCAGCAAACCGACGATCATTCCGATCGCCGGCCACGACGGCGCCACGACCAGCGTGATGCTGATCAGAACGACGGCAACGAGTTTCGTCCCCGCCCACAATCGGTGGATCGGCGACGATCCTGGAACCTGACGAAGTACGACGGTGGTCACGACGCCACTCCTCTCGTGGACATTTCCGATGCGATCCGACCGTCGGCGAGGGTGATCGTGCGGTCGCACACCCGGTCCATGCCGTCGACGTCGTGCGAAATCACCACGATCGCGATGCCCTGACCACGCAGCGCACCGAGTACGTCGATGATCTCCGTTCGGCCGGGCGGATCGAGTCCGGCCAGAGGTTCGTCGAGCACGAGCAGACGAGGTGAGTTGACCACCAGGCCTGCAATGACGACGCGGCGCATCTGACCGCCACTGAGCGAGTCGATCTCACGTCCGGCGAGCAATCGATCGAGGCCGACGGCGTCCATCGCTCGAGAGACTTTTGCCGAACCGATCTCGGGCCCGCCTGCGGACTCGATATCCTCGGCCACCGTGCGCCGTTGCAGCTGGAGCCTCGAATGCTGGAACGCGAGGCCGACGGCGCCGATGTGGCTGCTGATGGCGTCGCCGTCGAAGAGGGCAGTACCGGACGTCGGTCTAGTCAGTCCGGCGAGTATCCATGCAAGGGTGGACTTTCCGGATCCGTTGCCGCCGAGGACAAGGATGCCGTCGCCGCGGACGATCGTCAGGTCGATGCCGTCCAACGCCCGCTGTGACCATGGCGTGTGGCGGTTGTAGGTGTGCGACACCCCGCGCAGCTGCATCAGCGCTGCGCCGGTGCGAAAGGACGGTGCGGCGTCGAGCGAGGGCGTCCGCATCCATTCCGGAACGTGGGAGACCTGATACCCCTCGTGCAGGTGGATCACTCGATCGGCTGCCGTCGTCTCCAACTTCTGATGGGTCACGAGAACAACGGACATCGGGTGACGCTTGGGGAGTGCGGCCAGCAGCGCGACAAGGCTCGCGCGGCCTTCGGCGTCGATCATGGCGGTGGCCTCGTCGGCGATCAACAACGCGGGTCGACGAGCGAGAGCGGATGCCACCGCCAGTCTCTGAAGTTCTCCACCCGACAGCGACGAGGTTTCGCGATCGCCCATATCGGAGAGTCCGACCTCGGCGAGCACGGCGTCGACGTCGAGATCGAAACCTGGAGGAAGCCCCCACACGACATCGTCGGCGACGCGGCTGCCCAGTACCTGGCTCTCGGGGCGCTGCAACACCACAGCAGTCCCGTTCACCGCGCCGAGGCCTGCGCTGCCCGGGCGCTCGACGGTTCCCGAAGTGGGGGCGGTGCCCGCGAGGATTCGGGCAAGGGTGGATTTTCCCGAACCGTTGTGGCCGACCACGGCAACGAATTCGCCGAAGTCGAGGGTGAGATCGATCCCGTCCAGCGCTGCACTGCGCGAGTCCGGGTAACGGAATCCGACTCCGTTGAGCCGCAACGGCAGTGGCGCGACCTCACCGCCTGATCCGGTGGGCAGATGCTCGACGACGGGGATGGTCGCGAGCCGATCGAGGACGGTGCCGAGAATCAACCAGGTGGCCAGCGCGCCGACGACGATGCTGAACGTGGTCGTGGCGAGTATCCACCACCACCAGTTGTCCAGCACCGAACCGACCGTCGAGCGGAGCAGATCCGCCGCCGACACCAGGAAGTCCGCTCGCGCCATCAGCCGCGCGATTCCTTCGATGGTGTTCTCGATGGTGCGCAGGAACAATTCGCGCAACGGCGTGAGCAGGAACAGGACACCCACGGTGAACAGCCCGACCAATGGACCCACCACCGCTGCCGTCGCGAGTACCGACAACAGCCCCTGCTTCTTGCGTTTCGCCCGGCCGACGATGCCGCCGAGCAGCGCCGAGGTTGCGACGGTGAACGCGGTGGTCGTGCCTGCCGCGACGAACGCAACGAGAATCCCGGCTGCCGCTGCCGCCACGAGCGCCCGCGTGCGGTGACGCTGGGCAACGACCGCCAACGGAACTGCGGCGACGATCTGCAGCGCTGTGGCCAACGGCACCACCATCGCCACGACCGACAGTGCGACCGCGAAACTGCTCATCACGGCAGCCGTCGCGAGCTCGGCAGGCGTGAGCGCCGAAGACGTGCGACGGTCGGACGATGCGGTCGGGTCGGTGGGGCTGTCGGTCACTTGTCCAGTGTGCCAGGACGCAACTTAGACTCACGCCAACTGTAAAGCGAGAGGCGCACCTGACGTGATCACTGTCGACGAAGAGAGCTGGGACACCCCCGTCGGTGCGCAGCTCCGTGCGGCTCAGCGGGCAGAACTGGATGCCCGATACGGCAACAGCAACCATGAGCCGGGCACTGCGCCCTCGGCGGACGACATCGCGGTGTTCGTCGTCGCGCGAGACGACAATGCCGTCGGGATCGGGTGCGGTGCGCTCCGCCTGCTCGGGGGCAGTGAAGCCGAGATCAAGCGGATGTATGTCATCCCGGCCGAGCGTGGGCGCGGAGCATCCGTCGCGATACTGCGCAGACTCGAAGTCAGCGCGCGTGGTCTCGGTATCACGATCCTGAAACTCGAGACCGGCTCGGGGCAGCCTGATGCCGTGAGATTCTATGAGCGCGAAGGCTATTCGAAGATCGATTCGTTCGGTCCGTACATCGACGAGCCCACATCGCTCTGCTACGCGCGCACGCTCTGACAACAAAGAACGCCGGCAGCCCGTGATGGGCTACCGGCGTTCTCGGTTCTAGGTCTCTAGCGGCTGCGCTGGCTCGCTGCGGGGCCTGCGGGACGACGGCTGCGTCCGCTGCCCGCCGCACGCTGACGGCCGGAGCCACCGGCATGCTGGCGGCCGTCACCGGACGCTGTGTTGCCGTTGCCGCCTGCAGTGCTGCCGCCGCCGCTGCGGCGGGGTGCCCCACCGTTGCGGTTGCGGGGGTTACCGTTACGCGGCGCACCCTGACGCTGTGGCTGCGGCGCTGCCTTCGGCGTGGGCTCGACGTAGCGAGCCTGCTCGCCGACGAGCGCGGAGACCTGCGGCGAATCCGCGGTGACGCGCACCGGCGTGACCTTGATGTCGGCCTTGCGCAGCAGAATCGCGGTGTCCTTGCGCTGCTCGGGTAGGACGACGGTAACGACGTCTCCGGCGCTTCCTGCGCGCGCGGTACGACCGGAACGGTGCAGGTACGCCTTGTGCTCGGCGGGCGGATCGACGTGGACGACCAGCTGGACATCATCGACATGGACGCCGCGAGCGGCGACGTCGGTGGCGACGAGAACGCGGGCTTCACCCGAGGAGAACGCCTGCAGGTTGCGATCACGGGCAGCCTGCGAGAGGTTGCCGTGCAGGTCCACGGACGGAATTCCCGCCTCGGTGAGCTGCTTGGCAAGCTTGCGTGCCTGATGCTTGGTGCGCATGAACAGGATCCGGCGACCGGTTCCCGACGCCAGCTGCTGAACGAGCTTCTTCTTGGCTTCGACGCCGTCGACCTCGAAGACGCTGTGGGTCATTGCTTCGACGTGCGAGGTGGCCTCGTCGACCGAGTGGGTGACCTGGTCGGTGAGGAACCTCTTGACGAGCTTGTCGACGCCGTTGTCGAGCGTCGCGGAGAACAGGAGCCGCTGTCCCTTCTGCGGCGTCGCGGCAAGGATGCGCGTGACGACGGGAAGGAATCCGAGGTCGGCCATGTGGTCGGCTTCGTCGAGAACGGTGATCTGCACGGCGTCGAGGGAGACGTGGCGCTGCTTCATCAGGTCTTCGAGCCGGCCGGGGCACGCGACGACGATGTCGACACCTGCGTTGAGGGCCGAGACCTGGCGGTTCTGCGATACGCCACCGAAGATGGTGGTGACCTTGAGCGAGTATGCGGCTGCCAAAGGCTCGATGGCAACAGCGATCTGGGTTGCGAGCTCGCGTGTCGGGGCGAGGATCAGCCCGCGTGGGCGGCCTGGCTTGCGATTGCCGGGGAGCTGTCCGGCGAGGCGGGCAACCATCGGGATGGCGAAGGCGAGTGTCTTGCCGCTTCCGGTCTTCCCGCGTCCGAGCACGTCGCGTCCGGCGAGCGTGTCGGGAAGGGTGTCGGCCTGGATGGGGAACGGTTCGGTCTTGCCTTGTGCGGTAAGAACCTCGGCGAGCGCATGCGGCACGCCGAGTGAAGAAAAGGTACTCATGGAGTGGGGTGTGCCTTTCGGGCAGTGTGCACCCGCAAGCGATCCGCCGATTGAAGGTGATCACCCGAGAATGCAAGGTGGCGAGACTGCCGGTGGGCAGTTTCGATCGCCGTAAGAAAAGCCTGTGCAGGGTGCACATGGACTACGCGGCCTGAGCCGGGCGGAAGTAGAAGCATTCCACGACGTCTGGCGTGCAGCTACGCGCGCCATCGACGAGTGTAACCGGTGTCGGCCGCGAATCATTCCCCGAGTGATGCATCAGGCAGTCACGCCACGTCCAATACGAGGTGGATGTCGTGCTCGAAGAACGAACAATAGTGACGCGCGACGGGCGTGGCCGGGGCTTTCGACGTATATCGATGCCCGGTGGGGGTGTGGATGTCGTAGACGTGGATGGTGCCGCGGGTGAGGTCGGATCTGGATCGGTTTCGCCAGCCGTGGCCCTCTTTGGCGTTGTTGCAGGCCGCGCAGAGGCCTGCGCCGTTCTCCGCGCTCGTCTCGCCACCGGTGGAATGTGGCTTGATGTGATCGTGGTGGCGGATCGGTGCGTCGCACCACGGCGTTCGGCACACGCGGTCACGAAGGTCGATCAGCGTGGCCAGCGCCGCGGGGAAAGCCCGGGCAGTGGACTCCATGGCCGTCAGTGCACCGGTCTTCGGGTTCGCGTAGAGCCTCCGAAGAGTCACCTTCTGATCGCTGGACAGAGCCGTCCCGATGAAATGGCGCGCGATGTCGGACGGGATGTCGCCGTAACCGTCGATATGACCGGATTTGGTATCGCGGGCAACGAGAGTCGTGTCCGGGAGCGTGACGTTCACGGTCACCGGCGCTCCCGACGACGCAGCGGCGCCGGTGATCCGCTCGTACACCAGGTCTGCCATGATTTGGTCGCGGGTGCGAGTCTGCCCGCCCGCGTTGATGATCGAGTCCGCATCGCGTCTCAGCGTCGCCCACATGCACACCGCTCGATCCGTCGAGGTGAGTGTGGTGAACGCGCACATGAAGTCGGGTCGAGGGCGAGTGTTGGTGCGTCTACCGGCATACGACTTCTCGAATCGCTTGACCACCGAGCTCGGATCCAGTTCGGCGGCCGCGGCGCGCGCTCGTCCGGCCACGGAATTGTCTCCCAGGCCTCTCAGCGTTGCCGGGTCACTGCATAGATTCCGATCGATAGCACGTCTGTCTTCGACTGCGAGGCAAGCTGTTTCCCTCGCCAGCAGAGCGGCTCGCCACTCGTTGAGGTCGCCGGCGAGTAGTCGAGCATAGGTATGCGGCATGTCGTGGACGAGGGCTCGGGCAAGTTCGAGCTGCTTACCGCCTCGGTGGTGAGATTCGCGTCGTGCGAGCCCGATCTGCGACGCTGTTCCTCTGTCCCACTGCGCCTTCGGAATTCCGCGTTGTCTCCGGTCGTCGCGAATCGCCGTGGCCACCGCGACACTGGCACGAGCCTGTATCGCCGAGCAGGCGCACTTCACCTCTTCGAGGGCTGAGATCACATCGATTCCCGCGGCCGCGCTCGAGACATCCTCGGACGCCCGTAGGCGCGTCATGAACTCCTGTACCTCGGATGCTTCCATGAGATCCCCCAATCTCTCGAACGTACGTTCGACAATAGCAACGCCGAGAGGTCCGCGCAATACCTGCTTGCGCCTGATTCACTTCAGCGCAAAAGGTTCCGGGATCCACGACTGCGACTCGAGCGGAGGCCGAGAATATTCACGCTGCTGGCGGGCAGGCAGCTCGATCTCCGGGTGCTCGATGGTGGCGTACGGGACCAGCGAGAGGAGGTGGCTGATGACGTTCAGGCGAGCCGCCTTCTTGTTGTCGGCGTCGACAACGTGCCACGGAGCCTCGGAGATGTCGGTGCGATCGAACATGTAGTCCTTCGCCTCGGCGTAGTCGACCCAACGGGCCCGTGCCTCCAGGTCCATCGGGCTCAGTTTCCAGCGCTTGGTCGGGTTGTTCATTCGTGAGGTGAAGCGCTTCTCCTGCTCGTCGTCGCTGAGGGAGAGCCAGTACTTGATGACGATGATGCCGTCGCGAACCAGCGCGCGCTCGATCTCCGGACATGTGCGGAAGAACTCGTCGTACTGCTCGTCGGTGCAGAAACCCATGACTTTCTCGACGCCGGCGCGGTTGTACCAACTGCGATCGAAGAGAACGATCTCACCCGCGGCCGGGAGATGAGCCACGTAGCGTTGGAAATACCACTGGGATTTTTCCTTGTCCGACGCTGTGCCGAGGGCGACGACGCGCGCATACCGGGCGTTGAGCCGCTCGGTGATCCGCTTGATGGTGCCGCCCTTGCCTGCAGTGTCACGACCCTCGAAGATGACCATGACGCGCAAACCCTCACGGATGACCCACTCCTGCATGCGAACCAGCTCGCGCTGAAGGTGAGCGAGCTCCTTCTCGTACTCCGCCTTCGTCAGCACGGTGGTGTAGGAATCGACCTTTCCAACCTTCTTCTTTCCCATCGCAGAAGAGTAGGCCCGTCGCAGGCGCCGTGTTCAGGTTCCCGCGTCATCGATCTCGTCGATCCTCGACAGCAGCTTGCTCGTGGTGCTCCAACTCCGGATGGTCATCGATTTGTAGAGGGGGGATTCGATGATCGCGCTGAGCCGACTCTTCGTTCGGAGAGCGCTGACGCGGCGTGAGTAGATGACACCGTCGCCTGGCCACACCGCGTCGACTCCGTCACGAGGATTGAAGATCGCCAACGCCTCGTCGACGTCGATGCCCATCATGAATATGGCGTCGCTGTGGTATTTCTCCGGTTCGTCGCCGAAGCCGTCGGGTTTGTTCGCGTCGACGGCCCGAAGCTGCGCTGCCGACAACGCCAGCACTTTGATGAGGGAGCTGTCGAGATCGAACCTGTCGGGAAGGCCGTCTTCGACGAGTTGTCGAATCGCCTCCGCTTCGAGATCGGATCGGAAGAGTGCGTTGCCACTCTGGATGTAGGTCGCGACGCTGCCGAAGCCCACGTCCTCGAGGAACGCCCGAAGATCGGCCATAGGGATCTTGTTCTTACCGCCCACATTGATGCCGCGCAGCAGGAGAACGTAGGCCGTCATGACAGGCAATCCTACGGCGGACAATGGTGCCCTCGGCAGGATTCGAACCTGCGACCTACCCTTTAGGAGAGGGTTGCTCTATCCCCTGAGCTACGAAGGCGCGTCGTGCACGCGCCACTATACCGGCCACACTTTCGGCAGCCGCAGTGCCGGTGACGTAGATCGACGCCGACAACAGAAAACCGCCCACACGGATGTGGGCGGTTCTCCTTGCGACAGTGTCCGCCAGTGCGCCTCTCGGCAAGTGGCCGCTCGCAGCGGCAGATGTGTTGGTACCCGGGGCATGGATCGAACACTGTCGAAGTGTGTAACCAGCGTTCGGGGAAAGCTATTCCCTACGCGGCACCCTGCGACGCCTCCAGCCGGCGCGCGACGAGTGCAGCCTGCAGATGCCGAATCCCCGACGGTCTCGTGGGATCGAACCCGGTGAGCTGAGCGATGCGCTTGAGCCGGTAGTCGACGGTATTGGTGTGTAGGTGAAGCTGCCGGGCGGAGCGCTGACGGTTCAGATCGTGGGAGATGTGGATCTCCAGCGTTTCGAGAAGCTCGGGCGAGGCGTCGAGCGGCTCCAGAATCTGGCGAAGGTGACGACGGCCGGGGCCGGGCCGTGTGAGTTGGTACTCGAGCACCAGATCGTCCATCCGGTACAGCCCGGACGGTCGATGGAGCTGGTGGGCCAGTGCCAACAGTTCGTGGACCTGATCCGCTGCCGTGGGGATGTCGGCGGTGGCTGCCTGTTCCGCGGTGACGGTGAGCGGTACCTCTGCTGCAGTGCTGAGGCGGTGGACGAGGGCTTCGACCCATTCCTCGTCGCGCACTCCGGGGATGAGGACCGTGCCGCCCTCGGTGCTGAGCATCGACAATGGGGTGCGTCCGCACACGGTGGCGAGCTCGGCCTGAACTCGGCGAAGCTTGCGCCGCGCAGCGACGGTCCGCTGGATCGCCGGATCGTTCTCGTCGGGATGCGGCGGCACCGACAGCGCGAGGACGAGGTAGCTGTCTGCCAGTTCGATACCGGACTGGCGGGCGATCGCAACGGCGTTGTGTCCGCTGAGGAGCGAGGAGACCAATGTGTGTGCTGCGGTGTGGTGCTCGCTGGCAACCGACTGCAGTTCCTCGACGTAGCTCTTGGACGCTGCGATGGACACCTTCTCCGAGAGCAGCACGAACATACGTGCAGCTTCGATCAGATCGGTGGTGTCGCCTTCGCCTGCTCGCTTGGACACGAGGTTCCAGCCGATCTGGATGCCCTCGTGGTAGACCGTCAGAACGGACTCGAGGGGTACGCCCTCGCGCGCCCATTGGCTGGCCTTCGCCCGTAGTTCTGCCAGATCGCTCTCGTTGGGAGCGCGTCGCTCGTCGAGCATCTGCACTGCGATGCTGATGCATTTCACGGTGAATTCGGTGACGTCTCCGTGTAGCTGCTCACCCGGGAGGGAGCCGCAGGGAGTATTGGCCGCGAAGTGGCCGACCAGCAGCCTGGCCACGGCACGGAAGTCGCGAAGTGGAGCGGATGCAGGCTGTCCTGCAACCATTATTCCGAGGCTCGTCGTGTTGTGAACGGTCACAGATCAGCCCTTCAGGTAGGAACTTCAGCTCTGGCGGAAACAAAGTTACTGCTGCGTATTATTGCGCATCCACGCACTTTTTGGTTGAAACTGGGCGGGAAACGCACCCGTTTCGTACTCGAGGTTTGTTTCCTGCGCTCTAAGCAAACTTGATCATAGGATGTTATCAACGCGTTATCCAGCGTTTGAGCCAACGAATTTGTGAAGGCTCTCAACTGGGGTCGTCCGCGGGTTGCGACATTGCCTAAACAATGGCGAGGGTGTTCGCCGCGAGGGTGTCGGGGGCTTAGCGTTTCTGTAGTGCCGGTCGACGTCGACCGGCTTACAGGGGGAATCCGCTTGGCGATCGACAGGGGTGGGGCTGTGAACGGAGTGCTGAACCAACTCGCGCTGTACCGAGAGCTCGAACCCGTGATCGACGCTTCGCTCGATCGGCACCATCGAACTGCCGTGTCGTGGTCACCGGAGGACTACATCCGGCCCGATACCTTCTGGGGCCAGAGGCGTTCGAACCCGACCGAGACCGCGAAAGCTGCGCTCGTGACGACGCTTCTGACACACAACAACACAGCGAGATCGGATCGCGTGCGTGTGCAAGCGCCCTCGCGCAGTGGATGGTCCAACTGGATGGAAGAGTGGACCGGGGAGAAGAACGTTCACGCCGACGCCATCCAGCAGTATCTGGTCGCGACGCGGAGTGTGGACCCGGTCGCTCTCGATCGAGCGCGTTTTCAGTGCACGACGATCGGGATCGAATCGTCCATGGAGGGCGACCATCTGCTTCGCTCGATCGCGCATGCCACCGTCGACGTCATGGCAACCATGGTCAGCCACCGCAACACCGCCGTCGAATGCGGTGACCCGACAGTGACCGAATTGCTGGATCGCATTGTCGCCGACCAGGAGTTGCATGTCGCTTTCCATCGCGACATAGCCTCTGCAGCACTGGATATCGCGCCGGCTCAGACCGTCAAGGCCATCACCGAGGTCATCATGAATTTCCAGATGCCCGGCAGTGGCCTTCCCGGATTCGAGCGCAGCACAATGCTTCTCGCTCGCGACGGTATCTACGACCTGCGCCGCCATCTCGACGAGGTGTTGCTGCCGGCCTTGCGGGCCTGGCGCATTTTCGAGCGCACCGACCTGGGAGCAGGCGTACGCAGCCGCGAGACCCTGGCGGACTTCCTGGACGATCTCGAAAAACAGGCTAGCGACTTCGAACGACTTCGACTGCGCACCCGCGCACACGACGCCGAAAGGCTCCGCGCGTCGTAACAAAATAATCCCCCGGGGGGTCTGTGGGAAAGTAGCCGCTCTTCGGTTTCCGATGTTCGGGAACCGAAGAGCGGATTACGTCCGTCGGCATCACCCGTCAGTTGGGCAAGTGTTCTATCCTGGTGCCGGATATCGACCCGCCGGAGACGTGCGGGCCCCGTGACCGGAGGGTTTCCACGTGACAGGAAAGAACTCGATCGTCGTCGGCATCGACGGTTCGGAGTCAGCCGACAGAGCGATCGTCTGGGCGGTGTCGACCGCAGCGTCGCGACACGCCGAGCTCCAGATCGTCACCGCGATCGACATTCCTGCTCACCTCGGAGACGAGCAGATCCGCGAATTTCGTGCCGTCGCCGGATCGCGCCTGGTCGCAGCCGAGGTTCTCGCACGCGAAACCCCCGGCGGGGGATCGCTCACCATCGCGACCGAGGCGTACGACGGCAAGGTCACCGATGTTCTGCTGTCGTTGTCCGAGAGCAGCGCGATGGTGGTGGTCGGTGCGAGCGGGCTCGGCGGATCGGATTCCGGGTTGCTGGGCTCGACGTCCATCGGCCTGACCGCACATGCGTCCTCACCTGTTGCGGTGGTGCGAGGGAGAAGCATCGACGGAGTGCCGCCGCAGCACGGTCCGGTCGTCGTCGGTGTCGACGGCTCCGACATCAATCAAGCCGCAGTCGCGGCGGCATTCGACGAGGCGTCGCATCGTGCGGCGGCTCTTGTTGCCGTTCATGTGTGGTCCGATGTGTCCCTCGCTCACATTTCAGGAGTGCCGAGCGAGTGGGAGGACATTGCAGCGGCCGAAGAAGCTGTGCTGGCCGAAAGCCTTGCCGGGTGGCAGGAGAAGTACCCGGACGTGGAGGTTCGACGCGTCGTCGCCCAGGATCGGCCGGTGCGAGTCCTGGGCCAGCTGTCGGAGCAGGCGTCGTTGATCGTCGTCGGTAATCGTGGGCGCGGCGGATTTCGAGGGATGCTGCTCGGATCGACCAGTTATGCCCTGATCAACACTGCAGACTGCCCGGTCCTCGTGGTTCGCTAGACCGCGACGGTCAGCAGAAACGCAACGTCCTCGACGGCCTCGACGCTGTGCCGAGCATCGGGGATGACGATGAGGTCACCGGCCGATCCCTTCCACGACTTCTCACCGCTGACGAGTTTGAGCTGACCGCTGATCACCAGGACGGTGGACTCACCGGAGAGGTCGTGCTCGGCCAATTGATTACCGGCCGCGAGTGCCACCACGGTTTGCCGCAGATGCCGCTGATGTCCGCCGTACACGGTCTGTGAACTTCGGCCACTCGACGCGCCCACGGCGAGCTTGAGCTGTTGTCGGGCAAGGGCGGTGAGTGACTTCTTGTCCATGCGCCCAGTATGGCGTACCGGCGCTCCCACGGAAGGCGGTCTGGGCGAAAGTCCGTGCGAATCAGTGAGTTCGGTAAGCCTTGCCGTACTCGTCCCAGCGGTAGCGGACCCCATCCTTGCGGCTGATCTGCCATTCGCCGGTGAGTGCAGCCCACCCGTCGGGAATCTCGGGGGCGACGGTGTCGCCCTCGACGTCGAGATCGATGTGGGTGATCTGCAGTTCGGTGGCGTACGGCATTGCGGCTCGGTAGATTTCGCCGCCGCCCATCACCCATGCCGTCGGTCCGTCGACCAGCGCCAAGGCCTGCTCGACGCTGCTCGCACTTTCGGCGCCGTCGGCAGTCCAATCCGAATTCCGCGTCACGACGATGTTGCGACGGCCCGGCAACGGCCGGAATCGGGCGGGTAGGGAATCCCACGTCCGGCGACCCATGATCACCGGATGGTCGGCGGTGATCGTCTTGAAATGAGCCATGTCCTCGGGGACGTGCCAGGGGATCGCATTGCTGTCGCCGATGACACCGCCTGCAGCCTGCGCCCAGATCAGACCGACGGTGGACGGACTCACACTGCGACCGGAGCTTTGATCGTGGGATGGTGCTGGTAATCGAGAATCTCGATGTCCTCGAACGTGTAGTCGAAGATCGAATCCCGTTGCGCCAGTTTCAGGGTCGGGTACGGATACGGCTCACGGCCGAGTTGTTCCGCCACCTGTTCGCGGTGGTTGTCGTAGATGTGGCAATCTCCACCGGTCCAGACGAAGTCACCGACCTCGAGCCCCGCCTGTGCGGCGACCATGTGGGTCAGCAGCGCGTAGCTCGCGATGTTGAAGGGCACTCCGAGAAACAGATCAGCGCTGCGCTGATATAGCTGGCAGGACAGTTTGCCGTCGGCAACGTAGAACTGGAAGAACGCATGGCAGGGCGGAAGCGCCATCTGCGGAATCTCGCCGACGTTCCAGGACGAGACGATCATGCGGCGGGAATCTGGGTTGGTCTTCAGAGTGTCGAGCACCTCGGAGATCTGATCGATGTGCTCGCCCGACGGCGTCGGCCAGGATCGCCACTGCACGCCGTAGACGGGGCCGAGCTCGCCGTCCTCGGCCGCCCACTCGTCCCAGATGCGCACGCCGTGCTCTTTGAGCCAGCCGACGTTGGAGTCGCCGCGTAGGAACCACAGCAGCTCGTAGACGACGGACTTGAGGTGCACTCGCTTGGTGGTGATCAGCGGGAAGCCCTGAGACAGATCGAAGCGCATCTGATGACCGAAGACGCTGGTGGTGCCGGTGCCCGTGCGGTCCGATTTCGCGGTGCCGGTCGCGGACACGTGCCTCAGCAGATCCTCGTACGGGGTGGGAACCTTCACGATGTGCATCTTAGGCGCCTGCGGCGCCGGTGTGTGCGTAGTGGGTCCCGGTACCGACTACCCACACACGGGCGCGTAGCGCATCATGGGGACATGCCCGAGCTACCCGAGGTCGAAGCGCTCGCCGGGTTCCTGCGCGAGAACGCCGTCGGTGCCGTCATCGGACGCATCGACATCGCAGCCCTGAGCGTGCTCAAGACGTTCGATCCGCCGATTGCCGAACTACAGGGGCGCGATGTCACCGACGCCGCCAGATTCGGCAAACACCTCGCGATCCAGGCCGGTGATCTCTGGCTGATCACGCATCTCTCCCGTGGGGGTTGGCTGCGGTGGACCGACAAGCCGTCCGCCGCGCCGCCGAAGCCGGGCAAGGGGCCTCTCGCCCTCAGGATTCACTTCTTCACTCCCGAGGGCCTGACGCCGGCGATCGACCTCACCGAAGCGGGAACGAAGAAACGCCTCGCGGTGTGGGTGGTGCACGATCCGAAGGAAGTGCCCTCGATCGCCAAACTCGGCCCCGACGCGCTCGGGGTGACCGAGCCGGAGTTCGCGGAGATCCTCGGCGGTACCACTGCCAGGCTCAAGACCTCGCTCGTCGACCAGTCGCTCATTGCAGGCATCGGAAACGCCTACTCCGACGAGATTCTCCACGTCGCCAAGTTGTCGCCGTTCGCATCGTCGAAAAGCCTGGATGCGCATGCTGTTTCGGTCCTATACACGGCCATGCGCGATGTACTGACCGACGCCGTGTCGCGT
This sequence comes from Rhodococcus sp. (in: high G+C Gram-positive bacteria), assembly GCF_023264675.1. Classification (GTDB taxonomy): domain Bacteria; phylum Actinomycetota; class Actinomycetes; order Mycobacteriales; family Mycobacteriaceae; genus Rhodococcoides. The sequence continues at coordinate 152,720 of NZ_JAHFVG010000006.1, forward strand.
TCCGAAGGCCAGGATGCCGCCCGTCTCAAAGGCGAGAAGCGATCCGGCATGCGCGTGCATGCACGGACCGGACTTCCGTGCCCGGTGTGCGGCGACCCGGTGCGCGAGGTCTCCTATGCCGAACGATCCTTCCAGTACTGCGCGACGTGCCAGACCGGCGGCAAGATTCTCGCCGACCGCCGGATGTCACGCCTGCTCAAGTAGCGGATGCTTCCGTCTTCAGGCTTGCGTATCCGTGGTACCCCTCCCATGCCCGGCGACGGTCGCCTCGTGGGTCTCGCTGGATTCGGGTACGGGTGTCGAAGATCATCGTCTCGCGGGCAACCTCGTCGTACTTGGGCCAATCTGCGAGAGGCTCACCGGTATGCGCGAAGTGCAGCCACTGCGACTGGACCTTCTCGGTGACCTCCGCGAACGCCCGACGTCCGCCGGGGATGGTCATGAGCTTGCCGAATTTGGTTCCGCTGATACCGAAGACCGCGAACAGTTCGAATCCGTGGGTGGCATCGAGCCCGAGCCACTTCATCACCCGAGGCGCGAAATCGTAGCGATAGCTGTAGGTCGGTGCCCGACGCGAGTGCGTCTCCGCAACTTCGAGCGACGGCTTCCAGAACGTGAAGTCGCCGCCGACATCGATTGCCGACGCCTCGTCCGGATACCCTGGATAGGCCTCGGTGACAACATCTTTCGCCGACGGATCGGTGAGCGAGAACAGCTTCTCGATGCGCTCGGGATTGGTGGGCAATGCATCGAGGAACTTGGGAAACAGAGTGCCTTCGCGTCCGTTGGTTCCGATGATCAGGGGGACCGGGTGCGCCGAGCCGTCCTCGTACGCGTCGAGTGGGTTCTTCGGCAGGTAATCTCCGTCGACGACGGGGCCGAACGGGTGCAGCCCCGGGGTCTCCTTCAGCACTGCGACGGCGAGTTTGTTACCGGCCCTGCCCAATTGCGCGACATCGGCAGTATCGAGAGCATGCGCAGCGTTTCCGCCGTCGCCGAGGAATCCGACGAACTGGCGTGCCCATTGCGTGGCGCGCTCGTGAGTTGCGACGAGGCCTGGTGCCGAGCTCTCCGCAATGGCCTGCCGGAAGAGGCCCTGGGCTGCCGGGGTGGCCAGCAGGGTCGTCACCGCATTTCCGCCCGCGGACTCGCCGAAGACCGTCACGTTGTCCGCGTCGCCGCCGAACCGAGCGATGTTGAGCTGCACCCACTCGAGCGCCGCGACCTGATCGCGGAGGCCGAGGTTGGAATCGAACTGCCGCGTCGGGGTGGAGAACTGAGTCAGATCCAGGTACCCGAGGGCGCCGAGCCGGTAGTTGATCGAGACGTAGATGATGCCGTCGCTGTCCTGCAGGGATCGCCGAACCAACGATCCGCCACCGTACAGCGGAGTCGCGGAGGTTCCGAGGGTGTACGCGCCGCCGTGAACGAACACCATGACCGGACGCGGTGTGGCGCTCGGTCGCGCAGGCGCGAGCACGTTGAGCGTGAGGCAGTCCTCGCTGGACGGTTGGTACTTTCCGAACGAAAGCATGGTTCCGCTCTTGTGCTGAACCGAGGCGTTTCCCCATTCGGTGGCGTCGCGCACGCCCGGCCACGGCTGAACCGGCTGGGGCGCCCGGAGTCGGAGAGGACCGACCGGCGGGGCTGCGTACGGGATCCCTCTCCAGGTGACGAGGTCGCCGACGGCCTTGCCTTCGAGAACGCCGTCCAACGTGGTCACCTTGGTATTGAAAGCCATGGACGCGAGTCTACAAACGAAACTTACCGGTGGGTAGGTATTGGTAGGAGGAGACTGGCGTCATGGCTTTTCATTACCGCGCCGAAATCCTGCAGCTGCTGGTCTCACCTGCGCATGCGTACTTCGGCCGCGCCAAGGACGGGCCGTCGAAAGACGTCCCGACCGAGTTGGTCGCGGCGGTGGACGTCGTCGCGAACAAGGGGATCCGAGGCGACCGATTCTTCGGCGTGAAAGCGCACACCGAGGCCGCGGTGACGTTCCTGGCCGCCGAGGCGTGGGAGGCCGTCGGCGACGTCCTGGGCGTGGAGGTGCCCGACACAGCGGTGGCCAGGCGCAACGTGGTGGTGCGCGGGCTGGAGCTCGATCCGCTGCGAGGGGTGGAATTCGAACTCGATTCCGGTGACGGCCCGGTCCGATTCCGGGGCGGCAGGCCGGCGCACCCGTGTGTGTGGATGGATCGAATGGTGGTCGAGGGAGCGCGTAAGGCGCTCGTGGGGCGCGGGGGACTACGCGCCGAACCTCTGACGGACGGCATCCTTCGCGTCGGCGCCGTCACGGTGACTTCACCGGTGGAACTCGACGCCTCCCGGGCCGCGCTGCAGGTGAAGCGGGCGCAACCCCTGCGCTGACGCCGATCGACCCTTGCCCATGAAGTGAATGTGTGCCCATAATGCGGGTGGCAGTCCGATCGGTCACGTGCCGGGTGTTGCGAAAGGAAAATCGATGTCCTTACCGCTCAGCGGCGTTCGAGTGCTCGAGCTCGGGAACTACATCGCGGCACCGACGGCCGCACGCATGCTCGCCGACTTCGGCGCCGAGGTGATCAAGGTCGAGCGACCAGGAACCGGCGACGAGTTGCGCAACTGGCGGCTCTACTCCGGAACCACGTCGATGCTCTACCGGACCATCAACCGGAACAAGAAGTCGATCGTGCTCGACCTGCGAACCGAACAGGGCCGCCAGGACGTCCTCGACATCGCTGCGCACTGCGACATCGTGCTCGAGAATTTTCGGCCGGGCACACTCGAGAAGTGGGGGCTCTCGCCGGAGAAACTGAGCGAGAAGAACCCCGACCTCATCATCACCAGAATCTCCGCATTCGGGCAGACCGGCCCGATGTCGCAGCGCCCGGGCTTCGCTGCGGTCGCGGAAGCGTACGGCGGGTTTCGCAACCTCGTCGGCGACCCGGATCGTCCGCCGGTGCGGGTCGGCGTGTCCATCGGTGACTCGATCGCCGGCCTCTATGCCGCGTTCGGCTGTGTCATGGCGCTGTTTCAGCGGCAGACCGCCGATGCGTCACTGACACTGGAACAGCGCTCGATCGATGTCGCGCTGAACGAGTCGATTCTGTCGATGATGGAATCGCTCATTCCCGACTACCTCGCGTACGGCGTCGAGCGTGAGCGCACCGGCGGACGGATGGAAGGCATAGCACCGTCGAACGCATACCCGTGCAACGACGGTCACGCCATCATCATCGCCGGCAACGGTGACGCGATCTTCCAGCGATACATGGAGACGATCGAGCGCCCCGACCTCGGAGCCGACCCCGAACTGGCGTCGAACGCCGGTCGGTGGGCGCGGCGCGAAGAGCTGGACGCGGCCATCGCGGCGTGGACGGGCCTGCACTCGCGGGACCAGGCGTTGACGATTCTCGATGCCGCCGGGGTGCCGTCGGGACCCATCTACACCGCAGCGGACGTTGTCGCCGACGAGCAGTACAACGCGCGCAACATGATTCAGAACTTCGCGGTCGACACCGGCGGGGAGCATCCGGTCGAGGTGGGCTTCGTCGGCATCGTTCCGGTGATCGGAGAACAGTCGATCCCGATCAGGTCGGTCGGTCCCGAGCTCGGCGAACATACCGCCGAAGTTCTGCGAGATCTGCTCGGTAGGACCGAGAACGAGACGGGTGCATGATGTTCCAATTCGGTCCTGCTGCCGAACTCCGGGACGTGACGATGCGCGACGGATTGCAGTTGACGGGCAAGATGCTCTCCACGGATCGAAAGCTGGAGGTGATCCGGCGGTTGCTCGACCTCGGCGTTCCGTCGCTGGAGATCGGTTCGCTCGCGCGCGCGGACAAGGTGCCGCCCATGGCCAATACCCTCGAAGTGATCGGTGAACTGACGGCCGACGAACTCGCGCGCTGTTGGGTGTGGGTTGCCACACCCCGACACGTCGAGAAGGCCGCCGCTGCCGGGGCCCGCAATTTCCAGTATTGCTTCTCGGCGTCGGATGCGCACAACCAGGCCAACATCGGGCGTACGACGGAAGTGTCCCTCGCCGCGATGCCCGACGCCACCGCGATCGCCCGGTCGGTGGGTGGGCAGATCGAGTTGTGTATCGCGACCTCGTTCACCTGCCCGTTCGACGGACCGGTGCCCGAAGAGCGTGTACTCGCGATCGCTGCCGACGATCGCGCCGACAGTGCAACGGACATCGTGATCGCCGATACCCTCGGCCAAGCAGTGCCGGCGCAGGTGGCGTCGTTGATTTCGCGGGTTGCCGCCGAAACTCCTTCTCGCCGTATCGTGTTCCACGGTCACGACACCTGGGGGCTCGGTGTCGCCAACACTCTCGCGGCGATCTCCGCCGGTGCCACCATGGTCGACGGCGCGCTCGGAGGGCTCGGGGGTTGCCCGTTCGCCCCGGGCGCGAGCGGAAACACCTCGAGCGAGGACATACTGTTCGCCACCCGGCCGCCGTGGTTCACCCCGGATACGCTTGCAGCCATGGTCGATCTTTCGGAGAAACTTCTCGCCGAGCTCGGTGAGCCCATGCGCTCGAAAGCCGTTCAGGGAGCGCGCTCGAACTCACATGGTCGTTCCGCCTCGGCATTCGAGTGGGTCATATGAGCAGGATTCTCGTCACGACGCCGATTCCGGCGCCCGGAATGGACATCCTCGCTGCCGCCGGTGACGTCGACGTCCTCGAACTCGATCACGACGGTCTTGTCGAGCGCTGTTCCTCGGGCGAATACTCCGTTGTCGTGTCCCAGTTACGTGACCGGTTCGATGCCGAATTACTGAGCAGCGCCCGCATCACCGGCATCTCGAACTACGCCGTGGGCTTCGACAACATCGACGTGGGCGCAGCAACCGAGCGCGGGATCCTCGTCGCGAACACTCCTGGTCTGCTGACCGATTCCACCGCCGATATCGCCATGCTGCTGATTCTGTCGACGGCGCGGCGGGTGGTCGAGGCCGATCACTTCGTGCGTTCGGGGGCATTCACGGGCTGGCAACCGGAGCTGATGCTCGGCAGCGATGTCTCGGGCCGGGTACTGGGGCTCGCCGGCTTCGGCCGCATCGCGCGCGCGACGGCACGGCGCGCCTTGGGCTTCGGGATGACGGTCAAGTTCTGCCCGCGGCCGCCGTCCGATCGCGAGGTCACTGACGAGGAGCTAGGCGAGTTCGCCGGGCGTGTGGAGCATGTCTCGTGGGACGAGTTGGTGGCAACGAGCGACTTTCTCTCGCTGCATGTTCCGCTCGGTGACGACACACACCATCTCGTCGACGAACGCGCACTCTGGGCCATGAAGAACTCGGCGATCCTGATCAACACCGCCCGCGGGCCGGTCGTCGACGAGGGCGCGCTGGTGATGGCACTTCGCGAACGGGTCATCGCGGGTGCCGGATTGGACGTCTACGAACGAGAACCAGAATTGGCGCCGGGGCTGGCCGGACTCCCGAACACCGTGCTACTGCCGCATGTCGGCAGTGCCACCGTGTCGGTGCGATCGGAAATGGCCCGGCTGTGCGCCGAGAACGCCGCGGCGATGGTCGCTGGATCGATTCCGCCGCACCCCGTCAACCCCTCGGCCTGGAATCAGGCAGGGTAGCGGCCGCCGAGGGTGCGGGTGATCTGCTCGGCGTGCGAGACGAGCAGGTCGACCCAACTTTCGCACCGCGTCAACGGCATTCGCAGCGTCGGGCCGCTGATGGTGACGGCGCCGAGGACGTCGGATGCCGAATCGAACACAGGAGCCGACAATCCGGAGGCTCCGCTCTCGCGCTCACCGGTGGTGATGGCGTAGCCGTCGGCACGCGCCTGCACGAGAGTGCCGCGCAGTGTGTCCGCCTCGGTGATCGAGTCCGCCGTCATTTTCTCGAGGGTGCCCTCGAGGATGCGCTCGGCAAGGCTCGAGTCGTAGGCGAGCAAGATCCTGCTGGCCGAACCGACGTTCAACGGAATGACCTTGCCGACATACATGTCTCGTCGTAGCGCATGCCGGGTCTCGGCGATCGCGACGCACACCCGGTAGTGCTGCTCCTGTCGGAAGAAGCAGGTGGTCTCACCGGTGAGGTCGCGAATCTCTTTGAGGACAGGATTGACGACGGACAACACGTCGAGGTCCTTGGTGGCCGTCGCCGCCCAGTACGCCATCCGCACCCCGATACGGATCTGATCTCCGCTTCGATCGAGAAATCCCTGGGATACGAGATTGGTGACGAGGCGCTGCACCGTCGAGGTCGGAATGCTCGTCGCCTGCTGAATCTCGCCGAGGGTCAACGACGGCCGATCGAAGGAGAAGGCGTCGAGAATCTCGGTGATCTTGCCCAACACCAGAAGTGGCTGCTGCTTCGACGCCGGTTCGGTACTCAACGTTTCGACCGCGCGACGCCGAGGTCGACGATGCGGTGAATCGGACCGGTCAGTGTGAGCGCGGCGATCGACCACAAACCGACAACGGTGAAGCTCAGTCCGAGCGCGACGATCATCAGGCCGCTGGTGATGAGAGTCTCGGCAAGGTGGACGTCCGATCCGGGCCGTGCGAGCTCGGGTCGGCGGGCAACGATGAGCGCGATGATGCAGATCGCGAGGTTCGCTACCAGAATCGTCCCGACGTACAACGAGGACGCACTCGGATCGAAGCCGCTCTTCTCGGCGATGAGCTTGGTGGGAAACGGCAGGAACACGATGCTCAGGAGCCACAGAAAGTTTGCCCACGTCATCGGCCTCGTGTACCCGACGACGTCTTGGAACAGTCGGTGGTGGGTCAGCCAGAGCCGGAAGATGACCACGAAACTGAGTACGAACGCGAAGATTTCGGCTGCGTGTTCACCGAGAAGATCCCACGTGCCGGTACCCGCATCGGGATCGGCGATATCGACGAGAGGCAGAACCAGGAGTGTGGCGGCGATCGCCACCACGGCGTCACTGAAATTGACGAGTCTTTCGAAGCCCCGCTGAGTGTCCATCGGCACATTGTTCCTCGCGTAGGCGTAACTTCGAAACCCATGACCGATCGGCGCACACTGACCACCGGCCGGGTGGTGTTTCTCGTCGTCGCCGCGGCGGCACCGATGGCCGCCATGATCGGCAACGTCCCCCTGGCATTGATTCGAGGGAACGGCGCAGGTCTTCCCGCTGCCTTCGCGGTCAGCGGCATAGTTCTTCTGTGCTTCTCGGTCGGTTTCGCGGCGATGAGTCAACAGGTGATCAACACCGGCGCCTTCTACACCTACGTCGGGCTTGCGCTCGGAAAGCCACCTGGTGTCGCCGCCGCCTATGTCGCCGTGATCGCGTACACGTCGCTCGCGTGTGGCTTGGCCGCCGCATTCGGCTATTTCACCCACCTCGTGGTGCTCGATTCGGGTCCCGACGTCCCGTGGTGGGTGTTCAGCGCGGTGGCCGTGGCGATCGTGGCATGTCTCGGCTTCCGGAATGCCGATCTCTCGGCCAAGGTCCTCGGCACACTGATGGTCGCGGAGTTCGCGTTTCTGACGGTCTTCAACGTCTTGGTGGTGGGGCAGAAGGGCACCGAGGCACTGCCGTTGGCGTCGTTCTCGCCGGCCCAGGTGTTCTCGGGATCTCTCGGAATTGCCATGATGTTCGCGTTCTCGAGCTTCATCGGGTTCGAATCCGCTGCCCTCTACGGCGAAGAGACGAAGGATCCACGCCGGAGCATTCCCCGCGCGACCTACATCGCGGTGACGACCATCGCGGTCTTCTACGTGATCACCAGTTGGATCATCGTCGGGGCTGCAGGCGGCGTCGACGCGCCGGCGATGGCACAGACCGAATTGGGGAACCTGCTGTTCACCCTCGCCCGTGAATTCGGTGGAACCATCCTGTACGACGGCACCGCCGTACTCCTGTGCACGAGCGTCCTCGCGTCCTACCTGGCGGTGCACAACGCGGCGAGCCGATACCTGTTCGCGCTCGGCCGGGAACGAGTGGTGCCGGAGGTGTTGGGTAGGTTCCACCCGAAGCACTTCAGCCCGCACATCGGCAGTATGACGGTCACCGCGGTATGCACGGCCGCGTTGATCGTGTTCGCGGTGGCCGGGGCGGATCCATACCTGGTGGTTGCCGCGGGTGCCATCGGTCTGGGAACGCTCGGCGTCATCGCCCTGCAGGCCGCTGCAGCACTGTCGGTCGTGGCGTTCTTCTGGCGCCGCGACGATCGCTCGGTGTTGCGTACCATCGTCGCGCCGGGCATCGGATTCATCGGCCTGGCAACGGGTCTGATACTTGCCGGCACGCACTACAGCACTCTGACGGGCTCGGATTCCGTCGTCGTGAACGCAATCCCCGTCGTACTCGTACTCGCGGCTGTGGCCGGAGTGGTTGTGGCGCTGCGGATCAGACGACGCAATCCCGAGGTGTACGCCGGCATTGCCCGAGGCCACCTGCGCTAGCGGCGAGACTCCAGCAGCCGCAGCCAGACTTCGCTGACCGTCGGATACGACGGAACCGCATGCCACAGGTCGTCCAGCGTCACCTTGCCCACGACGGCGATCGTGGCGGCATGCACCAGCTCGTCGACGCCCGGCCCGACGAACGTCGCGCCAACGATGACGTCCGCTGCCTTGTCCACCACCAGCTGTGCGTGGCCCGAGAAGTTGTCCTGCACCAACGACGACCCGGCGACGGCAATGTCGACGCCCAGAATCTCGACGTCGATTCCGGCGTCCCGCGCCTGCTTCTCCGTCTGTCCGACGGCCGCGACCTGCACCGGCGTGAACACGACCTGTGGAATCTGGCCGTGATCGGCGCTCGCGGCGAACCGCTTGCCGGTGAGAGGTGTGCCGTCCGCACGGGCCGCGATGACATCGCCCGCCACGCGCGCCTGGTATTTGCCCATGTGGGTCAGCGGCGCCCGGCCGTTGATGTCGCCGGCCGCATACAGCCACTCGTGTCCCGGTACCTGGAGCCGATCGTCGACCTCGATGTACTTGCCCTCGTCCAACCCCACCGCCGACAAGCCCAGATCGGCACTCGCGGGCCTGCGACCGGCTGCCACCAGAATCTCGTCGACGGTGATCGTCTCGCCTCCGACCGTGAGCTCGGCCGGTCCGCCGTGAATCTTGCCGATACCGGTGTCCTCCGCGCCGGGACGTGACACACCGGTCAGATCGGCGTCGAACAGAATCTTTGCGCCGCGCTCGCGGAGCGCAGCGGCGACGAGATCACTCGCGAACGGTTCGCTCCCCGCGAGAAGCCGGGAGCCGCGCACGATCAACGTGACCTCGGCCCCGAAGGACAACAACCACGTCGCGGCTTCCGTCGCAACCACTCCGCCGCCGATGACGGCAACGCGGCCGGGGACCTCGTGGATATTGGTCGCGTCGCGGGAGATCCATGGAAGCGCCTCACGCAGTCCAGGCGTATTCGGCACCGACGCCGACGTGCCGGTCGCGATCACCACGGCATGCCGAGCGGTGAGGGTACGGCCGTCGACGTCGACGGTCTTCTCCCCGCTGATCCGTCCGTGGCCACGGACGACCGAGATCCCGGCGGACTCGGCCCAGCTCACCTGCGAGGAGTCGTCGAGACCGTGCGTGAACGATTCCCGACGCGCCAGCACGGCGTCGACATCGAGAGTCTTCTCGCCGACGATCTCCTTCACCCCCGGCATGTTTCGAGCCGTCTCGAGCACTTCGCTCGGGCGAAGCAACGCCTTGCTGGGCATGCAGGCCCAGTAGGAGCACTCGCCGCCGACGAGTTCGTGCTCGACGATCACTGCCGTTCGGTCACTCCCGGCGATGGCGTAGCTCGCGGCGTTCTCCCCGACGGGGCCGCCGCCGATCACGATGACATCGAATTCGTCAGTAGTCGTCATGTCACCAGAGTGGCATAGGGTCTTCGGCCATGGGGAAGACGAGGAAGAACATTCTGATCACCGGCGCAAGTTCTGGTCTCGGCGAAGAGATGGCCAGGCGATTCGCCGCCAAAGGCCGGAACCTTGCGCTGTGCGCCCGCCGCCAGGACCGTCTGGAGACGCTGCGCGAGGAGTTGCTGGCCGCGCATCCTGGAATTTCGGTGGCGGTCCGTGCGCTCGATGTCACCGATCACGACGCCGTCGTTCGAGTGTTCGGGGAATTACGCGACGAACTCGGTGGTCTCGACCGCGTCGTGGTGAATGCGGGGCTCGGCAAGGGCGCGAAGATCGGCAGCGGACGGGCCGATGCAAACCTTGCCACCGCGCGCACCAACTTCGTCGGTGCGTTGTCGCAGTGCGAGGCGGCGCTCGAGATCTTCCGGCCGCAGAAGCACGGCCACTTGGTGTTGGTGAGCTCCATCAGTGCCGATCGCGGTCTGCCGGGCGCGAAGGCCGTCTACTCGGCGAGCAAGGCCGGGGTGGCCGCACTCGGAGAAGCTCTCGCGACCGAACTTGCCAAGACGGACATCGTCGTCACGACGCTTCTTCCCGGGTTCATCGCCACCGACATGTCGGCGAAGGCAGGGGACAGCAGCGCGCTGACCGCCACCCTCGACGAAGGGGTGTCCGCGATGGTCGGCGCAATCGAGAAGGAACAACGCCGAGCGGCCCTGCCCGGACTCAAATGGCAGGGCATCGACGTCGCGCTGCGGTTCCTTCCCAACGAACTCACCAACCGCTTGGTGTGAGGTCCTACTGCAGGTAGTGCTCGACCTGCTCCGTGCTGTTCGCCTGGGCGTCGTCGGGGTTTCCGCCTGCGTCGTGCCGGGCGCGCCGCTGGCGAAGCAGGTCCCAGCACTGGTCGAGCGCATGCTCGATCGAGGCCAGCTGAGCCTTCTCGTCGGCGGGGTCGATCTCGCCCGCTTCGTTCTGTGACCGCAGCTTGTGCTCGGTGGCGACAAGTTGCTCGATCTTGCTGTAGATGTCGTGCTCGCTCATGGCTTTACGGTAGTCCCTACCGCCAGGATCGGGCGGGCAGACCCCGGCGCGTGAGCACGGCCGACGCGCGTTCGGTGAGAACTGCTGCGTACCGTGCCTCCGTCGAGACCAGCGCCAGCGTCGTTCGGCCGTTCAGCGTGGACACATACGAGGACAGCGCGGTTGTGGACCGGGTGAGTTCGGAACCGGGATGCAATGCCCGTGTCACCAGCGCCGACGCCTGGTGGCCGCCGATCGAGGCGATGGACTCCGGCAGCGCGCCGATGTTCGAGCACAGCACCCGAGCAGTGCCGGGCGACGACGTCATGCCCGCGGCAACGGCGTCGGGAAGCAGTTGGACGATTTCGGCGGGAAATCCACTGGGCGCTCCGGCGGGTGCGGCGAAGGCGGTCTTGCATCGATCCTTGATCTCGGCCGGTGAACTGTCGGCAGACACCTCGATGGTTGCCATGCCGATTTCGTTGGCGCCGGAAACGTTCGAGCGAAACGGGACGTTGACGCTCACCGGCTCCTGCTCGCCGAGCTCGATTGCGATCGCGGTGCCGAGTGCGATGAACTCGGAATTCGACAGCACGGCGTCGATCTCGAATACTGCAGTGCCGATGTGTGTTTCGTGAGGCTCGGGACGACGGGACGGCCGGAGGTAGTCGATCATCTCGCGCCGAGACTCCGCGCGCATCGCCAGTCCGGCGATGGCCCGAACCGAGGATCCGGTGACGCGTGCGAGCAGTGACACCACATCGGTTACATCGGATCGGTGGTGAGTCCGATTCGGCCGTGGTGCGCTTCCGTCGAATGCCTCGCCTGCCGCAGCGATCAGTCCCGCCGCGTCGGCGAGCGCATGCGAGCACACGAGGGACACGACCGTCCCTCCGGAATCGAGGGTAGCCGAGGACAATCGCCAACCAGGCCCGTGTTCGGGGTCGAGGTCGACATCGCCCTGCGCGTCGGACCAGGCGAGCACGTCGGACTCGCCGAGTGCGGTCGGGTGGTACTGGATCGGCAGCGTGTCGGTCGAGTTGATCCATCGGCGGCGCGCTCCGGGAATTCGCGGAGTGACGACGCGGCGTCCCAGGCGACCGTAGGCAAGATTGGCGTGGATGGCAGCGAAATCGACGTGATCCACATGCTCGGTGCAGCGCCACACTCCCTGGAGGACGACGGGAAGTCCGAACCCCCGGTGGGTACGCAGGAAGATGTCGTCGATGACCGACAGGCGATCATCGCTCACGAGGTGGACGTGCCGTGTCTACCTGCACCCGAAGCGAATTGCCGAGCGCCGCCGAGGGCATCGGCCGCCATCGAGATGGCGCCGTGGCGGAATTCGTTGGTGATGGCTGCCTCTTCCTCCAGCCCGTCCTGCTCGATGAGGGACAGCCGATCCTGGCGCATACACGTCTGGGGGAGCAGTGCGAGCTGGGCTGCGAGGGCCTCGGCCTCCGATCGTGCTCGTCCGACAGGGACCACACGATTGGCGAGGCCGATCGACAGTGATTCCTGCGCATCGACGGCCCTGCCGGTCAGAATGAGGTCCATAGCGCGCGAGGACCCGATGAGTCGGGGAAGGCGAACCGTTCCGCCGTCGATGAGCGGCACGCCCCAGCGACGACAGAAAACTCCGAACGTGCTGTCTTCTTCCATGATTCGAAGATCGCACCACAGTGCAAGCTCGAGGCCGCCCGCGACGGCGAATCCCGACACTGCAGCGATCACCGGCTTCGACAGTCGCATCCGTGTCGGTCCCATCGGCCCGTCACCGTGTTCGGTTGCGTGATTGGAGCGCTCGGTGCCGAGGGCTTTGAGATCGGCGCCCGAACAGAACGTGCCGCCCTCGCCCCACAGCACAGCGACCGCGGCGTCGGAGTCCGCGTCGAATTCCTCGAACGCCGCCACCAGTTCGGCGGCCGTCGGCCCGTCGACGGCATTTCTCGATTCGGGGCGCGAGAGAACGATGGTGGTCACAGGTCCGGAACGTTCGATCCTCACCGACATCCCTCGACGGTACTCGAGGGGGCTTGCGTGAAGCAATGAATGGGTGTTCACTTCTTGCTATGCCGTACCGCCGCACGACGGCCGTGCAAGCTCGTCTCGACGCAAGCCGTGAAAAGCTCTTCGCCTCGGCGATCGACGTTCTGTCGACGCAGGGCTACAAGGGCTTGTCGATCGCCTCGGTTGCTGCGGCCGCGGGCGTGTCTGCCGGCAGCGTCTACACGCATTTCGAGAACAAGTCCGACCTGCTCGTCGCGATCTTCCGTGAGGTGTGTGGCCGCGAGGTGCGCGCGGTCGCCGAGGCGTCGTCGGCAGGCACCGTCGTCGAGCGGGTCACCGCCATCGTCGAGACCTTCGCAGGCCGCGCCATGAAGAACCGGACGATGGCCTACGCACTGCTGGCCGAACCGGTGGACGCCGCCGTCGATGCCGAACGGCTCGTCTTTCGGCGCAGCTTCACCGACGCCATCGCCGGTGCGATCACCGCCGGTATCGCTGCACGTGAAATCCCCGAACAGAACGTCGAGCTGGCGGCGGCAGGCTTGGTGGGCGCCGTCGGAGAAATCCTTGTCGGTCCCCTCAGCCCCAATCGCGTGTGCCCCGATCGGGTGCCCGATGCCGACGTCGTCCCCGACCTCGTGTCCTTCGCCCTTCGCTCGTTAGGAGTTCGGTCATGACTTTCCCTCTCACCCACACGGTGTCGAATCAGGTCCCCGACCTGGTTCCGTACAACACGTCCGAGGACGCGTCCCTGTTGGAGGGGCTGCGGCGCGAAGGAGCCGAGTGGGCGTCCGGCGATGTCCGTGAACTCGGCGATCTTGCAGGCAGCGCCGAAGTTCAGGAATGGGGGCGGCTCGCCAACGAATACCCGCCGGTCCTGCGCACCCACGACCGCTACGGGAACCGCGTCGACGAGGTCGAATTCCACCCGCACTGGCACGACCTGATGTCGGTGGCCGTTGCCAACGGACTGCACGCGACGCCCTGGCAGTGCGACAGGCCGGGAGCACACGTCGCCCGTGCCGCGAAGTTCTACGTCTGGGGGCAGGCGGATGCAGGCCATATGTGTCCCATCTCGATGACCTATGCGGCAGTGCCTGCGCTGCGGCACAATTCGGCGCTCGCGGAGATGTACGAGCCGCTGCTCGCTTCGACGCACTACGACTTCGGGCTTCGGATACCCACCGAGAAGCGCGGCCTCACCGCTGGAATGTCGATGACCGAGAAGCAGGGCGGCTCCGACGTTCGTGCCAACACCACCACGGCAACACCGTCGTCGGATGGCAGTTACACGATCGTGGGCCACAAATGGTTCACGTCGGCGCCGATGTCCGACATGTTCCTCACGTTGGCCCAGGCTCCGGGCGGACTGTCGTGCTTCCTGTTGCCCCGCGTGCTACCCGACGGCACCCGCAACCGTATTGCGCTGCAACGTCTGAAGGACAAACTGGGCAACAAGTCGAATGCATCGGGCGAACTCGAGTACCAGGGAGCGAGCGGCTGGTTGATCGGTGAGGAAGGACGAGGAGTCCCGACGATCATCGAGATGGTCAACATGACGAGACTCGATTGCGTCATCGGGTCGGCTGCCGGGATTCGCAATGCGACGGTCAGGGCCGTGCACCACGCTCGCCATCGTTCGGCATTCGGCGCCGCGCTGGTGGATCAACCGCTGATGCGCAACGTGCTCTCCGATCTGATCGTCGAATCGGAGGCCGCAACCGCGGTGATGACGAGGCTCGCCGGGGCAACCGATCGAGCGGTACGCGGAGACACCCAGGAATCCGAACTGCGCCGAATCGCGTTGGCCGTCAGCAAGTACTGGGTGTGCAAGCGGGCGCCGTCGCACGCCGCCGAGGCGCTCGAATGTCTCGGGGGGAACGGATACGTCGAGGAATCCGGTATGCCGCGGTTGTACCGAGAGTCGCCGCTGATGTCGATCTGGGAAGGATCAGGAAATGTTGCGGCCCTGGATTCGCTTCGCGCACTGGCCAAGCAGCCCGACAGTGTCGAGGCGTTCTTCACCGAGGTAGGCCTCGCCGCCGGTGCCGATTCGAGGCTCGACGACGCCGTGTCCCGGGTCGGCAAGGAACTGGCAGATCGGTCCGACATCGAATATCGCGCCAGACGCGTCGTCGAGCTGATGGCCGTGGTGTTCCAGGGCTCGTTGCTCGTCAGGCACGGAGACCCGGCGGTGGCCGACGCCTTCTGCGCGAGCCGACTCGGCGAGGACTGGGGTAACGCCTTCGGAACCCTGCCGACTGGTGTCGATACTGCTGCGATCCTCGACAGGGTTCCCGGCTGAGGTTGCTCAGACGCGTTCCTTCTCGGCCTCCGCCAGTTCCTCCTGCTCGTCGTGAACGTAGCGTCCGCCCGCCAATGCCGACGCGATGGCACCGATCACCATCATCGCTGCTGCGGCGACGAACACCACGATCAGCCCGGAGTGGAACGGACCGGAGATCAGGTTCGGGAAGAACGACTGTCCGACGAGCACATCGGAATTGACTCCCGCTTGGCCGAGCGTGCCCGACGCCCCGAGTAGTTCCTCGATCGGATTGAAGCCGAGGAATGCTGCGAACAAGCTGCCGACCGGCGGAAGCGATGCCACTCCCTGAGCGACATCGGACGGGACACCCTCGGCCGTCAGGCCGCTGAACATGGCGTCGGGCAGCGTGTGTGAGAGGCCGATGATCATGAGCGAGAAGAAGATTCCGATGGACAGGGCGGTGCCGGAGTTGAAGAACGTGGCGCGCATTCCCGACGCTGCTCCGCGCTGTTCGGCGGGCACGCTCGACATGATCGCCGCGGTGTTGGGTGAGGAGAACAGTCCGGATCCGACGCCGTTGAGGAACACCAGCAACGCGAACACCCAGTAGTTGAAGTTCACCGGGATGACGAGCATGAGCAGGAAGGTCGCTGCCACCAGCAGTGAGCCGCCGGTCGCGAACGGTCGTGCGCCGAACTTGTCCGACAGAATGCCGGAGATGGGCCCGGCGGCGAGGAAGCCGATGGTGAGCGGGAGGAGGTAGATGCCTGCCCACAGCGGTGTCGACTCGTAGTCGTATCCGTGGAGCGGCAACCAGATTCCCTGGAGCCAGATGATCAGCATGAACTGCAGTCCGCCGCGGCCGACCGACGCCATCAGACCGGCGAGGTTTCCCCAGCCGAACGCACGATTCTTGAACAGCGCGAGATGGAACATGGGGTACGCCACCACCGATTCGATCCAGCAGAACAGACCGAGCACGGCAATTCCGCCGATCACTGCCGCCAGCACCCAGGGGTTTCCCCAACCGGTGGAGGAGTCTCCGTAGGGCTGGATTCCGTACGTGATGCCGGTCAGCAGGGCAGTCAGGCCGACTGCAAACGTGACGGTGCCGAGCCAGTCGATCTTGCCGGTGCCGCGAGCGCCGAGTTCGTGAAGCGATTTGTACGACCAGACCGTGCCGAGAATCCCGAGCGGAACGCTGACCCAGAACACGGCGCGCCAATCCCATTCCGACAGCACGCCGCCGATGATGAGACCCAGGAACGAACCGGCAACGGCCGCAACCTGGTTGATGCCGAGAGCCATCCCGCGCTGGCGCGACGGAAATGCGTCGGTGAGGATCGCGGTGGAGTTCGCCATCAGCATCGCCCCGCCGATGCCCTGAATCACGCGCCATCCGATGAGCCACAACGCCCCGGCGCCTTGGTCGAAGAAATCGAAGCAGAGCATGATCGATGCCGCGGTGAACACGACGAAGCCCAGGTTGTACACCTTGACGCGGCCGTAGATGTCGCCCATGCGGCCGAACGTCACCACGAACACCGCCGACGCGAGCAGGAATCCCATCAGCAGCCACAGGAGGTAGCTGACATTGCCCGCCGCCAGGGGATCGAGATGTATTCCGCGGAAGATGGCGGGCAGCGAAATGATGACGATCGACGAGTTGACGGTGGCCATCAGGACACCGAGTGTTGTGTTGGACAGCGTGATCCACTTGTAGTTCGGATGATCGTGGTCCACACGTAGGCGTCGGCGAACCGTAGCGACGTCACCCAGGTCGAGTTGCTCTTCTGCAGTCACAGTGTCCCCGAAAGTCGTTAGCGTCAGTATTTATATAGACTCACTATATTGGCCGGCGACTGGGTTAATCGACTCCTAAACGGTCTTCAAAGTTGCTTTACCCTCGGGCTCGGTCGGCGATGAAACTTCCGCGCGGAACCTTGTTGGCTGCCGCGTGGACGAATGCCCGTGCAACGCGGTTGGTGAACGCCTCGGGGGTGGCGAGATCCTGCCACGTCCACCGAACGACAACCCAACCCAGATCTTCCAATCGATTTCGCCGACGTTTGCTCGCGATATCGGACGGCATCGGGTCGGCGCCGTACAGGCCGCTGCCCTCGTACTCGCCGATGACGCCGTGGTCGGGATACAGAAATCCTGCCCGGCCGACACGAGCGCCTCCGTCGTCGTACACCCCTTGATCGAGAAGGGGAGGCGGCAGCGGAAGCGTGTCCAACTGCATGCGGCTCCGCGACTCGCCGACGCTCGCGCTGCGATCGGACATCAGTGCCACGGCCTGCCGCGCTTTGGCGATGCCGGTCCGGTTCCGGGCGGCGTCCAGCGCGATATGCAGTTCTTCCATCGTGACCATCCCGGCACGGATGGCCTGGTCGCCGAGGCACACCGACGGGACGAGCGGCGTCGTGCGGCACAGATCGGCGATGGTTCTCGGGACCGTCGTCACCGGAAGTCCGTCGACCTCGGTGAAGTCTTCTTCGGGTAGCGGTGAACCGTGCAGTACTCGCTGCCTGCCGCGCTTACTGGCGTAGGTGCGGTCGATGGTGAGCGTCACCTTGTCGAGCGGGATCTGCCACGTCTGCATCCGGTGTATAACAGCAGCACTGACATGGCTGAACACGGCCTTGCTGCTGGACTCCGAGAAGGTCGCCTCGGCCAGTATCAGGTGTCTGGCGTGAGGGTCGAGTGTGATGAGGACCTCGGTGCGGATGAAGTACCCGCGCCGCACGGTGTGCAGTTCACCGTGCGATCTCGCACGCTTGAGGTCCTCATCGGTATAGCCGGCGTTCAGCGCATCGTTGCGAGAGAACATCCCTGGTTGATCGAAGTCCATATCTAGTAGGACGCAAGAGCGGACCGAATGGATCCGTTTCTTTACAGACGAACCCTTTGTGGGTGATGGTGCGCGGCCGCAGCCGGCCAGGAACTACTTGGCGCGCCCTCGCTGATCGCGGTACCAGCGGACCAGCGCGTCGGTCGACGAGTCGCCCTGCGGAGCGGGCGCGTCGGCATCGGTGAGCACCGGTGTGAGCTCGAGCGCCTGGGTCTTGCCGAGTTCGACACCCCACTGGTCGAAGGAATCGACGCCCCAGACGACACCCTCGGTGAACACCTGATGCTCGTAGAGGGCGATCAACTGTCCGACGACGGACGGTGTGAGCTTGGGCGCGAGGATCGATGTCGACGGCCGATTTCCCGGCATGACCTTGTGCGGAACCACGTCGGCCGCAGTGCCTTCGGCGGCAATTTCGTCGGCAGTCTTGCCGAACGCGAGCACCTTGGTCTGCGCGAAATAGTTGCTCATCAGCAGGTCATGCATGCTGCCGGTGCCGTCGCGCGTCGGAAGATCGTCGGTCGGTTCGGCGAATCCGATGAAGTCGGCGGGGATCAGCCGCGTTCCCTGGTGCAGAAGTTGGTAGAACGCGTGCTGACCGTTGGTTCCCGGCTCGCCCCAGAAGATTTCACCGGTGGAGGTGGTGACGGGTGTGCCGTCGGCCTTGACGGACTTTCCGTTGGACTCCATGGTCAACTGCTGGAGGTAAGCGGGAAAGCGCGACAGATCGTTCGAATAGGGAAGCACCGCACGGGTTTCCGAGCCGAAGAAGTTGCTGTACCAGAGTCCGATCAAGCCGAGCAGGGCAGGCGCGTTCTGCTCGAGCGGCGTTGTGCGGAAGTGCTCGTCGATCTGGTGGAACCCGTCGAGAAATTCACCGAACGCTTCTTTGCCGACCACGGCCATCACCGAAAGACCGATTGCGGAATCGACCGAATAGCGTCCGCCGACCCAATCCCAGAAGCCGAACATGTTGGCGGTGTCGATACCGAACTCGGACACGCGCTCGGCGTTGGTGGACACCGCGACGAAGTGCTTCGCGACGGCATCCTCACCGAGCGCGTCGACGAGCCAGCGCCGCGCAGCCGTGGCGTTGGTCAGGGTTTCGAGAGTGGAGAACGTCTTCGACGCGATGATGAAGAGCGTCGTCGCCGGGTCGAGGCCGTCGAGTGCACCGACGAGATCGGAGGGGTCGACATTGGACACGAATCGGGCGTCGATGCCGGCGTCGGCGTAGTGACGCAGCGCCTTGTAGACCATGACGGGGCCGAGATCGGATCCGCCGATACCGATGTTGACGACGGTGGAGATCTTCGAGCCGCTGGCACCGACCCATTCGCCCGAGCGCACGCGATCGGTGAATTCGCCCATGGCAGTGAGGACTTCGTGAACGTCCGCGACCACGTTCTGGCCGTCGACCTCCAGCGTCGCGTCTTTCGGAAGCCTCAGCGCAGTGTGCAGCACCGCGCGATCCTCGGAGGTGTTGATGTGCTCGCCGGCGAACATCTTGTCGCGCTTGCCTTCGACGTCGGCGGCGCGCGCAAGCTCGACCAGCAGCGACACGGTCTCGCTGTCGATGATGTGCTTGCTGTAGTCGATGTGAAGATCGCCTGCCGCCAAGGTGAACGTGCGTCCGCGCTCGGGATCCGCGGCGAACAGGTCTCGAAGCTTCTTCTCACCGATGGTGCTGTGATGTGCCGTCAGATTCTTCCAGGCTTCGGTGCCCGTGATGTCGCCGCTCATATTTTCCAACAGTAATGCGCGCGGCGTGCTTGTGCGCGCCTTCTCGTTTGTCGGCCCATCGGTGGGGGCACACTTTCGAGATGGACATCAACTCACTCATCGAATCCATTCCAGCGAAGTTGTGGATCGGCGGCCGCGCCGTCGATGCCGAGAACGGCGCGACGTTCGACGTCCGCGATCCCTCCACCGGCAAGCCCATCACGAAGGTCGCCGACGCCAGCCCCGCCGACGCGAAGAAGGCGCTCGACGCGGCGGCAGGGGCGCAGAAAGCGTGGGCGAAGACCCCGGCCCGAGAGCGAGGCGAAATCCTACGGGCCGCGTTCGAGAAGATCACCGAACGCGCCGACGACGTCGCCACCCTGATGACCCTCGAGATGGGCAAGGCTCTCGCGGAGTCCAAGGCCGAGGTGAAATACGGCGCCGAGTTCTTTCGATGGTTCGCCGAGGAAGCCGTACGCATCGGCGGTCGGTACACCCCTGCTCCCGCAGGCAACGGCCGAATTCTGGTGTCGAAGGTGCCCGTCGGACCCGTGCTCGCCATCACGCCGTGGAACTTCCCGCTGGCGATGGGGACGCGCAAGATCGGGCCTGCGCTTGCCGCGGGATGCACCATCATCGTCAAGCCGGCGAGCGAGACGCCGCTGACGATGCTCCTTCT
Organism: Rhodococcus sp. (in: high G+C Gram-positive bacteria); assembly: GCF_023264675.1. GTDB lineage: Bacteria > Actinomycetota > Actinomycetes > Mycobacteriales > Mycobacteriaceae > Rhodococcoides. The sequence goes on from NZ_JAHFVG010000006.1 coordinate 173,083, forward strand.
CGCTCAGATCTTCGACGAGGTCGGTTTGCCCGAGGGCGTGTTGTCGGTGCTGACGACGTCGAAGTCGAGTGCCGTCAGTGCACCGCTGCTGGAAGATTCGCGGCTGCGAAAACTCACGTTCACCGGATCGACCGAGGTCGGCAAGAAACTCGTCGAGCAATCGGCAGGCGGACTGCTGCGCACGTCGATGGAACTCGGCGGCAATGCTCCGTTCGTGGTGTTCGACGACGCCGACGTCGACGCAGCGGTCGACGGGGCGATGCTCGCCAAGATGCGTAACGGCGGCGAGGCCTGTACGGCGGCCAACCGATTCCATGTCGCGAACAGTGTGCGCGAGGAATTCACGTCGAAACTCGTCGAACGCATGAAAGAGATGACACTCGGTGCAGGCATCGATCCCGATACCAAGCTCGGACCGCTGATCAACGCCGACCAGTTGGCCAAGGTGCAGGAACTCGTCGACGACGCCGTTGCGGCAGGCGCGAGCGTTGCTCTCGGCGGCGAGGCGCCGGGCGGTGACGGCTACTTCTACCCGGCCACGGTGCTCACCGACGTGCCGGCGACTGCTCGCATCCTGAAAGAAGAGGTATTCGGACCCGTCGCGCCGATCGTCGGTTTCGACACCGAAGAAGAGGGAATCGACGCCGCCAACAACACCGAGTTCGGGCTGGCGTCGTACATCTACACCCAGGGTCTCGATCGGGCTCTCCGCGTTGCGGACGCCATCGACAGCGGAATGGTGGGAGTCAACCGCGGAGTGATCTCGGACGCGGCTGCGCCGTTCGGTGGAGTGAAGGCGTCAGGCTTCGGCCGCGAAGGCGGAAGCGAGGGGATCGAGGAGTACTTGGAGACCAAGTACATCGCTCTCACCTGATCGATCGGTGCTCGTTGTGCATGCCTTTGGCATGCACAACGAGTGATGCCTCTAGCGTCCGAGCCGGCCGCGTCCCAGACGCAGCAGCAGCATGGCGAGTGTGTGGCCTTCCTGGCCCAGGCTGCTGAAACGATCGAGGACCTTCATCTCGCGGCTGTGCACCATGCGGGGGCCGCCCGACGCCATGCGGGTGCGTCCGATGAGCTGCGATACCTCGGTGCGTCGCTGGATGGCAGCGAGGATCTCGGAATCCAGGCGGTCGATCTCGTGCCGAAGCTCATCGATCTCTGCCTCGGACGAGGGCAATGCGGTTTCGGAGTCGATCTTGGTCGTGGATGCCATTTTTTCTCCTCGTGTCACAAGTGTGGATCGTTGCCTTGTTCGACACCGTTACGTCTGGTGTTCATTCGGGCTTACGCGCCATAACGATGTGTCGATGTGTAGTTAGTCACAACAATAATCCCGAAATCCTCGGCAAGAGAACTGCGGGATGCGACTGATCAGCGACAGCTCCCGCCTTTGGCCGACGTCATATCGGCAGTACAGAGGGGGTGGCGACGAACGGCTGTTTCGATCACCGATTCAGTTTGCCACTTGGGAGGCCTCCTGGAAAGTCGCTTGTTCGAATAGGAGTCGTCACTCGTCGGCCAAGGTCGCTCCGTTCCTGACTCGTGAGTAACACGTACCTGCGTCGATCGGCGACGCTTCCGCGGCTCCGATCGTGTGCATCGGTGTCGGTCCACGCCGGTAACCTCGACAAGCGATGAACACGAATCTCTCGGCTGTACCCGCCCCCGGAAAATCCAGGTCCGAAACGTTGCTGGAGGGTCTCAACCCGCAGCAGCGTGAGGCTGTGACGCATTCCGGATCTCCGCTGCTCATCGTGGCCGGGGCAGGCTCGGGAAAGACGGCCGTGCTGACGCGCCGGATCGCGTACCTCCTGGCCGCGCGGGGAGTCGGTCCAGGCCAGGTTCTGGCCATCACGTTCACCAACAAGGCCGCGGCCGAGATGCGCGAGCGCGTCGCCGGTCTCGTCGGGCCTCGGGCACGCAGCATGTGGGTGTCGACGTTCCACTCGAGTTGCGTACGCATTCTTCGCAGCCAGGCGTCGTTGCTGCCCGGGCTCAACTCGAACTTCTCGATCTACGACGCCGACGACTCACGCCGTCTGCTGACGATGATCTCCAAGGATCTGCAGATCGACACCAAGAAATTCTCGGCTCGATTGCTCGCGACAGCCATCTCGAACCTCAAGAACGAGCTGATCGGGCCCGAGGACGCCGTCACGGACGCCGAGAAGCAGATGGTGGAGCTGCCGAAACTCGTCGCCAAGATCTACGGGATCTACCAACAGCGCCTGCGGGCGGCCAACGCGATGGACTTCGACGATCTCATCGGCGAAACCGTCGGGCTGCTGCAGGCGTTTCCGCAGGTTGCCGAGTACTACCGTCGTCGGTTCCGCCACGTGCTGGTCGACGAGTACCAGGACACCAACCACGCGCAGTACATGCTCGTTCGCGAGTTGGTGGGACGCGAGGATTCCGACGGCGCTCTCGAAGGCACCATCGCGCCGGGCGAGCTGTGTGTCGTCGGTGACGCGGATCAGTCCATCTACGCCTTCCGCGGTGCCACCATCCGCAACATCGAGGAATTCGAGCGCGACTACCCCGACGCTCGAACGATCCTGCTCGAGCAGAACTACCGGTCCACCCAGAACATTCTCTCGGCGGCCAACTCGGTCATCTCGCGCAACACGGGCAGGCGCGAGAAGAAACTGTGGACGGACTCCGGCGAAGGCGAACTCATCGTCGGCTACGTCGCCGACAACGAGCACGACGAGGCGTCGTTCGTGGCGTCGGAGATCGACCGCCTCGTCGACAATCACGATGTGCGCTACGACGAGGTCGCCGTCTTCTACCGCACCAACAACTCCTCGCGTGCCCTCGAAGAGATCTTCATCAGGCTCGGGTTGCCGTACAAGGTCGTCGGCGGCGTCCGGTTCTACGAGCGCAAGGAAGTTCGCGACATGGTCGCCTACCTACGCGTGCTGTCCAACGAAGACGACACGGTCAGTATGCGACGCGTCCTCAACACCCCGCGTCGCGGCATCGGCGACCGCGCGGAGGCATGCGTGGCAGTCCATGCCGAGCAACGCGACATCAGCTTCTCCCGGGCGCTGCACGACGCCGCAGCCGGCAAGGTCGCGTTGCTCAACTCGCGGTCCCAGAAATTGATCGGGCAGTTCCTCGAACTGCTCGACGAGCTGCGCGGCGTCATGAACTCCACCGATGACGACGGCAACGACATCACCGACATCGGCGACGTCGTCGAAGCAGTCCTCGACCGCACGGGATACCGCGCGGAACTCGAAGCGAGCAGCGATCCGCAGGACGGCGCTCGGCTCGACAACCTCAACGAACTCGTCAGCGTTGCACGAGAATTCACATCGGAAGCCCGCAACCTCGCAGCAGTGGAAGCAGAACTCGATACCGATGAGGGCGCCGCCGCAGCAGGCGATGAAGCCGACCCGGAAGAGGGGCTACCCGAGCCCGGCTCGCTCGCAGCGTTTCTCGAACGAGTGTCGCTGGTTGCTGACACGGACCAGATTCCGGATTCCGGCACCGGCGTCGTGACGCTGATGACGCTGCACACCGCGAAGGGTCTCGAGTTCCCCGTCGTCTTCGTGACCGGCTGGGAGGACGGGCAGTTCCCGCACATGCGCGCGCTCGGCGACCCGGCGGAGTTGTCCGAAGAACGCAGGCTCGCCTATGTCGGAATCACCCGGGCACGACATCGCCTGTATGTCACCCGCGCGATCATGCGATCGGCGTGGGGTCAGCCGATCAACAACCCGGAATCGCGCTTCCTGCAAGAGATTCCGCAGTCTCTGATCGACTGGAAACGTGAAGATCCCGGTGTCGGCGGACGGTCGATCGGAGGCGGGCGTCAGCGTTCGGGCGGTGGCTTCGGCGGTGGCGGGTTCGGGGGCGGTGGCTTCGGTGGAGGCGGTGGCTTCGGGGACCGTCGGGCCGCCGCGTCGACGCCGAGCTTCGGTGCGGCACGCGCGCGAAACAACTTACTGGTTCTCGCCGTCGGCGACCGCGTCAATCACGACAAGTACGGTCTCGGGACGGTATTGGAATCCAACGGCGCCGGCACGTCGGCCATGGTTCTCGTCGACTTCGGTACGTCCGGGCGAGTCAAGATGATGCTCATCGGCGGCGTGCCGATGACCAAGCTCTGAGCGGGTAGCCGCTACCCCCCACGCAAAAGCACGTGCGTTTGCGTGGGGTGGTGGGTTGCGCTCACGGGTGCGAGAAGGCACGTGCGTTTGCGTGGGGGTTGGCGGGATGCGCTTACGGGTGCGAGAAAGCACGTGCGTTTGCGTGGTGGGGGCAGAGATGCGGTGAGCGTGTGCGCTCGGAACGAGAGGAGATCTAGTCCATCTCGGGTCCGAGGCCGATGCCTCGGGATGCCAGCCACGGCAACGGGTCGATCTTGTTCTCACCGGGGAGGTGGACCTCGAAGTGGAGGTGGGGTCCGGTGGAGAAGCCGCGGTTGCCCATGCGAGCGATCTGGTCGCCTGCCATGACCTGCTGGCCGACCGTGACGTTGGTGCTGTCGATGTGTCCGTAGACCGTGATGGTTCCGTCGGCGTGCTGCAGGCGAACCCACATGCCGAAGCCGGACGCCGGGCCTGCGTCGATGACCTTGCCGTCGGCTACCGCGAGAATCGGGGTTCCGATGGAGTTGGCGATGTCGACACCGGCGTGGAGAACTCCCCAGCGGGTGCCGAAGTTGGAGGTGTAGGTGCCGACAGCAGGGAGCACGAACAGCGGGCGTCGGGCAGCGGCTTCGCGTGCTGCGCGCTCCTCGCTGAAACGCTGACCCTTGGCGAGGATGTCGTTGAACTGGCTCAGATCGACCGGGTTCGCGACGTTGAGAATCTGGGGAGCCGAAGACGGCGCGACATCCGTTGTGGTGTCAGCGGCGTAGTTGGCAGCCTGCGGGACGGCAGTCGCGGCGATTCCGGGAGCGGCAGGTGCTGCTCCGGCTGCCAGTGCAACTTCCTCGGAGCTGTTCGCTGCCGACGGTCCGTGGTCGATGACGGCTTGGCCGGCTGCAACGATCGCGCCCGCTGCGACGGCGAGCACGGCTGCCCGGCCCTTCATGGCGGCGGGAGGCGTCGGGATCCGGTGGGCGCCGCGGCGGGGTGCGACCGCCATGACGTCGGGGGAGATGGTCTCCGTAACGAAATCAGGCTCCGCCGAGCTATTCGACTCGGACGAGCTGTGGAGCTCGGAGTCGTGGTAGCTGTCGGCAGAGCCATAGTTGCTTGCGAAGTAGTCGTAGCCGCCGGATTGGAGATCTCCGGTGTCGTAGCTGTCGGCGTCGTCGGCCCATCGGGTCTGCGTCGAGTAGACCGTGGGGGTGCTCTCGGTCACCGCGGCCGGTGTGACGAACCGACTGGATGTGAAGGACGCGCGGTGTTGCGACAAGACCCTGCGACCTCCAGTTCCGTGATCTGCTCGTGACTTAAGACTCGGCAGACGGTAACGAAACGATTGCAGGGCGCGCAAGTTAATCGCCCTATGTGGCCGCATATGTGAGATGGCTCACAAGGCGAGCAGGGCTTTTGCGGAGACCGCTTGTGATCTCCGACAGGTCACGACTACCCCGCCATGCTGTTACCGAAACGCGGCGTGGGTTCGCCCGCGGATCCGGCGCCGGACGCTAGCGTCGACTGTTGTGGCAACTCCATCGCAGACCGGAAAAGTTCCCCCTCGGGTGATCGAGGGTCGAACCGACGACCGCAAGAGCGCCAGGGGCGCGGCTCTGTGGGCGGCGGTCGTGACATCGGCGGCCGCTGTATGCGCGCTCGCATCCCTGGTGACCGACGCAGTCGGCTCGTCCGAGGGTGAGCCCCCGATCGGCGGTGTCGGTACCGCAGCGGTCGTCTCCGTCGCGCCGCTCGTGATCGTCGCGATCCTCTCGATCGTCGGACTCGTCCTACGGCCGGCCATCGCCGGGGCGGTGACCGCCGGGTACGGAGCGGTCGCGGTCGGGCTGACCGTCATGGACCTCTCCCTCGTCGGATCGCCGATCGATTCCAATCGTCTCGAACTCTTCAGACCCACCACGGCCGAGGCCCTCACCCCAGCGCTCGGTGCCTACCTGCTGCTCGCCGCGCACGCGCTCGCCGTGATCGGCGGCCTCTTCGGACTGGTGGCGGTCAACCGCGCGTCCTTCGGTGACGGCTACGGACATTCCGCGAGCGCCGATCTGAGCGGACGGGCGACTGCCGCCAGAATCGGGAGTCTGTTGGCGTTGCCGGCCGGAATCGCGGCCCTGATCGGGGCCGTCACGATGTTCGCTCCGCCCTTCGACTCGACGGATTCCATCGTCTTGGTCCCCGCCGTGGTGGAAGCGCCCCTGACGACCTCGATCGGATCGGGCCTCGTCGCACTGGCACTTCTGGTGGTCGTCTCGGCCGCGTTGGCGTCGATCTCTCCGGCGGTTGCTGCAGGTGCAACGCTCGGGGCGGGTCTCGGCCTGCTCGGCATCGCCGGTGCACGGTGTGTGGCAGGAGCCGACTCGGGGCCGACGATCGCCGTGTCGCTCGGCGCGGTGGTGGGTGTGGTCGTCTCCGTGGTGCTCGTGCTCGTCGGTGCGTTGATCCTGCCGGTGGCGGCGTTGCGCGAACGTCGGTCCGGTGGGGTACGGATCGAGCGATCAGGGACTGTCGACGGCAGTTCGGCGTTCATGCGCTGGCACATCGCTGCCGGATCGCTCGGTGCGGCAGCGGGGATCCTGCTCATCGTCGGCGGGCTACTACCGGTGCTCGACGTGCCGGAAGGCCTGCCGGATCCGAAGATTCTCGCGACGCGCACCACCGTCGTCGCCGGTTTCGTGCTCGTGGTGGCTGCGGTGCCGTTGTTCTTCTCGTTGTTCGCGGCAACGGTCCGTCCTGCGCTCGGTGTCCTCGCGATCGCGGGGGTGATGGCGGCGAGCGGTGTACTGCAATCGCTGGTGCTGGCCACCGACATCGACGGGATCTCCGTGGGTGGCGGCGGCATCGCGACGGCTCTCGGCGTCGTCGCTGCGCTCGGTTGTGGGATCGCGGTGTTGCTGGCGGGTAGTGCCGAGCGCGAGGACGTCGACACATCCGACACACGGTCGGACCGCACGGTGGGGGCGGTCGCCTGGGCGGGAGCGCTCCTGGCTGCAGTCGGTCTCGGTTTGCCGCTCTATCGAGGTGCCGACGTCACCGCGGCGTCGTTCTTCGAGATTCCCTGGGGTTGGGATGCCTGGGGGCAGGCTCTGCTTGCCGTCGCGGTGGTGATCGGAGCGGGTGTCGCAGCCACGTCGAGGCCTTCCCGCGGATCGGCGCTTCTCGTCGGATCTGCGGTGGCGATGGTGATCTATTTGCTGGGTTGGCCGCTGACTCAGGGACGTGCGCTGGATCCCGTCGTCGGGCCCGGTGTGTTCGCGGGGGCGCTCGGCTGCCTGACTCTTGCTGTGGCGGCGGTACTTTCGTCGCGGAAGCAAGTCAAGTGAGGCGCAGGACACACAGGCCGTGCCGGTGAGATAGACCACATACCATCCATGCGCCCGTTGCAGCCCAGGACCACCTGGATAAAGTCGGTGATCGGACCCGCTCACACCCCTGGAGCGGGCGTCAACGTAGACGAGACGGTGAGCTGATGGATCTCTTCGAATACCAGGCGAAGGAATTGTTCGCCAAGCATGGCGTACCCACCTCCGCCGGTCGTGTCACCGACACGGTCGCCGGAGCAACAGAAATTGCCGAAGAAATCGGCAAGCCCGTAATGGTCAAGGCTCAGGTCAAGGTCGGCGGCCGCGGCAAGGCCGGTGGCGTCAAGTACTCCAAGGACGTCGCAGCAGCAACCGAGAACGCCGAAGCGATCCTCGGGCTCGACATCAAGGGCCATGTCGTCAAGAAGCTGCTCGTTGCAGAAGCTTCCGACATCGCCGAGGAGTACTACATCTCCTTCCTGCTCGACCGCACCAACCGCACCTACCTCGCGATGTGTTCGGTCGAGGGTGGAGTCGAAATCGAGGTGACGGCCGAGGAGAACCCCGACGCCCTCGCACGTATCCCGGTCGACGCCGTCAAGGGCGTCGACCTTGCTTTTGCTCGTGAAATCGCCGAAAAAGGCAAGCTTCCCGCCGAGGTGCTCGATGCCGCTGCGGTGACCATCCAGAAGCTGTGGGAAGTTTTCATCAACGAAGACGCCCTGCTGGTCGAGGTCAACCCGCTGGTTCGCACCCCGGACGATCAGATCCTCGCCCTCGACGGCAAGGTGACGCTCGACGCCAACGCAGACTTCCGCCAGGCCGGCCACGCGGACTTCGAGGACAAGGA
>NZ_JAHFVG010000050.1 GCF_023264675.1 Rhodococcus sp. (in: high G+C Gram-positive bacteria)
TCCAGCGCCGATGGTACTGCACTCGACAGGGTGTGGGAGAGTAGGACACCGCCGAACACTATTTCCAGGGAGCCCCTGAACCACACTGTGGTTCAGGGGCTTTCTGCATTCCACCCCCCAACATTTCCACGCACAAGCACGTGCATTTGTGGCATCCGATTGCCGGCCCCCGATCTCTACGCACACGCACGTGCATTCGCGCCATCAGCACCAAGCCGGCCCCGTCGCTACGCAAACGCACGTGCATTGGTGGCATCCGATCGCCGGCGTCCTGGCTCGACGCAAACGCACGTGCATCGGTGACATCCGATCGCCGACCCCCACGATCCACGCAAACGCACGTGCATTCTGGTCGATCCGATCGCCGGCCCCAATCTCTACGCACACGCACGTGCATTGGTGACATCCGATTGCCGGCGTCCTGGCTCAACGCGAACGCACGTGCATTGGTGGCATCCGATTGCCGGCGTCCTGGCTCAACGCAAACGCACGTGCTTTGGCGCGATCTACGGCTCTGCCGCTCCGATTCTGCGCGCACCCATGGGCGGCGCCTGCCTACACGCCGCGTTGCTAGCCAGCGTCAGGCCGCCGGACTTGCCAGCACTGTCTCTTCCGACCGTCCTCGGAGCGTCACGCTGTCTCCGAAAGTCCACAGAGCGGCTTCGTCGGCCGATGCGCCGGTGACTGTGACCTTGGATGCCAGGATTGCGCCCGGCGCATTCTTGGCGAGGTCGGACAACCGTGCGGCTTCGTTGACGGGGTCTCCGATGACGGTGTATTCGAATCGGGACTTTGCTCCCACGTTGCCGGCGACGGCACGTCCTGAAGCAACACCGACGGCGGCGCTGCACTCGGGGACTTCGTCGAGCAACCTGGCGCTGATATTGCGGGCCGCGGCGAGCGCGGATCCGCAGTGGTCGTCGATTTCGCCTGGGGCGCCGAAGATCGCGAGCGCAGCGTCACCCTCGAACTTGTTGATGAACCCGCCGTGCTCGTCGACCTCGTCGACGACTACAGCGAAGAATCGATTGAGCAGCGCAACCACTTCCGATGGTGGCCGTGATGCGGCGAGCTCGGTCGAACCGACGAGATCGATGAAGAAGACGGCGATATCTCGCTCCTCGCCGCCGAGTTCGGGGTTCTTGGTCAGTGCCGCTTCCGCGACCTCGTGACCGACGTGGCGTCCGAACAGGTCGCGAATTTTCTCGCGCTCCCGCACACCGTCGGCCATTCTGTTGAAACCGCTTTGAAGCTCGCCGAGTTCGGTGCCGTCGTACACAGCGAGATGAACGTCCATGTTCCCGCGCTCGACTTCGGCCATTCCGGAACGGACATTGCGGATCGGAGCGGTGGTGGCGAATCCTCCGAGCAGTGTCAGAAAGAATCCGAAGACGAGGGTGATGCCACCGAGCGACAGGATGGCCACGGCCAACTGCGTCGAATTGGACGCGTACGGCCGGATGAAACTGAAGATCGCGATGATCATCAGGCCGGCAACGGGGACACCGGTCCCCAGAATCCAGGACAGAATAGATCGACCCATGACACCCGCGATACGGATACGTCGAGGGTCACCCGCTTCCAGCGCTCGCGCTGCAGCGGGTCTCAAGGCGAACTCACTCAGTAGATAGCTGAACGCGCACACCACGGTGCCGCCGGCGCCGATTGTGAAGGCAACCTTGGGAATCGACTGCGGATCGATTATCCCGTCGACCGTGGTGATCAGAACCAGGCCGCCCGTCCACAGCAGGATCTGCACGCGAGTGAGCTGCCACGGCATCGACAGGGTGGTCACCTGTTCCTTGCGCGTTGGCTTCCTGTCCTCGATGGCCCATCGAAGAGATCGGAGTGCTCTCGTTGTGCCCCACACGGCTCCGAAGAGAAACGCGAGTGCGACATACACCGGGATGACGATGAAGTTGACCCACCAATACTCGGTGGGCTCGAGAACATCCGGGCCCGGAACCACGACGCTGACCAGTGTGCCGACGATGACCGCGCCGATCAGGTTCGAGCACAGCAGGAACGTCGTCAGAAGAATTTGGACTCGAACGCGGCGCCGTCGGGGGGACTCGGATGTGTCGCCGAGAAGGCGAGATCCGAGAGGCGCGGCGGATCGTCTCAGTTGCGGCATGGTGGTCACAGACTATCGGTCGGTTTGGCTTAGGGTGGTCAAGTGCGTCTTGTTATTGCTCGTTGCCAAGTGGACTATGTCGGACGGCTCACCGCTCACCTTCCTCCTGCTCGCAGACTGCTTCTCGTGAAGTCCGACGGGTCAGTGAGCGTGCACGCCGATGATCGCGCCTACAAGCCGCTCAACTGGATGAGTCCGCCGTGCTGGATGGTGGAAACGACCGAGGACGGGTCGACCAAGTGGGTCGTCACCAACAAGGCAGGCGAAGAACTGCGCATCACGATCGACGACGTCGAGCTCGATTCGAGCCACGAACTCGGAATCGACCCTGGCTTGATCAAAGACGGCGTCGAGTCGCACCTTCAGGAATTGCTCGCCGAACATGTGGAGACTCTGGGCGAGGGATACACGCTCGTCCGCCGGGAGTACATGACCGCGATCGGGCCCGTCGACCTGCTGTGCCGCAATGCGGACGGCGGAACGGTTGCCGTCGAGATCAAACGGCGCGGGGAGATCGACGGCGTCGAGCAGTTGACGCGCTACCTCGAACTGCTGAACCGCGATCCAGTGTTGGCGCCGGTGAGTGGAGTGTTCGCAGCGCAGGTGATCAAGCCGCAGGCCAAGACGCTTGCCGTCGATCGCGGAATCCGCTGTCTCACTCTGGACTACGACATTCTCCGCGGTACCGAAAGTACCGAATTCAGACTCTTCTGACTCGACCTTTTACACTCGATGCGTGCCGCGTAGGAATCACGACCGCAAAGCGAACCGGAAGAACGCCGGTGCGCGTGATTCGCGTCCCGACTCATTGATGGGTGGCGCACGCATCGAAGCAGGCCCGTCGGGTTGGTCCGACGAGGAATTCACGATGCGAACGGTGCCGGGCAACCGTGCGACCAAGACGTACCGGTGCCCCGGGTGCGACCACGAAATCAGGCCGGGGGTCGCGCACGTCGTCGCGTGGCCGGCGGACGAACTCGGAGGCCCGGACAACCGTCGCCACTGGCACTCGGGCTGTTGGTCCGGCCGGGGAACCAGAGGCCTGACGCGGCGCTGGTCCTGATCGACCAGCGCCGTACGTCACGTCAGGAGGAGGCGTCGGCCTTCTGCTTGCTGTCGGACTCGTCGTCCTTGTCGAGCATCGTTGCGGCGCCCTCGGGTGAATCGAGAAGCTCGCTCTCGCGATTGACCGATGCGAGCATCGCCGGCACAGAGTCCAACTGACCTCGAATGCCGAGGAGCTGAGCCAGTACGCGGCTGCGAAGGACCCGAAGCTCTTCGGCGAGTTCCTTCGAATGCGCGATGCGTCGTTCCGATTGCTCGGTAGCTGCCTGGAGGCGGCGAGTCGCCTCGGTAGTCGCCTCTTCGATGCGATGAGCAGCATCGGCCTTGCTGGACGATTCGAGATCCTCCAGAGCCGCGAGAATCTTGGTGCGACGGTCGGCCATCGTGATCTCGAAGTCGTCCTGCACCTTGCCGCGCTTGGCCTCGGACTCGGCAGCGAGCTGATCGCGTTCGGCCTGAGCAGCCTCGACCACCCGAGCTGCTTCGGTGCGTGCCTGCGCCATCGTCTGCTCGTGCTCGGTCTCGAGAGCCGATCGACGCTCCTCGAGTTCGGCGACCAGAGACTCGTGCCGACCGCGGAGCCGTGCGCTTTCCTGTTCGGCGACCGAAACCATCTCTTCGGCTTCCGAGTGCGCCTTCGCGCGAACTTCCGACGCCTCGTCCGATGCAAGGCGCAGCATCCGCGAGATGCGGTCGCTCATTCCTTCGGCGGTGGTGGGAGGTACCGACAGTCGGTCGATGTCTTTGCGGAGTTCGTCGATTTCGTCGCGTGCATCGTCCAACTGCTTGGCCAGGTCACGGGCTTGCGACGCCGCCGCATCCCGATCGGCGGTCGTCAGGCGAAGCTCGGCATCGAACCGTTCGAAATAGTTGGTGACTTCGTCGCGGTCGAATCCCTTACGTACGAGGGTGAAGGGAAGTTGCACACCGGTTCGCTCTTGCTCGTTGGCCATGGCGGTCAATTTACCGGTGCGTAGGGTGCAGGGCCAGACGGTAGGTCAATGAATCGGACTTTTGGTTGGTTCTACCAATTCGATCAAGACGCCACCTGCATCTTTAGGGTGAACGAAATTGATCCGAGAGTCTGCAGTTCCACGTCGGGGCGCGTCGTAGAGCAGTCGAACGCCGCGACTGCGAAGTTCGTCCGAGATCTCGTCGATGTCGGTCACCCGGTACGCGAGCTGTTGTAGTCCCGGTCCGTTGCGCCCGATGAACTTGGCGATGGTCGAGTTCTCGTCGAGCGGAGCCAGCAATTGCAGGGCGGTGGAACCGTCGGCGGCCCCGGGGAACGAGAGCATTGCTTCCCGTACTCCCTGGCCTTCGTTGATTTCTTCGTGCACGGCGATCATTCCAAGGTGATCGGTGTACCACGCGATCGCTACATCGAGGTCGGGGACGGCGATACCAGCGTGGTCGATCGCAGTGACGAGATCTGCGCGAATGGGGAGTCCGGTGGAGGACGGCGTGGTCGAGGTCATAGAGTCGACGTTAGCGTCAGCTTCGTCGCACCGCTCACCGGGGTGATCGCTCTGTTCGCCGGTGCCGATGTGCAGAACGACGACTAACTTCCGTTGCTTATGGTTGGAGGAATAACGTGACCACGTCCGTCATCGTGTCCGGGGCTCGTACCCCGGTCGGTCGCCTGTCCGGATCGCTCAAGGACTTCTCGGGTTCCGATCTCGGCGGCATCGCCATCAAAGGTGCACTGGAGAAGGGCAGGGTCGCTCCCGAACTCGTCGAGTACGTCATCATGGGCCAGGTCCTCACCGCAGGCGCAGGCCAGATCCCGGCCCGCCAGGCAGCCGTCGCCGCCGGTATCCCAATGGACGTCCCGGCTCTGACGATCAACAAGGTCTGCCTCTCCGGGGTCGACGCCATCGCCCTCGCGGACCAGCTCATCCGCGCCGGCGAATTCGAAATCGTCGTCGCCGGAGGCCAGGAATCGATGACCCAGGCACCGCACATGCTCGAAAAGTCCCGCGCAGGCTTCAAATACGGCGATGTGACGATGAAAGACCATCTCGCTTACGACGGTCTCTACGACATCTTCACCGACCAGGCCATGGGCGGACTCACCGAATCGCGCAACGACGGCGCCGTCGCCTCCACTCGCGAGGAGCAGGACGCCTTCGCTGCAGCCTCCCATCAGAAGTCCGCGGCAGCGTGGAAGAACGGTCTCTTCGACAACGAAGTCGTTCCCGTGTCCATCCCGCAGCGCAAGGGCGACCCGATCGTCTTCTCCCAGGACGAGGGCATTCGCGCCGACACCACCACCGACACCTTGGCGAAGCTGCGACCCGCGTTCTCCAAGACCGGCACCATCACCGCCGGTAATGCCTCGACCATCAACGACGGTGCTGCCGCCGTGATCGTGATGAGCAAAGCCAAAGCCGAAAGCCTCGGACTGGAGTGGATCGCGGAGATCGGTGCGCACGGCGTCGTCGCCGGCCCGGATTCCTCGCTGCAGTCCCAGCCTGCCCGCGCCATCGTCAAGGCCTGCGCCAAGGAAGGCATCGACCCCAAGGATCTCGATCTGATCGAGATCAACGAAGCCTTCGCCGCCGTCGGGATCGCGTCCACCCGTGAACTCGGGATCGACGACAGCAAGGTCAACGTCAACGGCGGCGCCATCGCCATCGGACACCCCCTCGGAATGTCCGGCGCTCGCATCGCCCTGCACCTCGCGCTCGAACTGCAGCGCCGCGGCGGCGGCATCGGCGCAGCGTCACTGTGCGGCGGCGGCGGACAAGGCGACGCACTGATCGTGCGCGTTCCCAAGAAGTAGCGCGTGAGGTGGCTCTGGTCGATCCGCACGGTGAGACCAGAGCCACTACATAGCGTCGTAGATCTCGGGCACAATAGTCGATATGCAGAACTTCTTCGACCTGAGCACCACCGCGAAACGTTTTCGCTTCATTGCAGTCCTCGAGGCCCTCACGTGGCTCGGACTGTTGATCGGAATGGCGTTCAAGTACATCCCGGCGGACGGAAACGAGATCGGCGTCAAGATCTTCGGACCGGTCCACGGGGCTGTGTTCGTCATCTACCTGATCGTCACGCTCGCCACTGCCATCAAGCTTCGTTGGAGCGCCGTCACCACGATCGTCGCGGCCGCTGCCAGCATCCCGCCCTTCGGCACGGTGATCTTCGAGGTGTGGGCCGCCCGCAACGGCCACCTCGCCGAGCTCAACACGGATCAAGTGCCCGTGACGAAGGACGCAGGCATCGCCTGACCGACCTCACTGGTAGTGACAGGACCGGGTTAGTGACAAACTAGAGGGCGTGACTCGACCCGGTTCTCGCTCGTCAGCCCGCCCCCCAGCAGCCGTACCGGCCTCCATCGCTGGTGCCGTCGATCTCTCGGCACTGAAAGATCGTCCAGCGCCGCCGCCCGCAAGCGGAACCGACGACGGCACCGACGGTGTGCCGCCCATCGTCGATGTGACAACGGCCACGTTCGAGGACGAAGTGCTTCGGCGCTCGTCTCAGGTTCCTGTCATCGTCGATCTCGGATCGCCGCGTTCCCCGCAGTCGGTCGAGCTCACCCGTCAGCTCGGTCAGTTGGCCCTCGAAGCGAACGGCGCCTGGATCCACGCACGCGTCGACGTCGACAGCAACCCGCAGATCGCCCAAGCCTTCGGCGTCCAGGCAATACCGACGGTCGTCGCCGTTGCCGGCGGTCAGCCACTGGCCGATTTCCAGGGCTCACAACCGGACGAGCAGCTTCGCAAGTGGCTCGAAGCCATCGAGCAGGCCACCGCCGGAAAACTCACCGGCCCTCCGGGAGCCGCACCGACCGAGGACGAGCCGGAGCCGGAGGACCCGCGGCTCGTCGCTGCCGAACAAGCCCTCGACGATGGTGATTTCGACAAGGCCATCGCCGAGTACGAGGCCATCATCGAAGCCGAGCCGGCCAATGCCGACGCCAAAGCCGCGCTCCGCCAGGTGAAGTTTCTCGCCAGGGTGCAGAGCGTCGACGTCGATGCCGTCGCGAAGGCAGATGCCGCACCGACCGACGTCGCCGCGCAGATCGAAGCCGCTGATGTCGAACTCTCGCAGCAGGATCCGGACGCTGCGTTCGGCCGTCTCATCGCCGGCGTGAAGCGCACCGCAGGGGACGAGCGCACAGCGCTGCGGACGCGGCTGCTCGAGCTGTTCGAACTCTTCGACGCCGCCGATCCGATTGTGGTCGCCGCCAGGCGAAAGCTGGCTTCGGCTCTCTACTGAATCACCGGTAGCGCAGGTTGCACGTGTCCTCGCCGCCGAGAACGCCGGACCGAAATGCGTCGACCCGTGAAAAGCCGCTGGGCAGAGTCACACCGTTGATGTCGCTCGCGGTCAGGCCGTCGCTGAGCAAACCGGACACGGCCTCGCCGAGATCTCCGGGGGACAGCCACACCTCGAGGTCGGCAGCTTCCGGATTCTCGGAACTCAGTCCCGCGGTGATGACCCCGGACAAGCATGCCGAGCGCAGCGCCGTCTGCGGATTGTCCAGCGGCTGGCCCGCCTCTTTCTGCACCGCGAGTGTGTAGCGGGAGGCGAAGAGCACATACGCGCTGTAATCGCCGGAAACGTTGAGTGGGATGACATCTCCGCGGTGTGGCCGCTCGGCGGTGCCGAGTTCGGCGAGCGCGGCGATATCGACGCCGATGGTGTTGGTCGAGGAACAGTAGGACACCGGTTCGGTGACGGTGTTCTCCGGGCAGTCGGTGTCGGTGCCGTCGTAGGTCACCGTCGGAGGGTCTGCGATCTTCAGCAGATTCTCGAAGGACCGCACGAACGACTCCAGCGTCTCCTGAGTGACGGGGAGCTCGCCGTCATCGTCGGCATCACTGAATTTCTGTGGCAGATCGGCTCGGCGAGTCTCGATTTCGGTTTCGTCGATCTTGGTGCACGACTCCGCACCGTCGGTGAACCCGATCTGGACGGCTGTGACGCGTTCGAAGGCCGAGCCGTGCACCGACTCGGGGTCGTTCGGATCGACATCGCGCACCGACACCGTGGCCGCCAGCACATCGTTGAGACCGTCGGAGGTGTTGATGGTGAAGTGGGAAGCGTCACCTTCGGCCACGTGCCGGATGAACGCGCCTGCGAAGCAGTCGGCTTGCTGTTCAGCAACGATGGTCGGGGTGTCGTCGCCGACGAGTCCGGACTGATGCTGGATCGAGTGACCGTACTCGTGCGCAATGACCATCACGACGGACATCGGTCCGAACGCGTCGATCAATGCGGGCAGCAAAATGGTTCGATCCCAGCCGATGGTGTCGTCCCGCATGCAATAAGCGGCATTGGGGACTCCACCGGTCCGAAGGCCACAGAACCTGATTCCCTCGCCTTCGTCCTCGCCGGCATCCCACGAGATCAACTTCGATACCGGCGCGAACCTGGTCTTGAACAATTCCGGGTACGTCTGTTGCCAGAACTGCTGAATGTCGTCGATGGCGTTGGTTGCGATGAGATCGGCGTCGGTGCCCTCGGCGTTCTCGACCTCGAGCGTCGAGTTCGGTGCCCCGGGCCTCGGCCCACTCGGTCCGTCCGTGACCGGCAGGCCTGCCACGTTGAACGGATTGTCGTAGATCGATACGGCGCGCCCGTCGACTGTCTGGGTGCAACCGGCGAGCACGCTCGCCGAGAGAACAGCTATCGAGAGCAAGGCGGTCATCCACAGCGTGCGTCGGGTACGACCGCCACTCATCTATCGCTCCAGTTTGATCCAGATCGCGCCATTGGCGGGAAGCGCGACCTGAGCTGACGCAGGTCGGCCGTGCCAGGAGTGCGACGTTGCCGTGACTTCACCGAGATTGCCGACGCCAGAGCCGCCGTACGAGGTTGCATCCGTGTTGAGAATCTCGATCCAGCGTCCGGGTTCCGGTAATCCGACACGATAGTCGCCGCGTACGACTCCTGAGAAGTTGAAGACGCATGCCACGACCGAACCGTCCGAGCCGTACCGAAGAAAACTGAGCACGTTGTTCTCGGTGTCGTTGGCGTCGATCCACGAATAGCCGCTCGGCGAGGAGTCCAGGGTCCACAGGGCGCCGTGCTCCCGGTACACCTTGTTGAGGTCGCTGACCAGTGTCAGCACGCCCCGATGCAGACCGCCGTCGTTGTTCTCGTCGAGTTGATGCCAGTCGAGGCTGCGTTCCTCGGACCACTCACGGGTCTGCCCGAATTCTTGCCCCATGAACAGCAGTTGCTTACCCGGGTGCGCCCACATGTAGGCCAGCAGTCCGCGCATTCCGGCGGCCTTCGCATGATCGTCGCCCGGCATACGCGTCCACAGTGTTCCCTTGCCGTGGACGACCTCGTCGTGACTGATCGGGAGCAGATAGTTCTCGCTCCACGCGTAGACGGCCGAGAAGGTGATCTCGTGGTGGTGATACGTGCGGTGGATGGGATCGCGCCCGAGGAACCCGAGCGTGTCGTGCATCCAGCCCATGTTCCACTTCATGTTGAACCCGAGACCACCGACATTGGTCGGTCGGGTGACGCCGGGCCATGCCGTCGATTCCTCGGCGACGGTCACGACGCCGGTGAACTTCTTGTGGACCGTCGCATTCATCTCCTGAAGGAACGACACGGCTTCGAGATTTTCGCGCCCGCCGTAGATGTTCGGCGTCCATCCGCCTTCCGGACGCGAGTAGTCGAGATACAACATCGACGCAACGGCGTCGACTCGAAGACCGTCGATGTGGAACTCGTCGAGCCAGAAGAGTGCGTTGGCAACGAGGAAGTTGCGCACTTCGCGGCGACCGAAGTCGAAAACCAGAGTGCCCCAGTCGAGTTGCTCGCCGCGCTTGGGATCGCCGTGCTCGTAGAGTGGCCCGCCGTCGAAGCGGGCGAGAGCCCATTCGTCCTTCGGGAAGTGCGCGGGCACCCAGTCGACGATGACGCCGATGCCTGCCTCGTGCAGTCGATCGACGAAGAAGCGGAAATCGTCGGGACTACCGAACCGGGACGTCGGCGCATAGTACGAAGTGACCTGATATCCCCAGGATCCGCCGAACGGATGCTCGGCGACCGGTAGCAATTCCACATGGGTGAAGCCCGTTTCGAGGACGTACTCGGTGAGCTGGTCGGCGAGTTCGCGGTAGTTCAGGCCCTGCCGCCACGACGCCAGGTGAACCTCGTAGACACTCATCGGTGCCGCGGTGGGCTCGACGCCTGCGCGGGCTTCGAGCCACTCGTCGTCGCTCCACTCGAACGTCGAACTGGTGACGACCGACGCTGTGGCAGGCGGAATCTCGGTGGCGAAGGCCATCGGGTCCGCCTTGTCGCGGGTCACTCCGTCGGATCCGTGGACTCGGTACTTGTAGATGGTGCCCGGTCCGAGATCCGGAACGAACAGTTCCCACACTCCCGTCGATCCGAGCGCGCGCATCGGGAAGGTCTGTCCGGTCCAGCCGTCGAAACCTCCGATCACGGTGACGCCGGACGCCGCGGGCGCCCACACGGCGAACGAGATGCCGCTGACATCGCCGTCGGGTGTCGTGTAGTTCTGCTCGTGAGCGCCGAGGATGTCCCAGAGGCGCTCGTGGCGGCCCTCGCCGAACAGGTGAAGGTCGAGTTCACCGAGGGTCGGCAGGAAGCGATAGCCGTCGGCAGAGACGGATGTGTGACCACCGGGCCAGGTGACGACCAGGCGGTAATCCATCAGGTCCTCGAACGGCACTGCCGCGGAGAACACTCCGTGTGCAACGTGGGTCAACGGATAGTCGACGCCGCCGACGCGGGCAACGACGGATTCGGCGTTCGGCTTGAGTGCGCGAATTGCCGTTCCACCGGGTACCGGGTGTGCGCCGAGTATCGAATGCGGGTTGTAGTGCTTGCCCTGGGCCAGCAACTCGAGATCGTTGCTGTCCGGCGGGGCGATGTCGGGTGTGCTCGTTTTCTCGCTCACGTCTTCTTCCCACTCACTTCCGGTTGCCGCGGTAGGCCAATTCGAGTCGCGCGGGGTAGGGGACTGTCGGTAGCGCCAGGATGTGCGCCACGGCCTTCCATGGTTCGAGCTTGACGAAGTTGGCTTGTCCCCAATGGAATTGCTGCCCACTGACCTCGTCGGTGACGGTCAGTGTGTCGTGCCAGTCGAGTCCGATCTGCGGCATGTCGAGCCAGATGGTGCCTTCCTCGGCGCCGAACGGATCGAGGTTGATCACCACGAGCACCGAGTCACCGGTGTTGGGATCGAACTTCGAGTACGCAATCAACGCGTCGTTGTCCACGTGGTGAAAGTGGATGTTGCGCAACTGTTGAAGAGCTGGATGCGCGCGGCGAATGGAGTTCAGGGTCGCGAGCCATGGCTCCAGAGATTCGCCCCGTGCCAGTGCACCCTCGAAGTCGCGCGGGCGAAGCTGGTATTTCTCCGAATCCAGATACTCCTCGCTGCCCGGGCGGACTGCCTGGTGCTCGTACAGCTCGTATCCCGAGTAGACGCCCCAGGTGGGCGCCATGGTTGCGGCCAGCGCAGCTCGGAGCGCAAACATTCCTGGGCCGCCGTGCTGCAGGCTCTCGTGGAGAATGTCCGGAGTGTTGACGAAGAGATTCGGGCGCGCGTCGTCGGCGCGGCGTGCGTGCTCCTCGGCGAACTCGGTGAGCTCCCACTTGGCAATTCGCCAGGTGAAATACGTGTAGGACTGCGTGAACCCACGCATGGCGAGGCCGTACATACGTGCAGGCCTGGTGAACGCCTCGGCGAGGAACAGCACGTCCGGATCCGACTTCTTGACCTCGGCGATCAGCCACTCCCAGAAGTCCGGCGGCTTGGTGTGCGGATTGTCTACCCGGAAGATCTTGACTCCCAATGAAATCCAGTAACGAACCACGCGGAGCACTTCCTCGTAGATGCCGCGTCGATCGTTGTCGAAATTGACCGGGTAGATGTCCTGGTACTTCTTCGGTGGGTTCTCGGCGTACGCGATGGTGCCGTCGGGGAGAACGGTGAACCACTCGGGGTGCGCGGCCGCCCACGGATGATCGGGGGCTGCCTGCAGCGCCAGATCCAACGCGATCTCCAGATCCAGGGCTTTCGCTGCCTCCACGAAAGCCACGAAGTCCGCCTCGGTCCCGAGTTCGGGGTGGATCGCGTCGTGACCGCCGTCCTTGGACCCGATGGCCCACGGCGAACCCACGTCGTGGGGTTCGGGGGTCAAGGTGTTGTTCGGGCCCTTGCGGTTGATCACTCCGATCGGGTGAATCGGTGGCAGGTAGACGATGTCGAAACCCATTCGCGCCACGCGCGGAAGCTGCTCGGTCGACGTCGCGAACGTACCGTGACGCGGCGAGCCGTCGTCGTTCCAGCCGCCGGTGGACCGAGGGAAGAACTCGTACCAGGCGCCATTGAGTGCTCGGCTGCGATCGACCCAGATGTTGATGGCGGGGGACCGGGTGATCAGTTCACGCAGGGGGTAGTCCTGCAATAGTTCGGTCACGGCAGGGGCGAAAGCAGAGGACACACGCGCCGGTAACTGACGGTCGGTATCGCGCAACGAGCCGACGACGTCGCCCAGCAGCGCACGCTGGTCCTTGGGGACTCCCTTGGCGGCTTTCTCGAACAGCCGTGCACCGATTTCGAGATCGTTGGCGAGCTCGGCGGCGCTTTGACCGACGCCCAGCTTTGCTTCGACTGCATGTCGCCAGGTCGAGACAGGATCGCTCCAGGCTTCGATCCGGCAGATCCAGTAGCCGGCTGTGTCGGGGGTGAAGAGTGCGTCGAACGTGTCGGGTTCGACGCCGGGCGTCATGGTGATGCGTACCGGGGTGCGTGTTCCCGGGCCACGAACGGCGAGGGTTGCGGCCACCGCGTCGTGCCCCTCGCGCCATACGTCTGCCGACACCGGAAAAGCTTCGCCCACCACTGCTTTCGCGGGGTACTTTCCGGTAGCCGTGTCGGGAAGGACATTGTCGATACCGAGTCGACCTGTCACTTCACACTCCGTTCTTCGCTCGACTGCGGCCGCAGATTGTGCGACCGCCGTGTAACTGATGGTCGGGGTAGCTGGTGGTCGGCGTGCTCTACCGTCAACCGTAGTGCAGTAGCAGAAGCTGTGCCTGCGTCGAACAAGATTGGCAAGTGAGTCCGCTCCACAGCTGGGGGTGGGTAGGGTTCGAGCGGTGAAAGCTTTGCGTCGGTTCACTGTCCGAGCCCACCTGCCCGAGCGCTTGAATGCCCTCGACGAGCTGTCGACAAACCTCCGCTGGTCGTGGCATGCGCCCACCCAACAATTGTTCGAGGAAATCGATCCGTTGCTGTGGATCGAAACCGAGCGAGATCCCATCGGGTTGCTCGGCGCGGTGCCGCCGTCTCGGCTCGAAGAGCTGGCGTCCGACGACGGCTTTCTCACCCGCCTCGGTGCGCTGGCCGCCGACCTGCGTGACTATCTCGACCGCCCCCTCTGGTACCAGAAGCAGCAACAGAGCGGACGGTCGTTGCCCAGCGGCATCGGCTACTTCTCGATGGAATTCGGCGTCAGCGAAGTGCTTCCCAACTACTCCGGTGGCCTGGGAATTCTGGCAGGCGACCATCTGAAAGCCGCATCCGACCTTGGGTTGCCGCTCATCGGAGTCGGCCTGCTCTATCGCTCCGGCTACTTCCGGCAATCATTGACGGCGGAAGGATGGCAGGCCGAGCGTTATCCTTCGCTCGACCCCCAGGGGTTGCCGCTTCGGCTTCTCACCGATACAGCGGGTGCAGCCGTCCTCGTGCACGTCTCGATGCCCGGATCCCGTGTACTGCGCGCCCGAGTGTGGATTGCGCAGGTCGGCCGAGTGCCGCTGTTGTTGCTCGACTCCGACATTCCCGACAACGATCCCGAACTACGAGGAGTGACCGACAGGCTGTACGGCGGCGATCAGGATCATCGAATCAAGCAGGAGATCCTGGCCGGAATCGGCGGTGTCCGGGCCATCCGCGCGTACACACACGAATACGGTCTGCCGGACCCGGAAGTGTTCCACATGAACGAAGGCCACGCAGGGTTCCTCGGTGCCGAAAGAATCCGTGAGCTCGTGACGGCAGGTGGACTGGATTTCGATTCGGCGCTCGCCTCGGTTCGT
This sequence comes from Rhodococcus sp. (in: high G+C Gram-positive bacteria), assembly GCF_023264675.1. Taxonomy (GTDB): domain Bacteria; phylum Actinomycetota; class Actinomycetes; order Mycobacteriales; family Mycobacteriaceae; genus Rhodococcoides. The sequence goes on from NZ_JAHFVG010000050.1 coordinate 14,252, forward strand.
GCGGGCACAGTGTTCACGACCCACACTCCGGTGCCTGCCGGAATCGACCGCTTCCCTGCCGATCTCGTGCGCCACTACTTCGGTAGCAGCGACGGCAGCTCCGATTCTGCACTACTTCCCGGTCTTCCGATGGATCGCATCCTGGCGCTCGGCGCCGAAGGCGACCGGTCGGTGTTCAACATGGCGCACATGGGATTACGGCTCGGTCAGCGCGCCAACGGTGTGTCGAAGCTTCATGGAATCGTCTCGCGCGAGATGTTCAGCGATCTGTGGCGAGGATTCGACACCTCCGAAGTTCCGATCGGTTCGGTCACCAATGGCGTGCACGCTCCGACGTGGGCGGCACGCGAATGGATGGAACTCGCCCACGAGGTCGTCGGCCCGCAAGCGCTCGAGGAGGCCCGTGGCTGGGAGCAGTTGCACACGGTGCCGTCGGAGACGTTGTGGGCGACGCGCAACGAATTGCGCGGTCGGTTGGTGGAGGAAGTCCGTCGCCGAGTCCGTCGATCTGCGTTGGAGCGCGGTTCCACGCAAGCCGAAATAGGTTGGACTGCGGGTGTGTTCGATCCGAATGTGCTGACCGTCGGATTCGCGCGCCGCGTGCCGACCTACAAACGTCTGACCTTGATGCTCCGTGAGCCCGAGCGGCTGAAGCGGATGCTCCTCGATCCCGAGCGTCCGGTGCAGCTGGTGGTCGCGGGAAAGTCTCACCCGGCGGACGACGGTGGCAAGGCGCTCATCCAGCAGATCGTGCGGTTCGCCGACGAGGCGGACGTTCGTCACCGCATCGTGTTCCTGCCCGACTACGACATGTCGATGGCACGGTTTCTCTATTGGGGATGCGATGTGTGGCTGAACAATCCGCTGCGTCCGCTCGAAGCGTGCGGTACCTCCGGGATGAAGTCCACCCTCAACGGTGGTTTGAATCTGTCCATCCGCGATGGATGGTGGGACGAGATGTACGACGGTGAAAATGGCTGGGCGATACCGACGGCCGACGGTGTCACCGACGAGAATCGTCGCGACGATCTGGAGGCAGCCGCACTGTACGAGCTGCTGGAGCAGTCGGTCCTGCCGAAGTTCTACGACAGGACCGACGGCGTACCGACGCGGTGGATCGAGATGGTGCGGCACACCCTGGAGCATCTCGGGCCGAAAGTGTTGGCGTCCAGAATGGTTCGCGACTACACCCTCGGCTATTATGCGCCGGCAGCGGAGGGCGCGCGCAGCGTGAATGCCGACTCTCATGCAGGTGCCAAAGATGTTGCCGCCTACCGTCGGCGGGTCGAGGAGTCCTGGCAGTCGGTCGAGGTGGTTCAGGTGGACGGCGAAGGCCTGCCGGACACTCCGGTGATCGGCGCCAAACTGACTGTGCGCGCGTACGTCCGACTCGGAGGTTTGTCGCCGACGGACGTCGTGGTTCAGGCCGTGCTGGGACGGGTCTCCGACACCGAGGATCTCACCGACATTCGTACGGTCACGATGATCCACACCGGGACGGATTCGCTCGGCGAGGTATTCGCGACCGATACCGAATTGCCGGTCAGCGGATCGGTGGGGTACACGGTTCGCGTGTTGCCGCACCACGACCTGCTCGTCGGCGACGCCGAACTCGGGCTGGTGAAACTACCGAGCCTCTAGGGCTTTCCTGCAAGCCGAGTGAGTGCTTTGCGGACCACCTCGGGGTCGGAGGTCTCCCAGAACGGCGGGAGCGAGGCTCGCAGGTAACCACCGTAGCGAGCCGTCGCCAGCCGTGAATCGAGCATGGCGACGACTCCGCGGTCGTCGACGCTGCGCAGCAACCGGCCGACGCCCTGCGCGAGCAACAGTGCCGCGTGATTGGCGGCGACGGCGAGGAATCCGTTTCCTCCGCGCGACTGAACAGCCTGTTGGCGCGCGACCAGCAGGGGGTCGTCGGGGCGAGGAAACGGAATTCGGTCGAGGATCACCAGGCTGAGCGACGGACCTGGCACGTCGACGCCCTGCCACAGGGACAATGTGCCGAACAGCGATGTTGCTTCGTCGGCGGCGAACTGGTCGACCAACGCTCCCGTTGCGTCGTCGCCCTGGCAGAGAACCGGAGTGTCGAGGCGCTCGCGCATCGCTTCCGCTGCGGCCTTGGCGGCTCGCATCGAGGAGAACAAGCCGAGGGTTCGACCGCCGGCAGCGGAGACCAGGGATTCGATCTCGTCGAGGTAGAGCGGTGACAGTCCGTCCCGCCCCGGTGCCGGAAGATGCTTGGCGACATAGAGAATGCCCGCTTTCGCATGGTCGAACGGAGACCCGACGTCGAGGGAGTTCCAATGGAACGACGCGGTGTCCGAGGGCGCTTCGACTCCCGACGCCATCGCCGTGTCGCTTCGACCCGCGTTCTCGGCGGGTAGTCCCCAGTTGACGGCAAGGCCATCGAAGGAACCGCCGACGGTCAGAGTTGCGGACGTCAGCACCACCGTCGATTCGGCGAACAATCGAGTGCGAAGCAGCCCTCCGACGGACAGAGGCGCCATACGAACTGTGCGTTTGACGTTGCCACGGAAGTCGTCGACGGCGTGCCAGACGACGTCTTTGCGTTTCGCCGGGTCGGGTTCGTCGAATGCTTCGAGCACGCGAACCGCGCTGTCGTGTACCTCGTCGATCGCAACGAGCGCAGCATTGCGCGCCGCGGCCGCTTCGGGGTCGGAAGCCGCCATGCCCGGCTTCTGCGGACCGATGGCAGTACGCACAGCCCATGCCGAGTCCCTGATCGATGCCAGTGCGGGCGCCGCGTCGTCGGGGATCGATGCCCATCGACCGGGAGGCATGTCGTCGAGTACGGCGGCCCAGTTCTCGGCGGCGCCGTCGAGAGCGTCGACGATCTCTTCCTCGATCAGCTTCCCGCAGCGCCGCGCGGCGGCGGTGACAGTGGCCGCGGACAGTTCGGACGTCGCGACGCCGGTGACTCGATCGACCAGTTCGTGCGCCTCGTCGATCACCACGACGTCGTGTTCGGGCAGGATCTGGATTCCGGTGATGGCATCGATCGCGAGCAGCGCGTGATTGGTGACCACCACATCCACCTGCGATGCCTCGGTGCGCGCACGCTCGGCGAAGCAGTCTTCACCGACCGGGCAGCGCGACTTGCCGAGGCATTCCCGCGCGGTGACGCTGACCTGGCGCCATGCTTGATCGCTGACTCCTGGTACGACGTCGTCGCGGTCGCCGGTCTCGGTATCGGACGACCACTTGGTCAGCCGCACCACTTCGCGGCCGAGACGCGAGATCGCGAAGGCGTCGAACAATTCGGCGTCCGGTGCCTCTTCCGACGCACCGGTGTGGATCTTGTTCATGCACAGGTAATTGTTGCGGCCCTTGAGGATCGCGAACTTGGGCCGACGCCCGAGTGCGCCGGTGAGCGCATCGGCGAGGCGGGGAAGATCCCTGTCGACGAGCTGGCGTTGCAACGCGATCGTTGCCGTGGAGACCACGACGGTGCGTCCGGACTCGACGGCATGCCTGATGCTGGGGACCAGGTAGGCGAGGGACTTGCCGGTGCCGGTGCCTGCCTGTACCGCGAGGTGCTGCCCGGTGTCGATGGAATGAGCCACCGCCGAGGCCATGGTGAGCTGATTGCTGCGCTCCTTGCCCCCGAGGGAGTGCACCGCGACCTTCAGCAAGGCGGGCACTGTGGGGAGTTCGGATGACGGCACCGAAGAAGGGTACTTCCATGCGCTGACAGCACGAGCCAGCGACACCGGCGCCGCGCGGGGAGGCTCCGCCTATGTGAGCGCGAATACACGACCTGTTATGTATTCGCGCTCACATGCGCGCAGCGCTCAGGCGTCGACGAACCGAGTCGGCAGTGCAGGCTCGCCCTGCGAGAGCTTGAGCCCTTCCCACGGAAGGCTGACCAGTCTGCCGGCCAGCAACGCGCGTGACTCGCCGAGCGTGGGTAGCCCGTCGACCTCGACGCCCGCGCGGACCAGCGGAACAGTCAGCGGGATCGTGGTGAGACCGGCCTCGATTTCGGGCGCGCTGCCGAGCGGATGGACGATCTCCTCGACGGCGGTTCCGGTGGAACGCACGGTACGAACGGCCGATTTCGCGCCGCCGCGGGACTCCTTGTGGCTGCTGCGTTTCGCGACGGGACGGCCGTCGACGGTGACGAGCTTGTAGACCATCCCCGCCGTGGGTGCGCCCGATCCGGTGACGAGTGAGGTGCCGACGCCGTAGGAGTCGACAGGTTCCGCGCGGAGTGCGGCGATGGCGTATTCGTCGAGATCACCGGATACGACGATTCGCGTCTTGGTTGCTCCCAGCTCGTCGAGCTGCTGACGTACCTGCCGGGCGAGTACGCCGAGGTCGCCGGAGTCGATGCGAACTCCGCCGAGTTCGGGGCCCGCAACCTCGATGGCGTTCGCCACTCCCTGGGTGATGTCGTAGGTGTCGACGAGCAGAGTCGTGGAGACGCCGAGCGCACGAATCTGCGCCGCGAATGCCGCCTTCTCGTCGGGGCCGTCGGCGCCGTTGTACAGCAGGGTGAATGCGTGGGCCGATGTTCCTGCACCCGGAACTCCGTGGCGCCGAACGGCTTCCAAGTTGGATGTCGCGGAGAATCCGGCGATGTACGCCGCGCGGGACGAGGCAACCGCTGCTTCCTCGTGGGTGCGGCGCGACCCCATCTCGATCATCGGCCGAGTGCCGGCCTGACTCGCCATTCGGGCGGCGGCGGATGCGATGGCGCTGTCGTGATTGAGGATCGACAGGGCAAGGGTTTCCAGGATCACGCATTCGGCGAAGGTTCCGCGCACCGACAGCACCGGCGATCCGGGGAAGTAGAGCTCGCCCTCGCGGTAGCCGTCCACGTCGCCGGTGAAGCGGTAGTTCCGCAGCCATTCGAGGGTGTCGGCGCCCAGAAACGAGGACGCGACCTCGAGTTCGGCTTCGCCGAACCGGAACCGAGTGAGCGCTTCGAGGAAACGGGCTGTGCCTGCGACGACGCCGTAACGCCTGCCGTTCGGTAGGCGTCGCGCGAACACTTCGAAACTGCACGGGATGAATGCCGAGCCGTCGGCCAATGCGGCGGACAGCATCGTGTATTCGTACTGATCGGTGAACAGAGCGGCGCTTCGGAAGGTGTCCGTTATGTCCGGTCTTGGAGTCGATGCGGTAGGCACAACCGACAACACTACGAGGCGCGGGGGTGACGGTGTGCAGTTCGCCCCGCTCGTCGTACCCTGTTCTCATGGCTTCATCGACGGCACCGGAGATCGAGGACAAGGTCGCCGAGGTGCCGCCCAAGGCGGCGTCCCCGCAGGCAGCGCCCGCAGAAACCACTGTGGTGGCGGCAGACGAGGCGCAGGACGTGCCCTGGGTGACCATCGTCTGGGACGATCCGGTCAATCTCATGCACTACGTGACCTACGTGTTCCAGAAGCTCTTCGGATACAGCAAGGCCAAGGCCACCGAATTGATGATGCAGGTCCACGGTGAGGGCAAGGCCGTCGTGTCCAGTGGCGACCGGGACAAGATGGAGATCGATGTGCGCAAACTCCATGCCGCCGGGCTGTGGGCGACCATGCAGCAGGACAAGTAACCCGACACGAAGGAAGTTGTACGACGTGCGCACGTGGAGCAGGAAGAACTCACTCGGCGGAGTCAAGATTCGCTCCGACATGGACGCGCGTGAGGCATCGGTCCTGCGATCGTTGGTCGGGTCGGTCGTCGGATTGCTCGCCGATCGTGCAGCGGATGCGCCCGAGGACGAACTGGCGGCAATGACCGGCCTGCGCACCGGGCACAGCACGCCCCCGGACGACGCGGCCCTTGCCCGGCTACTACCCGAGTTCCATCGCGAGGATCCAGCGTCCGACACTGTGGATTCTTCGGATCTCAACGGTGCACTGCGGGGTTTGTACGAGCCCGAGATCATCGACGAGAAGCTGCTGGCGAGCAATGTCATCCTGAACACACTGCCCGCGTCGGGCGGCAAGATCGTTCTGACCACGGAGCAAGCCGATGCCTGGCTGATGGGCCTGAACGACGTAAGGTTGGCGCTCGGAACCACGCTGGGTATCGACGCGGACACCCCCGAGGTTCTCGACGAAGGGGATCCGCGTGCTCCCCATCTGGACGTCTACCACTGGTTGACCTGGATGCAGGATTCACTCGTACAGGTCCTCACTCCCTAGGAGAACCTCCGTGCCAGGTCCAGCACTGCCCGGTCCCCGAGATTCGCTGACCGACGTGGCCGGGCTCCTGGTGGGCCACCATCACGAGTTGGACTCCGGGGCCGTTCTCGGTTCGGGTGCAGCCACCGGGTGCACCGTCGTGCGGGCGCTCGGGGGCGCGGTCGCTGCCGTGGACGTGCGCGGCGGCGGTCCGGGTACACGCGAAACCGACCTGCTCGATCCGAGCCATTCGGTGCAACAGATCAACTCCGTGGTCTTGACGGGCGGAAGCGCGTACGGGTTGGCCGCGGCCGACGGCGTCATGACGTGGTTGGAAGAGCACGGCCACGGGATCGCGATGGGAAGTCCCGACCAAGTGGTGCCCATCGTGCCTGCCGCCGTCATCTTCGATCTCCCGGTCGGTGACTGGTCGACGCGTCCCACCGCCGCTTACGGATACGCTGCGGCCGCCGCGGCCTCCGCCGATTTCGCGACGGGCTCGGTCGGCGCCGGAGTGGGGGCGCGAGCCGGAGTCCTCAAAGGCGGCGTCGGTACCGCGAGCACGGTCATCGTCGGGGGACCAGCGGACGGAGTCACCGTCGGTGCGCTCATCGTCACCAATCCGGTGGGTTCGGTGTTCGACCCGAGAACCGGCCTGCTGTGGGGTGTGGGCACCCAGGGTCCGCAGGCATTCGGCATGCGCAAACCCGACGTCCACGAATTGTGGAACGCCAACGCGCTCGCGCCCAAGGGAACTGCGCTGAACACGACGATCGGAGTGGTCGCCACCGATGTCGACCTGACCGCATCGTCGTGCAAGCGGATCGCGGTGGCGGGTCACGACGGGTTGGCCAGGGCGATACGTCCGGCTCATTCGCCTCTGGACGGTGACACGATTTTCGCTTTGTCGACAGGCACACGATCCGTTGTCACCGAGACGTCGATGCCGAAGGCCTTCACCCGGGACCTCCCGGTTCTCGACGCCGTGTCGGCAGTGGCCGCCGACGTCGTGGAGCGGGCCATCGTTCGTGCACTGCTCGATGCGACGTCGGTAGCGGGAATCCCGACGTATCGCCAGATCTTTCCGTCGGCTTTCGAGTCCTGAGAGCCCGGGACATCCGGCGGTATCGTGAGACGTACCGAACGGAAGGCCTCCTGTCGATGACCACGAACCCGTACTTGCCAGCTCCGAGCCCCAAACGCCCGTTGTGGCAGTCCGCTGCGATGTATACCGGCGGATTCGTCGTGTTGCTGTGGGTCATCGAACTGATCGACGTGGCATCGGGAAGTCGGATTCAGGACGCAGGCATCAACCCGCGCACCGTCGACGGACTGTGGGGAATCCTCTTCGCTCCCGTGCTGCACGACGATTGGGCGCACCTGATCGCCAACACCGTTCCACTACTGGTTCTCGGCTTTCTGGTGTTGCTCTCCGGTATCGGGAGAGGGCTCGCGGCCACCGGAATCATCTGGGTCGTCGCCGGCGTCGGGACCTGGTTGATCGGCGGGGCTCACTCGAACCACATCGGAGCGTCCAGCCTCGTCTTCGGCTTCATCGCGTATCTGCTGACGCGCGGTATCTTCACGCGGAACATCGGACAACTGGCTCTCGGTGTCGTCGTGTTCGTGATCTACGGCGGCGCCCTCTGGGGTGTTCTGCCGAGCACTCCGGGCATTTCGTGGCAGGGACACTTCTTCGGCGCGGTGGGAGGAATACTCGCGGCGTGGGTTCTCTCGTCCGATGCGCGGGAGGCTCGGCGGCAGAAAGCCGTCGGACCTGCCGCACTGTGACCCGGGCGATATCCGACGCTCCGCAGTGAAAAAGACCGATGCGTTTCGGCGTCGGGCGAACACGTGGCAGCATGACCTTCATGCGTATTACCGTCCTGGGATGTTCGGGCAGTGTGTCCGGGCCCGATTCCCCCGCGTCGGGTTATCTGCTCGACGAACCGGGAACGTCGCCGGTCGTTCTGGACTTCGGACCGGGTGTCCTCGGTGCGCTGCAGAAGTATGCGGACCCGGGCGACGTGAGCGTGTTTCTCTCGCATCTTCATGCCGACCACTGTCTCGATGTGCCGGGTCTTCTGGTGTGGCGTCGCTACCACCCGAATCCGCCCGAGGGTCGCGCCCTGGTCTACGGACCGAAGGACACAGCCTTCCGGCTCGGTGTGGCATCGGCGGAGTGCGGAGGCCAGATCGACGACATGTCGGACACCCTCGATCTGCGGCGCTGGGCCGACGGGCGGACCATCACTCACGGTCGGCTGACGGTGCTCACGCGCAAGGTCTATCACCCGCCCGAGTCCTACGGGATGAGGATCACCACGGGTGAGGGCAAGATCTTCGCGTACACCGGCGACACCGGAATGTGCCAGGCGGTGCGCGACGTGGCGCATGGGGCTGACGTACTGCTCTCTGAAGCGTCGTGGACCCACAGCCCGGATCGGCCCGAAGGGGTTCATCTCTCCGGCACCGAAGCCGGGCAGTTGGCGCGCGATGCGGGTGTCGGGGAACTGCTTCTGACTCACATCCCGCCGTGGACGTCGCGGGAGGATGTCATCGCCGAGGCCAAAGCTGAGTTCAGCGGCCCGGTGCACGCGGTGTCGCCGGGGGACGTTTTCACCGTCTAGGCCGACAATGCGGCGTCGTTGGAGCCTGTGGGAAAAGTTTCGATAGGGTTGCAGACGTGTCGAGACGAGAAGATGGACGGGCGGACGACGAACTCCGCAACATCAAGATCACCCGAGGATTCACCGACAACCCGGCAGGCTCGGTTCTGGTGGAATTCGGCAATACCCGAGTGATGTGCACGGCGAGCGTCGAGGAGGGCGTGCCGCGCTGGCGCAAGGGTTCCGGACTCGGTTGGCTCACTGCCGAGTACGCGATGCTCCCCGCCGCGACGCACACTCGAAGTGGACGCGAATCCGTCAAGGGCAAGGTCGGCGGACGCACCCAGGAGATCTCGCGTCTGGTGGGTCGGTCGTTGCGTGCGTGTATCGACCTCGCCGCTATCGGTGAGAACACGATCGCGCTCGACTGCGATGTCCTCCAAGCCGACGGTGGTACCCGCACGGCCGCCGTCACCGGCGCCTTCGTCGCGCTGTCCGACGCCGTGACCTACCTGCGTGCCGCAGGGCGTCTCGCCGATCCGCAGCCGATCTCGTGTGCCATCGCTGCGGTCAGCGTCGGCGTCGTCGACGGACGCGTTCGCCTCGATCTTCCCTACGAGGAAGATTCGCGTGCCGAGGTCGACATGAACGTGGTCGCGACCGATACCGGAACGCTCGTGGAGATCCAGGGCACCGGTGAAGGCGCCACGTTCCCGCGGTCGACCCTCGACAAGTTGCTCGATTCGGCGTTGGCAGGCATCGAGCAGTTGTTCGAGGTGCAGAAGGCTGCACTCGCCGAGCCGTACCCCGGCGTCCTTCCCGAGCCCGTCACCGATTCGCCGAAGAAGAAGTTCGGTGGCTGAGCAGAAGCTTCTCGTTGCGAGCCGCAATGCGAAGAAGCTTCGTGAATTGCGTCGCGTGCTCGATGCCGCGGGAATTTCCGGCATCGAGCTGGTGGGTCTGAACGAGGTTCCCGAGTTTCCGGAGGCGCCCGAGACCGGTGCGACGTTCGAGGAGAATGCACTGGCGAAGGCCCGTGACGGTTCTGCTGCCACCGGATTGCCCTGCGTTGCAGATGATTCGGGCTTGGAAGTGGATGCGCTCAACGGGATGCCCGGCGTGCTGTCTGCACGGTGGTCCGGCACCCACGGCGACGACGATGCCAACACGGCACTGCTGCTGGCCCAGCTCGGTGACGTACCGGACGAGCGCCGGGGTGCAGGATTCGTGTCGGCATGCGCGCTGTCGGTACCCGGCGGCGAGGACAGTGTCGTCCGGGGCGAATGGCGGGGCGCGATCGCCCGTCAGCCGCTGGGCGAGAACGGTTTCGGCTACGATCCGGTGTTCGTACCGGAGGGCGGCGGCAGATCCGCGGCCGAACTGAGCGCCGAGGAGAAAGATGCGGCGTCGCATCGTGGGCGCGCCCTCAGATTGTTGATTCCGGCATTGCAGGCACTGTCCGCGTAGGACACTGGCGACCGTGAAGCGGACGGGTGCGGTGGCAGTGGCAGCGGTGGTGTTCGCGGGGCTGATGGGCGCGGGGGTGCCTGCCGTCGCCTCGCCGGCGCAAAGCACGTTCGCCGACGCCGTCGTGTATTCGGTGGTGCATCCCGATGCGTCACTGCCCGGGGTCAACGACTTTTCCTGCGTGTCCGCCTCGGAGCCAGTGGTGCTCGTGCATGGGTTCCTGGAGAACTCCTACGACAACTGGGCGTCGCTGGCACCGAAGTTGGTTGCCGACGGATATTGCGTGTACGCGCTCGATTACGGTGCGCCCGACGGTGTTCCGTTCAAGGGTTTGGGTTCCCTCGCCGACAGCGCCGCCGAACTGGGTACCTTCGTCGAGGCGGTGCGTGAAGCCACCGGTGCCGAGAAGGTGTCCATCGTCGGACATTCCAAAGGCGGTACGGTACCGAGGTACTACGTACGTTTCCTCGGTGGAGCCGAGAGCGTATCGAAGATCGTGGCGATCTCGCCGCCGAACTATCCGACACCCGGTCCGCCCGCCGACGAGTCGTTGACTCGACTGAACGAGGGCAGCGACACCGTCGACGGCGTCGACTACACCACCATCGTGACGCGGTACGACCAAGTGGTCCCTTACGAGGCGTCGTTGCTCTCGGGAGCGGGCAACACCAACGTGGTACTGCAGGATCTGTGCCCGGCCGACACCGTCGAGCACACCGGGATCTCCTACGATCCAGTGGCTCGACAGGTCGTGACGAACGCGCTGAGTGGAGTTAGTCCGACGGCGGTTGTGTGTTGATCAGACTCCGAAGTCGCGTTTGACCTGCGTGGTGCGCCAGTGCTCGACGAAGAACGACAGGAACGGAACGGTGCCCGCCAGCAATGTGCCGATGGTGCGCTTGACGGGCCACCTGACCTTGACCGCGAGGTCGATGGTGAGGATCAGATAGATGAAGTAGACCCAGCCGTGGACTGCGGGGATCCAGCCGGGGATGTTCTGGACGTCGAAGATGTACTTGGCGATCATGTCGCCGACCAACACGAGCAGCCAGATGCCCGTGGCGTACGCCAACACCCGGTAGCGCAGCAGAGCCGACGCGATCTTCTTCGTGTCGGTCGATACAGACCCCTCGGGTGCAGTGCTCACGTGATGTGCTCCTGTTCTCACTCGCGGGAGCGGTCGAGCTCTGCGAGGTAGCTGTTGTATTCGAGAAGTTGCCGAGCCTCGGGGTCGTCGAGATCGTCGTAGACGGGTCCAGCCGGGCGCTTGGGCAGCAGGTCGGCGGGAATCTCACGCACGACTTCTTCGGCGGGGTTGTCGCCTGCCTCTGTTTCGTCGGCTCCGTCTTCGAGTTGAACGAACCGGCGGTAGGCGTAGATCACGAAGCCGGCGAACAACGGCCACTGGAAGGCGTACCCCAGATTCTGACCGTCTCCGCCGACGGATTCGAAGCGTTCCCACTGCCACCAGCCGAGAGCGAGGCATGCCAGCGCGGAGACGAGGACCAACACGATGAGTGCGGGTCGGCGTCGAATGCTGGATTTTGCCACACCACGAAGGTACCCGAGGACCTACTACCACTGGTAGTTAGGGGACTGTCGATGGTGCGCGAGGGGGGACTTGAACCCCCACGTCCTGAGACACTGGAACCTAAATCCAGCGCGTCTGCCAATTCCGCCACTCGCGCGAGTGCTCGACAAGCGTACAACGGGTGCAACCCCGCCGATGCACGCGCGTGCGCTCGGCGAGGCAGCCGTACGGCGTACTGTCCGACACGTGGTGAGCAAGAAGGAACCGAGGTTCGACCCGGCGCGCACGCTCGGTCTGCTGTGGCGAGTGGACGAGAAGCCGAGCCGCACCGGGCTGAGCGTCGACGCAATCGTCACGGCCGCAATCGCGATAGCCGACAGTGACGGTCTGGATGCAGTGTCGATGCGTCGGATCGCCGACCGCCTCGGAGTCGGCGCGATGTCCCTCTACACCCACGTTCCGGGTCGCGAGGATCTTGCCGACCTGATGATCGATGCGGCACTCGGTTCGCTGTACTCGACCATCGATGAACCAGTCTCGTCGGTCACGGATTGGCGCGACGGGATCAGATTTGTTGCCGAGCGCAATTGGATTCTGTACCAACGACATCCGTGGATTCTCGATGCGCAGGGTGCGCGCGCACCGCTCGGTCCGCACACCAACGACAAGTACGAGGCCGAGCTTGCTGTCCTCGATGGAGTCGGGTTGACCGACATCGAAATGGATTCGGTTCTCACTCTCGTTCTCACTCACGTCGCAGGGACTGCGCGCGCGCTCGCACGGTTCGACAAGGTTCGTGAAGAGTCGGGCATGACGGACGCGCAGTGGTGGGAGGCAACGGCTCCGGTACTCGAGCGCGTCATGGACGTCGACCGGTACCCGCTGTCCTCACGCGTCGGGACGGCTGCATCGCTGTCGTACGGTGCAGCCAGTGATCCGTTGCACGAGTACGTGTTCGGAGTCGAACGAATTCTCGACGGTGTGGCCGCGCTGATCGATCGCGGCCACACCGGCTCCGAGAACTAGCCCGTTTCTCGCAACGACGGCTTTGCGGGAGAGAGCGGGATCCGCCGCTGATAGCGCCACACCGCGTGCTCGAGTGCGGCGAGTTCGACGCCCAGGCGAGTGGCCGCCTCTCGCATGAGGATCTCGGCTTCGGCGCCGCACAGCTCGCGGCCGAGGGCGTCGGAGCCGAACGCCATGAAATGGAGTAGGGAATCGAGGGTGCGTCGGCCCACCAAGAACAAGGCGCATTCCCAGGTCTTCGGGCCCACTCCGGCGACGGCGGTGAATGCCGTTCGGTGTGCGTCGTCGTCCAGATCCTCGGCAGAGCGCGCTCCGAGCTCGTGGAGTGCGGCAGCTGTCAGTACGACGGCGTGGGCCTTGGTGGTGGAGTTGCCGGCGACGCGTTGACGGTTTCCGAGTATTTCGGCCAGCTCGTCGGGCTCGCCGGCGAAGGCGACGAGTGCGCCCAGGTCGTCGAGACGGTCGACTCCGCGGTGTGCTCGCCACCGCGACACCACGCGGCGCACGCCCGTTTCCGGTCCGCCGTAGGACGCGCGAGCCGAGAAGGCTGCATCGAGCAACGCGGCCTCGGCTTCTCCCGGCCACCCCGGTGTCCACGATGGTGGGTCGGACGGGGTTGTGTTCGCCTGAACGTGCTCGGCGAATCTTCGATGGTCGTTCTCCGAAAAGATATGTGTAACCGATGAATACATGAATCCCCCTGGGTCGGTGTGATTCGAGAAGCTACGGCGGGGGACCGACAAGTTTGCTCGCGTGTTCGATGTGGCGAGCTTCACATAACGGAAAGGTAACGATCAATCCGAGGATTTCCTCATGTTTTCGGACGTCGAATCCGCGCACTGCCTGCGGCGATGTTTGTTACTCGCGGGTTCGACACATTGTCGGAAAACTGCAGATCAGCGCTCTACTGGCGGGTAGCAGTAGGACGTCATATCAAACGTGAGGATTTCCTCATGATTTTGTGTCAACCTGGTTGCACGCGGATAGAGCCACCTCGCTGCACGTGATGGTCGAGCTCCTCGATTTCGCTCCTTGGACGCCAGCAGGACGTCGCCGACGAAGCAGACTTGGGCCCCCCGAGTTGCTCACGAGAGGAACAACAGCACCTTGACGATCAACGAGAGCACACCATCACACGGACAGGGCGCGGGACGATCCCCCAAGAGCGGTGGCGGTTCTCGTACCCTCGCAGACCGCTTCGCGGCCGGTGAGCCCTACGCACTCGCGTTCGGTGGACAGGGTTCGCCGTGGCTCAGCTCGCTGGAAGAACTTGCGCGCGATTCGGCGCTGGAGCCCGAACTGACCGACCTGGTCAACGAGGCGGCGTCGATCCTCGCACCGGTCGCCGACGATCTTCTGGTCGTTCGCTCGGTCGGGTTCGACCCCATCGGCTGGATGCTGGAGCAGGACCTCGCCGACGACGTCGACGGCGGAACAGCCTTCGGGCCGTCGGAGGCCGCTCTCACCTCGGCTGCAGTCTCCCTTCCTGGTGTCTTCCTCACCCAGGTTGCCGCACTGCGCGCTCTCAAACTGCAGGGTCTCGACCCCGCCGAGGCGCCCCCCGTCGCGGTCATCGGGCACTCGCAAGGTCTGATCGCCGCCGAGTCGGTGAAGAGCAACGGTCTAGAGGACGCACGACTCCTTGCCGTCGCACAGCTGATCGGGGCCGCAGCAGGACTCGTCGGCCGCCGCCGCGGAATCATCGGTGCCGCCGACCGTGCGCCGATGGTCGCCGTGGCCAATGTCGAACCCGAGCGGCTCCAGGCCATCGTCGACGAGCTTTCGATCGAGGGTGCTCCCGAGCGCTCGGCCGTGCTCGCCATTCGCAACGGCCGTCGCCGCGTCGTACTTGCCGGACCGCCGGCTCAGATCGCACGCGTCCAGGAAAAGTGCGAGCAGATCGCGGCAGCGGAAGAGAAGGAACGCGACGCCAAGAAGCGCGGCGGCGCAGTCTTCGCGCCGGTCTTCGAGACCTTGCCTGTCGAGATCGGCTTCCACCACCCCGCGCTGAACGACGCTGTGGAACTTGTCGAAGCCTGGGCGCAGCGCACCGGCCTCGACACCGTCGTCGCTCGCAGCCTTGCTCAGCGCATCCTCGTCGACCCTGTCGACTGGGTAACCGAGGTCGACGGAGTCGTCGATGCCGGAGCCGACTGGATCCTCGATCTCGGTCCCGGCGATCTCCTCACCCGCATGACCACCCCCGCACTCCGCGGGCAGGGCGTCGGCATCGTCGCGGCCTCCACGCGTGGTGGCCACCGCAACCTGCTCACACCGGGTGCCGCTCCCGAGGTGCAGCCGTCCTGGTCCGAGTTCGCGCCGAAGCCGGTCACCCTGCCCGACGGCCGCGTCGTCGTCGAGACGTCCTTCACCAAGATGACCGGACGCTCGCCCATTCTGCTCGCCGGAATGACCCCGACCACCGTCGACGCGAAGATCGTTGCCGCGGCGGCCAACGCCGGGCACTGGGCCGAGCTCGCCGGCGGCGGGCAGGTCACCGAAGACATCTTCACCGACCGTGTCGCCGAGCTGACTCAGCTGCTGGAGCCTGGTCGCGCGGTTCAGTTCAACTCGCTGTTCCTCGACCCGTACCTGTGGAAGCTGCAGCTCGGCGGACGCCGACTGGTGCAGCGGGCTCGCGCGGCAGGTGCCGCGATCGACGGCGTCATCGTCACTGCAGGCATCCCGGAACTCGAAGAGGCTGTCGCGCTCATCGAGGAACTGTCCGAGGCCGGTATCAGTTACGTTTCCTTCAAGCCCGGCACCGTCGCTCAGATCCGCGCCGTCATCCGGATCGCGAACGAGGTTCCGTCTTATCAGGTCAACGTCCATATCGAGGGCGGCCGCGCAGGCGGACACCACTCGTGGGAGGACCTGGACGACCTGCTGATCGCGACGTACGCCGAACTGCGTGCGCGGCCCAATCTCGTCATCTGCGTCGGCGGCGGCATCGGCACCCCCGAGCGGGCTGCCGAGTACCTCACCGGCACCTGGTCGGCTGTCCACGGCTACCCGAAGATGCCCCTCGACGGCATTCTCGTCGGAACTGCCGCGATGGCGACTCTCGAAGCTACGACGGCCCCCGAGGTCAAGCAGCTGCTCGTCGACACTCCCGGAACCCCCGACTGGGTCGGCGCAGGCACTGCGAACGGCGGAATGGCCTCGGGCCGAAGCCAGCTCGGTGCCGACATTCACGAAATCGACAACGCCGCCTCGCGTTGCGGCCGACTGCTCGACGAGGTCGCCGGTGACGGTGAGGCCGTGGCGAAGCGTCGCGAAGAAATCATCGCTGCCCTCGACGGCACCGCGAAGCCGTTCTTCGGCGACGTTGCGGGCATGACGTACCAGCAGTGGCTCACCCGCTATCTCGATCTGGCCATCGGCTCCGACGGCCACAAGGAATTCGATTGTGGTGGCGAGTTCAACGACGCCGTCTCCGAGGCCACCGAGTCCGTGTGGCTCGACGTCACCTGGCGCACGCGCTTCCTCGAAATGCTTCAGCGTGCCGAGGCTCGTCTGCACCCGGTCGATCGTGGACCGATCCCGACGCTGTTCGCGGACATCGAAACCCTCGAACGCCCCCGCGCCGCTCTGCGGTCGCTGATCACTCAGTTCCCCGATGCCACCGACGTGGTGCTGCACCCCGCCGACATCACCTTCTTCACCTCGCTGTGCCGGATGCCCGGCAAGCCGGTCAACTTCGTACCGGTCGTCGACGGCGATGTCCGTCGCTGGTGGCGCAGTGACTCACTGTGGCAGGCACACGATCCGCGCTACTCGGCAGATCAGGTCTGCATCATTCCCGGCACCGTTGCCGTCGCGGGTATCACTCGCGTCGACGAGCCGGTCGGCGAACTGCTCGACCGTTTCGAGAAGGCCACGGCGGATCAGCTGATCGCCGAGGGCAATGCCGCGACCTCGATCGCGAGCCGTCGCCACGCGGAGATCGCACCGGGACTTCTCGGCATCGTGCTCACCGCTCCCGACGTCAATTGGGCTTCGCGCACGACGCAGAATCCGGTTGCTCGTCTCGGAGATCCGGCCGAGTGGCTCGTCACCTCCGAGTCCGTCGCGTCGCACCCCCAGACCGGATCGTCGTTGACGGTGCTCGATTCGGAGCACGTCGAGCTGACGGTGCCGCTGGCGCCGGGCAAAGAGGTTCGCATTCGCCTCACGGTGCCTGCGTCCACCATCGACGGCGGCGCACCTGTCGTCACCGCCGACGACGCGCAGAAGGCAATGTCCTCGCTTCTCGGAGTTGCTGCCGGACAGGAGCTTCCGAAGGTCAAGAACGGCGCGGCACGCATCAGTCTGGCGTGGATCCCCGACATGGTCGCCGACCATGCAGGCGTCACTGGATCGGGTCTGCCCGAGACGCTGACCGTCAGCGGCAAGGCTGTGCCCGACGTGCTCGTCGGCGCGTGCTGGCCGGCAGTGTTCGCCGTCCTCGGATCGGTGCAAACCGCAGGCAAGTCCGCATCTGGTCATTCCGCAGGCTCCACTCCCGCCATCGACGTCATCGAAGGCATGCTGGACCTGGTTCACCTCGATCACAGTGTCAACCTTGTCGGCGAACTGCCGACCGATCCGTCGATCCTCGTCGTCAAGGCCGAAGCCGGAGAGGTACTCGACACCGACCTCGGTCGGGTCGTCGAGGTCACCGTCGAAATCGGTGCTGCCCTCGGTGAGGGACTGGACGCCCCGGCCATCGCAACCTTGGTGGAGCGCTTCGCGATTCGCGGACGCACCGGAAAGGGAGAGCTCGTCGATCCGGCTCGTGCAGGCGGTTCGGTGTCGGCAGACGCCAAGGACACCCCGCGACGTCGCCGCCGTCAGGCCACGATGCTCGCTCCGCGGAACATGGCTGCGTTCGCTCAGGTCTCGGGCGATCACAACCCGATCCACACGTCCGACCCGGCAGCGTTGCTCGCTGGTCTCGGAAGCCCGATCGTGCACGGCATGTGGCTCTCGGCCGCCGCTCAGCAGGCCGTCACGGCCATCGATTACGCGGACGTCAAGACTCCGCCGCGCCGGCTGACCGCGTGGACTGCGCGCTTCCTCGGCATGGTTCGTCCGGGTGCAGAAATCGACGTCCGCGTCGACCGCACCGGATTCGATCAGGGCGCCGAGCTCGTCGAGGTCTCCTGCCGTGTTGCCGGTGAACTGGTCATGGTCGCCACGGCTCGCACCGCAGCGCCGAAGACCGTCTATGCGTTCCCCGGCCAGGGCATCCAGCGTCAGGGCATGGGTCTCGACGCCCGCTCGCGCTCGAAGGCTGCTCGTGAGGTCTGGGAGCGTGCCGACAAGCACACCCGCTCGGCACTCGGCTTCTCGATTCTGGCTGTCGTGCGGGACAATCCGACGGCCCTCAAGGCTCGCGGTGTCACGCACAAGCATCCCGACGGCGTTCTGCACCTGACGCAGTTCACCCAGGTCGCCATGGCGGTCCTCGGTGTTGCTCAGGTCGCGGAACTGCGCGAATCCGGTGCCTTCGTGGAGAACTCGATCCTTGCCGGACACTCCGTCGGTGAATACAACGCTCTCGCCGCCGTGGCAGGCGTTCTGCCGCTCGAAGCTGTCCTAGAGGTGGTCTTCCAGCGCGGATCGGCGATGCACGCACTGGTGCCGCGTGATGCTGCCGGTCGAAGCAACTACCGGATGGCTGCCATCCGCCCGTCGCAGATCGGCCTGGCCGACGAGGACGTACAGGCATTCGTCGCCGGCGTTGCCGAAGAGTCCGGTGAGTTCCTCGAAATCGTCAACCTGAACCTGCGCGGCAGCCAGTACGCCATCGCCGGAACCGTCGACGGACTCGGTGAGCTCGAGAAGAAAATCGCAATTCGCCGCGCCGAGTTCGGTGGCAAGGCTGCGTACGTCATGGTTCCGGGCATCGACGTTCCGTTCCACTCGACCGTTCTTCGTGGGGGAGTCGCTGACTTCCGCAGCCGCCTCGAGACACTGTTGCCTGCTGATCTCGATCCCGAGATCCTGGTCGGTCGCTACATCCCGAACCTGGTGCCGAAGCCGTTCTCACTCGAGCGTTCGTTCATCCAGGAGATCGCCGATCTGGTTCCGTCCGAACCACTCGACGGTGTTCTGGCCGACTTCGACTCCTGGGCAGCGCGTCCCCACGACCTGTGCCGTGTCGTGCTGACCGAACTCCTGGCATGGCAGTTCGCCAGCCCGGTCCGGTGGATCGAGACGCAGGACCTGCTGTTCGGCGACGAGTCCGAGGGCGGACTCGGTGTCGAGCGCTTCGTCGAAATCGGTCTCAGCGCAATGCCCACCGTCGCCAACCTCGCCACCAACACGCTCAAGCTTCCGGGCCGCTTCGGCTTCCCGGTCGAGGTGCTCAACGTCGAGCGTGACGTAGCCATCGTGTACGGCACCGACACCGATCCGGCACCCGCCGACGAGGTCGAAGAATCGGCACCGGCCGAGTCTGCGGCTCCGGCGGCAAGTGCTCCGGCTGCTGCTCCCGCACCTGCGGCGGCACCGTCCGGTGGACCTCGTCCCGACGACATCGCCTTCAGCGCTGCGGACGCGACGAAGATCCTGATCGGACTGTGGACCAAGCTGCAGCTCGATCAGATCGGACCCGCCGACACCATCGAGGCACTGTGCGACGGCGTCTCCTCCCGTCGTAACCAGCTGCTCGTCGACCTCGGCTCCGAGCTTGCGCTCGGCGCAATCGACGGAGCTGCCGACGCCGACATGGGTGCGCTCTCCGGCACGGTCAACAAGCTGGCTCGTACCTACAAGCCGTTCGGGCCGGTACTGAGCGACTCGATCAACGACCATCTGCGCAAGGTGTTCGGACCGTCGGGACGTCGCCCCGCCTCCATCGCGGACCGCGTCAAGAAGACCTGGGAACTGGGCGACGGCTGGGCCAACCACGTCACCGCCGAGGTTGCCCTCGGTACTCGTGACGGAGCCTCGGTGCGCGGCGGAGCCCTCGGCGGCCTTGCCGACGGAGCGCTCGCCGACGGCAATGCCGTCGACACCGTGATCGACCAGGCTGTCGCCGCAGTCGCTGCTCGCCGCGGCGTCGCAGTGTCGCTGCCCCAGGCAGGCGGCGGAGGCGGCGGAACCGTCGACGCTGCTGCGCTCGGCGAATTCACCGAGCACATCACCGGCCGCGACGGCGTACTCGCTTCGGCAGCACGGCTGGTGCTCGAGCAGCTCGGTCTCGCCGATGCACCCAACGCGTTGTCTGCGGAGAATCCGGATGCAGCACTCGTCGAACTCGTTGCCACCGAACTCGGTTCGGACTGGCCGCGACTCGTCGCCCCGGCCTTCGATTCTCGTCGCGCAGTCCTGATCGACGACCGCTGGGCCACCGCCCGTGAGGACCTTGCCCGCCTGTGGCTCGGTACCGCAGGCGATCTGGCAGTCGAAAGCTTCGCCGGTGCAGGCAAAGCCGTCGCAGCGCAGGCGCAGTGGTGGAAGAACAAGGCCGACTACGAGGGCAAGACGGTGCTGGCGGAGACGTACAGCCGTATCGCTTCGATCGCGGTCGTCTCCGACGACAAGGGCCAGTGGTCCGACGAGGTCGCTGTCGTCACCGGAGGTAGCAAGGGCTCCATCGCAGCGTCCGTGGCCGCGAAGTTGCTCGGCGGCGGCGCGACGGTCTTCATCACCACCTCGAAGTTGAACGACGAGCGACTGTCCTTCTACCGCAGCCTCTACCGCGACAACGCTCGCGCCGGAGCCTCGCTGTGGATCGTGCCCGCGAACATCGCGTCGTACTCCGACGTCGATGCGCTCATCGAGTGGATCGGCAGCGATCAGGTCGACAACGCCGGTGGCGCGAAGACTCTCGTCAAGGCGGGAATCACCCCGACGATGCTGTTCCCGTTCGCCGCACCTCGCGTCGTCGGTGAACTGTCCGACGCCGGTGGCCGCGCCGAAATGGAGATGCGCGTCCTGCTCTGGTCGGTCGAGCGTCTCATCGGCGGACTGTCGAAGATCGGCTACGACAGCGACATCGACACGCACCTGCACGTCGTGCTTCCCGGTTCCCCGAACCGCGGAATGTTCGGTGGCGACGGCGCGTACGGCGAATCGAAGGCAGCCCTCGACGCCATCGCGGCGAAGTGGGGCTCGGAGAAGAACTGGGCCGAGCGGGTCTCGATCGCCCACGCTCACATCGGGTGGGTTCGCGGAACCGGCCTCATGGGCGGCAACGACCCGATCGTCGAAGCGGTGGAAGCAGAGGGTGTTCGCACCTGGTCCACCGACGAGATGGCAACCGAGCTGTTGAAGCTGTGCGAGCCTGCGGCTCGCCGCCAGGCAGCGGAGGCACCTCTGCTCGCCGACCTGACCGGCGGCCTGGCCAACACCAAGCTCAACCTCGTCGAACTTGCACGAGAAGCTGCTGCGGCTGCCGCCGAGAAGGTGTCGGAGGAGGCCGACAGTTCGGTCATCGCCGCACTGCCCGCACCTCCCCGTCTTGCTGCGACCACGGCACCGACGTGGCCGAAGCTCGATGTCGATCCGAAGGACCTGATCGTCATCGTCGGCGCCGGAGAGCTCGGACCGTACGGTTCGGCGCGTACTCGCTTCGAGATGGAGGTCGACGAGCAGCTCTCGGCGGCAGGCGTTCTCGAACTCGCCTGGAACACCGGCCTCGTTGCCTGGGAGAACGATCCCAAGCCGGGCTGGTACGACATCGAGTCCGGTGACCTGGTGCCCGAGGAGGACATCGCCGACAAGTACCACGACATCGTCGTCGAGAAGTGCGGCATCCGTACCTACGCCGACGACGGCGCGATGGTCGGCAACTCCGCGCCGCTCATGACCTCGATCTTCCTCGACAACGACCTCACGTTCGTCGTCGGAACCGAGATCGACGCACGCTCGTTCGCTGCGGCGGACCCCGAGCACACGCTGATCACTCCGGTTCCGGATTCCGGTGACTGGCAGGTGACACGCAAGGCGGGCACCGAGATTCGCGTTCCGCGCAAGATGAAGCTCACCCGTACCGTGGGTGGACAGATTCCGACCGGATTCGATCCCACCAAGTGGGGCATCTCCGCCGACATGGCGAGCTCGATCGACCGTGTTGCACTCTGGAACATCGTCACGACGGTCGATGCGTTCATCTCCTCGGGCTTCAACCCGTCGGAACTGATGCGCTGGGTCCACCCGACACTGGTGGCCAACACTCAGGGCACCGGCATGGGCGGCATGGAGTCGATGCGTTCGCTGTACATCGACACCCTGCTCGGCGATGCCCGCGCGAACGACATCCTGCAGGAAGCTCTGCCGAACGTCGTTGCTGCGCACGTGGTTCAGTCGTACATCGGTAGCTACGGCGCGATGGTTCACCCCGTTGCAGCGTGCGCAACCGCGGCGGTCTCCGTCGAAGAAGGTGTCGACAAGATCAAGCTTGGCAAGGCGCAGCTCGTCGTCGCCGGCGGCTTCGACGACCTGAGCACCGAAGGCATCATCGGCTTCGGCGACATGTCGGCCACCGCGGACTCGGCAGCGATGTCGGCCAAGGGAATCAGCGATCGCCGATTCTCACGGGCCAACGACCGTCGTCGCGGCGGATTCGTCGAGTCGCAGGGCGGCGGAACGATCCTGCTGGCCCGCGGAGATCTCGCGCTCGAAATGGGTCTGCCGGTTCTCGGTGTCGTCGCGTACGCCCAGTCGTTCGGTGACGGTGTCCACACCTCGATCCCGGCTCCGGGACTCGGTGCACTGAGCGCCGGTCGCGGCGGCAAGGACTCGACATTCGCCCTGTCGCTCAATGCTCTCGGGGTCAGCGCCGACGACGTCGCCGTCATCTCCAAGCACGACACCTCGACAGCAGCGAACGACCCGAACGAAGCTGAACTGCATACCCGCCTCGCCAAGGCCATCGGCCGCACCGACGGTGCACCGCTGTTCGTGGTCTCGCAGAAGAGCCTCACCGGACACTCGAAGGGTGGTGCCGCAGCCTTCCAGCTGATCGGTCTCTGCCAGGTGCTCGCGAACGGAGTCATCCCGCCGAACCGCAGCCTCGACTGCGTCGACGACAAGATGACCGGCTTCGAACACCTCGTCTGGGCACGGGAACCGCTTCGCTTCGGCGACGCGGTGCCGCTGAAGGCAGGTCTGCTCACCTCGCTGGGCTTCGGACACGTCTCCGGGCTCATCGCGGTGGTTCACCCGCAGGCGTTCATCGAGGCAGTACCGGCCGAGCGTCGGGCAGCCTATGTGGCTGCGGCCAACGAGCGTCGTATCGCCGGACAGCGCAGACTCATCTCCGCGATGGTGGGAGGTGACGCTCTGTACGAACGTCCCGACGATCGCAGGCTCGGACACGACGGGACGCCCGCCAAGGCGTCGCGCGAGCTCGAAGCGGACGTTCTGCTCAACGAGGGTGCACGTCTCGGCGACGACGACGTCTACCGCTCGGGTCTGCCGGGGTGCAAGTAGATATGGCGATCCTGGGAGTAGGTTTCGACCTGGTGACCGTGTCCGACTTCGCCGAGCAGATGGAGAAGGCAGGCACGACGATGATCCGCGACAGCTTCACCGCGGGGGAGCGTCGTCACGCAGCAACGAAGAGTTCCGACCCGGCCCGCCACTACGCAGCACGGTGGGCCGCGAAGGAAGCAGTTCTCAAGGCCTGGGCGACATCACGGTTCGCCCGGCCGCCGCAGATCGGTGACAACCCGTACCCGCTCATCGAGGTCGTCAACGACGCGTGGGGCAGGCCGTCCATCAAGCTGCACGGAATGGCCCTCGAGTTCCTGCCGACCGTGAAGATCCACCTCTCCTTGACCCACGACGGCGACATGGCTGCCGCAGTGGCGATCCTGGAGGAATGAGTTAGCTGACCGAGAACGCCGGTCCGCCTTCGGGCGGGCCGGCGTTTTTGCGTTCTCGGTGTGGCCGGACCGAATGCGTCGTTCGGTCACAACGACGGCGGACTAATCGACGACGGATGCGCCCGAGCGCCTGCTCTGCTTCTCGGCAACGAGGAGGTAGGCCGTCATGATCTGCTTCAACTCGGCGACGGCGTCCTCGTGGCTCTGGCCGTCCTGGACGGAGAAGTTCAGCATCGAGTAGACGATGTGGACCAGCACCTGGGCCATCAGGTTGCGTTTCGCCCTCGGGGTGCGCGGTGTCAACGGTCCGAGCATCTTCGCGACCTGGTCGGCGAATTCGCGTTCGTGGATGACGCCCGTGGCGCGCGTGGACGGTGTCGACTGCATTGCCAGCCAGACTTCCCGGCGCGACGGATCCGACATCCACATTCCGGCCATGTGGTCGACGAACTGGTTGAGGAACCGCAGCCAGTCGAGCGAAGGCACTTCGCCGTTGAATTCGGCAAGTTCCTGCTGAACGCCGACGAGGTCCTGACGGTTGAGCTCGCACACGATGACGTACTTGTTGGCGAAGAATTGGTAGAGAGTGCCGATCGGGAGTTCGGCGCGTGAGGCGACTTCCTCACAGGTGAACGATTCGAATCCGACGTCGCTCAGGAGATCGCGCGACGCGGCGAGCAGGGCGTCGAACTTGCGTTGGCTGCGTTCCTGCGTCGGGCGTCGACGCGGCATCAGCTCCTGAGTCTCCGCCGTCGATTCGAGCGCGGCGTCGAGACGTCTCGCGGATTGGGCACTTGCAGAGGACTCCACCCGCTCAGGCTAGCGGCCTGACGTGCTCCAACTCCACAACCCGCGGTAACAGACACCGATCGGCGCGATAAGACTGTGAATCCACCACGAAGTTCAACATGAACCCTTGTAATCAGGTTGTGACAGGTAATAGGTTGTTTTCTAGTCAAGAAAACATTCATTAGGTATGGTTCACAGCGGAAGTTACGTTTTCGTGCAGGGTGTGCGTCGCCGATCTCGTTTCGGAGGCGCTCATGTCGGGAGCCTCACCCAAAGGCACAGGAGAATGACGTGGCGACAATTGGTTTGTCGATCGAGTCCGGCGCATTGAACGCGGTCCTCTTCGATTCCGAAGAGGGTGCGGTGCTGGCGAGTCAGGCGACATCGCTGGACGGTGGTGAATCGTCGTCGTTGGTGACCGCAGTCGAGGCCATGAAGGCTGTTGCTGCACGTCGATCGGTCGCTGTCGACGGCACCGGCCTCGTGTACCGCTCCGAAGACGAGCGCACCCGATTTGCCGCGGCCATCGAGGGCAGTGCCCTCGCTGGAGTCACGCTCGTATCGTCGTCCGCAGCGTTCCTTGGTTGGCTGGCGCGTTCTCCCGAATTCGTTTCTGCACGATGCGTCCTTCTCTACTACCTGGGCCCCAGCGGTGTATCGCTGTCCTTGGCCGACGCCGACAACGACAGTCTGTCGCCGCCGAAGACAGCGGCGCTCGACTCGATGAGCCCTGAGTGCATCGGCGGCACGGTGCCACTGGCCTGGGAGGTTCTCGATGCGGCCGGTCGCACACCGGATTCGGTCGCTTTGTTCGGTGATCGATCCGGAAACCAAGATCTGATCGACATCCTCGAACTCGGTCTCGGCGTTCCCGTCGTGCGTGTCGGTGGCTCGGACCACATTGCCGCGCGCGGGGCGAGTCTGTTGGCCGCAAACACCCAGCCGTCGCCGGCGCCGAAGGATGCTGCTCCGGTCACGGTGGTGGATCTCGAGAAGGCGACACCCATCGTCGCCGCCCCGTCCGTGGCCAAGATACGGGCAGCTGCCGCACTGGCACCGAAAATCGCGGCGGTGCCCAGGATCTCGTCGTTGGTCTCTACGGTCCCCGCGGTCGACATCAAGCTCGCGACGGCGTCGACCCGACGGTCGATCCCGCGCAAGAAACTGGTGTTGACCGCTGCGCTTCTCGCAGCGGTGCTCTCGGGCGGCGTCGCCTTGGCGTCGACTCTTCCGAAAGATTCACCGACCGGCGCAGACCAGAACAATGCGGTCGCCGCACCGACAACTGACATCGACACGTCCTTGACCGGTGCCACGCAACGCGTCGAGGTCACCTCGCCCGCTCCTCCAGTGGATCCAGCACCCCCGGTGATCATCGATCCCGTCACCCAGCAACCGGTGGCCATCGACCCGGTCACCCAGCAGCCGGTATTCGCGCCCGCGCCGGTTCAGCCGTGGACGGTCGATCCGACGACAGCGGCGCGGTCACCGGAAGCGCTGACACCGATCCCGTCCGCGGCGATTCCGCCTGCCGCCGCTGTGGTGCCGCGTCCCACCGTCGACCCGCCGGCATTTGCAGTGCCCACCATCATTCCCGAGGCAGGCAAGTCGGAGGAACAGCTGGAGCAGGAAGCGTGGGACCGTCACTGGCAGCACACAGCGCAGTGGTTGGAGCAGGAGATCGTCGGAAACTGAGATCGCACGATGACACAATGATCGACGGACGATGAGCTGTCGAAGATGAGTGTCAGGAGTGTCGATGTCCGATGTTGGTTCCCGTATCCGCGCGAGTGTTGCCGCCGATATGCCGCGCGCCCGGCGGGAGCTGGCCGAGTTGGTCACTTACCGGTCGGTGGCCGACGAGCGCCAGTTCCCACGAGAAGAATGCGTCGGTGCTGCCGAGTGGGTGCGTGAGAAGTTCCTCGATGCCGGTATCGAAACGGTGGATCTGATCGACACGGCCGACGGCTCGATCGCTGTCGTCGGACACCGGAGCGCGCCGGCAGGGAAGCCGACAGTGCTGTTGTATTCGCATTACGACGTTCAGCCGCCGGGGGAGCGAACCCTCTGGGACAGTGAGCCTTTCGATCTGACCGAGCGTGATGGTCGGTGGTACGGCCGGGGTGCGGCGGATTGCAAGGGCAATCTCGTGATGCATCTGCTCGCGCTCAGGGCCCTCGGAGACGACGTGGGCGTCGGCATCACCGTGGTGTCGGAAGGTTCCGAGGAAATGGGCACGGGTGGACTGGAGAACCTCGTTCAGGAGCGGCCCGAGTTGTTCGCCTCCGACATCATCGTCATCGCGGACACGGGTAACGCCGAGGTCGGCAAACCCACCGTGACAACCACTCTGCGGGGAATCGCCAATGTCGTGGTGCGGATCGACACTCTCGAGGGTGAGGTGCACTCCGGGATGTACGGCGGGCCTGCTCCCGACGCGTTGGCCGCGCTCATCCAGCTGTTATCCACGCTGCGGGACGAGCAGGGCAACAACGTGGTCGACGGCCTCACCTCCGATCAGCAGTGGGACGGCATCGACTACGAGCCGGCTCGCTTTCGAGCAGATGCGGGCGTTCTGGACGGTGTGGGTCTCGCGGGTTCGGCGTCGGTCGCCGATGCGGTGTGGGCGCGCCCGGCTTTGACGGTCTTGGGCATCGACTGCCCACCCGTGGTCGGATCGGCTGCAGCGATTTCTCCGACGGCATCTGCGCGTCTCAATTTGCGAGTTCCGCCTGGAATCGATGCGCAGGCGGCGCAGGACGCGTTGGTGGCCCATCTGGAGGCACACGTGCCCTGGCAGGCTCGCATCGTCGTCGAACGTGAAGCGATCGGTTCACCGTTCAGGGCTCGGACGGACGGCCCGGGTTACGAGGCTCTGGGCGACGCACTGGCCGATGCTTTCGGCGAACCCGTCGCCTCTGCCGGACAGGGCGGATCCATACCGCTGTGCAACGTTCTGGCGCAAACGTTTCCGAACGCGGAGATCATTTTGATGGGTGTCGAGGAACCGCAGTGCAGAATCCACGCCCCGAACGAAAGCGTCGACCCCCGCGAGATCGAGAATCTCGCGGTGGCCGAAGCATTGTTCCTGCAGACGCTGGGGCGATCAGACCGATAGGTCGCGGCGAAGCTTGGCGACGTGGCCGGTGGCGCGGACGTTGTACTGCGCCACCTCGATCTTGCCTTCCTCGTCGACCAGGAACGTCGAGCGGATGACGCCCTCGTAGACCTTGCCGTAGTTCTTCTTCTCGCCGAACGCGCTCCACGCTTCGAGGGTCGTCTTCTCCTCGTCGGAGAGAAGCGGGAAGTTGAGGCCTTCCTTGTCGCGGAACTTCGCGAGCTTCGCAGGCTTGTCGGGGGAGATGCCGATGACTTCGAGACCCTCGCCGTTGAGTTCGGCAAGGCTGTCGCGGAAGTCGCACGCCTGCTTGGTGCAGCCCGGCGTACTGGCGGCGGGGTAGAAGTAGACGATGACTTTCTTGCCCTTGTAGTCGGCCAGGGAGACAGGGTTACCGTCTGCGTCGGGCAAAGTGAACGCGGGAGCGGTGTCGCCGGCCTCTAGCTTCTTGTTGTCGGTCACCTGACGAGACTAACGAAAACTCCCCGTGCTCTACGCTCGACGGTGACACACAATCTTTGCGACAAGTTGGAGGACACGTGGCCAGGGACACGGACAAGATCGAACGCGAGATCGAGGCCGCTCGCAATCAGCTCGCGAGCACGCTCGACGAGCTCAGCGTGCGGGCCAGCCCCAAGCGGATCGCAGAGAACACCAAGCAGTCCGTCCTCGCCAAGCTGAACGAGCCGCCGGTGAAGTTCACGCTGATCGGCATCGGCGCTGTGGTCGCCGTACTCGTCGTCCGAAAGATCTTCAGCTGACGTTGCAGGGGGCCTGACCTGCCGATTTCA
>NZ_JAHFVG010000051.1 GCF_023264675.1 Rhodococcus sp. (in: high G+C Gram-positive bacteria)
TCGCCGATGTATGGCATGGTCTTCCGGTGCGTTCGGGCTCGTTGAGCGCCGTCACCTGTGTGTTCTCGCCGAGGAACGCGGCGGAAGTGCATCGCGTTCTGGAGCCGGGGGGCACTCTCGTGGTGGTCACGCCGACGCAGCGGCACCAGCAGGAATTGGTCGGTGCCCTCGGCCTCATCGGTGTCGACGAGGACAAGGCGCGGAGGCTCGGCGACTCGTTGGCCGGGCGGTTCGAGCAGTGCGGTCGTACGACGGTCGAGTTCGAGATGAGCCTCGGACACTCGGGCGTCACGAGCCTCGTCGAGATGGGGCCGTCTGCCCGGCACACCACCGATTCCTCGCGTCGTGAATCGATCGCGCAACTACCCGAATCGGTCGAGGTGACGGCGTCGGTGGTGGTCGGAACCTACGCGGCGATCTAGCCCTTGGCGGCGAGTGCCGCACGATAGACGTCGAGGGTCTGTTGTGCGATGGCAGCCCAGGAGAATTCGGCGACGGCACGGGCGCGCCCGGCTTTGCCCATGGCGGTTGCTGTTGCCGGGTCGAGGGCTACCTCGTTGACGGCCTGCGCCAGAGACTGCTCGAAGACGGCTGGCTCGTAGGAGTTGTAATGCACGAGGCGTCCGGTGACTCCGTCGTCGACCACCTCGGGAATGCCCCCGACGTCGGATGCGACGACGGCAGTTTCCGCCGCCATCGCTTCGAGGTTGACGATGCCCAGTGGTTCGTACACCGACGGACATACGAATACCTGTGCTGCGGAGAGTATCTCGCGAATCTTCTCGGTAGGGAGCATGTCGCGAACCCAGAAGACACCGCTTCGGGTCTGCTGAAGTTTCTCGACGGCGCGTTCGGTCTCGGCGGCGATCTCCGGGGTGTCGGGAGCGCCTGCACACAGGATCAGCTGGATCGACGGATCGAAGTGGTGTGCCGCCGCGATGAGGTGCCCGACGCCCTTCTGCCTCGTGATCCGGCCGACGAAGGCGACGATCGGCTTGCTCTGATCGACGCCGATGGCGGCGAGGGCCGAGTCCTCGGGATCAGCTGCAGGTCCGCTGTGCCAGTTCTGAGTGTCGATTCCGTTGCGCACCACGTGAACCCGCTTCGGGTCGAGGCGCGGGTAGGCGTCGAGAACGTCCTTGGCCATGCCCTCGCTGACGGCGATGACGGCGTCGGCGTATTCGACGGCATTCTTCTCGGACCACGAGGAGATGCGGTAGCCACCGCCGAGTTGCTCGGCCTTCCACGGTCGTCGCGGCTCGAGCGAGTGTGCAGTCAGGATGTGCGGTACTCCGTAGAGCTCGGCCGCCAAGTGCCCGGCGAGTCCCGTGTACCAGGTGTGAGAGTGCACCACGTCCGCGCCTGCCGCGGCATTCGCCATACGGAGTTCGGCGGACAGCGTGGTCAATGCTGCGTTGGCACCGCGGAGCGCCGGGTCCGGATCGTGGACCTGGGCGGTGTCGCGAGGCGCTCCCATACAGTGGATGTCCACCTCGCACAAAGCTTTCAGCTGAGCTGCGAGCTCGGTGACATGCACACCGGCGCCGCCGTAGACCTCAGGCGGATATTCCCTTGTCATCATTGCCACGCGCACATCTGTCAACCTACATTCCTTCGGCGAAACGCGTGTACTGCTAGCAAGGTTCATCTCGTGCGGATAGGTTGGCAGTGTGAGGACACAACCGCACGTACTTGGGATCGTGCTTGCCGGCGGTGAGGGTAAACGTCTTTACCCGATGACCGCGGACAGAGCTAAGCCAGCCGTCCCGTTCGGCGGCGCATATCGACTGATCGACTTCGTACTGAGCAATCTCGTCAATGCCGGTTACCTCCGGCTCTGCGTGCTGACCCAGTACAAGTCGCATTCGCTCGACCGACATATTTCGCAGACGTGGCGCCTGTCGGGATTCGCAGGCGAGTACATCACGCCTGTGCCTGCGCAGCAGCGTCTCGGTCCGCGCTGGTACACCGGCAGCGCCGACGCCATCTTCCAGTCACTGAACCTCGTGTACGACGAGGATCCCGAATACATCGTCGTGTTCGGTGCCGATCACGTCTACCGCATGGATCCGGAACAGATGGTGCAGCAGCACATCGATTCCGGCGCGGGCGTCACGGTCGCCGGAATTCGCGTGCCGCGAAGCGAGGCGTTCGCGTTCGGCTGCATCGACAGCGACGAGAACGGCAAGATCACTCAGTTCCTGGAGAAGCCTGCGCAGCCGCCGGGAACACCCGACGACCCCAACGTCACCTACGCGTCCATGGGCAACTACGTATTCACCACGAAGGTGCTCATCGACGCCATCAAAGCCGATTCGGAGAACACCGATTCCGATCACGACATGGGCGGCGACATCATCCCCGCACTCGTCGAGGCGGGTGTCGCGTCGGTATACGACTTCAACGACAACGTGGTGCCGGGGGCAACCGAACGAGACCGCGGTTACTGGCGAGACGTCGGCACCATCGACGCGTTCTACGACGCCCACATGGATCTCGTATCGGTCCATCCGATCTTCAACCTGTACAACCGCCGGTGGCCGATTCGCGGTGCAGCCGAGAACCTGCCGCCCGCGAAGTTCGTCCAGGGCGGGCTCGCGCAGGAGTCCGTCGTCGGCGCCGGATGCATTCTGTCCGCGGCTACCGTCCGGAACTCCGTGCTCTCCTCCAACGTGATGATCGACAGCGGCGCAACCGTCGAGGGCAGCGTGCTGATGCCGGGCGTCAAGATCGGCAAGGGTGCCGTCGTGCGTCGGGCGATCCTCGACAAGAACGTCGTCGTCGGCGACGGTGAGATCATCGGCGTCGATCTCGAGCGCGACAAGGAGCGCTTCAACGTCTCCGCGGGTGGCGTCGTGTCGGTCGGCAAGGGTGTGTGGATCTAGAGCGGCTCCGCCGCATGTGAGTGCGAATACACGACCCTGTATGTATTCGCGCTCACATGCGCGAAGCGCAGATCAAACCATCACCCAGCGGCAGCAGCACCGTCGTCAGGCGCTCGTCCTCGGCGATCGCGCGTGCCGCAGCTCTGACGGCGACGGTCGTGGCATCGCGCTGATTGGAGTCGGGGACCCGACCACCCAGCAGCGCATTGTGCAGCACCAGAACTCCGCCCGGCCTCAGCAGACGGACGCTCTCCTGCACGAAATGCAGGTGGTCGACGGGACTGGCGTCGATGAACACCAGGTCGTAGGCGTCGTCAGCGAGGCGGGGGAGTACGTCGAGGGCCCAGCCGTTGATCAGGCGAGTACGCGAGGGCGCGATGCCGCCTGCTCGGAAGGCCTCCTTCGCGGCGCGCTGGTGCTCGGGTTCGGTGTCGATGGTCGTCAGGACGCCGTCGTCGCGCATACCGTCGAGCAGCCAGAGTCCGCTGATTCCCGCACCCGTCCCGATCTCGACGACGGTTTTCGCGCCGAGCATCTGCGTGAAGATGCTGAGCAGCGATCCGACGGACGGCGGCACGGGCGCCGCGCCCAACTCTTCCGCTCGCTCGCGGGCCGAGACCAGTACCTCGTCCTCCTGGGTGGATTCCTCGGCGTAGCTGAGCAGTTTCTCGGCGTTTGTCGGCACAAGGCGAGGTTATCGCGATCACGACCGAGCCCGCGGAGCGACTCGGCAGTCCGGCGGTGACTTTCTCAGCAGCACCTCAGGTTATTCACACGCTCGGCACACGCGCGTGCGAGAAGCTACTGGTGATCGCTTGATCGAGAAGCAACACGAAGAGGAACATCTCGACGGTGCCGGTGGTTGAACACGGTAACCAAGGGACGCACCAGTACGTGTTCCTGAGCAGGAGGATCCAGCCATCTACAAGATCAACGGAGATCTCGCCACGCCGAGCTTGCCCGATACGGCAGCCATGCCGGCGGGGGCCGAGACCGTGCAGGACCTGAGCGGTACCGCCGTGTTCGACGCTACCGGCGAAGAAGCAACGATGCCATCGTGGGACGAACTGGTGCGTGAGCACGGCGACCGCGTCTACCGCCTTGCCTACCGCTTGTCCGGTAACGCCCAGGACGCCGAGGATTTGACGCAGGACACCTTCATTCGTGTGTTCCGGTCGCTGTCGAACTACCAGCCCGGCACCTTCGAAGGCTGGCTCCACCGCATCACCACCAACCTGTTTCTCGACATGGTGCGTCGCCGGAATCGCATTCGTATGGAAGCCCTTCCCGAGGATTACGACCGCGTTCCGTCCGAAACCCCCAATCCTGAGCAGATCTATCACGACGCGCGTCTCGACCCTGATCTTCAGTCGGCTCTCGATTCGCTCGCACCGGAGTTTCGTGCGGCCATCGTGCTGTGTGACATCGAAGGTCTGTCGTACGAGGAGATCGGTGCGACACTGGGTGTGAAGCTCGGAACGGTTCGTAGCCGGATCCACCGTGGCCGTGCCGCGCTTCGCGAGTACCTTCGAGTGAACGGGAAGGTCGACTCTTCTCACGCACGTGTCCAGTAGCTACAAGGAGGGTTGGATGACGCAGGCCCACGAGCCACGGCGGTTCAGCTCCACCGAGCACCTGGCCAGTGAAGCCGTCGCGGCCTTCGCCGACGGCGAGCTGCGTATGGCCGCCTACTTGCGCGCCGCCCGCCACATCGCCGAATGCCCTGAGTGCGCCGCCGAGGTGGACGCCCAGCAGCAGGCACGTGCCGCGCTGAAGGACTCGGGCGAGGTGTCGATGCCGACGTCCCTGCTCGGACTACTCAGCCAGATCCCGCTGTGCGAACCCACAGCCTCCGCCAAGGACGACGTCGAACGTAGGCGTCGAGTGATCGTCACGTCGGTCGCGGGACTTCGCAGACGTCGCCGATAGCGCACCGCTGTGTAACCTAGGCCGCTGTGACCGACGTTAGCGAGGGGTACCGGGAACGCGTGAGTACATCCACAGATTCAGATGCACCGAGACTGCCACCGAGACCGGTGTATCGCCCTGCCGTCGACCCTGCCGCTGCCGCGGCGTTCGGGCGGCCTGCAGATGTGGACGGTTCGTTCACGCCCGCGGACAAGCGCGTCGTGCCGTCGCCGAGAATTACTTCCCGCGCACCCGATCCCGTTCTCGCCGAGGCATTCGGACGCCCCGACGACGCACCGGACTCCTTGCAACGCGATCCCGATGCACCCGTCGGCCCTCCGGCGCCGGAGCCCGAGCCCGAGGACCCGTGGCGGGATCCGTCGTCGCAGGTTCGTCTCGGCGCCGCTGCCGCCGACACCCCGGCACCCACAGTGCTGCCCGTCGGCCCCAAGCTCGGCGTACGCGATGTCCTCTTCGGCGAGAAGGTGGCACCGAAGGCTCTCGTCGTCCTGGGCGTGCTCGCGCTCGCGATCGGCCTCGTCGGCGGTCTGATCGGGCGCGAAACCGCCGAGGTCACCGGCGCGCTCACCAGCCAGAAAGTGAACCTGACGCAATCGACCGGTGAAGATCTGCCGCAGGGGCAGGTCGCGAAGGTCGCGGACGCTGTTCTGCCGTCCGTGGTCTCGATCCAGGTCACCCTCGGCGACAACGCAGGCACCGGGTCGGGCGTCGTCATCGACGGCGCCGGCTACATCGTGACCAACAATCACGTCATCTCGATGGCGGCGACCAATCCGGATCGCGCCACCTTGCAGGTGACGTTCTCCGACGGCACCAAGGTTCCCGCGAAGATCGTCGGTCGCGACACCAAGACCGACCTCGCGGTGATCAAGACCGACGTCGGAAACCTCACCGTCGCCGAACTCGGCAATTCGGCCGATGTTCAGGTCGGTGAGGACGTCGTGGCCGTCGGATCACCGCTCGGGCTGAACAAGACCGTCACCCGCGGCATCGTCAGTGCGCTCGATCGTCCGGTTCGTCTGTCCGGCGAAGGGACCGACACCGACGCCGTGATCGACGCCGTTCAGACCGATGCCGCGATCAACCCTGGTAACTCCGGAGGCCCACTGATCGACGCCGAAGGCCGCGTCATCGGCATCAACTCGGCCATCCGAAGCGAAAGCGGCGGATCGGTCGGCCTCGGCTTCGCAATTCCGATCGACGACGTGACCAAGGTTGCCCAGTCGCTCATCAAGACCGGCGAGATGAAGCACCCGGACATCGGCGTCAACGCGCGCTCGGTCATCAACGACGCAACCTCCGGCGCCGAAGTGGCCAACGTCCGCTCCGGCGGCCCTGCACAGCAAGCAGGCATCGTCGAAGGTGACGTCATCACCAAGCTGGGGGACCGCGCCGTCACGAGCGCCGACGAACTCGTCGTGGCCGTACAGTCGTCGACGATCGGCGAGTCGACTCCGGTGCAGCTGGTCCGCTCGGGCCGGTTGGTCGACGTGACCTTGACACCAGTGTCGGACTGAACCGTGACCACTCGTATGGCACGTTCGCAGACTTCGGAAGTAGGCTGAGGCACGTGTTCGGCAACATCGGCTGGGGAGAACTCGTCATTCTCCTGGTAGCAGCACTCGTCATCCTCGGTCCCGACCGACTTCCCGGTGCCATCACGTGGGTCACCAAGTCGATCCGTCAGGTCAAGGAGTACGCCAACGGCGCCAGCCAGCAACTCAAGGACGAGCTGGGGACCGATTTCGAGGACCTTCGCAAGCCCCTCGCCGACCTCAATCAACTGCGCGGAATGACCCCGCGCGCGGTCATCACCAAGCATCTTCTCGACGGCGACGATTCCATCTTCACCGGCAACTTCGATACCAAGAAGCCGAGCGCAGGCGGACCAACACCTCAGAAGCCGTCGCTGGACAAGAAACTGCCGCCCAGCCAGATCCCGCCGATCGATTCGGACGCTACGTAGCCCTTCGCCGGCCCGCATCAATGGACCACCGCAACCGTCCAGCCGTTGCAATGGTCCATTGATGCGGAAACCCCTGGACGCATGAATGGACCACCGCAACCGTCCAGCCGTTGCAGTGGTCCATTGATGCTGTGAAGGTGGGGACAGGCTAGAGCACCTTGTTCAGGAAATCCTGAGTCCGTGAGTTCTGCGGGTTCCCGAAAATCTGCTCCGGAGTTCCCTCTTCGACGATGACGCCCTCGGCCATGAAGATGACACGGTCCGCGACCTCGCGAGCGAAGCCCATCTCATGGGTCACGACGACCATCGTCATACCGCCTTTGGCGAGATCGCGCAGCACCTGCAGCACCTCGCCGACCATCTCCGGATCGAGCGCGGATGTGGCTTCGTCGAACAACATGATCGACGGGCTCATCGCGAGTGCACGGGCGATGGCCACACGCTGTTTCTGACCGCCGGACAGATTGGCCGGCTTGTAGTTCGCGCGCTCCGACAGTCCGACCTGCTCCAGCAGCTTCACTGCTGTTTCCTTGGCCTGAGACTTCGACATCTTCTTGGTCTCGACGGGCGCGAGCATCACGTTCTCCAGCGCCGTCATATGGGGGAACAGGTTGAAGTGCTGGAACACCATGCCGATGTTCTGACGCACCTTGTCCAGATCGACGCTCTTGTCGGTCAGGTCCATCCCATCGACCACGACGTGTCCGGCGGTGATGTCTTCCAGCTTGTTCAGGCACCGTAGGAACGTGCTCTTACCGCTGCCCGACGGCCCGATGACACACACGACCTCGCCGTTCGCGACCTCGGCGTCGATGCCCTTCAGCACTACGTTGTCGCCGAATGCCTTCTCGAGGGCCTTGATCGAAATCTTGGTGCTCACTTGTTGATCCTCTTCTCGAGCCGGTTCGACAGCTTGGTGAGAGCCATGATGATGATGAAGTACATGACGCCGATGATCAGCCACATGTTGAACGACTCGAAGTTTCGAGCGATGATCAGTCGTCCGGTCTGGGTCAGCTCCGCGATACCGATCACCGACAGCAGTGACGTGTCCTTCAGCGTGATGACGAACTGATTGATGTACGACGGGATCATCGTGCGAATTGCCTGCGGCATGACGACGCGTCGCATCGACTTCAGGTAACTGATACCGAGGCTGCGTGACGCCTCCATTTGGCCCTTGTCGACCGCAAGGATGCCGCCGCGCACGATCTCGGCCATGTATGCGCCCGCGTTGAGCGAGAGCGTGATGATGCCCGCGGTGAAGGCGCCCATCTGGAAGCCGAGAGCAGCCGGGACACCGAAGTAGATGAAGAAGGCCTGCACCAGAAGCGGTGTGCCGCGGAAGACATCGACGTAGGTGGTGCCGATTCCGCGAAGCACGATATTGGTCGATACCCGGAACAGCCCGAAGATCGCACCGAGTACCAGAGCGATGGCGATGGAGATGACCGTCAAGACGATCGTCAGCCACAGGCCTTTCAGCAGCAACTGCCAGCTGCTGGCGATCAGTCCGGGGATCGAGTTGTCCGAGGTGGCCGCGTCCGCGCTGAGGTAGGTATCGAGGATCTCGTCGTACTGACCACTGGCGCGGAGGTTTTCGAGCCCGGTGTTGAACTGCTCGAGTAGCTGCGCATTGGTGCCCTTGGCTACGGCGAAACCGTAACTGGCGCCTGACTCTTTGTCGGTGACGGTCTTGAAACCGTTGCCCTGCTTGATGCCGTAAGCCAGCACCGGGTAGTCCTCGAACGCTGCGGCCGAGTTACCGGTCTTGACCTCTTCGAACATCGTCGCCGAGTCGTCGAAGCTGCGGATGGTGAAGCCGTACTGATCGGCGATCGAGGTGGCGAACGTCGCGCCTTCGGTGCCGTTCTTGACGGCGACGGATTTACCGCGCAGATCCTCGTAGCCCTCGATGTCGTTGTTGGAATCCAGGATTGCCATCTGGACGCCGGAGTCGAAGTAGGGTTCGGAGAAGTCGAACGTGGCCTTGCGGGCGTCCGTGATGGACATGCCCGCGATCATGCCGTTGAACTGCCCGCTCGTCACGCCCTGCAGTGCAGTGTCGAAACCGACCTGCTCCACGTCGTAGGTGAAGCCTTGATCGGTGGCGATCGCCGCCAGAAGATCCATGTCGATTCCGACGAGTTTGCCGGACTCGTCCTGGAATTCGAACGGGGCGAAGGTGGTATCGGTGGCGATCGAGTAGTTCTGCCCCGTCGGCGTCTGTTGCGCTGCCGGGGTCGGTTGCGCGGAGGCAACTCCTGGACCGAACAGCACTCCCAGCAGGGTCACGAACAGTGCGAGCACGATCGGTACGAGTACCGGCCTGCTCGGTTGCGGCTTCTTCATGCAGGCCACTCTCTATCGAGGAAAGGATTCTCAGCCAATTATAAGACTTGGCAAATCATAAGACTCCAAACCTCGACACACTTACGTTCGGGTGGTACTGCTACTTTCTGGTCGTGTCGATGCTGAGCGACATTCCGACAAGGCCGCGCTCGCGCACGGCAAGTTTGTTCGCCACCGATTCCAACGCCTGGGCGGCGGGAGTCTCGGGACGCGACAGCACGATCGGCGTTCCGGCGTCGCCGCCCTCACGTACCGCCGTGTCGAGTGGAATCTGGCCCAGCAGAGGAACTTTGGCGCCGACGGCCTTGGTCAGGCGATCCGAGACGTCTTGCCCGCCGCCCGAACCGAAGATGTCCATGCGCGTGCCGTCGGGGAGTTCGAGCCAGGACATGTTCTCCACGACGCCGGTGATGCGCTGACGAGTCTGCAACGCGATGGCGCCTGCTCGTTCGGCAACTTCGGCAGCGGCCTGCTGCGGCGTTGTGACAACGAGGATCTCGGCGCCGGGAATGAGCTGGGCGACGGAGATGGCGATGTCGCCGGTGCCGGGGGGAAGGTCGAGCAGCAGCACGTCCAGATCGCCCCAGAAGACGTCGGCGAGGAACTGCTGCAGCGCTCGGTGCAGCATGGGTCCGCGCCACACGACCGGGGTGTTGCCGGTGGTGAACTGAGCGATCGAGATGAACTTCACCCCGTGCGCCTGGGGCGGCATGATCATCTTCTCGACCTGAGTGGGCTTGGCGTCGTTGCCGAGCATACGAGGCACCGAGTGGCCGTAGATGTCGGCGTCGAGCACGCCCACCGAAAGTCCGCGTGCCGCAAGCGATGCCGCGAGGTTCACCGTGACAGAGGACTTTCCGACGCCGCCCTTGCCCGACGCAACGGCGTACACGCGCGTCAGCGAACCCGGCTGGGCGAACGGAATGACAGGTTCTGCCGAGTCGCCGCGCAACGACTTGCGGAGTTCGGTGCGTTGCTCGTCGTTCATGACGTCGAGTTCGACGTTGATGGTGCCGACACCGGCTACGTCGGCAACGGCTTTGGTGACCCGGTCGCTGATCTCGGTCTTCATCGGGCAGCCGGCTGTCGTGAGGTAGATCCCGACGTCGACCGAACCACCGTCGCCGATCGAGATGCTCTTGACCATTCCGAGATCGGTGATCGGTTTACGAATCTCCGGATCGATGACCTTCGACAACGCGCTTCGAACGTCGGATTCCGTCAGTACAGCCATGGGTCGATGATAGTTGGCCGTGAGTGGAGCCTGCGGAACGGCCCCTGTGCCGCCTCAGTGGATACGGGGCAGCTCGTCGGAGGTGGGGACGATGCCGGTGGCATACCCGGTCGACCAGGCGAGGACGTTGGCGACGTACGCCATCGAGTTGTTGTAGCGCAGGATTGCCTTGGTGGTCTGGCCGAGGTCGCGGAGGTTGAGCCCGCCGTCGCACAGGTAGTCGCCGGTGGCGAGGGCGGCGTCGTACAGGTTCTGGGGGTCGGAGATGCCGTCGCCGTTGCCGTCGGCCCGGTAGTGGTTCCAGGTTTCGGGCAGGAACTGCATGGGGCCGACCGCACGGTCGAAGTTGGGGTCGCCGTCGAGTGCGCCGCCGTCGGTGTCGGCGATGACGTTGTTGCCGGCGAGGCTGCCGTCGAGGCGGGGGCCGAGGATCGGTTCGAGTAGTTCCCCGAGTTCGTCGGCTTTGCCGTTGTTGGCGTGGGTGGACTCGACGCGGCCGATGCCCGCGATGATCGTCCAGCTGATTCCGCACTGTGGCTGCGCTACGGCGAGGAGCTTCTCGGCGTTCTTGTAGGCGGCGACGTTCACGGTGGGAATGGCGATGGGACTCGCGGCGAGGTTGGTGGGCAGCTCGGGAGTCGGGGCGACCTCGGGAGCGGGCGGCGGTACTGCCAGGGCTACGGGCGCTTCGGCGGCGGCGACGGGTGTGGCGTCGGTCTGCGCGGCGATGGGCTCGGGAGTTTCGACGACGGTGTCGGCTTCCTGCGTCGTGGAACCGGCGTTCATGAACGGGATGTACTCCGTTGCGCCCGCGCTGGTGGCGGCGGTGACGAGTCCGGCGGGGACGAGGCCGGTCAGAGCAATCACCGAGTTCCGGCGAACCTTGGAATTCGATGCTTTTCTGTGACGTCCCACGCCTTGATACCTCCTGTATACCCCCACTTCTGGAGGCCTCCGTACTAGAACCGGAGTCGAGGCTACCTGATTCGAGACGCTTCCGTTACCGAGCTGTTATCGAACCCGATCAGGCGGGTGGGGCGGGCTGACAGAACACAAGACACGGCAGGGCCGGCAGGGTCGGCAACACGAAGGTCGGCATCGGCGGTGGCGTCGGCGCCCCGGAGGTCGGCTGCGCGTCGGGGTCGGCCGGTTCGGACGCGGGTGTCGCGGTGACGGGTGCGCTCACCGGAGTGTCGGTGACCGGTTGGGCTCCCACCGCGTAGGCCGCGGACCACGCCAGGACGTCGGCCACGTACGCAGGGGAGTTGTTGTAGCGAAACACTGCCGCGCCCTCGTCCGCCGGATTGCGCAGATCGAGGCCGCCGGAGCACAGATACCGACCGGCAGCGAGCGAGGCGTCGTAGATGTTGTCGGGGTCGGAGATCCCGTCGTCGTTTCCGTCCGCTGCGTATTTCGCCCACGTGCCAGGAATGAACTGCATGGGTCCGACGGCTCGGTCGTGCACGGCATCGCCGTCGTGATCGCCGCCATCAGTGTCGTGAATCACAGTATTGCCCGCGAGATGGCCGTCGAGAGCGGGACCGAGAATCGGTGATGCGGTGCCGTCGGCGTCCACCTGACCGCCG
Source organism: Rhodococcus sp. (in: high G+C Gram-positive bacteria) (assembly GCF_023264675.1). Taxonomy (GTDB): domain Bacteria; phylum Actinomycetota; class Actinomycetes; order Mycobacteriales; family Mycobacteriaceae; genus Rhodococcoides. Next base: position 11,953 of record NZ_JAHFVG010000051.1, read on the forward strand.
TGCGCATGCCCGGATTCGATTCGCCCGATGCCCGCCAGAAGGTTCCACGTGAGCCCGCAGTCGGGGGACTGCTCGGCCATCGTGGCTTCGGCTGCTCGATATGCCGCGAGCACGGATTCCGGGATGCCGAGCGAACCGATGACGGGCGTCGGGATCTCGATCGGGGCTACCGGCTCCGGTGGCGGTGTCGTCGCTGGGGCAGGCGCCGCAGCGCTGTAGTTCTGTGCCGGCTTCGTCGGCGACGCGGCGAGACCGGGGAGTGTCATGGACGCGGGAAGCGGCGCGGGGTTGGCCAGCGCCACGGCGGACGGCTGAGCCGGAACCGATGCCGAGGCGACCGCCGCGGCGATTGCGGTGACGACGACGGTGGATGCCAGGAGGGGCACTCCCAACCGTCGCCGTGGCCGCATGTGAAACACGTTACATTTTGGCGTCGGACTCGGGTTCGGATTCTTCGAAATCGTCGACGGGTGCCTGACGCGACTTCTTTCGCGACTTCTTCGAGGGTGTCGACGTCTGACCCGTCGCTTGCTCGAGCAACTCGCGAATCTCGTCGAGTTCGCGGCGCAAGTAGTCGCGGGTAGCGACCTCACCGACCGCGATGCGAAGCGACGCCAGCTCGCGTGCCAGGAACTCGGTGTCCGCTTTGGTCTGCTGCGCGCGGGAGCGATCCTCCTCGAGCGAGACCCGGTCACGGTCGTCCTGACGGTTCTGCGCGAGCAGGATCAGAGGGGCGGCGTAGGCGGCCTGCGTGGAGAACGCGAGATTGAGCAGGATGAAGGGATACGGATCCCACTGAAGCGCCACGACGGCGACGTTCAGAAAGATCCAGACGATGACGATCATCGTCTGGATGGCCAAATATCGGCCGGTACCGAGGAAGCGCGCAGCGCGTTCGCCCGACTTGCCGAGATCGACGTCGAGATGGAAGTTGAACAGGCGCGACCGCTGCGGGGTGTCCATCCGTTGCCGTGCTGTGTCCTTCACTGTCCCGCCACCTCCTGATCACGCCAGTCTTCGGGAAGAAGGTGATCGAGTACGTCGTCGACGGTCACTGCGCCGACCAGATGATCCTCGTCGTCGACCACGGGGCCGCACACGAGGTTGTATGTCGCGAAGTATCGGGTGACAGCGGTGAGGCTGTCGTCGGGCCCGAGGCGCGGCAACTGTTTGTCGATGATGCCGCCGACCAGGCTTGCCGGCGGTTCACGAAGCAACTGCTGCAAGTGGACACACCCGAGATAGGCGCCGGTCGGTGTCGCGGTCGGCGGTCTGACGACGAACACCAGCGACGACAGGGCCGGGGTCAGGTCAGGGTTGCGCACTCGTGCCAGAGCCTCGGCGACGGTGGTCGCGGCGTTGAGCACCACGGGCTCGGTGGTCATGAGACCACCCGCCGTATCGGGGGAGTGTTCGAGCAGACGCCTGACGGGCGCCGAGTCCTCGGGGTCCATCAACCGCAGCAGCGATTCGGCTTCGGGTTCGGGGAGCTCACCGAGAAGGTCGGCGGCGTCGTCCGGGTCCATCGCTTCGAGCACGTCGGCGCCGCGCTCGACGCCGAGGTAGTGCATCATCTCGACCTGATCGTCGTCGGGAAGTTCCTGAACGACGTCGGCGAGGCGTTCGTCGTCGAGAGCCATGGCGACTTCCATGCGTCGTTTGACGGGAAGTTCGCGCATGGCGTTGGCGACATCGGCGGCGCGAAGATCCTCGAACTGCATCAGCAGCTGCGCGACGCCCTGTCCGGGCAGTGACAGTTCGTTCTGAGTCAGACCCTGCACGTGCTGCCAGTCGATCACGTGAATCGCGCCGCGTCGTGCGAGCCTGCCGCGTTGACGACGGACGGCAACGCGGGCAACGAGCCAGTCCCTGGTGCGGGTCAGTTCGATGCCGAGGTCGACGACGATCGAATCGACGTCGTGCAACTCCTCGAGTTCCGGATCATCCACGCGCACCTTGGAATCGAGGATCTGCGCGAACACCAGGATCTCGTTGGCGCGCTGCGAGAATCGACGCAGACTGACGTTTCCCGTTGTCAATTGCACAGAGTTCGGCTCGATACTGGTGACGCGCAGCATCGGCACGAAAATTCTTCGGCGCGTGGCCAGTTCGACCACGATGCCGAGCACTCGCGGCTGTGCGCGACCTACACGCATGGTGACGACGACGTCACGCACGCGGCCGATCGATTCGCCGTCGGGGCCGAGAACGACCAGACCTGCGAGCCTGGCCGCGAATACCTTGCTCAGAGCTGCCATGATGGCAAGGTTAGAGCGTCGAAGTAGCAACCGGAGAATCGCAAGGAGCACACGAGCCCATGAGTTCGGTGGATCACGCCCGACCACGTCGATCGGTACTGGCCGTTCCCGGCAGTTCCGACAAGATGATCGAGAAGGCTAAGGGGCTCGGCGCCGACGCGATATTTCTCGATCTGGAGGACGCCGTGGCGCCGGTCGCGAAGGCGCAGGCTCGTGGCCGGATCGTTGCCGCACTCAACGCGGGCGGCTGGGGCAACCAGCTCAAGGTCGTGCGCGTCAACGACTGGTCGACGCCCTGGACGCACGGCGATGTGATCGATGTCGTCAGCGGAGCAGGCGCGCACCTCGACGCGATTCTGTTGCCGAAGGTCGAGGAAGCCTCCCATGTGCAGGCACTCGATCTACTGCTGACTCAGGTCGAGAAGACAAGCGGTCTGCCCGTCGGTGCCATCGGGATCGAGCCGCAGATCGAAAGCGCCCGAAGTCTGCGCAACATCGACGCGATCGCGACGGCGAGCCCGCGCGTGCAGACCCTCGTGTTCGGACCCGCCGACATGATGGCGAGCGTCAACATGCGCACTCTCGTCGTCGGCGAGCAACCCGAGGGATACGACACCGGCGATGCCTACCACCACATCCTGATGACGATTCTGCTCGCCGCGCGTACACACGGTCTGCAGGCGATCGACGGTCCGTATCTCCAGATTCGCGACCTCGAGGCATTTCGCCGGGCCGCCGGGCGCACGGCAGGCCTCGGATTCGACGGCAAGTGGGTGCTGCATCCCACGCAGATCGACGCTGCCAACGAGATCTTCAGCCCACGCCAAGCAGATTTCGACAAGGCCGAAGAGATTCTCGAGGCATACGAGTTCCACACCTCCGAGTCCGGCGGCGCCCGCGGCGCAGTGATGCTCGGTGACGAGATGATCGACGAGGCAAGTCGCAAGATGGCTTTGGTGATATCGGGGAAGGGTCGGGCGGCAGGAATGCTGCGTAGTGACGCAGCACAATGATTCGTACGGCGGGTTGTTCGTTCCCAATAGTGGCCGAACCAGGCACAATGGAGTAATGACGAATCCACTTTCGCAGTCCGGCCGCGGTGGCCAGGGTCTTCCGACGCCGCCGTCGGGCTGGCCGATCGGCTCCTACCCGACATACGCCGAGGCGCAGAAGGCCGTCGACTACCTCTCCGATCAAGAGTTCTCGGTGCAGGACGTCACTATCGTCGGCGTCGATCTCATGCAGGTCGAGCGCGTCCTCGGTCGCTTGACCTGGGCCAAAGTCATTGGCGGAGGCGTGGTTTCGGGCGCATGGCTGGGGCTGTTCCTCGGCCTGGTCCTCGGCATCTTCACCAACGGCAATATTCTCGGTGCCCTCATCATCGGCATCATCGGCGGCATCATCTTCGGACTCATCTCCACCGCGATTCCCTATGCCGCCACTCGTGGGCAACGCGATTTCGCGTCGAGCATGCAGTTGGTCGCCGGACGCTACGACGTTCTGTGCGAGCCGAAAAGTGCGGAAACTGCTCGCGACATGCTGGCGAAGCTTTCGATCTGACTCGAGCTTGTTACGGAATTGTCCCAATATCCCCACTGGTACCCGTGGTTCGGTTACGTTTCTTTACGTGTAGGGCAGTAGTAGCAGGAGTTCTGCACACGTAATCGAAAATACGGAGGCGGAAAGTGCCGAGACAACGTGGTCCGAGGCCGAGAAACGCAACCAGGATAGGCGTGTTGGCTGCCGCGGCGTTGGTCGCCAGCCCACTGTTGGCGGCCTGCGGATCGTCCGACAGCAGCACTCCGGTGTTGAGTTTCTACACGGCGGCGGACGGCGCCGAGCAGTACGCGGCGGCGGCCGAAGCCTGTTCGGCCGAATCGAACGGCCGGTACAAGGTCGAACAAAGAACACTTCCCAAGAGCGCCAACGATCAGCGTCTTCAGCTCGCGAGGCGTCTGGCGGGCAACGACAATTCGCTCGACCTCATGACCCTCGATGTGGTGTGGACGGCCGAGTTCGCCGAAGCGGGATGGGCGTTGCCCGTTCCGGACGACCTCTCGGCCAAGCTGAAGGACGGCTCGACGCTCGAAGGTCCGTTGGCAACCGCGGAATGGCAGGACCAGCTCTACGCCGTTCCGCTGAACTCGAACACCCAGCTCCTGTGGTACCGCCCCGACGAAGTTCCGGGCGGACAACCACCGCAGACGTGGGACGAGATGATCGACATGGCCGAATCCAACGCCGCCGAGGGCAAACCCGCCTACATCGGAGTTCAGGCCAAGCAGTACGAGGGTCTGATGGTGTGGTTCAACAGCCTTCTCGTCAGCGCAGGCGGAGAAGTGGTCGGTGAAGACGGCACGACCGTCGCGCTCAACGACACACCAGAACATCGCGCCGCGACCGAGAAGACTCTCGAGATCATGAAGCGCGTTGCCACGGCCGACGGGCACGACCCGTCGATCTCGCAGACGGACGAGGCCACAGCTCGTCTGGGAATGGAAGCGGGCAACTCCGCCTTCCAGGTCAACTACCCGTTCGTGCTGCCGGGCATCAAGGAGAACGCGATAGCAGGAGCCGTGCCGTTCCTCGATCTGAGCAATGTCCCGGCAGACCAACAGGATGCGAAGATCGCCGAGGTGTTCCGCAGTGCGCCGTACCCCGCGGTCGATCCGGACAAGCCCGCCAAGGTGACGATCGGTGGATTCAACATCGGCGTCGCCAAGACCACCCAGCACGAGGACCTCGCGTGGGAGGCCGTCGCCTGCCTCACGAACGAGCAGAACCAGCGCAACAACGCCGTCAACGGTGGTGTGCCCCCGGTGCTCTCTCAGCTCTACCAGGATCCTGAGTTCCAGGCCGTCTACCCCGCGTGGGAAGGCGTACTCGACTCCATCGAGAACGCCGCCGTTCGACCGGTTTCCCCGGCCTACCAGAGTATTTCGATCCTGCTCGCCGATGCACTCAACCCTCCTCAGAACATCGATCCGGTGGCAGATGTGGACAAGCTCGCCGATCTCGTCACCAAGGCAGTCAATTCCGAAGGGCTGATTCCATGAGTGAAACGACACCGGCCGAGACAGTGGACAAACAAGCAGTCCTGAAGAACATCTCCGATGGAAAGAAAGCCGAGCGCAGGCTCGGCCTGATGTTGATCGCGCCGGCCGCGATCATGATGGTGGCCGTCACCGGTTATCCGATCATCTACGCCTTCTGGCTCAGTCTCCAGAAGTACAACCTGGCGTTCCCGGACGACCGGCAGTTCGTCGGAATCTCGAACTACATCACCGTGCTCTCGGACAGCTACTGGTGGACGGCGTTCGGCGTCACCGCGGGCATCACGATCATCTCGGTGATCATCGAGTTCGTACTGGGGCTCGTGGTCGCACTGATCATGCACCGCACCATCTTCGGACGCGGACTCGTCCGAACCGTCGTCCTCATCCCATACGGCATCGTCACCGTCGCAGCGGCCTACAGCTGGTACTACGCCTGGACGCCGGGAACGGGATATCTCGCAAACCTGCTTCCCGACGGCAGTGCACCGCTGACGGAGCAGCTTCCCTCACTCGCGATCGTCGTGCTGGCCGAGGTGTGGAAGACGACACCGTTCATGGCCCTGCTCCTTCTCGCCGGACTTGCTCTCGTTCCCGACGATCTGCTCAAGGCAGCGGAGGTCGACGGCGCGGGTGCCTGGACCCGACTGATGCGCATCACGATTCCACTGATGAAACCGGCGATCCTGGTCGCGGTGCTGTTCCGTACCCTCGACGCCTTCCGCATCTTCGACAACATCTACGTGCTGACCAAGGGCAGCAACGGAACCGGTTCGGTGTCGATTCTCGGCTACGACAACTTGTTCGGAGCATTCAATCTCGGACTCGGCTCGGCGATCAGCGTTCTGATCTTCTTCTGCGTCGCCATCATCGCGTTCGTGTTCATCAAGCTGTTCGGTGCATCGGCACCGGGCTCGGACGACGGAGGCCGTAAGTAATGACGACCGTGACGCCACGCAAGAAGGTCGGTTGGACCGTCATCAACGTGCTCGTACTTCTGTACGCGCTCGTTCCGCTGGCCTGGATCATCAGCCTCTCGTTCAAGTCGACCGCCACCATCGCGGACGGCAACTTCATCCCCACGTCCATCACCTTCGACAACTACAAGGGAATCTTCTCCACCAATCAGTTCACCTCGGCGCTGATCAACTCGATCGGCATCGGCCTGATCACCACGGTCATCGCCGTCGTGATCGGAACGATGGCCGCCTACGCCGTTGCGCGTCTCGAATTCCCCGGCAAGAAGGCACTCGTCGGAGCGGCACTGCTCATCGCGATGTTTCCGCAGATCTCGCTCGTCACGCCGCTGTTCGACATCGAGCGCGCGCTCGGACTGTTCGACACGTGGCCGGGTCTGATCATCCCGTACATCACGTTCGCCTTGCCGCTCGCGATCTACACCCTCTCCGCTTTCTTCCGCGAGATTCCGTGGGAGTTGGAGAAGGCCGCGAAAATGGACGGTGCAACGCCGGCTCAGGCCTTCCGCAAGGTCATCGCCCCACTGGCGGCGCCTGGCATCGTCACCGCCGCGATCCTGGTGTTCATCTTCGCGTGGAACGACCTGCTGCTGGCCATCTCGTTGACGGCAACGGAACGCTCGATCACGGTGCCTGCCGCGATCTCGCAGTTCACCGGTAGCTCGCAGTTCGAGGAGCCCACCGGATCGATCGCCGCGGCCGCAGTGGTCATCACCATTCCGATCATCATCTTCGTGCTCTTCTTCCAACGACGTATCGTGGCGGGCTTGACGTCCGGCGCAGTGAAGGGATAACCGTCATGGCCGAAATCGTTCTCGACAAAGTCACCAAGCTCTACCCCGACGGCGCCGCAGCGGTCAGCGACGTCGACATCACCATCGCCGACGGCGAGTTCATCATTCTCGTCGGACCGTCGGGATGCGGAAAGTCCACGACGCTCAACATGATCGCCGGGTTGGAGGACATCTCCTCCGGGGAACTGCGCATCGCCGGGGAACGCGTCAACGAGCGCGCACCCAAGGATCGCGATATCGCGATGGTCTTCCAGTCCTACGCGCTGTACCCGCACATGACCGTGCGCCAGAACATCGCGTTCCCGTTGACCCTCGCCAAGCTCAGCAAGAACGAGATCAACGAGAAGGTCGAAGAGGCTGCGAAGATCCTGGATCTGAGCCAGCATCTCGACCGCAAACCGGCGAATCTCTCCGGCGGTCAGCGTCAGCGAGTTGCCATGGGCCGCGCTATCGTTCGTACCCCGAAGGCGTTCCTCATGGACGAGCCGCTGTCGAACCTCGACGCCAAGCTGCGTGTGCAGACCCGCGCCGAGATCTCGCGGTTGCAGAAGCGACTCGGGACGACGACGGTGTACGTCACCCACGATCAGACCGAGGCCATGACACTCGGCGACCGCGTCGTGGTGCTGCGCGGCGGACTGGTTCAGCAGATCGGGTCGCCGCAGGAGCTCTACGACAAGCCGCGAAACCTGTTCGTCGGAGGGTTCATCGGATCGCCCTCGATGAACTTCGTGCCGGGAACTCTCACGGCCGATGGGGTGGCGACCGAGCTCGGTACGTTCGAGCTCCCGCAGGAGCGTCGGGCCGCGATAGCGAAGAAGAACCCGGGCAAGGACGTCGTCGTCGGAATCCGGCCGGAGCACTTCGAGGATGCGGCGCTCATCGATTCGTACCAGAAGCTCAGCGGCGCAACGTTCACGGCCAAGGTGGACGTCCTCGAGTCGATGGGCAGCGACAAGTACGTCTATTTCGAATCGAAGGGCGACAAGGTTCAGTCCGCGGAGCTTCAGGAGCTTGCGGCCGAGTCGGGCCTCACCGATACCGGTGGCGCTCAGGTGGTTGCGCGTCTGGCTGCCGAGTCGAAAGCAGCCGAAGGCGGAGACGTCGAGCTGTGGTTCGATCCGGCGAAGCTTTCGGTGTTCGACCAGGCGTCGGGTGACAATCTGACGCTGTAGGCGGCTTCGCCGCATGTGAGTGCGAATACATAGCGGGTCATGTATTCGCACTCACATGCGCGTAGCGCTTATCCCGCGGAACCGGTGTTGAATCCCTGGAAGAAGTTCGGGGCGAAGTTCGGGATCGCCGTGGGCGCCGGTGCAGGCTGCGGAGCCGGTGCAGGCTGGGCCGGGAACAGCTCGGGCAACTGGAACTGAGGTAGTTCCCACTGGGGCTGCTGTTGGTTCTGCTGTCCACGATCGTCGTGGATCGGGTCGGCCGATGCGGTTCCGACGACGGCGACGAGCGGAACTGCGACGAGTGCGCCGGTGACTGCGGTGCGTGTCAGGATCTTTTTCGCGTTCATTGGTATTCCCTTTCGAGTAACTGGCGTACAACTCGAATCTAGGGACGTCGAACACGGTACGAAAGGGAAAAGCAGCTACTCCCAGAACCTCAGCAGTCCGCTGACAGGATGCTTTGAGCTGGGGTTTCGTGCTGTTTCTCCTGCGCGGATCCGCCCCCATCCGCACAGTTGCCTGTGAGTCTGCTGGGCTCGGCTCGGCGAGACGTCGCCACCGTGGTCGTGGGTGTGGGAGTCAGCCGAATTGCGAAGGCGCACAACGTGACAACGGCACAGGCCAGTGCGCCCACGACGAAAGCCGCGATATAGACGACCTCGCGGGGGAGCGATGTCGCGCCGATCGTGTACGTCGCGAGCATCGTGGTCAGGACAGCGCTGGCGATCGAGGTACCGACGGTTCGGACGATGGAGTTGACGCTGTTCGCCACTCCGGTGTCCTGCGGGGCAACCTCGGCCATCAGCAGATTGGGGATGGCCGCGAACGCCAGCGAGACGAAGACATTGATGACCGCCGACGCCAGAATCACCTGCCATGTCGATGCGTGGAAGAAGGCAAAGAATACGAATCCGGCCACGCCGACCATTCCGCCTGCGATGAGTACCGGGCGCGGACCGAAGCGCCGGATCAACGACCCGCTTATGGTGGCCGCCACGACGCCGACGATCGCGCCGGGGAGAAGGTAGACGACGCTGGCGGACAAGACGTCGGCGGTGAAGCCGTATCCGGCGATCTCACGCGGTGTCTGGACGAAGTACGAGCAGGCGAGGAAGTTGACGAACATACCGATGCCGACGAACAGGGTTGCGACATTGGTGGCGAGTAGCGGTCCGTGGGTGAGCAGCCTCGGTGCGACGAGCGGTGCGCTCACTCGGTTCTCGAAAACCCACCACAGGGCCAGCACGGCGATGCCGACGACGATGCACGCGAGAGTCGCCGGCGATCCCCATCCCCACGATCGTCCCTGCGTCAGTGCGAGGAACAGCAGAACCAGGGCGGTGGCCAGCAACACCGCACCCCACCAGTCGACGGAGCCCTCGGCGCTTCGCGGACGTTGCGGTACGCCGAACCACGCAAGCCCTATCGCGATGGCGACGAATGCCGCCGTGAACCAGAAGACTCGGTGATAGTCGGCGCCGTCGGCGGTCAGCAGGCCCGTCAGCACCAGCCCGAAGCCGCCCCCGACGCCCAACGTGCCGGACAGGATGGCCATGGCACCGATCAGCTTGCGGAGCGGCATCTCGTCGCGCAGGACGGCGAGGGCGATAGGGAAGAGCGCGTAGGAGACGCCCTGCAGAATGCGTCCCACGACCAGCAACGCGAGGGAATGGGTCAGAGCTGCGGTCAATGATCCGACGAGTACAAGCGCCAGGACGGCGATCAAGACCGGCCGCTTGCCGTGCAGGTCGGCGAGACGTCCGATCACAGGCGTCGCAACGACGGCGGCAAGAAGGTTGGCGGTCAGGACCCAGCCGGCCGCGGTGGTGCTGACGTCGAGCTGGGTGCCGATGGTTCCGACGATCGGAATGACCATCGTCTGCAACACGGCTAGCGTCATGACCACGAAACAGAGACTGGGCAACAGGAGGCGTCCTGTGACGCGCTCGGGAGCGCTGATGTGCGTCGACATGAAGTTCCTTGTTTTATGGAAAAAGAAGTACTTGCAAAAAGTAATTTGAATAGTGCATCTAACTACTTATCAGGTTTGGGTCCGACTGGGAAGGCGACGATGAATCGGCAGGGCCTCTCACCACCGATGTCCACCCGAGCTGTGGGCGTCGCCACCCTGGCCCGGCAGCATCTGATCGACAGGGCGCCGATGTCGACTGTCGAGATGATTTCCCATCTTGTGGGGATGCAGGCACAGGCGCCCTTTCCCCCGTATTTCGGGCTGTGGTCCCGAATCGTGGATTTCAGGGCTGCGGAATTGAGTTGGCTGCTCGAAAATGCTCGGGTCGTTCGCCTGGTGTTGATGCGCGGAACCGTGCATCTGGTGACCGCCGAGGATGCAGCATTTCTGCGTCCGCTGATCCAGCCCATTCTCGATCGCGATCTGCTGCAGAATCCGTTGCACGGGCGGGCACTGAAAGGCCTGGCCCCCGATGCGGTGGCCGACGAGGTGCGAAAGATCCTCGCCGACGGACCATTGGACTCCGCGGAACTCGGGCCACGGCTTGCCGAGAAATTCTTTGACGTCCCGGCGGCCTCTCTCGTACACGCGGCAAGGAATACGGTCCCGCTCGTCCAGGCCCCGCCGCGAGCGGTGTGGGGAAAGTCGGGGAAGGTTCGGCTGGTACCACTGGAGCAGTGGGTGGGAAGTGCTCCGCAGCGACATCCTTCGATCGAAACGATGGTGCTGAGGTACCTGGCGGCATTCGGTCCGGCAACGGTCGCCGATGCTCAGGCCTGGTCGGGACTGACCCGGCTCGGTGAGGTGATGGACCGGCTGCGCCCACAGTTGGTGACGTTCACCGCCGAGTCGGGCGCGGAACTGTTCGATCTACCGGACGCACCGCGGCCCGACGCCGACACCCGCCTGCCGGTGCGCATTCTCGCGGCCTTCGACAATGTGTTGCTCTCGCACGCCGATCGCTCACGGGTGATCTCTGCGGCCTCGCGCTCGAAGTTGTTCACCCCGAACGGAATCTTTCCGCCCGTCGTCCTCCTCGACGGGCAGGTCGTGGGTCAGGTGAAGCACGCGGCGGCGGCAGGCACGTCGACGGTCACGGTGACGCCGTATCGGAAGTTGTCCAAGGCGCACACGGCATCCGTCGCGGCCGAGGCGCGCCGCTACTCGTCGTTCGCGGCAGCCGCGGACGTGCATGATGTGGTATTCACCGAGGTCGTGTAGTTTTCGCGCGTTCGCGAAGTTCGGAGACGATCTCGTCGTTCCAGACATGTTCGCGCACAAGGCGATACCGTTCGCGGATCATCCACAGGTAGGCTTCGGCGTCGGTCTGGCCCTCGAGGATGTCGGCGGCGCGCACCATGCGGACGACCGGTAGGAATTCTTCGCCGAACCAGCGGCGCGCCACGGTGGCGCGGTCGACGAACTCGCACAGTTCCTGCATCAACCGAAATCCCCACGCCTCAACGCATTCGCTGAGTTCGGCGTACTCGAACGGATCGGTGACGGTGACGGCCTCACGCGCTTTCCCGACGAGGGGCACTCGCGAGAGAAATATTCGGCGGTGATCCTTGATCAGGAGGTCTCCCCGGCGATTGATGCCCTCCGGTGATATGCGCGTGATTATTTCGGTGACCAACGCGTCGATCGTCGTTCGGTGCATCGCGAACGCGATGGACACACGGTGGTGCCCGTCGAGAACGAAGTGCATGGACCCGATGCGATAGACCTGGATGGGCGGCATCGATTCGCCGCGGCGTTGGGCCGCAGCGAGACGTTGCCAGCGCTCGCGAATCCGCGCCGACGTCGGCCGGAAGAATCGGTCGAAGTCCCGCGTGCGGTCCACGCTGCCGACGATAGAGTCCACGCGGATGACCTGCACACCCAGTTGACGTTCGCCGACTTTTCCCAACGCCGCGACCACCTCGTCGAACGGCAGGATCGTATTGACGTCGTCGGGTTGGCGACGAAGCCACCCCACCAGACGTGCGATGTCCGCGCGCCTGCGCTGGCGGGTGAAGTCGTTCTCCGCATCCGCCGCCGGGAATCCGGTGTCACGTGCCATGTCGTCGCCTCAGGATCGTGGGAGCGGCAGTGTCACGGCCGCCGTCGCCCGGTTCGATCTCGAGCAGCGTGTATCCGACCGTGTTGATGACCGCCGTTCGGTGCAGTTCGAGGTCATCGGGTGTCTGCCCGTGCGGATGAATGTGACCGTGCAGCATCAGCTGCGGTGACAGCGAGCCCACCAGATCGTCCATGCAGTCGAAGCCGACGTGCGCGGGATCGGTGTCGTCGCCGATTCCGCGAGGCGGACTGTGTGTGAGCAGGATGTCGACGCCGCGTCGATCGCCGCGGACCCGTTCGGCCCATGCATGGGTGCGGGTCAACGAGCGGGCACGACGGCGCTGCTGGCGTTGCGTCCACTGGTTCGGGCCACCGTTGTAGCGAATCGAACCGCCGAGGCCTGCGATGCGCAGGCCTGCCGCGGAGACGATCTTTCGATCGGCGTTGACCGCCCCGACGGGCCCGGGCCAGGTACTCGGCAAGCCCGCACGCATCCATCCTGCTCGGCCCGCGGAGTATCCGGTCAGGTCGGCGTCGTGATTGCCCGGAACGAACACACACGGAGCGTCGAGGACGTCCGTCAGGTACTCGAGGTAGTCGAACGGCAGGTCACCTGCCCCCAGGATCAGGTCGACGTCGAGAGATCGAACCTGGCTACTCCACAGGGATTCGATCGTTTCGTCGGCGACAGCGAGGACGGAGACCACGCGAACGACGCTACCGGGCAGCAGTGGTGTTGGATGGACTTCGTGAGCGACAGCGTCATTTCTGGTGTCCGGGCACACGTGATATCAGCGATCGGGGACGAGAACCCCTCGTCGGCGTCGGTGACCTTTCTCGGCCTCGAAGCCCTCGACGTTCTACGATTCGCCGGCAACGACGAAGATCTCGTGCGCTACGTCACTCTCGGCTGTTCCCGTCATCCGATGGCCGATCCCAACGACATGGTGGCCGACCCGTCGCGCGGCCCACGCGCCGAGCTCGTCCTGACGCTGCGCGGCGGCGCCGGTATCGCATCGGGAGTACACAAGAAGCTCGCGATCCTCGCAGCGTCCCCTGCTGTCGAAGGCGTCGTACTCGTCGCCGATGCTCTTCTCGATCTCGGTGAGCCGCTGTGGGTGGGGGCTCCCTTCACCGCGGTGCTGCTCGGAGACAGTGACATCGAGGATCTCGTACTCCCCGAACCTGCGGATCCAGTCAAGTTTCTGCAGGTGGTGCCGATCACCGGCACCGAAGCCGCCTGGGTTCGGCTCCGCGGCGCCGACGCCCTGCGCGAGGCATGGACGGAAGCCGGGATCGACGTCCGAGATCCAACTCGATCGGCCGTCAACCTCTAGCGCTAGAGCCAGTGATTGCGCCTGAACAGGGCGAACAATCCCACACAGACGACAGCGACTGCAGAGATCACCACGTAGTAGCCGTACGTCCAGTGAAGCTCGGGAATGTTGTCGAAGTTCATGCCGTAGATGCCGGCAACCATCGTCGGGACTGCGGCGATGGCGACCCACGACGAAATTTTCCTCATGTCCATGTTCTGCTGCATCGTCACTCGCGCGAGCGCAGCGTCGACGAGCGAGCTGAGGACTTCGTCGAACTCGGCAACGCGTTCGGCGACGGTCGTGTGATGGTCCTGTACGTCGCGGAGATACCGCCGCACCGACTTCGGGACGGGAGTGTCCGCGCCCTGAACGAGGTTGCTCAGCGGCGTCGACAGGGGAGACACCGAACGCCGAAGCTCCACCACCTCGCGCTTGAGCAGGTAGATGTTTTCGATCGGCACGTGGTGGTTCGGCGAGAACACCTCCTCCTCCATGACGTCGACATCGCGTTCGATCGAGGACGTGACGGCCAGATACTCGTCGACCACATGGTCGGCTACCGCATGGAGGACCGAGGACGGCCCGAGCGCGAGACGCTCGGGGTTCTCCTCCAGCCGGTGCCGAACTCCCGACAATCCCGAATGTTCACCGTGCCGAACCGTGATGACGAAATCGCGGCCGAGAAACACCATGATCTCGCCGCTCTCGACGATCTCGTTGGCCGTGGTCACGGATTCGTGCTCGACGTAGCTGACCGTACGGAGCACGAGAAACGCGACGTCGTCGTAGCGCTCCAGCTTGGGACGCTGGTGCGCTTGCACGGCATCCTCGACCATCAGCTCGTGTAGTCCGTAGCAGTTCGCGACGCCGTCCATCTGGCCTTCGTCGGGTGCATGCAGTCCCAGCCAGACGAACCCCTCGCCGCGTCGACGCACCTCGGCGATCGCGGCGGAGTGAGTGAACTTGCCGTGCAGCCGGACACCGTCGACGTAGACCGCGCAGTCGACGATGGCGCGGGCCGTCGGGACGGGAACCTTCGGGCCGCTCGGCTGCGGTTTGTGCGAAGGGCGCAAGGAATGAAGGGACGGCCTCGGTGGCAATGACGGCATGCTGGGCTCCTTACGTGCACTTCGGGCGTGAAGGCGGCAATCGTACGCCTGCGATACGAACATCCTGCGCGCCTGAGAGACTGGCTTTCGTGCTCATCGACCTTCATACCCATTCTTCGGTCTCCGACGGCACCGACACCCCGGCCGAGCTGGTTCGAGCCGCCCGCGACAAGGGCTTGGACGTCGTCGCGATCACCGACCACGACACCACCGCAGGCTGGGACGAGGCACGTGACGCCGCTCCGGCGGGGCTGACGGTGGTGCGAGGGATGGAGATGTCCTGTGTGGGGCGGGGGATCGACGGCGACCCCGTCCCGGTTCACCTGCTCGCCTACCTCTTCGACCCGACCGACGAGGCCTTCGACGAGGAGTTGGAGCGCCTTCGCTCCGAGCGCACCGCCCGAATTCGGTCGATGGCCGAATTGTTGGCCGTCGACTTTCCCCGGATCGATCCCGACGAGATCCTCGGGGCCACGGGTGAGTCCGCGGGCCGGCCGCATCTGGCGCGAGCGCTCGTCGACATCGGCGTGGTCGAGAGCGTTCAGCAAGCGTTCGACACGCACCTGTCGACGAAGAGCCGCTACTACGTCGCCAAGATCGATACGCCACTGGAACGCGCCGTCGAGATGATCGACAAGGCCGGCGGTGTCAGCGTCGTCGCGCATGCTCGGGCGCGCAAGCGAGGTCGACTCCTCGATCCGGATCACATCCGGGAACTCGCGGCCATCGGACTCGGCGGTGTCGAGGTCGACCACGCCGATCACGACGCCGCGGACACTCGGTTCATGCGTGACCTCGCTGTCGAACTCGATCTGATCGCGACGGGCTCGTCCGACTACCACGGCAGCAACAAGGTCCTCTCTCTCGGCCAGCACACCACTGCCGTCGATCAGTACGAGCGGCTTGTCGCACAGGCGTCGGGTGTGCAAGCGTGATCTTCGATACGACGCTCTACCTGACGGTTCTCATCACCCTGTTCGTGATCATGGATCCGCCGGGTGCGATCCCGGTGTTCCTCTCGCTCGTCGGGCGCAAGAGCAAGGAAGCCCGAAACAAGGCGGCCTGGCAGGCACCGGCCGTATCGCTGACGGTCATCACCGTCTTCGCCATCGGCGGGCAGGCAATTCTGAACTACCTGCACATCGGCATCCCCGCGCTGCAGGGAGCGGGTGGTTTGCTGCTGCTGATCATCGCGCTCTCGCTGCTCACCGGACGCGGAGCGGGCGGCGGATCGGAGGCCGAGGACGTCAACGTCGCACTCGTACCCCTCGGTACCCCGCTCATGGCGGGTCCGGGCGCGATCGCCGCTGTCATCGTCTACGTCAGCCAAGCCGACGGCCACGCCGGGTCGCTGATCGCGGTGGCACTCGCCATCGTGACCATTCACCTCGTGTTCTTCCTGGTGCTCCGATTCTCGACGGTACTGATTCGTATCCTCGGTGAAGGCGGCATCACGTTGCTGGCCCGCATCGCGGGTCTGCTGCTGGCTGCGATCGCAGTTCAGCTCATTGCGGACTCCGTCCGCGGATTCATCACAGGAGGCTGACGGCGTGCTACGAGGTTTGAGCGGAGCCGTCACAGCGGGACTCGTCGTGCTGGCAATCGTTGTCGCCGGGGCGCAGTATCTGGGCGCTCAACGCGGATTTCCCGGCCCGGGCACGGTGTCGGTTGCCGCGCACATCGGTGCCGCCGTCCTCGCCGTCGTCATCCAGCACTTCGCCGACCATCGTCGACGGGCGTTCTCGGCACTGGCGTCGCTGTTGGTGTTCGTCGTTGCCGGGGTTCTTCTCTGGACTCAATGGTGGGGATGAGGGGTTTGCAAACCCCTCATCCCCAGTGGCACACTGACACCACTACGAGCGGCGGCGCTACAGCGCTGCGCTGGATTGTGACGCGCACGAGCTTCACGTCATTTATGGATTCTCCGGAAGTCGCAGCCACCCAAGGGCGCGCACCGGACATCTTCTTCGAAATGCCTACCGGATGCTTACCGGATTGTGTCTGAGGAGTTATAACGTGACGACTGTGATCGAACCGCCGAGCAATACAGCCAACTTGTCCGCCATCACCGACGAGGAGATCTTCCTCGGCCACGTAGGCGGAAAGTTGTCGGTGGAACTCACTGCTCCCCTCGACACTCAGCGCGATCTCTCCATTGCCTACACCCCGGGCGTTGCTCAGGTCAGCCGCGCGATCGCGGCGGATCCCTCGCTCGCCAAGCAGTACACCTGGACCGACCGTCTCGTTGCCGTCATCACCGACGGATCCGCCGTTCTCGGCCTCGGCGACATCGGCCCGCGGGCGTCGCTTCCCGTGATGGAAGGCAAAGCGGCACTGTTCAAGAACTTTGCCGGTCTCAACTCGATCCCGATCGTGCTGGACACCAACGACGTCGACGAGATCGTCGAGACCATCGTGCGTCTGCGGCACAGCTTCGGCGCGGTCAACCTCGAAGACATCTCGGCTCCGCGCTGCTTCGAGATCGAGCGTCGGGTCATCGAAGCCCTCGATTGCCCGGTCATGCACGACGACCAGCACGGCACGGCCATCGTCGCTCTCGCCGCCCTCAACGGTGCCGCCAAGGTGCAGGGACGCAGCACCGCAGCGCTCAAGATCGTCATTTCCGGCGCCGGTGCCGCCGGTGTCGCGTGTGCCAACATCTTTCTCGCCGCAGGCATCGCGGATGTCGTCGTGCTGGACTCCAAGGGAATCGTCTCCAGCGACCGCGCGGACCTCAACAGCGTCAAAGTGGATCTGGCGGCGCGCACCAATCCTCGCGCACTGTCCGGAACCGCCGCCGACGCACTTGCAGGAGCCGATGTGTTCCTCGGTGTCTCCGCCGGCCAGATCGACGAAAGCTACATCGCGTCGATGGCTCCCGAGTCCATCGTGTTCGCGCTGTCCAACCCCGACCCCGAGATTCACCCGGAGCGCGCCGCGAAATACGCGTCGATCGTCGCGACCGGGCGTAGCGATTTCCCGAATCAGATCAACAATGTGCTCGCCTTCCCCGGCGTGTTCAAAGGCGCACTCGACGCCGGAGCACGCCGTATCACCGAAGGCATGAAACTCGCCGCTGCCGAGGCAATCCTCTCGGTTCTCGGCGACGAGCTGGCTGCGGACAAGATCGTGCCGAGCCCGCTCGACCCTCGCGTAGCCCCAGCCGTTGCGGACGCAGTTGCGGCAGCAGCGCGAGCCGAGGGTGTCGCGTAGGAAACAGGGAAAACAAACACCCCGAACCAGCCCTACCCGGGCATGGTTCGGGGTGTTTTTCTTGGCGTCAGTTCTCGATTTTCGCCAGTCCCGACGGCATGCGCCTCAGACGCCCCGTCCCGGGAACCGAAGCCCAGACGGCAAGGGCAAGCAGCCCGTCGACCACCAGTGTCAGCACCGCGACGAGGATGGCGCCGACCAGAACTCGTCCGTAGTCGTAGAGGGCGAGTCCGTCGAAGATGTAGCGACCGAGTCCGCCGAGATTGACGTACGCGGCGACGGTCGCGGTGGCGATGATCTGCAACGTCGTGTTCCGCAGTCCGCCGAGGATCAGCGGCAACGCGTTCGGGATTTCAACCCGCAGCAGCACTTGGAGTTCCGTCATCCCCATGGCGCGAGCTGCGTCCACCACGAGCGCGTCGACATTCGCTATGCCGGAATACGTTCCGGCGAGCAACGGGGGAATGCCCAGGAGCACGAGGGCGATGATCGGGGGCACAAGGCCGAGCCCGATCACCAGGACCAGGAACACCAGGATTCCGAGAGTCGGCAGCGACCGGAGAGCATTGACGAGGCCGACGATGACGGCCTCACCCTTCCGTAGGTGACCGATGAGAAGTCCGATGGGAATGGCGATGACCGCCGAGACGACAACGGCCAGCAGGCTGTACCAGATGTGTTCGATTATCCTGGCGCCGATTCCGGTAGGCCCCGCCCAGTTTCCGCCGTCGAAGATGTAGCCGAATGCCTGCGAGAACAGATTCATGCTCGCACCTTCTTCTTTTTCGAATCGGTTCCGAGGCGAGTCCACGGTGTCAGCCACCGGCCGAGCAGGTACAGCGCGGCGTCGAACACCAAAGCCAGGAAGACGATCGAGATGATGCCCGCAACGATCTGGTCCGGATAGTCACGCTGGTATCCCTGCGTGAACAACTGGCCGAGACCGCCGATGCCGATCACGGACCCCACCGACACCAGCGAGATGTTGGTGACGGCCACGACTCTGATGTTGGCGACGAGAACCGGAAGCGACAGCGGCAGCTCGACCGAGACCGCACGTCGCAGCGATGAATAGCCCATGGCCTCAGCCGAATCGACAACCGCGAACGGCACCGAGTCGAGGGCCTCGGGCACAGCCCGTATCAGTAGCGCCGTCGAGTACACGGCCAACGCGATGACGACGTTGAGCGGGTCCAGCACCGGCAGACCGAGCACTGCGGGAATGGTGACGAACAACGCGAGCGAGGGAATGGTGAACGCGATGCTGGCGACGGTCAGCGTGATCCGACGGATCCAGCGCGCGTTTCTGATGAGCGTCCCGACCGGTATCGCGATGACAAGTCCGATGAACAGCGGAACGAGCGAGAGATACAGGTGGGTCTTGGTGTAGCCGAGGACGACGTCGAAGTTGTCGATCAACCACTTCACCGGAGACCGCCCTCTGGCTTCTCGTCCAGCGAAAAGTGGTGTCGATTGCGCGCTTCGTCTTCGGCTTTGCGTTGGACGGCAAGGTGTTCGAGGATCTCCGCGGCATCGACACTGCCGACGGCTGCGCCGGCCGAATCGACCGCGACGCCGATGCCCGACGGCGACGAGATCGCCGCGTCGAGAGCTTGACGGAGATCGCCGCCTTCGAGGAACAATGATCCGCCTGCTGCGGTGCTGTCGTCGAGCGATGCACCCTCGCGAATCTTCTCGACGCCGGTGGCATCGATCCACCCGAGCGGGCGACGGGCCGAGTCGACGACCAGAATCCACTGTCCCTGGCCCAACCTCAATGCGGTGATGCCGCCCTCGGTGGTCGTCTCGATCGCGTGCATCGTGACCGCCTGCGCCGAACGGAACGACAGGCCGCGGTAACCGCGATCGCGACCGACGAACGACGCCACGAACGGGGTTGCCGGAGCAGAGAGAATGGTCTCGGGTCGGTCGTACTGCTGCAGCCGACCCGCCGGACCGAAGACCGCGATGTGGTCACCGAGTCGGACTGCCTCGTCGATGTCGTGGGTGACGAAGACGATGGTCTTCTTCAATTCGGCCTGCAGACGCAGCATTTCGGTTTGCAGATCCTCACGAACCACCGGATCGACCGCACTGAACGGCTCGTCCATCAACAGAATGGGAGGGTCCGCGGCCAGTGCTCGGGCCACGCCGACCCGTTGCTGCTGCCCACCGGAAAGCTGTGCCGGATAACGCGCGGCGAAAGCCGGATCGAGTCCGACACGCTCGAGGACACCGAGGGCGGCCTTTCGCGCGGCACGCCTGGACTCGCCGCGAAGCACCGGCACCGTGGCGACGTTGTCCACCACGGTGCGGTGCGGCAGCAATCCCGCGCTCTGAATGACGTAGCCGATTCCGCGCCGCAGTTTCACGGCGTCGGAGTCGGCGATGTTCTGCCCGTCGACGGTGATCGTTCCCGAAGTGGGCGTGATCATGCGATTGATCATCCGCATCGAGGTGGTCTTGCCGCAGCCGGACGGCCCGACGAACACCGTGAACGACTGGGGTTCGATCACGAGGTTCAACGATTCGACTGCAGTGGTTCCGTCGGGATACGTCTTGCTGACACGATCGAAAGTGATCACTGCGTTGCTTCCCTGTCGTTCGTGTGCGTGCGGATCAACTGACCGGCTTGTCCAGACCCTTGTCGGCCACCCATGCCTTGGCCGCTGCTGCAGGCTCGGTCTTGGTATCTCCGGAGACCGAGGTGTTGAGCGCAATCAGTTCTTCGGTGGTGATCTGCGCGGACACGGCGTCGAGGACCTTGGTGAGCTTGTCCGACTGCTTCGCGGAGTTCAGAACCGGAATGACGTTCTGAGCGGCGAAGTTGTTCTCCGGATCGTCGAGCACGACGAGGTCGTTGGCAGCGATGGCAGGCGAGGTGGTGAAGATGTCGGCTGCGGTCACCTGGCCGGCGACCAGCGCCTCGACGGTGGCGGGGCCGCCGCCGTCGGAGATCGGTACGTAGTTGCTCGGGGCGATGTTCAGGCCGTACTTCGAGCTCAGACCCGGCAGACCGCCGACACGTTCCTGGAACTCCGGGGTACCACCGAAGGTGACATCTGCCGAGAACGGCGCGAGATCACCGATCGTCTTCAGGTTTCGCTCGGTGGCCGTGGCACGGGTGACGACGACGGCGTCCTTGTCCTCGCCCGGCGCCTGTGCCGTCACGCTCAGGTCGGAACCGAGCGCGGCGGGAAGAGCAGCGAGTACGTCCGCCGAGGACGTCGCGGTCGCGGACTCGTCCAAGTACTGGAGAAGGTTGCCGGAGTAGTCGGGGATCACATCGATCGATCCGTCCTTGACTGCCGGGATGTATGCCTCACGGCTACCGATGTTGAGCTTGGTGCTGACGTCGAAGCCGTTGGCCCGCAGCGCCTCGGCGTAGATGTTCGCCACCGTCTCGGATTCGGGGAAGTTGGCCGAGCCGACGATGACGGTGTTCGGGTCGGAGCTGGACTCGCCCCCTCCGGAGGACAGCGGGTCACTGTTGCCGCCACACGCCGTCAGCGCCAGGGCCGAGAGAGACAGCGCTGCAAGGACGCGGGTGGTTCGGGTGACATTCATTGGTGCCTTTCGCAGATCCTCTTGTGCATGACATCGGTCGGCTGCTCCGGCGTGGACGAACCGGACATCTCGGCCGCTCTCGGATAGTGCTGAAAAAACAGCATAGTCATAAGGTGGCCATGTTGATCATCTCGTTCGCTTCAGTTCCCGGCGAGCGGAACCGGTAAACCTGTGCTGGCACGGGTGGGATGGAGTGTGAGTGTTCGCGTCGCGTCCGAAGTCACTCGTAGCGGCGACGGGTGTCGTGGTCCTGGTGGGCTGCAGCGTCCTGGCGGGCTGCAGCGACCGATCGCCGGCAGCCACGGCACCGGATGCCGCTGACGTGATCGTCGGGGCCGGAGACAGCGCCGAAAGTCAATTGCTGGCGCAGATCTACGCGGGCGCGATTCGATCCGCGGGAACCGGTGCAGTGGTCGAGTCCGGCCTCGGTGATCGCGCCGACTACCTCGACGCTCTCGACCGCGGCGACGTCACGCTGGTTCCGGACTTCACCGGTGCGTTGTTGGCGGAGTTCGATTCGACCTCTCAGGCAACCGAACCCGAGGATGTATTCGTCGATCTGAACAGGTCGTTGCCCGAGGGGCTCACGGTGGGGGACTACGCGCTGGCAGAGGATCGGACAGCCATCGCGGTGTCCGAGGCCGGGCCTTTTGCCGACGTCGCGACCGTGGCGGACTTCGCCGCCAACCACGGCGATGCCGCTATCGGCGTGGTCGGAGACCCGCCCAAGCCGGATCCGCAGGAGGTCGTCGCCAGACTGGCCGGACGGACAACGGGGACCGGAGCGGGATCGACGGACTTCGTGGTCTACGCCGATTCCGGGGACGCTCTGAGCGCGTTGAATTCCGGCGAGATCGGGGCCCTGGCGTTCACGACGGCATCGTTCGGGTCACCGGCTGCCGATCTTTCGACTCTCGACGACGGGGATGGCGTGTTTCCCGCACAGAACGTCGTGCCGTTGCTCCGAAACAGTTCCCTGGACGACACGGCATTTGCGACGTTGAGTGTCGTGGCCGGTGAACTGACCACTGCGGACCTCGCCGACATGATCGGCGAGGTCCGCAGTGGTGGTGAATCAGGCGATGTCGCTGCTCGATGGCTCGGCGAGCACAACCTCTGAGCCGGCTCTGACACGGGCGCCGAGAAACGCGCCGAGGTGATGAACGGCTTGCGCAGCCTCACGCAGGATCGATGCCTGCAGATGGGCCACGTGCCACAGCTTCTCGTATTCGACGTAGTCCACTTCGGCTCCGGAGAGCAGAAGCTTCTCGTGAAGAGCGACGATCTGTGGGTACAGCACCTCCGATGTCCCGACGTGTAGGACGATGGGCGGCAACCCCGTCAGATCTCCCTGCAGCGGTGCGTACCGCTGATCGAGTGGATCGCCGTCGCCGAGGTAGGCGTCGGCTGCGCTGTAGGACCACGCCGTGTTGACCACCAGATCGCGATCGAACTGTGCATCGCGAGCAGAGGGATCGGACCAGGGCGAGATCAGTCCGAGCGCAGCAGGTTTCACACCGTCGTCGACGAGCTGACGAGCCGTCGCGAGTGTCAGACCGCCACCGGCGGAATCACCGGCGATGGCGACACGATCCGCGGTGTACCCGTAGGACTTGAGCAGTTCACGAAAGGCCGCCACGGCGTCGTTCAGACCAGCCGGGCACGGATTTTCCGGTGCCAGGCGATAGTCGAGAACGTAGACGGCACTTCCCGATTCACGGGCCAGATGAGCTGCGAGTGAACGGTGTGTCGCCATCGATCCGATGGTGTACGCGCCGCCGTGAAGGTACAACACGGCGGTGTCACGCTCGGTGGCCCCGACGGTCACGCGCTCCGCTCGGCGGCCACCCAGCGTGAGTGGTTGCACCACAGCGCCTTCCGGCATGGTCTGCAGGGGAGCAGCCATGTTCAGCAGTGCGCGTTGCACACTCACCGGAAACGACGCATTCAGAGCGATTCGATAGAACGGCTTCAATGCAGCGGCGACCAGGGGGAGTGGCAGGTACACGGTCTTCATGACGGTCAGTGCTTCTTCGGCATGATTCGATTGGCCACCACAGCCACCACACGCTGGTACTTCGAGCCCGTGATGCGCTGGAACAGATCGAGTGCGATCGCGTCGGAACCGATCAACACGCGACCCTTGCCCTTTTCCACACCCTTCAGGATGGTCTTGGCAGCCTGGTCCGGCGTGGTCTTCGCGAGCTTGGCATCGAAGAACTTGGCCACGGACTGCTGGTCGTAGTTCTCGGCGACGGTGGCGTTGCGGGCAATGGCCGTCTTGATGCCGCCCGGGTGCACAACGGTCATCTTGACCGGTGCCTTGGAGATCAGCAGCTCCATACGCAGTGCCTCACTGAAGCCACGGACCGCGAACTTCGCTGCGTTGTACGCGGCCTGCGACGGCATCGCGAGTAGTCCGAAGAGGCTGGAGATGTTGATGATGTGGCCGTCGCCCGACGCCTCGATGTGCGGCATGAATGCCTTCGTGCCGTTGACGACTCCCCAGAAGTCGACGTCGACGATGCGCTCGATGTCCTTGAACGAGGACTCCGAGACGTCCCCGTGGTACGCGATGCCTGCGTTGTTGTAGATCTGGTTGATCTTACCGAATCGCTCTTTGACGGAATCGGCGTAGTCGAGCACGGTTTCGCGCTGCGTCACGTCGAGGAAGTCCGACTTCACCTCGCCGCCCAGTGCTTCGACCTGACGCACGGTCTCTTCGAGCCCTGCAACGTCGACGTCGGAGAGAGCAAGTTTTGCTCCGCGCTGCGCGAGATTGAGCGCGAGCGCGCGTCCGATGCCGGAGCCTGCTCCGGTGACGACGGCTACCTTGCCTGCGAATGCGCTACCGCTGTTCGAGCTCACTGTGCCACTACCTTGCTCTCGGATGCGGAAGCTACGGTGCTTCCACTGGTGGAAAGATCGCCTGCGGCAACGCTTCGGTACGCCGCGAGGTCGAACTTCTTGGTGATGCTGCGGAACCGGAACGTGAAGTCCGGCCACAGGGTGGTGTTGTTTCCGTGCTTGTCGAGGTACCAGCTGGCGCAGCCACCGTTCATCCAGACACTGTGGGACATGCGGTCCTGCAGGTCGGCGTTGTAGTCGTCCTGCACGTCCTTGCGGACCTCGATGACGCCGATGTCGTGCTTCTCGATGGTGTTCAAGGCATCGACGACGTAGTTGAGCTGTGACTCGATCATGAAGACCATCGAGGTGTGGCCGAGACCGGTGTTGGGTCCGACGAGGAAGAACATGTTGGGGAAGTTCGCGACAGCCGCGCCCTTGTATCCCTGCTGGCCCTCTTCGTCGAAGGTCTGCGCGAGAGTCTTGCCGCCCTTGCCGTAGATGCCCTTGTATGCGGGCGAATCGGTGACGTGGAAGCCGGTGGCCACCACGAGTGCGTCGATCTCGCGCTCGGTACCGTCGGCGCTCACGATCGAGTTGGCTTTCACCTCGGCGATCCCGTCGGTGACGAGGTCGACGTTCGGGCGATCGAGTGCCGGGTAGTACGCGTTCGAGATCAGCATGCGCTTGCAGCCGATGCGGAAGTTCGGTGTGACCTTCTTGCGCAGCGACTTGTCCTTGATGCCCTTGGTGATCTGCTGCTTCGCGATGAGCTCGAAGATGCGCATCAGCTTCGGCTGCTTGGCGAGGCCGACCACCTGGGTCTCACGGGCGGCGTAGATTCCGGTCCGCGACAAGCGCTGGAAGCCGGGGATCCGCTTGAACGCGAACTTCTCCAGGGCCGTGTACTCACGGTCGAAGCGAGGAAGAATCCACGGAGCCGTGCGCTGGTAGACGTCGAGATGCTTCACCTTGCCTGCGATCGCCGGCACGATCTGGATAGCGGACGCGCCGGTCCCGATGACGGCGACGCGCTTGCCTTCGAGGCTGACGTCGTGGTTCCACTGCGCGGAGTGGAAGATTTCGCCCTGGAATCCTTCGATGCCGGCGATCGGGGGGAGGTTCGGCTCGCACAGTGCGCCGACTGCGGTGACGACGACCTTCGCGGTGTACTCACCGGTGCTGGCGACGATGTCCCAGCGATGGGTGTTCTCGTTCCACGTCACCGAGGTGACATCCGAACCGAAGACGTGCTTGTCGAGAACGTTGTACTTACGAGCCACCGAGGAGATGTACTTCTGGATCTCCGGCTGGGTGGAGAACGATCTCGTCCAGTCGGGATTGAGTGCGAACGAGTACGAGTACAGGTGAGACGGTACGTCGCAGGCAGCACCCGGGTAGGTGTTGTCGCGCCAGGTGCCGCCGACGTCGCCGCCGCGCTCGAGCACGAGGAAGTTGGTCTTGCCCTGCTGGGTCAGCTTGATCGCTAGCCCGAGACCGGCGAAACCACTGCCGATGATCACTGTGTCGACCAGGCGCGGCGCTGTCACGCGCTCCGAAGTATCTGTTACGGAAAGACTCATGAATGCGAGACTAGAAGCTTATTGAGTGTGAGTCAATAGTTATTGACTACTATTCAGTAGAGTGTTTTCATGGCAAGTGTGAACAACCCTGTTACGAAGCGAACGCGCATGAGCCCCGAAGAACGCCGTGCCCAGCTCATCGAGCTGGGGACGGAAATGTTGGCGGACCGTCCACTCGAACAGGTATCCGTCGAAGACATCGCCGACCAGGCGGGCGTCTCGCGCGGCCTGCTGTTCCACTACTTCTCCTCGAAGCAGGACTTCCACTTGGCCATCGTCCGCGAGGCCAGCAAGACGATGCTCGAACGTACGGCGCCCGGCTCGAGCCTCGACCCCTACGAGATCCTGCGCGACTCCATCGCGAACTACGTCGACTACGTCTCCGAGAACCGCGAAACGTTCATTTCGCTGCTGCGCGGATCGGCGACAGGGGATCCGGACATGCGGGAGGTGTTCGAGCAGACTCGCTCGACGATGGCCGAGCGGACCGTCAGAAATCTGTACAAACTCAACGTCGAAGCCAATCCCACCACCGAACTTGCCGTGCGTGGCTGGATCGCGTTCGTGGAGGAGGCCACCATCACGTGGCTGCGCTCGCCGTCGATCACTCGCGACGAGCTGATCGACCTCAACGTCGGAGCGCTACCGGCGGTCGCGCTCGCGCCGGGAATGATCGCGGCTCTGCTCGGAGCGAGTGCGTCGGCGGAGTAGCGCAGCGCAGGCTTGCTTGGTGGGCCCGCCCTCCGCATCAATGGACCATCGCAAAGGTTAGACGGTTGCCGTGGTCCATTCATGCTGGGCTGCAACGGTTCCCGAATCGCATCAATGGACCATCGCAAAGGTTAGACGGTTGCCGTGGTCCATTCATGCTGGGCTGCCGCACCCCTGAAACACCGAATGGCGCACCCGGTCACTGTGAGTGACCGAATGCGCCATTCGCTCTACGCGGACGCTAGGAAATCTAGCCTTCGCCGACGGCCGAGAACGCCTCGTCGATGATTTCGAGCTGCTCGACGGCGTGAACCTTGCTCGAACCCGAGGACGGCGCGGACATCGCACGACGCGATACACGCTTGATCCCGCTGAGGATGTCGGGCAGGAGTTCGGGTAGCGCCAAACCGAAGAACGGCCACGCACCCTGGTTCGCCGGCTCCTCCTGGACCCAGCGGAACTCGGTTGCGTTCGGGTAGCTGTTGATCGCATCGGTGATCCGACGAGTCGGCACCGGATACAGCTGCTCGATACGGACGATGGCAACGTCCTCGCGGTTGTCCTTCTGCTTGCGGGCGAGGAGCTCGTAGTAGAGCTTGCCGCTCACCATCAGGACACGCTTGACCTTGCTGCGATCACCGGTACCGGTGTCGTAGGTCGGCTCGTCGAACACCGAGTGGAACTTGCCGTCGGTGAAGTCCTCGATGTTGGACACCGCGGCCTTGTTGCGCAGCATCGACTTCGGTGTGAAGACGATGAGCGGACGACGGATTCCGTCGCGTGCGTGACGACGCAGCAGGTGGAAGTAGTTCGCCGGGGTCGACGGAACGGAGACGGTCATCGAGCCCTCGGCGCACAGCGTCAGGAATCGCTCGATACGGCCGGACGTGTGGTCCGGGCCCTGACCCTCGTGGCCGTGCGGCAGCAGCAGCACGACGTCGGAGAGCTGACCCCACTTGGCTTCGCCGGAGGAGATGAACTCGTCGATGATGGACTGCGCGCCGTTGACGAAGTCACCGAACTGCGCTTCCCACAGAACGAGTGCTTCCGGGTTGCCCACCGAGTAGCCGTATTCGAAGCCGACGGCTGCGAACTCGCTCAATGCGGAGTCGTAGACCATGAACTTGCCGGGATCGGCACTGCCGATGTTGTGCAGCGGGGTGTACTCGGCGCCGGTCTTGCGGTCGATGATGACCGAGTGGCGCTGGGTGAACGTGCCGCGACGGGTGTCCTGGCCGGAGAAGCGCACATTGCGTCCTTCGTCCACGAGCGATCCGAGAGCGAGCAGTTCGCCGAAGGCCCAGTCGACCTTGCCCTCGTACGCCATCTCTCGACGCTTCTCGAGAACCGGCTTGACGCGCGGGTGCACGTTGAAGCCCTCGGGAACTTCGAGGAAGGCATCGCCGATGCGGTGGAGCACCGACTTGTCGACGGCGGTGGTGAGCTTCGCCGGCAACTGCTGGTCCAGCTCGACCGACTCGCTGGGCTCCGGGGTGTACTTCTCGAGTTCGCGCACCTCGTTGAACACCCGCTCGAGCTGTCCCTGGTAGTCGCGGAGGGCATCCTCGGCCTCTTTGAGGGAGATGTCGCCGCGGCCGATGAGGGATTCGGTGTAGCTCTTGCGGACGCTGCGCTTGGTGTCGATGACGTCGTACATCGCGGGCTGCGTCATCGAGGGGTCGTCGCCCTCGTTGTGTCCACGCCTGCGGTAGCAGATCATGTCGATGACGACGTCCTTGTTGAACTTCTCAC
>NZ_JAHFVG010000101.1 GCF_023264675.1 Rhodococcus sp. (in: high G+C Gram-positive bacteria)
CAAGGGTGGCGGACACAAGCGCGCGTACCGTCTGATCGATTTCCGTCGCAACGACAAGGACGGCGTGCCGGCCAAGGTCGCTCACATCGAGTACGACCCCAACCGCACCGCCAACATCGCACTGCTGCACTACGCAGACGGTGAAAAGCGCTACATCGTGGCACCCAAGGGCATCGCCCAGGGATCCCCGATCGAGCAGGGCGCAGCTGCCGACATCAAGCCCGGCAACAACCTGCCTTTGCGCAACATCCCGACGGGTACGACCATCCACGCGGTCGAGCTTCGTCCGGGCGGCGGCGCCAAGATGGCACGCTCGGCCGGCGCCAGCATCCAGCTCCTCGGTAAGGAAGGCCCCTACGCGACACTGCGTATGCCGTCCGGTGAAATCCGTCGCGTCGACGTGCGCTGCCGCGCAACCGTCGGCGAGGTCGGCAACGCCGAGCAGTCGAACATCAACTGGGGCAAGGCCGGCCGTATGCGCTGGAAGGGCAAGCGCCCGACCGTCCGTGGTGTCGTCATGAACCCGGTCGACCACCCGCACGGTGGTGGTGAGGGTAAGACCTCCGGTGGCCGCCACCCGGTCAGCCCGTGGGGACAGGCCGAAGGCCGCACCCGCAGTAAGAAGAAGGCGAGCGACAAGCTCATCGTCCGTCGTCGCCGTACCGGCAAGAACAAGCGCTAGGAGGGAGTTCAGAATGCCACGCAGCCTGAAGAAAGGCCCGTTCGTAGACGATCACCTCCTCGCGAAGGTGGACGTCCAGAACGACAAGGGAACCAAGCAGGTCATCAAGACCTGGTCTCGTCGCTCGACAATTCTTCCCGACTTCATCGGTCACACGTTCGCCGTCCATGACGGTCGCAAGCACGTGCCGGTGTTCGTGTCCGACTCGATGGTCGGCCACAAGCTCGGAGAGTTCGCACCGACCCGTACGTTCAAGGGTCACATCAAGGACGACCGGAAGGCGAAGAGGCGATGAGCAAGACCGAAACCGCCAACCCGACTGCCAAGGCCGTCGCGAAGCACGTTCGCGTCACGCCCATGAAGGCACGTCGCGTTGTGAATCTGGTTCGCGGGCGCTCCGTCGAGGACGCGCTCAACATCCTGAAGTTCGCGCCGCAGGCAGCGAGCGAGCCGGTCGCCAAGGTGATCGCGTCCGCAGCGGCCAACGCCGAGAACAACCTGGATCTCGATCCCAGCACGCTGATCGTGGCGACTGCATTCGTGGACGAGGGCGCAACCCTCAAGCGATTCCAGCCGCGCGCTCAGGGCCGGGCATTCCGGATCCGCAAGCGTACGAGCCACATCACGGTGATCGTCGAGAGCCTGCCCAAGACCGGTGGCACCAGCCGTAACCGCCGTAAGGGCCAGGCGTCCAAGGAAGGGGCTCAGTAGTGGGTCAGAAAATCAACCCGCACGGCTTCCGCTTGGGTATCACCACTGACTGGAAGTCGCGTTGGTACGCAGACAAGCAGTACGCGGAGTACGTCAAGGAAGACGTCGCGATCCGTAAGCTCCTCGCCACCGGCATGGAGCGCGCAGGAATCGCGAAGGTCGAGATCGAGCGCACCCGTGACCGTGTTCGCGTGGACATCCACACGGCACGTCCGGGCATCGTCATCGGTCGTCGTGGCGCCGAAGCAGACCGCATCCGCGGAGCTCTCGAAAAGCTGACCGGCAAGCAGGTTCAGCTGAACATCCTCGAGGTCAAGAACGCCGAGTCCGAAGCTCAGCTCGTGGCCCAGGGTGTTGCCGAGCAGCTCAGCAACCGCGTCGCATTCCGTCGCGCAATGCGTAAGGCCATCCAGTCGGCCATGCGTCAGCCCAACGTCAAGGGCATTCGTGTCCAGTGCTCCGGTCGTCTCGGCGGCGCCGAGATGTCTCGTTCGGAGTTCTACCGCGAAGGCCGTGTGCCTCTGCACACGCTTCGTGCGGACATCGACTACGGACTGTACGAGGCCAAGACCACCTTCGGCCGCATCGGCGTGAAGGTCTGGATCTACAAGGGCGACATCGTCGGTGGCAAGCGCGAGCTCGCCGCTGCTGCACCTGCTGCAGGCAACGATCGCCCGCGTCGCGAGCGTCCTTCGCGTCCGCGTCGTAGCGGTGCCTCGGGCACCACCGCGACCAGCACCGAGGCCGGCCGCGCGGCATCCGCAGAGGCTCCGGCCTCGACCGAGCCGAATCAGGAGGGCTGACGATGTTGATCCCACGCCGGGTCAAGCACCGCAAGCAGCACCACCCGAAGCGTTCGGGTGCCGCCAAGGGCGGAACCGCTGTGACATTCGGTGAATACGGCATTCAGGCTCTCGAGCCTGCGTACGTCACCAACCGTCAGATCGAGGCTTCCCGTATCGCGATCACTCGCCACATCAAGCGTGGCGGCAAGGTCTGGATCAACATCTTCCCGGACCGCCCCCTCACCAAGAAGCCTGCCGAGACCCGCATGGGTTCCGGTAAGGGTTCGCCCGAGTGGTGGATCGCGAACGTCAAGCCGGGACGCGTGCTCTTCGAGCTGTCGTTCCCCGACGAGACCATTGCGCGTGAGGCACTCACGCGCGCTATCCACAAGCTGCCTATGAAGGCACGCATCATCACCAGGGAGGAGCAGTTCTGATGGCTACCGGAACCCCAGCCGCAGAGCTTCGCGAGCTCACCGGTGAAGAGCTGGTCACCAAGCTGCGTGAGTCGAAGGAAGAGCTGTTCAACCTTCGTTTCCAGATGGCTACCGGCCAGCTGGACAACAACCGTCGACTGCGCACCGTTCGTCACGAGATCGCGCGCATCTACACGGTCCTGCGTGAGCGTGAGCTCGGTCTGGCCACAGGTCCTGCCGACGACACTGCAGGTGACGCGGCATGAGCGAGGAAAAGACTGTGACTGAAGAGCGCAACAACCGCAAGGTTCGGATCGGCTACGTCGTATCCGACAAGATGGAGAAGACGATCGTGGTCGAGCTGGAAGACAGGGTCAAGCACCCTCTCTACAGCAAGGTCATCCGTCGGACCACCAAGGTCAAGGCACATGACGAGAAGGGCGACGCCGGCGTAGGCGATCGCGTTCAGCTCATGGAGACCCGCCCCCTGTCCGCCACGAAGCACTGGCGACTGGTCGAGGTTCTCGAAAAGGCCAAGTAAGAATCTTCTTACCGGAAAAGCCCGCTCCCTTTCGGGGGCGGGCTTTTTCGTGTCTCGGCTGCTGGCTGAGAATGGCTGGATCCACTCGAGCTCGAGTGGATCCAGCCCAGGTCAGCTACGCGCGAGTTCCAGAACTTCGTCTTCGCTGGGCGAAACCTTCGGATGATAGGACAGGCACAGCGGAGTGACGGTGCGGCGGAATTCGGCACCTTCGATGGCCACGTAGAACTGACCGGCGGCGAGACGGCCGATGTCCGGAACGGAACCACCCTTGATCTCGGCCAGCTTTCGAGCGGACTCGACCTGAGACGGGCTGTGGAGCAGACCGTAGAACTGCGTCGACGCGCTGTCGGCGATCCGGTCGTCGACCCCCTTGGGTGATGGTGTTGCGTAGATCAGACCGATTCCGCCGTCGCGTGCCTGTGAGGCGAACTCGAGTGTGCTCTCGACGGTGACGTCGTATCCCGACGAGAGCAGATGCTGTGCTTCGTCGATGACGAGAAGTCCGCGGACCTCGTCGTCGGCTGCTGGGTTGTTCCCGATCCAGGCGCCGATGCCGGCCTGCACGTCTCGGACGAATGCTTGCCGGTCCGCGTCGCCGGCCAGGCCGGACAGGTTGATGACCGAGACCCGAGCCCTCTTCCCCACGATCGGAGTGAGAAGGTCACCGGGATCCGTCGGCGCTGCAAGCCCCGTGGTGGCGAGGTTCAAGTCGCGACCACTCGATGTGCCCGGAGTCCAAACGACGACATCCGTGTCGGCCAGGTATGCCGCCGCCTTGTTCGCGTCGCCGGGAGGCCAGGTGCGGTCGTCCTCGGGCCAGGGCGAGCCGAGCAGCGACAGATCGTTGGTGGCATCGAAGACGATGGACGAAACTCCCTGCAACGCGGCCTCTTCGACGAGCCTGCGGATCAGGACGGACTTACCCGACCCGGATCCGGCGAAGATCGCGGTGTGGTGGCGCAAGGCAGCCAGTGGTAGATGGACGTCGCCGTTGGTGCTGGCCTCGGTTCCGATCACGATCGATTTCGGGCGAGCTCGAACTGCCGTGTCCACTGTGCGCGACTCGACTCCCTCGCTTCCGTCGTCCACGTTTGCCGCGGGCAGAAGGTCAAGCCCCAAGTAGTGGTGTAACTCGTTTTTGATCCTTCGTTGGTGGTTAGGCGGGTAGTTGCATCAGTTCATCGGTGCTCACCTCCGTCGGCGAGCTGGTGTCGGTGTCGGCGGTC
>NZ_JAHFVG010000007.1:0-128307 GCF_023264675.1 Rhodococcus sp. (in: high G+C Gram-positive bacteria)
CTATGGCTCGTGCGGTCGGTATCGACCTCGGGACCACCAACTCGGTCGTGTCCGTCCTCGAGGGCGGCGAGCCGGTTGTGGTCGCCAACTCCGAGGGATCACGCACCACCCCGTCGATCGTCGCTTTCGCCAAGAACGGTGAAGTGCTGGTCGGCCAGCCCGCGAAGAACCAGGCGGTCACCAACGTCGACCGCACGATTCGCTCCGTCAAGCGCCACATCGGCACGGACTGGACGACGTCGATCGACGACAAGAAGTACACCCCGCAGGAGATTTCCGCGCGCACGCTGCAGAAGCTGAAGCGCGACGCCGAGGCATACCTGGGCGAGGAAATCACCGACGCGGTCATCACCGTGCCTGCCTACTTCGAGGACGCACAGCGTCAGGCAACGAAGGAAGCCGGACAGATCGCCGGCCTCAACGTCCTGCGCATCGTCAACGAGCCCACCGCGGCTGCACTCGCCTACGGCCTGGACAAGGGCGACAGCGAGCAGACCATTCTGGTGTTCGACCTCGGTGGCGGCACATTCGACGTCTCCCTGCTGGAAATCGGCGACGGCGTCGTCGAGGTCCGTGCAACGTCCGGCGACAACCACCTCGGTGGCGACGACTGGGACGAGCGCATCGTGACCTGGCTCGTCGACAAGTTCAAGGCTCAGAACGGCATCGATCTGACCAAGGACAAGATGGCACTGCAGCGTCTGCGTGAGGCTGCCGAGAAGGCGAAGATCGAGCTGTCCTCCGGGCAGAGCACGTCGATCAACCTTCCGTACATCACGGTCGACGGCGACAAGAACCCACTGTTCCTCGACGAGCAGCTAAGCCGCTCCGAGTTCCAGAAGATCACCTCCGACCTGCTCGATCGCACTCGTGCGCCGTTCCAGGCAGTGGTCAAGGACTCCGGCATCGCCGTCAAGGACATCGATCACGTCGTGCTCGTCGGTGGTTCGACGCGTATGCCTGCCGTCTCCGAGCTGGTCAAGGAGCTCTCCGGTGGACGCGAGCCCAACAAGGGCGTCAACCCGGACGAGGTCGTGGCCGTCGGTGCTGCACTGCAGGCCGGTGTCCTCAAGGGTGAGGTCAAGGACGTTCTGCTCCTCGACGTCACGCCCCTGTCTCTCGGTATCGAGACCAAGGGTGGCGTCATGACCAAGCTGATCGAGCGCAACACCACCATCCCGACGAAGCGTTCCGAGACCTTCACCACCGCTGATGACAATCAGCCTTCGGTGCAGATCCAGGTCTTCCAGGGTGAGCGCGAGATCGCCTCGCACAACAAGCTCCTCGGCTCCTTCGAGCTGACCGAGTTGCCGCCTGCTCCTCGCGGAGTGCCCCAGATCGAGGTCACGTTCGACATCGACGCCAACGGCATCGTGCACGTCACGGCCAAGGACAAGGGCACCGGCAAGGAAAACACGATCAAGATCCAGGACGGCTCCGGCTTGTCCAAGGAAGAGATCGACCGCATGGTCGCCGACGCCGAAGCTCACGCCGACGAGGACAAGGCTCGTCGCGAAGAGGCCGAGGTCCGCAACCAGGCAGAGTCCCTCGTCCACCAGACGGAGAAGTTCGTCAAGGACAACGAGGACAAGGTCGACGCCGAGCTCAAGGGACGCGTCGAGACGGCCATCGAAGAGGCCAAGTCGGCTCTCGCCGGCAGTGACATCTCGGCAGTGAAGACCGCCGTGGAGAAGCTGTCGACCGAGTCGCAGGCACTCGGCACCGCGATCTACGAGGCTCAGGCCAAGGAGGGCGGCGCCGAAGGCGAAGCCCAGGCTGCCGACGACGGTGTCGTCGACGCCGAGGTCGTGGACGACGAGCCCGTCGACACGGAGAAGAAGTGAGTTCGGGTAACACCGAGCAGGAACCGGTCACTTTCGTGGACAAGCGAAAGATCGATCCCGAGACCGGTGAAGCACGGGAAGGCGACGCAGTACCGGAGCCCCTCGCGGGCACCGCTGCTGCGCCGCAGCCCGGCTCGGTGGACCCCGAGGCAATCGATTCCGACGTGATCGACGCCGAGATCGACGAGGATCCTCGCGACAAGCAGGTCGCGGAACTCACCGCCGATCTGCAGCGGGTGTCGGCGGAGTACGCCAACTACCGTCGTCGCACCGATCGGGAGAAGCAGACGGGAGCTGCGAGCGCAAAGGCGTCCGTCGTGTCCCAGCTTCTTCCGGTGCTCGACGACCTCGAGCGGGCACGCCAGCACGGTGACCTCGAAACGGGGCCGCTGCGTTCGGTTGCCGACAAGCTTGCGGGCGCGTTCTCGAACATCGGCCTCACCACGTTCGGCGCCGAAGGCGATGCCTTCGATCCGTCGATCCACGAGGCGGTGTCGCACGAGGGCGACGGCAGCAACCCGGTTGTCGGAACGCTGATGCGTCCGGGCTACAAGCTCGGAGAACGTGTCTTGCGTACCGCGATGGTAGGTGTGGTGGATGCTGAACAGAAATCGGATGCCGATGCATCCGACGAGCAGTAAACAGAAATAGCGCGAGAGGAGGAAACGCCCGGTGAGCCAGCGGGAGTGGATCGAGAAGGACTTCTACAAGGAGCTGGGCGTTTCCTCCAGCGCATCTGCAGAAGAGATAAAGAAGGCGTACCGCAAGCTGGCGAGGGACAACCATCCCGACGCGAACCCCGGCGACACCAAAGCCGAGGAGCGGTTCAAACTTGTCAGCGAGGCCCATTCGGTCCTCGCCGACCCGGCCAAGCGCAAGGAGTACGACGAGGCCAGGCGCCTCTTCGCCTCCGGTGGTTTCGGACGCGGCGGCGGAGGAGGGTACAACCCCAACTCCGGCGGATTCGGTGGTGGCGGTCAGTCCTTCGACGTCGGCGACATCTTCGGTCAAAGCGGCGGCGACGGCGGAATCGGCGACCTGTTCGGTGGTCTGTTCAATCGTGGAGGCGCCCAGCCTCGCTCGACGAGCAACCGTCCGCGGCGTGGCAGCGACGTAGAAACCGAGACCACTCTCGGCTTCCGCGAAGCCACCCAGGGCGTCACCGTTCCGCTGCGGCTGACCAGCCCGTCGTCCTGTACGACATGCCATGGGAGCGGAGCCAAGCCCGGCACCAGCCCGCGCGTGTGCCCGAAGTGCAACGGCGCAGGCGTCGTCAACCGCAATCAGGGCGCGTTCGGATTCAGCGAGCCGTGCGACGACTGCCGCGGCACCGGCTCGATCATCGACGATCCGTGTGTCGACTGCCGAGGCAGCGGCGTACAGAATCGCACCCGAACCATTACCGTGCGCGTTCCACCGGGAGTGTCCGACGGCCAGAAGATTCGGCTGGCAGGTCAGGGTGAAGCCGGTTTGCGTGGCGCGCCCTCGGGCGACCTCTACGTGGTTGTCCGTGTCCGCGCCGACAAGGTGTTCGGACGCAACGGCGACGACCTGACGGTCACCGTTCCGGTCAGTTACGGCGAACTCGTCCTCGGAACCACGCTGTCGGTCCCCACGCTCGACGGTCGAGTCGGCGTCAAGGTTCCGCCGGGAACGGTCGACGGCCGAGTACTTCGCGTCCGCGGCCGCGGAGTTCCGAAGAAGACCGGTACTGCCGGCGATCTGATGGTCACGGTGAAGATCGCTGTGCCGCAGAAGCTCGACGATCCGGCCACCGAGGCCTTGCACGCATATCTGGAAGCCGAGAAGGCCAGCGGATTCGACCCGCGGGCCGGGTGGGCAGGTGCCTGATGACAGTTCCTCCGAACGCACCGGGGGATCCTGACGCGCAAGTGTTCGTCATCTCCGTGGCAGCGCAGCTGGCCGGGATGCACGCACAGACTCTGCGAACCTACGACCGCCTGGGGCTGGTGACTCCGCAGCGGACCACCGGTGGCGGGAGACGGTATTCACCGCGCGACGTTGCGCTGCTCCGCGAGGTGCAGCGCCTCTCGCAGGACGAGGGCGTCAACCTCGCCGGCATCAAACGCATCATCGAGCTCACCAACCAGGTCGAGGCCTTGCAGGCTCGATTGACCGAGGTCGCGCAGGAGCTCGCGAACGTCCACGCCAGCTATCGGCGCGATCTCGTACCGGTACAGCGCAACGCTCTGGTGGTCTGGAAACCGCGCCACCAGCGTTGAGCGCACACCTTTTCTGCCAACCTCCGCACCCTTGCTCTCATCCGAGCCGGGGTGCGGAGTTCGTCGTAGCGGTGCGAGGTCAGGAGAACGGGCAACCCGACGCCCCGCGCGAGACGAAGTTCGGCCGAATGTCCATGTCCGGCGGATCGTAGAGCCGGTGGAACGTCGGCGTGATCCCGGACGACATCGGCGGATTGATCCACGTCCAATCCGTCGGGCATTCACGTCCTGCTTTGGCTTCGCGGTCGACATGGTCGACGAATTGCTTCGCGACGGTGTGGTGATCCACCATGTAGGCCCCCGACTCGCGGAAGCTGTGGATGACGGCTCGGTTCAGCTCGACCAGGGCACGGTCCTTCCACAGTGTGCGGTCCGAGCTCATGTCGAGTCGTAGTTTCTTGCCGATGGTCGGGAGCATGTCGTAGCGGTCCCGGTCGCTGAAGTTCCGTGCTCCGACCTCGGTGTTGACGTACCACCCGTTGAACGGTGCGCAGGGGTAGCGGACGCCGCCGATCTCGAGATCCATGTTGGACACCGCGGGTACGGCGTGCCATTTCAGTCCGAGCCCGGCGAACCAGCGGTAGTTCGGATGCTCGAGCCGAACTTCCAACACCAGTTCGCGGGGAACGTCGAACCATCGGATCGGCTCGTCGGGAGTGGAGATCATCAGCGGCAGGACGTCGAACGGCGTTCCCTCGCCCCTCCATCCCAGGCTGGTCGCCAGCGTGGTGAGGTCGACGTGCGCGGGATCGCCGGTCACGGTCCCGTCGGCTGCGCGATAGCCGGCGTAGCGAATGAGCTGCGGACTGATGACGCGGTACTCGCGTCCGTCGGGTAGCGGCGTCGGGCCGATCGTGACGATGGACTGCAACGCGCCGCCGTTGGTCGCCACGCGGAGATGCTCGAAGCAGGCGTCCGCGATTTCCTGGGCGGTGGTGGCGTGCCGAGCGTCGATCAGTTTGAGCGTGCGCCAGTGCTTACGGCCGACGCAGCGAGCGTGGTTGCGCCAGGCGAGCTTGGCGCCGATCAGGATCTCCTCGGCGCTCTGGACGTATGTTCCGGTGCGGCGCATCTCGGCCAGCGCCTGTGTCTTGCGGTCGGACGGCAGATGCTTCAGCTCCGGGAGATCGAAGAAATCGCGACATTCGACGAGCCGCCTCGACAGTTGCGGATCACTCGTCCGTACTTCGACGGTCTTCGCACTCTTCGGCTCCAGTCCGACAGCCACAGTCACGATTTGCCTACCCCCGGTTTCGATTGGCATCATTTCGATCTTGATCGACGCTGCGAATCCTAAAGCCTCGAACCGATACTGAAAAGGCCTGGAATTCGATGCGGCTCAAAGGGTTTCGTACCTCGAGTTGGTTATCGGGTGAATCGTCGGGGTAATTACCCGTTACCGGGTGTACTACCGGTCGGGTGGAATCGCTGGATGCGTCGTTTCTTCTCGGCTGGGCTAGACTCTCGAAAATCAGAGCGGCAACAGCATGTCGATCGACGTCGATCGGTGTGTATCGACCGGTGGCCTCAGGGCCGCGGCGATGGCCGTGGTCAGGCCGATGCAGAACGGGTCGTCGGCGATTCGCCGGGAGGGGGTCTTCGGGAATGGATGCGCGGTCGATTTCGCTTGTGCGGACGACGTTCAAGGCAGTAGCAGCTGTCGAGGGTGGACCTTCGAAGCTCACACGTTCTTTCTACGCAATACTTTTCGCCCGGAATCCGGACACACGTGATCTCTTCCCTGCGTCCATGGAGGTTCAGCGAGACAAGCTGGTGACGGCGATCGCGTACGCCATCGATCAACTGGAGGATCTCGACCGGCTACTTCCGTTCCTTGCCCAGCTGGGACGGGACCACCGCAAGTACGGCATCGGCGACTCTCATTACGCCGCCGTCGGAGATGCGCTCATTACCGCCCTCGAGCAGTTCGCCGGCAACGAGATCTGGACGGACGAGGTCGACGCGGCCTGGCGCGACGTGATCGCAGTCATGGCGGGCACCATGATCGAGGCAGCAGAGTCCGATGACGGCCCTCCGGTATGGCAGGGCACCGTCGTCGAACATCTTCGTGTGCTCGACGACGTGTCGATCGTCCGGTTGAAGCTCGACGAGCCGATGGATTACAGCGCGGGCCAGTACGTCAGTGTGTCGATTCCCAGCAGGCCACGGATGTGGCGATACCTGTCGCCGTCGATACCGGCCAATTCCGCCGGCGAGATCGAATTCCACATACGACGGGTGTCCGGTGGCTGGGTGAGTCCCGCGGTGATCACCAACACCGCGCCGGGTGATCGGTGGACGCTCGGTTCCCCGCTCGGCAGTATGACCAGGCATACCGCGCAGGGCCGCGACCGTCTGCTGATCGCCTCCGGCACGGGCATCGCACCGCTGCGTGCTCAGCTGATGGAGATGGCGTCGCGCACCGACAATTCCCGGGTTCACGTGTTCTACGGTGGCCGTTACCCGTGCGATCTGTACGACCTGTCCACGTTGCAGCAGATCGCGGCGATCAATCCGTGGCTCTCCGTCGTCGGGGTCGTCGAAGACGAAACGGACCCGTGGTGGTACCAGGGTCAGGCTCAGGGATTGCCCAGCGGCGGCAGCGCGCCGATCGTCGGACAGGTAGGCAAGGTCGTCGCCGAGTTCGGTGCGTGGGCCGACCGCGATATTCAGATCGTCGGCTCCCCGTCGATGATCAACACCACCAAGTTCCGGTTGCAGAGCGCCGGAGTCAACCTGTCGAACGTCCGTCACGACCCGTGGTGACGGACGCGCCGAGCACACTCGGCACGGCCGCATATCCTTGAATCCATGCAGACGTGGAACGCCGAGGTGGTCCAGTATCACCGACTTCGAAACGACCTGGCCGTAGTCCGACTCGTCGGGGATGCGATTCCCTTCGCCGCGGGCCAATCGCTCGACGTCACCGTTCCGCAGAACGCGCGGCTCTCCCGTCGCTATTCGCCTGCGCTGCCGCCGTCATTGGACGGCAAGTTGGAATTTCACGTTCGCGCGGTGCCTGCCGGTTGGGTGAGTGGCTCGATCGTCAACGAGAGCAGGCCAGGGGACATCTGGCAGCTGCGCAATCCGTTGGGCAATCTGAAGGTCGACGATTCCGGTCGCGACGTCGTGATGATCGCCGGCGGCACCGGACTCGCGCCGATGCGCTCGCTCATCCTCGATCTGGTGCAGCGCGAAGCACCGCCGCAGGTGACGCTGTTCGTCGGAGGCAGGTCGCCGCGCGACCTGTATGCCGCGGACCTGCTGTGGATCCTCGCGTCGGAGTTGCCGTGGTTGTCGGTCATCCCCGTCGTCGATCAGTTGAAGGACCCGTGGGCTCCTGATCGTTGGCACGACACCATTCGTGCCGAAATTGCGGGTACGACTTCGGTTTTCGGTCCCGAGCACTGCTGGGAGGGCAGCCTCGCCGATGTGGTGAGCGTGCAGGAGCCCTATTCGAACCATCAGGTTCTCGTCTGCGGTTCGCCGGGAATGGAAGCTGCGACCGTCGCTGCGTTGTTGGAGAACGGAACGCCGGCGAGTGCCGTGCTGCGCTGACGCGCCCGTGTGCGCGTAGTAGCCTCACGCGCCTACCGCGCACGCACGGGCGCAGTGCAGGCAGGGATACGACACATCACGCCAGCCCTCCCTGACCAACACCGATCGCACCTCGTCGAACACCGCGCATGGTGTTTTCGTGACTTCTTCCCACCCGTAGACCAACCGCGGGCGGCCTGCCAGCTCGGCGGCATTGTCCCGCCGTCGATCTCGAAATTTCACCTTCGATCCAGAATGAAAACGGGCGCCGTCCAATCTGACGATCAACGGAACGCCGTGCTGGGTGTAGTCGACGTCCTCGAACAGAACACGGTCGTCGACGTACACGGGCGCTTGGCGGGCCGCCGTCGGAAGACCATGCGCCGCTTCCACATCGATCAGATAGCGATGTTCGAGCGCCGATTG
The DNA here is from genome assembly GCF_023264675.1 of Rhodococcus sp. (in: high G+C Gram-positive bacteria). Lineage (GTDB taxonomy): Bacteria > Actinomycetota > Actinomycetes > Mycobacteriales > Mycobacteriaceae > Rhodococcoides. The sequence continues at coordinate 8,051 of NZ_JAHFVG010000007.1, forward strand.
AACGCCGCCGGTCAACAACCCGAGGGCATCGAGGATGGCCTTCTTGTATCTCCACGGCGTTCTCTGCTCGATACGCCGTCGTATCTCGAGCAAGGAAACTTTCGCGTTGGTCGTTGCCTGGACGAATTCGATCATTCCCTCGCGCGCTGTCGGCGCTGCCGTCGCAAGGTCCAGCACAGTATCCGCTCGCGAAGTCACCGGGAACTCGTCGTCGACGCGTATGTGTTGGATCGCTCGCGACCGATGCACGACGACACCGGGGTGAACGAGATCGTGCGCGACGGACGTCGGCCGAGGCGAGGGGCGCCGGAAGGTCGGGAGCTGATCGACCGCCGATCGACCGAAGGGAACCGTGATGTGTACGGCCTCGGGGTGCTCCGGATCGCGCATCATTCCCCAACGTCGGGCTGCGGTCTGGTGGCTCAGTACCGCCGACCCACCCCCGTAGACCAACGCTGCCCTGTTCACCATTGGCTGTGTGAGCGGGCCGTTGGTAACCGAGACGACGCCGTACAAGACCTGCAACCACTGGCCTGTTTCCACTCGATGCGCCGTCGCATGCTTGGAGTAACCGTGGGCCCGAAGTTGCGCGGCCCCGACGATGCCCAGTTGATCGTCGAGGTGGCGCTGCCAGTCTTCGTTGCGTGTCATGCGGGGCATGGTGGCACTTGCCCCCGACAGGTTCAGCTGCTCCGCAGCCCGTGTGCGCGCAGTAGGTGCCGGGGGCTACTACGCACACACGGGCGGCGAAGCCGCACTACGTACCCGAAAACTCCGGCGCCCGTTTCTCGCCGAACGCCCGCGGCCCTTCCTTCGCATCCTTGCTCTTGAACACCGCAACTCCGAGTTCGGCGTCGATCTTGAACGCGTCAACCTCGTGCATACCCTCCGTGTCGCGGATGGTCTTCAAGATGGCCTGCACTGCGAGGGGTCCGTTCGCGGCGATCAGGTCGGCGAGCTCGAGCGCCTTGGTCAGCGCCTGCCCGTCGGGAACGACGTGCCCGATCAGGCCGACCTCCTTGGCTTCGGCGGCGCGAATGTGTCTGCCGGTCAACAGGATATCGGCGGCAATGGTGTACGGAATCTGGCGGACGAGGCGTACCGCTGATCCGCCGAGAGGGAACAGGCCCCACTTAGCCTCGGACACACCGAACTTCGCACTTTCGCCGGCGACGCGGATGTCGGTGCCCTGCAGGATCTCGGTACCGCCTGCGATCGCGGGACCCTCGACGGCGGCGATGAGAGGTTTGGTCAGCCTGCGACCCTTGAGCAGTGCTTCGATCTTCGACATATCCCAGCCTCCGGAGGAGAAACTGTCTCCGGGGTGGGTGGTCGCCATCGTTTTGAGGTCTGCACCTGCACAGAATGCGCCGCCTGCTCCGGTGAGGATCGCGACGCGGATGTCGGGATCGGAGTCGACGCGGTCCCAGGCGTCGCGCATGATCGCCATCATCTCGCCGGACAGCGCGTTGCGTGCCTCGGGTCGGTTCATCGTGACGATCAGAACGTGGCCACGTTTCTCGACGAGTGCATGGGCCGATTCCGCCCTGATCTCCTGTGTATTGGACGACACTGATGATCTCCACTCTGTGTGACTGGGGTCTCATATTGGCTATTGCCAGAAACGATAACACGTTCTACTTTTGTCTCGTGGCCTTGAATATCGCAGACCTTGTGGAGCATGCAATCGACCTGGTTCCCGACCGGGTGGCGCTGGTGTGTGGGGATCGTGAGATCACCTACGCGCAGATGGAGGATCGGACCAACAGGCTGGCTCATTACCTGCAGAAACAGGGAGTGAAGCCCGGAGACAAGGTGGGTGTCTACAGCCGCAACGGCATCGAGACGATCGAGTCGATGATCGCAGTGTTCAAGCTTCGCGCCGTGGTCGTCAACGTCAACTACCGCTATGTCGAGAACGAGTTACAGTACATCTTCCTGAATTCGGACATGGTCGCCCTGATTCACGAGGAGCGATACTCCGACAAGGTCGCGGCAGTACTGCCGACCTGCCCGCTGCTGAGCACCACGGTGGTGATCGACGGGACTGCAGACCAGGTGTCCTACGAGGCCGCTCTCGCCGAATCCTCGCCTGAGCGCGACTTCGGCGAGCGCAGTCCCGACGACATCTACATGCTCTATACCGGCGGCACCACCGGAAGTCCCAAAGGCGTGATGTGGCGACACGAGGACGTCTGGCGCGTACTCGGCGGCGGCATCAACTTCATGACCGGTGAATACCTCGACGGCGAGTGGGATCTGGCGAAGATGGGGGCGGAGAACCCCGTCATGACGCGGATGCCGATTCCGCCGATGATTCACGGCGGCGCACAATGGGCCACGTTCCAGAGCTTGTTCGGCGGCGGAAAGACGGTGCTGCACCCGGACTTCGACGGCCATGCCATCTGGCAGCTCATCGACCGACACGGCGTCAACCTCATCTTCATCACCGGCGACGCGATGGCGCGCCCCATGCTCGACGCACTCATCGAGGGCAAGCCGGACGGCACCCCTTACGACCTCTCGACGCTCTACCTGATGGCCAGCAGTGCTGCGTTGTTCTCGCCGAGCATCAAGGAGAAGTTCCTCGAACTGTTGCCGAACAGGATGCTGACCGACTCGATCGGATCCTCGGAAACGGGTTTCGGCGGACTCAGCATCGTGGCGAAGGGAACCGAGCACACCGGCGGACCCCGAGTGAAGATCGACGCGTCCACCTCCGTCCTCGGTGCCGACGGACATCCGGTCGAACCAGGTTCGGGTAGAACAGGTTTGCTCGCTCGTCGCGGTCATATTCCGATCGGTTACTACAAGGACGAGGCAAAGACGGCGGCGACGTTCAAGGAGATTCACGGCGTCCGGTATTCCATTCCCGGCGACTACGCGCAGGTCGAGGCCGACGGTTCGGTCACGATGCTGGGGCGTGGATCCGTCTCCATCAATACCGGCGGTGAGAAGGTCTTTCCGGAAGAGGTCGAGGGCGCTCTCAAGTCCCATCCCGAAGTCTTCGACGCCATCGTCGTCGGCGTTCCCGACGAGCGTCTCGGACACAAGGTGGCTGCGGTGGTGCAGGCGCGAAGCGGCGACCGGCCGACGCTCGCCGAACTCGACGCCTGCGCGCGCAAAGAGATTGCAGGATACAAGGTTCCGCGCGCGGTGTGGTTCGTCGACGAGATCAAACGTTCTCCGGCGGGCAAACCGGACTACCGATGGGCCGTTGCGCAAACCGAAACCCGAGCGGCCGACGAGAACAACGTCGCGCACTTGTCCGACAAGGTCCGCTGATGAAGACCGAGCTCGCCGAGACATTCGGCATCGAGTATCCGATCTTCGGGTTCACTCCGTCCGAGCACGTTGCCGCGGCGATCAGCCGCGCCGGCGGGCTCGGGGTTCTGGGATGCGTCCGGTTCAACGACGCCGACGAACTCGATGCAGTGCTGACCTGGATGGACGAGAACACCGACGGTAAGCCGTACGGCGTGGACATCGTGATGCCCGCGAAAGTTCCGAAAGAAGGCGCATCGGTCGATCTGAGCGAGCTCATTCCGGCGGAGCATCGTGTTTTCATCGATCGCACGCTCGATCAGCTGGGTGTCCCGCCGCTGGACGACGATGCGGCACGCAACGAGGGTGTGCTCGGCTGGTTGCACTCGATCGCGCGGTCGCACGTCGATGTCGCACTGCGTCACCGCATCGCCTTGATCGCCAACGCGTTGGGTTCGCCGCCGAACGATGTCATCGAGCAGGCGCATGGTCACGATGTTCCTGTGGCGGCGCTGGCAGGGACCGCGACGCATGCGCGTCGGCACGTCGAGAACGGCGTCGACATCGTGATCGCGCAGGGTTACGAGGCGGGCGGTCATACCGGCGAGATCGGATCGATGGTGCTACTGCCGGAGATCGTCGACGCGGTGGCCGGCGCGGCGACGGTGCTCGGTGCCGGAGGTATCGGAAGCGGCCGTCAGGTCGCCGCGGCGCTCGCGCTCGGTGCAGACGGTGTGTGGATGGGGTCGACGTGGCTCACGGCGGCGGAGTACAAGCTCGGCGCACGCCACGACGGCAAACCGTCGGCGATGCAGGAGGCGTTGCTGTCGGCGACGTCGAGCGACACGGTGCGTACGCGCATCTATTCCGGCAAGCCTGCGCGGCTGCTCAAGACCAAGTGGACGGACGCCTGGAACAATCCCGACGCTCCCGATCCACTACCGATGCCGTTGCAGAACATCCTGGTCAGCGAGGCGCATCAGCGCATCGGCAACTCCGACAACCCGGATGTCGTGGCGATGCCCGTCGGCCAGATCGTCGGACGGATGAACGAGATCCGCTCGGTGGCGGACATCGTCGCGGAGCTCGTGTCCGGGTTCGAAAACGCGGTGAGCAGGCTGGAAGCTATCGACTGACTGTCAGCTCGCCTGGGCGACGGCATCCTCGATGCTCACCCGAGTTGCTTCGGCGCTGACCGGCAGAACCCGAGACTGAACGGGTGAGAGCAGGTATCTGATCGAGAAACGCTTCTTGCGCGGGTCGTACGGCCGGTACACGGCGAACACCAGAATGTGCCACCACCAGTGCAGGCGAAGTGCCGTGCGCCTCTGGTCGTTCATGGCGTCGTGTCGTTCGAATGTCCGGATTCCGCATTCGATGTACTCACCGAACTCCGACGGCGGCGTCAGTGCGCGGCGCGGCGACAGTTCGACGTTCATGTCGGTCAGCTGCGCGAGCTTGACATCGATCTTGCCGAGGCACAGCGCCAGATCCAGGTCTTCGTGCAGCTCGGCGTCGGTGCTGAGCAGGGGCTCGACTCGACGCCACGCTGCGCGACGGATCGCCATGTTCGCGCCGTGGAGGTTGGTGACCTCGCGGCCGCCGCCGATGGTGCCCTTCTTCACATGGCGTCCGAACCACCATGCTTTCAGGCCACGGACCGGCGAGTCGTAGGGCTCGTTGAGGCCGGTGACGCCGCCCACATGGGCGCCGTCGGCCGAGAAGTAGTCGAGTACAGCACGAGCCCAGCCGGGCTTGACCCTGGTGTCGGCGTCGACCCGCCCCAGGATGTCGCCCGTCGCGGCGCGAAAGCCGGTGTTGCGTGCGTGAGCGACGCCGGGCGCGCCCTCGGAGATCAGCTTGACCTTGGGATTGCTCTGCATGAACGCTTCGACGACAGCGACGGTTCGGTCGGTGGAGTTGTTGTTCACCACGATGATCTCGTGAATGTGGTTGCTCTGGGCGACCAGCGCAGCGAGACACGGGCCGATGTAGGCCTCTTCGTTGTAGGCGGGAACCACCACGGAAAGGGACTTCGCACTCGTAACGGATGCTGGCACGATACATAAGGTTAGCGGTCCATACGGTGGGCGTCGAATCGAAAAGCATTGCTGGACAATTGAACCTGTGAATTTCCCGCTACCGGAGGGTCAACGGGTGGTTACGGTTTGTTTTCGGCGCTCATCGGCGTCGGGCGGTCGGACTGCATGGAGGGAACTGACCGATGCCCCGGTTGTGCGCCGAGGCGCCCGGAACGGAGGCTAGGGTGGACGCGCACCAGTCGAAAAATGTGTCGAACAGGAGAAAGCAGTGGCTTCCGAGATCGCAGTAGGCGACCTGGTTCAAGCAGGTGGCCACGCCGGGCCGTGGAAGGTACTGGAGATCCGGCAAGGACTCGCGCTGCTCGAGCATCATGCCGGTCACCGTCTGTCCGTCCGCACGACGACGCTGTCCGTGGTGCGCAAAGCGTCGGCGACCCCGGCTGCGTCGCCGATCGCCGACGAACCCGAGTCACCCACACTGTTCGACTGACGACTGGACGCCGCGATACATCATTGCTTGTACATCCGGCGCTGCAGTTTTGCCAGTTGCTTGGCCTCGCGCAGCCGGGTTCGATTCGCCTGGACGTCGTGTCGGGATGTCGACCAAGCGTTTTCGCGTTGCAACTTCCGGTAACGCGCGATTCTGCCCGGATCGACTCCTTCTCTCACGGCGCACCCAGGTTCCTCGGCATGGTTGCAGTCGTTGAATCTGCACCCGGTGGACAACTCCTCGATGTCGGAAAATGCCTGCTGCAGTCCGCTTTCCGAGGACACGATGCCAACCGAGCGCAACCCAGGGGTGTCGATCAACGTCGTGCCGTGTGTCGGCAGCGGAATCAACTCGCGCCGTACCGTCGTGTGCTTACCTTTGGCGTCGGCGAGTCGGACGTCGCCGGTGAGAAGGCTCGTCGAACCGGTAAGTGCATTTCCGAGGGTGGACTTGCCCGATCCCGACGGGCCGAGCAACACGACGGTGCCGACGAGATGCTCCGCGAGTGAGATCAGTCCAGCGCCGTCCTGGGCGCTGACGGACATCACGTCCACGCCGGGTGCGGCGCCGCGCACGGCTGCGACCCGTCCCGGTATGTCGAATGCTCTGTCGCACTTGGTGACAACGACGAGCGGCGTCGCTCCGCTGTCCCAGGCCAGGGCGAGATACCGCTCGATGCGCCCGAGGTCGAGGGTAGTGTCCGCGGCGACGGTCACCACCGCCGTGTCGACATTGGCCGCGAGGACCTGGGTATCGGACGTGGTGCCCGCCGAGGCCCGCACGACGGCGGTGCGACGCGGAAGCAGTGCGGCGACATCGCCGTCGGCCAGGGCGAGCCAGTCGCCGGTGCACACTCCGAGCCGTCCGGTGCGCACCCTCGTCGGGCCGTGCTCGGTGACGACGTCACTCGTGCCGCGATCGACACCGATCACGCGAGCGGGGTCGCGAAGTGGATGGGTGGAGCGAAAGATGTTCTGCCAGTAGGAGTCGTATCCGTAAGTGCCGAGAGACATGATGGGGAAGCCCTTCGAGGGGGCCGACCCGCAGACGTGGGTCAGCCGAGGAAAACGGAGGATGAGGTAACCGTGTGCACAACGACCATGGTGTCCTCCTCGTATCCCGTCTCGAACGTCTCGACCGACCCCACGAAACTAGCAGCGGCGAGTGCCGGTGCCAACCGATTTATCGAACGGCTCGAATGCCTCACCGCGAGCAGGCGAGCACCACACCGGATCGTCGGTGCGCCAGCTCTCGTATTGCAGCTCACGTGCCAGCACTTTGTGAGTCGCGGTGCGAGGCAGTGCGGCGCACAGTCGGATGAGCCGGGGGTATGCCCGCGAGGACAGATCGGGCTGATCCGCCAGAAAGGTCGCAAGTTCGGTGATGTCGAGTTCGGGGGCGACGATCGCGGCCATCACTCGATCACCCGGCCCGTCCGTCGGAACGCCGTACACGCACGCCGCGTCGATAGCGTGATGCCGCAGCAGTATTCGTTCGATCGGCGCTGCCGCAAGGTTTTCACCGTCGACTCGCATCCATCCTGACGTCCGTCCGGCGAAGTACGCATAGCCGTCGGTGTCGCGGTAGGCGAGATCGCCGCTGAAGTACATGCCGTCGCGCATACGGTCGGAATCGGCGCGCTGATTGTCGTAGTACCCGCAGAACATGCCGGGACCGGAGGCGTTCACCAGTTCGCCGACGACGCCGCACGCACATTCGCGGCCGTCGGCGTCGAGAATCATCACCCCTGCCGGTAGTGGGCCCAGTGCGTCCGCCGGCGTGTCCGGTGTCCGTGCGATCGAGATTCCGCCCTCCGAGGATCCGAAGCCGTCGACGACATGGACGTCGAACCGTCGGGCGAATTCCGTTGCAGCGCCTGGTGTCGCTTCGTTTCCGTACACGACACGGAGCGGATTGTCGGTGTCGTCGGATGACGCAGGCGTCGCGAGAACGTAGGACAGCGGCGTTCCGACGTAGTTCGCGTAGGTCGCGTCGAATCGGCGAACATCGGACAAGAATCCCGACGCCGAAAACTTCCGTCGCAGAGCCAGGTTTGCACCGGAAGCCACGGCCACCGCCCACCCCGCCATGATGGCGTTGGAGTGGAACAGCGGCATCGAGACGTAGACGGTGTCCGCGGGGCCGAGGCCGAATCGCTCGGCGAGCATGATCCCGGGAGTGACTACCTTGCTGTGCGTGCAGCGCACTGCTTTCGGATCGCCGCTCGTTCCGGAGGTGAAGACGAGTGCGAACAGATCGAGGGGGTGGATGCCCTGACCACCGTCGATGCCGGTCAGCTCGCCGACATCGAGTCCGTCGATCAGGTGTCGGTGCGCGTCGTCGGTGAAGACCATCTGGCAGTCCGTTCGACGTGCATCCTGCTCCAGCTCCGGCGCGGATCGCGTCGAGTTCAGACATACCGCGACGAATCCGCCGAGCGCGGCGGCGCCGAGAAGGTAGGAGAACTCGGGGACGTTGTCGAGCAGGATGCCCACGTGTGGCGGTGAGTCCGGGTCGAGCATCGCGCCGATACGCTCCGCCCAGGACAACGAGATCCGAACGTGCTCCGCCCACGTCACCCGCCGGTCCTCGAACAGCAGTGCCGTTGCGGTGTCCTCGCTGCGGGCAAGGAGAAGGTCGGCGATCGTCTGCATCAGGCAGGAACGGCAGCCAGTGACGCGCCGAGACGACGGAGCTGGGCGGTGGCGCCGCCGTAGGCGAATTCGGCGCGCTTCGCGGCGAGGAAGTAGCGGTGAACGGGATGGTCACGATCGAGTCCGACGCCGCCGTGAACGTGCACGAGGGTGTGCGCAACCCGATGACCTGCGTCGGCCGCCCAGAACTTCGCGACGGCGATCTCCTCGTCTGCGTTCCGGCCCGCCGACAGCGCCCAGGCGGCCTTCCACAGCGTCAACCGGGCGCCCTTGACGTCGATGTAGGCATCGGCCAGGCGTTGGGCGACGGCCTGGAAGCTGCCGATCGGTTTGCCGAACTGAACGCGTTCGCGCGCGTACTCGGCGGTGACCCTGAGCGACTCCTCCAACACCCCGAGCTGGTAGGCACACGTACCGAGAGTCGCTCTGGCGGCAATGGATCGGGCGGAGACGTCGCGTCGCCGATTCTCGTCGACCGTCACCGAATCGAGGTGCACGACGCCGATGCTGCGGTTGTCGACCGCGGATTGTGCAACTACGCCCACCTGGGCCGACTCGAGCAGGAAGATGCCCTCGCCGGTGGCGACGAGGAAGCCGTCGGCGATGGGGGCGTGGTCGACGCCGGATTTCGTTCCCGTCAGCACCCAGTCGCTCCCGGCGCGAACGGCATCCACGGGTGGGTCGAGCTGGTCTTCGTCGTCGAGTGCGAGGGTCAGGATTCTCGAACTCTCCGCGCTCTCGCCCGTCGCCCACGCGGCCGTGGTCGAGGAAACGAACGGGACTGCGGCCAGGCCGCGGCCGAGTTCGACGGCGATCGAGACCCATTCGAGAATGCCGAAGCCGTCCCCGCCGACCGATTCCGGCATGGTCGCCGAGATCAGTCCGCTCGCGATCAACGAGTCCCACAGCCGGCGATCGAAGTTCGACGGATCCGAATCGAGTTGTCGCTGAGTCTCGTTCGTACTGTGTTTGGCGACGATGTCGCGCGTGAGCCCGGCGAGATCACGCTGGGCTTCCGTCGTCGTGAAATCCATGTCTCTCCCTGAGAAGTCAGCGGGCCGAAGCCGGTAGGCCGAGCGCGGTCATGCCGATGATGTCGCGCTGCACTTCGTTGGTACCCCCGCCGAAGGTGAGGATCAGCGAAGACCGGTGCAGACGCTCGAGCCGTCCGTGCAGTTGAGCACCGGGCGATCCCTGACGAAGGGTCGCCGACGGCCCGAGAATTTCCATCATCGTTCGGTATGCCTCGGTGGCGAGTTCGGTTCCGTACACCTTGTTCGCCGACGCATCGGCCGGACCTGGGGCGTGATCGCCCGCCGAGGCGATCTCCCAGTTCAGGAGTTCGAGGTACGAGACTTTCGCATGCACCCGAGCGAGCGCGATCTGGACCCATTCCTGATCGACGATGCGGGTGCCGTCGGGCTTCTTGGTGTTCTGCGCCCACTCCCGTACCTCGCGCAGCGAGGCCGCGAGCGGTCCGGCCGAGGTCAGGGCGACACGTTCGTGATTGAGCTGATTGGTGATCAGCGACCAGCCGCGATTCTCTTCGCCCACCAGCGACGTCCGCGGGACCCGAACGTCCTGGTAGTAGGTGGCGCTGGTGTCCGGGCCAGCCATGGTGTGGACGGGAGTCCACGAGAAGCCGTCGGCGTCGGTGGGGACGATGATCATGCTGATGCCGCGGTGCTTTTTGCCGCCGCTACCGAGCGATTCGAGATCGGTTCGGCACGCGAGCCAGACGTAGTCGGCGTACTGGATCAGCGACGTCCACATCTTCTGTCCGTTGATGACGAAATCGTCGCCGTCGTGCACTGCCGTCGTGCGGAGGGAGGCGAGGTCGGTACCTGCCTCGGGTTCGGAGTAGCCGATCGAGAAGTGCAGGTCCCCTGCGGCGATGCGCGGGAGGAAGAACGACTTCTGCTCCTCGGTGCCGAACGCCATGATGGTCGGCGCGACGCTATTGATGGTCAGGAACGGAACGGGCGCGCCTGCGGTCGCGGCCTCGTCGGTGAAGATCAGCTGCTCCATTGCCGACCGTGCCTGCCCGCCGAACTTTTCCGGCCAGCCGAGCGCGAGCCAGCCGTCGGTACCCATCTGCTTGACGACGTCGCGGTAGACGCTGCCCTCGCCGTATTCGCCGGAGGTGGAGCCCAGCGCTTCGCGGCGCTCCGGGGTGATCAGGGTGGCGAAGTAGGTGCGCAGTTCCTCGCGGAGCGCTTCCTGCTCCTCGGTGTACGTGATGTGCATGTGACGAGCCCCGTTTCTGACACACGTTCTCGGTTTCTCGAATCATTGCACACGGGGTGGAACAGGTTCTAGTGTGACTTCGTCACCCGTGTGCGCGTAGTAGGCGCCAAGGCCTACTACGCGCACACGGGCGGGCGCAGCCGCATCGACGAAAGGATCAGCGATGATCGAGGTGGATTTCGACCTCTGTGAGGCCAACGGTGTGTGCGTCGGCCTTGCTCCGGACGTGTTCGACCTGAACGACGACGACGAACTCATCGTCTCGAAGGCTGACCGGCTACCCGAGAACAGGGCCGCAATCGACGGGGCCATTGCGGGTTGCCCGCGTGCAGCGCTCAGCTGGAAGGCGTAGTTTCCTTGCCTCAAACTGAAACACGTTCTACATTCCTTCTGTGAGCGAACAACAGGTACGACTGGACGGGCGGGTAGCCCTCGTGACGGGCGGCGCTTCCGGGCTGGGCAGAGCCGAGGCGGTCGGCCTCGCGCAGCTGGGGGCCGACGTCGTGTTCGGCGATATCACTTCCGGACCCGCCGCCGACGAGACCATGGATCTCATCGAGGCTGCCGGCGCCCGCGGGGCGTTCGTCCCCGGCGATATCGGAGATCGATCGACGGCCGATGCGATGTTCGATATCGCGACGGAGCGATTCGGAGGCGTCGACATCATTGTCAACAATGCAGGAATCGTGCGAGATCGCATGTTGTTCAACATGTCCGACGAGGATTGGGACGCCGTCGTCCGCGTCCATCTGCGGGGGCACTTCCTGGTGACGCGCAATGCCGGTGCGTACTGGCGCGCGGAGTCCAAGAAGGTGGGCGCTCCGGTGTACGGGCGCATCGTCAACACGTCCTCGGAGGCAGGCCTTCTCGGTCCCGAGGGGCAGGCGAACTACGGCGCCGCCAAGGCGGGAATCACGGCGCTGACCCTGTCGGCGTCGCGTGCGTTGACGCGATACGGTGTGCGCGCCAACGTGATCTGCCCCCGTGCGCGTACGTCGATGACGGAGGGTGTGTTCGGTGATGCGCCGGATGCGGGGGTCGATCCGCTCTCGCCCGAGCATGTTGCGACGCTGGTCGGATATCTCGCTTCGCCTGCCGCCGAGCAGGTGAACGGTCAGGTGTTCGTCGTGTACGGGCCGATGGTCGCGCTCATGGCTGCGCCGGTCGTCGACCGACGGTTCGACGCCTCGTCCGGGGCGTGGACGGCCGGGTCGTTGGCGGCGGAGCTCGGGGCCTTCTTCCGCGGCCGCGATCCGGGGAGGACGTTCTCGGCATCGGACGCGCTCGACCTCGGTGCGCCGCAGGTCACGGCGGGTTCTTGAGCTTTTCCGGTTTCGGTCACATTGCCGTCCGTCCGGGGCGAAGATGGGCGTGGCCGGGGTGGTCACCCGCGCGGTGCTCAAAACTGGATCACGTTCCAGTTTCGATGAGGCCAAATGTCGCAATTCGGTTGCGCTGCAGCGCTATATTCCTACAAAGAGTCAAGTTTTTGACTACCGAACGTGTTCTAGTTAATATGACCTGGATCACAACACGAGCATGGGAGGGTTCATGAACGACCTCCTCCTCGTACCGTTGCGCGCCGTCGGAGCGTTCTTCGACATGTCCTGGTTCACCCTGCGGGCGGTGTTCTCGCGCCCGTTCCAGCGCCGGGAGTTCGTCGACCAGGCATGGTTCATCGCCCGCGTCTCCATCGTCCCGACGGTTCTCGTCGCGGTCCCGTTCACGGTGCTCGTCAGCTTCACCATCAACATCCTGCTGAGGGAGATCGGTGCCGCGGACCTCAGCGGCGCCGGCGCCGCCCTCGGTGCCGTCACGCAGGTCGGGCCGATCGTGACCGTGCTCATCGTCGCCGGAGCGGGTGCCACCGCGATCTGCGCAGATCTCGCCGCTCGCACCATCCGCGAGGAGATCGACGCGATGCGAGTGCTCGGCATCAACCCGATCCACCGACTGGTCGTCCCACGCGTGCTCGCGTCGACGGTGGTCGCCCTGCTGCTCAATGGACTCGTCTGCACCATCGGCATACTGGGCGGATTCGTGTTCTCGGTGTTCCTGCAAGGGGTCAACCCCGGCTCGTTCGTCAGTGGAATCACCCTGCTCACCGGTTTCGGGGAACTCGTCGTCTCCGAGATCAAGGCCGGTCTCTTCGGCATGATCGCCGGCTTGGTCGCCTGTTTCCTCGGACTGAATGTCAGGGGCGGCGCCAAGAGCGTCGGCGACGCGGTCAACCAGACGGTCGTGTTCGCGTTCATGGCCTTGTTCGTGGTCAACGTCGTGGTCACCGCCGTCGGCATCAAGTTGACGGCCGGATGAGGCGGCGCTGAATGGCTCTCGCCGCTGCCGGCCGATTTCCCGTGACACGCAGGCGCATCGCCCGCGCATCACGTTCGGCCGATCGCCTCGGAGAGCAGGCGATCTTCTACCTCGAGGCGCTCGCGTCGGTGCCGAAAGCGGCCGTCCGCTACAAGCGCGAGACGCTTCGACTCGTCGCCGAGATCAGCATGGGATCGGGCGCGCTCGCCGTCATCGGTGGCACGGTCGTCATCGTCGGATTTCTGACTCTCTTCGCAGGCGCAACCATTGCGGTCCAGGGATTCTCGTCGCTCGGCAATATCGGAGTCGAAGCTCTCACCGGCTTCTTCGCAGCGTTCATCAACGTCCGCATCGCCGCACCCGTCATCGCCGGCATCGGACTCGCCGCGACCATCGGAGCAGGTTCCACCGCGCAACTCGGCGCGATGCGCGTGTCCGAGGAGATCGACGCACTCGAATCGATGGCCATTCCGTCGGTCCCGTACCTCGTCAGCACCCGTGTGCTGGCAGGCATGATCGCCATCGTCCCGCTGTATTCGCTCGCCGTCATCGCCTCGTTCATCGCGAGTCGCTTTGCCACCGTGGTGATCTACGCCCAGTCGTCCGGTGTGTACGACCATTACTTCGACACGTTCCTGATACCGACGGACATTCTGTGGTCGTTCGCACAGGCCATCGTCATGGCGCTTGCGGTCATGCTCATCCACACCTACCACGGGTACACCGCGAGCGGTGGTCCGGTGGGAGTCGGTGTCGCCGTGGGCAACGCGGTCCGCGCATCGCTGATCGCGGTGGTCACCGTCACGCTGTTGATCTCGCTCGCCATCTACGGCAGCTCCGGCAACTTCAACCTGTCGGGCTAGGGCTCCGATGAAGAAACTTGCCGCCGCAGGCCTCGTGCTCGAGCTCGTCGCCATCGCCGCGTTCGCGTTGACGACATTCTCCGGCGGGTTCACCACCACGGTGCCGGTCACGGTCACCTCCGAACGCGCAGGTCTGGTGATGGATCCGAATGCCAAGGTCAAGATGCGGGGCGTCGAGGTCGGCCGGGTCGGCGCCATCACGCAGGACGGCTCTCTGGCGCGCATCGATCTCGATCTGGACCCCTTGATGCTGTCCATGATTCCGGCGAACGTCGCGGTCGACATCAAGTCGACCACCGTGTTCGGGGCGAAGTACGTCAACCTGATCGTCCCGCAGAATCCCTCCGCCGACACCATCACGGCAGGCACCGTGATCTCCGCCGACAGCGTGACCGTCGAATTCAACACGCTGTTCCAGCACCTGTCGGACGTACTGCAGAAGCTGGAGCCGGAGAAGCTCAATGCCACCCTCGGGGCTGTGTCGTCCGCGCTTCGGGGACGAGGCGAGGAACTAGGTTCGCTGCTGGAGGACACCGATTCCTACCTCACCACCATGAACCCGAGTCTTCCTGCCCTGCAGCATGATCTGTCGGCCGCTGCCGTCGTCACCAACGTCTACGCCGATGCGACACCGGATCTCATGCGCGTTCTCGACAATGCGACGGCGACGTCGAACACCATCGTGAGCGAGCAGGCGAACCTGGACATGCTCCTGATCAACGTCACCGGCCTCGCCGACACCGCCGATCAGGTGCTTACCGAGAACGAGCAACCGGTGGAAACAGCACTGAGCACCCTCACCGACACCACAACGCTGCTCGACGAGTACTCGCCTGCCCTCACCTGCTTCCTCGTCGGACTCAACAAGGGGCGCTTGGCATTCGGTCCGCTGGCGGGTGCAGGCGACAACGCGTCCATCCAGCTCAGCTCGTCGTTCCTGCTGGGTGACCCCGGTTACTCCGTCCCCAAGGACCTCCCCAAGATCGCGGCCTCGGGCGGCCCGAACTGCTACGGGCTCCCCGACTTCGATCCGAAGCAGGGACCGGCGCCGTTCGTCGTCGCGGACACCGGCACAGTGCCCTACGTACCGGCCACGCAGCCCTCGGTCAACGTGCCGACCATCTTCCAGTTCCTGTTCGCGGGAGCGTGGCCATGAGGGGCAATGCGGTCAAGCTCTCGATCTTCGCGCTGGTCATGGTGCTGATCTTCGCGGCGCTCGCGTTGGTGTTCAGTCAGTACCGCTTCGGAAGTGCCGACGGCTATCACGCGGTGTTCGACGACGCGTCCGGGCTGAAGTCGGGAGACAAGGTCCGTATCGCCGGAGTGCCCGTCGGGTCGGTGAAGGGCGTGGAGATCACCGGCGGCAATCTGGCCGAGGTGGACTTCGACGTCGACGCCCGGTATCGACTGCTCACCAGTACCGCCGCCACCGTGCGCTACGAGAACCTGGTGGGGGATCGGTATCTCGAGTTACTCGAAGGTCCGGGCGCAGCCGAGCAGTTGGATGACGGCGGCACCATCCCGGTCGAGCAGACGGCACCGGCTCTCGATCTGGATCTACTGCTCGGCGGCTTCAAACCGCTGCTACGCGGACTCGATCCGGAACAGGTCAACGATCTCACCGGTGCGCTGTTGCAGGTCCTCCAGGGCCAGGGAGGGACGCTGGTGTCGCTGCTGGGCAACACGAGTTCGTTCACCACCGCGCTCGCCGACCGCGATCAGCTGATCGGCGATGTCATCACCAACCTGAACACCACCCTCGGCACGATCGACGGTCAAGGGGAGCAATTCGAGACGACGATCGATTCGCTTCAGCAGTTGATCAGCGGGCTCGCCCAGGACAAGGACCCGATCGGCGACGCTATCCCGCGGATCGATTCTGCGACCGGCGATCTCGCGGGTCTGCTCGAAGCCACTCGCCCGGACATCCAGTCCATGATCGCCGAGGCCAACCGCACCGCGACCCAACTCGATCTGGGCAAGGACAACATCGACACGGTTCTCACCCGCCTGCCGAGCGACTACAAGAAGTTGATCCGCGTGGGTTCGTACGGCAGCTTCTTCCAGTTCTATCTGTGCTCCAACACATTCAAGATCTCGGGCCCCGAAGGATCGCCGACGCTGCTGGTTCCGACGGCGAAGCAGGACACGGGGAGGTGCGCGAACATCAATGGACAAAACTAGAAATCTCGTTCAAGTCGGACTGATCGGCATCGTGCTCTCGGTGTGCATCGTCCTCGCCACGCTGCAGTACGACCGACTGCCGTTCCTGTCCGGCGGATCGAACTACTCGGCGCTCTTCCTCGACGCAGGCGGGCTGATGGTCGGCGACAACGTCACGGTCGCCGGCGTCACCGTCGGGAAGGTCGACGACATAGCGCTGGCGGGCCAGGAAGTGCGGGTCGACTTCACGGTGGCCGAAAACATCCAACTCGGCGACGCCACATCGGTGGACATCAAGACCAACACGATCCTCGGACGGAAGTCCTTGAAGGTCACCCCAGCCGGAGCCGGTGCCGTCGGGGCCCGCGAGACCATTCCGTCGAGCCGGACCACCTCGCCCTATTCGCTGACCGATGCGCTCGGCGACCTGAGCACCACCGTCTCCGAACTCGACACCACGCAATTGGGGGATGCGATGAACGTCGTGTCCGACACCTTCGCCGATACGCCGCCCGATCTTCGGGCAGCACTCGACGGCATCAGCAGACTCTCGGCCAGCATCAACTCCCGCGACGACAGCCTGCAGCAATTGCTCGACCGCGCGGAAAGTGTGACGGGAATACTCGCCGATCGCAGTGGGCAGATCAACCAACTGGTGCTCGACGGAAACGAGCTGTTCGGCGAGCTCGATCGCAGGCGCACCGCGATCAGCCAACTGATCACCAACATATCGTCGGTCTCGCGCCAACTCACGGCGCTCGTCCAAGAAAATCAGGCGCAGATGGGACCGACGCTCGAGAAGCTCAATTCGGTTGTTGCCGTGCTGCAGAAGAACAACGACAACATCGCGGGTGCACTCGACGGTCTCGGCCCCTACATCAGCGCACTCGGGGAGTCGGTGGCCAGCGGACCGTTCTTCAATGCTTACATCCAGAACATTCTGCCCAGTTCGTGGTGGAAGACCGTCGTCGACGGCATCGTGGCGCCGGATCAGCTACCGCAGACCCTGCAAGACCTACTGCCCAAGAACGCACCACCGATACTGAAACCACCGGGGCAGTGAGATGAAGAAGATACTGGTCGCCGCCGTGCTGGTTCTCGCGCTCGTCGCGGGAGGCTACGTCGCCTACACACACCTGAATCGCAGCACCGTCGTCGCCGAATTCTCCTCGGCGACAGGACTGTACGCCGGTGACGATGTACGCGTTCTCGGAGTGAACGTCGGCACGGTGGACTCGATCGAGCCGAAGGGCGAGAGCTCGGTGGTGACGATGCACGTCGAGTCCGCCATCGAGATTCCGGCGGACGCGAAGGCCGTCATCATCGCCCAGAGTCTGGTGTCGGCGCGGTTCGTGCAGCTCACGCCGGTCTTCTCAGGAGGACCCGGTCTCGGCGACGGGGCCACCATTCCGATCGAGCGCACCGCCGTTCCGGTGGAGTGGGACGAGATCAAGACCGAACTGACCAAGCTGTCGACGGCGCTCGGCCCGGACGGTGTCGATGGGCAGGGTCCTGCCGGTCGATTCATCGACACTGCTGCCGACAACCTCGACGGCAACGGCGAGTCGCTGCGCACGACGTTGACCGAACTGTCGGACACCATGCGGGTGCTCTCCGACGGTCGTAGTGATCTGTTCTCCACGATCAGGAATCTGCAGGCCTTCGTCACGGCGCTGTCGAACAGCAACGAGCAGATCGTTCAGTTCGGAGGCCGCCTGGCGTCGGTCTCGGAGATGCTCGCGCAGAGTTCCGACGAATTCGGCACTGCCATGACCGATCTCAACGTCGCCATCGGTGAGGTGCAGCGATTCGTCACCGACAACCAAGCCGGCCTTGTCGAAGGCGTCGCCCGCCTCGCCGATGCCACCGCGGTGCTCACCACGAAGCGTCCGGAGATCGAGCGGATCCTGCACGCGGGTCCCAACGCGCTGGCGAACTTCAACAACATCTACCAACCGGCGCAGGGAACATTGACCGGCGCCATCGCGGCCAACAATTTCGGCAATCCCATCAACTTCGTCTGCGGTGCGGTGGCAGGAATCGAGAATGCGACGTCCGAACGCAGCGCCGACCTCTGCAAGCAGTACCTCGGTCCGGTGCTCAGCTCGTTGGTGTTCAATTATCCGGCCTTCCTGGCCAATCCGATCATGGGAGTCGACGCGTACCCCGACCAGATCGTCTACACCGAACCCGGGCTGGAGCAGGCGCCTGAACCCGCGCCTGCACCCTCCCCGGTCGCGGATATGCCGACCGTCCAGATTCCCAGCCTGAGCGACCTTTTGGGAGGTGGGCGATGAAGCGCGCAGCCGTTGTCACCGCTCTGCTCGTGCTGACTCTGTCGGGGTGTCAGTGGGACGGGCTGAATTCACTCCCGCTTCCGGGCACCGAAGGCCGCGGCGACGGTGCGTATCAGGTGCAGATCCAGATGCCCAATGTCACGACGCTGTCGCAGAATTCACCGGTGATGGTCGACGACGTCACCGTCGGCAGTGTCCAACTCATCGAGGTGCAGGACTGGCACGCGCTGGTGACGGTGTCGTTGAACCAAGGCGTCGCGCTGCCGGAGAACGTGACGGCGAAGATCGGGCAGACATCCCTCCTCGGTTCGCAGCACCTCGCGCTGGTTCCCCCGGAGGATCCCGAGGGGACGTTGGTGGCGGGCGATGTGATTCCACTCGACCGGGCCGGGGCGTACCCGACGACCGAGCAGACGCTGTCCTCGCTGTCGGTCGTGCTCAACGGTGGTGGCCTCGCGCAGATTCAGGACATCACCACCGAGCTGAACAACGCCGTCGGAGGACGCGAGGACACCGTGCGGGATCTGCTGCCGCGTCTCGACGAACTCGTCGGGAGCCTCGACGATCAGCGCGGCGACATCATCGACGCGATGAGCGGGATCGACCGCCTTGCCGTCAACGTTCAGAGCCAGAATGCCACCCTGACACAGGCATTGAACGAGGTACCGCCTGCGCTCGACGTGTTGATCGCCGAGCGTCCGAACATCACGGGCGCATTCACCTCGCTCGGACGGCTCAGCGATGTGGTGACTCGGCTTGTCGAAAATTCGGGGGCGGACCTGGAGACCAACATCTCCAGCCTGACCCCCGTGCTGAAAGCGTTGGCCGACTCCGGAAATGCGCTGACCGACGTGCTGTCGGTTCTGCTGACGTATCCCTTTCCTCAGGAGGGAATCGACAACGTGATTCGCGGAGACTACGCGAACCTGGCGATGACGATCGACCTCTCGCTGCCGCGTCTGGACGCCAACTTCCTCACGGGGACTCCGCTGGCAGGTCGGCTCGGGGGTCTCGAAGGTGCACTGGGAACACAGGCTTCTCCGACGGCATCGGGGGCGGGAGATCCGCTTCGCGGTCCTACTCTGCCGCCGACCCTCCAGATCCCCGGCCTGCCGCCTGTCGAACTGCCCCAGATCGCACTGCCTCAGATCCCCGGAATCGGGGTGCCTGCGCCGTGATGCTCACCAGGTTCGTCCGCGCTCAGTTGGTGATCTTCGCGATCCTCACCGTCATCGGACTCGTGGTCATGATCACCCAGTACGTCGGTGCGCCGGCCCTGGTGGGGATCGGGCGTTACGGCGTCACGGTGCAGCTGCCGACCACCGGTGGGCTGTACTCCCACGCGAACGTCACCTACCGCGGTACGACGGTGGGGGAGGTCGACGCCGTGCGGTTGACGCCCGACGGCGTGGACGCCGAGTTGTCCATCGACAGTTCGTATTCGATCCCGGCCGATGTGGATGCACAGGTCAAGAGCGTGTCCGCCGTCGGTGAGCAGTACGTGGACCTCATTCCGCGCGGCGGATCAGGGCCGGATCTGGAGGACGGAGCCGTGATCCCGGTGGAGCGTATGACGGTGCCGCAGGACGTAGGGCCGATGCTCGATCAGGCGGATGTCCTGCTGAAGAGCATCTCCGACACCAGGCTGCAGACCGTCGTCGACGAATCGTTCAAGGCGTTCAACGGATCCGGGCCCGATTTGCAGACGCTGATCGACTCGACTCGGCTCTTCGTGCAGGAGGCGCAGGCAAACAGTGAGCAGACGAAGACGCTGTTGAGCCAAGCGGGGCCGTTGCTGGACGGGCAGGTGATCAGCAGCGGTGCGATCCGCTCGTGGACCAGCAATCTGGCGACTTTCACCGATCAGCTTCGAGCGAGCGACCCGGATCTGCGCGCGGTGATCGAGAAAGGGCCAGGCGCAGCGCAACAGGCGAACCAACTCTTCCAGGACCTTCGGCCGACCCTTCCCCTGCTGGTGGCCAATCTGGTCAGCGTCGGTGAAGTGGGCGTCATCTATCACGCCGGGATCGAGCAGATTCTGGTGCTCTATCCACCGGTCACCGCGGCGTTGGTCACCGCTGCCGGCAGTGGCCCGGCCGACGAGGGCGCCATCGTCGACTTCCAACTCGAGGTCAACGACCCGCCTGCCTGCACCACCGGATTCCTACCGCCCGAGCAACGCCGCGACCCGAACGACATGTCGATGATCGATACGCCTCCCGATCTGTTCTGCAAGGTCGACCAGGGCGACAGCACGGCAGTGCGAGGCGCCCGAAATCTGCCCTGTATGGAGAATCCCGGGCGCCGGGCTCCGACTCCCGAAATCTGCCGCAGCGACGAGGGATACGTAGCTCAGGGAAACAATCCGCCGTGGGGTCCGATCGAGCAGGACCAACCGTCGTACACCGAAATCCCCAGCGGAGAAAGCAGTGTCGCACCGGCAAGCGCGGCGCGGCCGTACGACCCACAGACCGGCATGTACGTCGCACCCGACGGCACCGCCTACTCCCAGCCGGAGCTCGGGGGCGTCAGCTCGCTCGAAGGACTGATGACGGCGCAGCAGGACGTCGGATGACGGGCGTTCTAGAGGTTGCGAGCAGCGAAGTCGATCGCGAGCTTCAGCAGCGATCTGCCCTCGGGAAGTGCGCCCGCGATCACCGGGAACGCGTGCACCTGGCCCTTCCAGATGTGCGTCTCGACGGTACGGCCCGCATCGGCCAACGTGCGGGTCATCGCCTCGACGTCGGGGCGCATGAGCTCGTACTGGGCCGTGGAGAGGAAGACCGGAGGGAACACCGACGGGTCGGCGTCGATCGGCGACGCCGCCCCGGGGATGGCGTCGGGCCCGTCGAGCCACCGGTCCTCGAGAGCCAGCACCTGCTTCATCGGCAGGTAGGCGTCCTTCTTCATGAATTTGCGTGGGTGACTCCGCAGGTCGAGGTTGAGCAGCGGCGAGAAACCGAGAACCACGGCGGGCGGCGTCAGACCTTCCAGTACGGCTATCTCCGCGACCTTCATCGCGAGGTAGCCGCCGGCCGAATCTCCCGCGACGATGATCTTCGACGGATCCTCGGCGATGCTCAGCGCCGCGCGGTACGACGCCATGGCGTCGGCGATGGAGGTTCCGATGCCGCCGTGGGGAATCTGGCGATACTCGACGGAGTAGACCGGGATGCCTGCACGGGCAGCAATCGTCGCGCATGCACTTCGGTGAGTGGCCAAGCCGCAGAAGACGAACCCGCCGCCGTGGAAGTACAGCACCATCGCACCGGCGAGGGATCCCGTCGCGAGTCGCGGATGGGTGGTCTTCTCGCACGGCACACCTCCGAGGGTGACCTGATCGATGCTCACCCGCTTGGGTTTGGGCAAACGATCCACGGCGCGATCGAGCTTCGCGATCGCTTTGATGCCGCCGTCGGTGAGAGGCCACAGTGAGAACGTGGGCTTCAACGTCAGCCTGGCGGCACATGAGAGGAACTTGGCCTGGCGACTGACGTCGTCGTGCCAGGTGAGCGTATGAGCCATCTTCTCGAGGATCCTCTCGCAGTCCAACCCGAACGATCGACGGTAGCAGGGCCGGGAACAGGTTTCAGTGTCGGTCGCTCACCGAGCCCACTGGCATGCAATATTTCGAATGCTCCCGAAGATGAAACTGGTTCTAGTTAGCATGACGGACAGAACGTACCGAGGAAGGGTGACATGGACGGCGGCGAGGTAGGAGACGGGTCCGGCGACGGGAGCGCTGCGCGGCGCCAACGCCGTCGGGCCGTGCGGCCTGCGGGTCCGGTCGGGGCGAGCGCCACACCGGTGTTGGAGAAGTCGCCGGAAACGGAGGCAGTGCACGCGCCGGCAACCGAGGAGTCGACGACTCAGGAATACGCGGCAGGTGTCCCGGACGCCAGGCCTGCGTCTCCGGGCCGCTCGCGGCGTCCCGTTCTGCTGACCGCACTGTTCGTCGTGGTGGTTCTGGCGCTGGTCGCGGCCGGGGTGTACCTGTTCCTCGGAATTCGCTCGGCGGATGCAGATGTCGCGCGCGGCGAGCAGTTCGTTCAGACCGCCCGGCAGACCGTGCTGAATCTGACGACGATTCACCCGGATTCGGCGCAGGCCGACGTCGACCGTCTACTTGCGGGAGCAAGCGGAGATTTCAAAGCGGAGTTCGAAGGCCGTGAGGGTCCGTTCGTGCAGGTGGTTCAGCAAGCGCGAGTGGATTCGAACGGCGAGATCATCGAAGCCGGAATCGAGAGCAGCGGTGACGATTTCGCGGAGGTTCTGGTCGCGGCGCGTGCGATGGTGCAGAACTCCGATGCCGACCAACCCGAACCGCGTGACTTCCGGCTGCGTGTGAGGGTGGTCGACGACGGCGGCGTCATGACCGCGGCCAGAGTGGAGTTCGTACCGTGAACCGAAAAGCATTGATCGCCTCGGCTGTTCTGGTCATCGTCGTGCTGGCCGCGGGTGTCGCCGTGTTGCACAACCAGTACCGGCAGGCGGAGCAGACCGAGCAGGCGCGCACCGACGCAGTGGCTGCTGCCGACGCCCAGGCCATCGCGATGCTGGCCTACGATTACAACGGCGTCGACCAGCAATTGTCCTCCGCCGCAGACGGTTTGACCGGAGACTTCAAGGACGAATACACCAAGCTCGTCGCCGACGTCATCGCTCCGGCGGCGAAGGAGAAGTCCCTGACCGTGCAGGTGACCGTACAGGGAACGGCCGTGGTGTCCGCCGAGCCCGACGCTGCGACGCTCCTGCTGTTCCTCAACCAGATCACCACCAGTTCCGATGCGCCCGACGCCGCGAGCAGTGGCAGCCGAGTGCGGATGAACATGGAGAAGGTCGACGGGCGCTGGCTCACGAGCAGTCTGGAGCCGATCTAGGCGCAGTCTCCACCCCCCCCCGGCGCAAAAGCACGTGCGTTTGTGTGGGTGGTGGGGTCTGGGCTGGGTGTGTCCGCAAAAGCACGTGCGTTTGTGTGGGTGGTGGGGTCTGGGCTGGGTGTGTCCGCAAAAGCACGTGCGTTTGCGTGGGTGGTGGGGGCTGGGCCGGGTGTGTCCGCAAAAGCACGTGCGTTTGCGTGGGTGGTGGGTGCTGGCCTGGGTGTGTCCGCAAAAGCACGTGCGTTTGCGTGGGTGGTGGGGCCTGCCTACCGCGAAACCGTGCTCTGCCCGTCCTCCGTGGGGTGCGCCAACGCATTGAGGAACGCCCGCGCCCATCGGTCGACGTCGTGCGCGAGGACCTGCCGACGCATTGCGCGCATGTTCCGTCGACCCTGCTCGGGTTGCTGCTCCAGGGCTTCGACGATGGCGTCCTTGACGCTGTCGAGGTCGTGCGGATTGCACAGGTAGGACTGACGCAATTCTGCTGCGGCGCCGGTGAATTCGCTGAGTACGAGTGACCCTCCGAGATCGCTGCGCGACGCGACGTATTCCTTGGCGACCAGGTTCATGCCGTCGCGCAGCGGGGTGACGAGCATGACGTCGGCGGCGACGAAGAAGGCGATCAGTTCGTCTCGGGGGATGGGTCGGTGCAGGTAGTGCACCACCGGGTGGCCGACCTGCCCGTACTCGCCGTTGATGCGCCCGACCTGCTGTTCGATCTCACCGCGCATCGCCTTGTAGCTTTCGACGCGTTCGCGGCTCGGGGTGGCGAGCTGAACGATGATGTTCTCGGCGGGGTCGACGCGTTCTTCTTCGAGGAGTTCGCGGAACGCGTTGAGCCTGACGTCGATGCCCTTGGTGTAGTCGAGCCGGTCGACGCCGAGCATGATGCGCTTCGGGTTGCCCAGTTCCTTGCGGATCTGCTTGGCGCGATCACGCACCACCTTGGAGCGTGATTTCTCGTCGAGATCGCCGGAGTCGATGGAGATGGGGAACGCGCCGACTCGGACGGTCCTGAACCCGACCTGTACCGAACCGAGCTTCGACCGAACGCCGACGGAGCCGCGGGAGGTGACCTGGCCTGCCAGTCTGCGGGCCAGGTACAGGAAGTTCTGCGCTCCACCCGGGAGGTGGAAGCCGATGAGGTCGGCACCGAGGAGGCCCTCGACGATTTCGGTTCGCCACGGCATCTGCATGAACAGTTCGACCGGCGGGAACGGAATGTGCAGGAAGAACCCGATGGTGAGGTCCGGACGCAGCATGCGCAGCATCTTCGGTACGAGCTGGAGCTGGTAGTCCTGAATCCAGACCGTTGCGCCCTGGGCTGCCGCTTCGGATGTGGTCTCGGCGAATCGTCGGTTGACATCGACGTAGGCGTTCCACCAGGCACGGTCGTAGACCGGCTTGACGATCACATCGTGATAGAGCGGCCAGAGGGTGGCGTTGGAGAATCCCTCGTAGTAGTCGGCGACCTCTTTTTCGCTGAGCGAGACCGGACACAGTTCGAGCTCGTCCTCGACGAACGGCTCGACCTCGACGTCCGGAACACCCGGCCAGCCGACCCACGCGCCTTTGTTCGCGCGAAGGATCGGCTCCAGCGCGGTGACCAGACCACCGGGGCTGCGCTTCCATCGGGTACTACCGTCGGGGAGTTTCTCCAGGTCGACGGGTAGCCGGTTGGCTACTACGACAAAATCCGAGCCCTTCGAGGCGTTAGCCACTACTGTCCTATCGGTTCATCCAGCTTCTCGGCGACCTCGTGAAGTGAGGTCAGTCGACCTTGGCAGTGGGTTCGATACCCAGCATTGCCAAAAGCATGCGGCACTCGTCGGCGTCGGTCGCGTACGCAGCGACGACGCGTTGCGCCTGGCTTGCGGTTTCGTCGGCAAAGGGGACGAGTTCGTCGTCGGCGATGTCGTTGTCGGTGGTCGTCTTGGCGGCCATTGTGGTTCTCCGTCTTCAGCTCGGCTGCACGAGCGAGCTCTTCTGTGCTCGCCTGCGCCACGACTCTATGAGAATCCGTCGCTCCACCGCCACTTTCGGTGGTCGGCTGTGCGATTCCACAAGGCCATCAGGGCGAAAACGACGCGTGCCGGAGAGCTGATGTGATGGTTTAGGGTCGGGAAATGTCCTTTTCTCATTCGACGGTGTGACCGCGCGTGGCCTCGAACACAATCTCGTTGGCGCCTGCCGCCGGCGCTCTGACCGGCAGCGCGATTCTCCGGCGGACCGTCGTGCGTCAACGGGCACGGATGATCATCTCCTCCCTGTTCTTCTGCGTACACCAGTTCTGCGAGACGATGGTCCCGGTGGCCATCGGACTCATCGTCGGGCGAGCCATCGACACCGGTGACGGTCGCGCGATGATCTTCTCTCTGATCGGGCTGGCCGCGTTGTTCGTGGTGCTGTCCTACGCCTATCGCTTCGGGGCACGCATCATCGTCGTCGCCATCGAACGCGAAGCGCACATGATGCGCGTCGAGGTTGCTGCGCGTGTGCTGGATCCGCGTGGCGTCAAGACCGACCTGGTCTCCGGAGAGCTGCTGACGGTATCGACGTCGGATGCCGAGAAGACGTCGTGGATCCTCGACGTCATCGCCCGCACGATCGCTGCCGTCACCGCCACGGTGGTGAGTGCGGTCGCGCTACTCCTCATCGACATTCCCCTCGGACTCGCGGTGCTCATCGGTACGCCGGTGATCATGTATCTGCTGCAGAAGGCTGCGCCACTGCTGACGCGGCGGGCGACGGATCAGCAGGCGAAGGTCGCACGCGTATCGGGCATGGCCACCGATCTCGTCAGCGGAGTACGTCCGTTGCGCGGCATCGGCGCCGAGGACGCGGCGTCGGCCAGATTCCAGGCATCGAGCCGAACCGCGTTGGCAGCGACGATGAACATGGCGAAGGCCAACAGCGTCTACCTCGGATTCTCGACGACGATCTCCGCGCTTCTGTCGGTCGGTATCGCCGGCGCCGCCGGACTGTTCGCGCTGCAGGGCCGTATCTCGGTGGGCGAGCTCATCACCGTCGTCGGTCTGTCGCAGTTCGTCATCGAACCGTTGACGACGATGTCGCGACTACCGGGAGTTGCGGCGATGGTGAGAGGGTCTGCCGACAGGTTGGCCCTCGTGCTCGGCGCGGATCACGTGCTGGGAGAGGGTGGTTCCGCTTCGCCGACGGCGACCGACGTGGCGGCCTCCGGCATCACCTTCCGCTCGCTCGACGGTCTCGACTTCTCGGCGGCACCCGGCGAGCTCCTCGGAGTGGTGGCGTTGCGCGCCCAGGACGGCGAAGCGCTCGCTGCAGTGCTGTCCGGACAGATCGGCCCCGACGACTATCTCGGCACCATCACCGTCGGCGGCCTCGCCGTCGACCAACTCGGACTTCCCGAGATGCGCCGCACGGTGCTCGTCGAGCCTCACAACACCGACCTGTTCGCCGGCACGGTTCGATCGAATGTCGTTGCCGGACGGGAGCGAACCGATGCCGAACTCGACCGGATTCTGACGGCTTCGGCAGCAACGGATGTCGTCGCACTGCACGAGAGTGGCCTCGACCACGCCGTCACCGATCGCGGGGCCAGCATGTCCGGCGGGCAGAGGCAGCGGGTAGCGCTCGCCCGAGCGCTCGCGGTCTCGGCGCCCGTCCTGGTACTGCACGATCCGACCACCGCCGTCGATGCCGTCACCGAACACGCCATCGCTGCTGGAATCGAGCAATTGCGCCACACCGGCGAACTCGCTCAGACGACCGTGCTCATCACCACGAGTCCGGCTCTTCTGGCAGTGACCCACCGAGTTCTGGTGGTGGACAACGGACGCGTCGTCGCCGAGGGCACGCATCACGATCTCGCCGCACGCGACGATCGCTACCGAGAGACGGTCCTCCGATGAGTGAGTTGCTGCCCATCGCAACGGGCAAACGATCCTGGGCGTACCTGGCCGACGAGCTGAAGGGTAGGCGAGGAATCGGTCTGCTCACGCTCGCCATCAGCGCCGTTGCCGCGGCGATGTCGCTCGTGCCCGTCTATGTGTTCGGCGTGCTCGTCGATCGAGTGACCGACGGCGCCCCCACCTCCACCATCGTCTCCGTCGTCGCGATCATCACGGTCGCCGCGGTCGTCGGGGGAGTGTTCACCGCGCTGAGCTCCTACATGATCAGCAAACTCGGCGAGGCGATCCTCGCGTCGCTTCGCGAACGGGTTCTGCGCCGAGCGCTGCACCTTCCGATCGACACGCTCGAACGAGTCGGCAAGGGAGACCTGCTTTCTCGGGTCGGCGACGACGTCACGGTCATGGCGAAGTCCATCGGCGAGGTCATTCCGAACATCGTGTCGGCGTTGCTGCTCGTCTCGCTCAGCGTGGTTGCGATGCTCAGCCTGGACTGGCGTCTCGGCCTTGCCGGCATGGTCGCGATCCCGATGTACGTGCTCGCGCTGCGCTGGTACCTACCGAAGTCGGCACCGCTGTACGCCGCCGAACGCGTTGCCATGGGTGAGCGATCCCAAGCGCTCATCAGCAGCATGCAGGGCGCCCGCACCGTTCGCGCCTACGGACTCGAGGAGGCCCACCTCGCCGAGATCGACACGGCGTCGGGCAGGGCGCGCGATATCGGCGTCGACGTGTTTCGGCTGTTCACGAGGTTCGGATCGCGAAGCAACCGCGCGGAGTGCGTCGGGTTGTCGGTGATCCTCGCCGCCGGTTTCCTGTTCGTGCAGGACGGCTACGTCACCGTCGGCCAGGTCACCGCCGCTGCGCTGCTGTTTCACCGATTGTTCAATCCCATCGGCATGCTGATGTTCTCGTTCGACGACGTGCAGTCCGCCGGTGCCTCGCTCGCCAGGCTCGTCGGCGTCATCGACATTCCCGACGAGCGGGCCACGGGAACCGGCGCGGTCCCTGCGGACGGGACGTTGGAGGTGTCGGGGCTGCGCCATTCGTATGAATCCGGCCACGAGGTGTTGCACGGTATCGACCTGACCGTTGCCGCCGGCGAGACTGTCGCGCTCGTCGGGTCGACGGGTGCAGGCAAGTCGACCATCGCCGCGATCGCCGCCGGCTCGATCGGGTCCACCTCCGGAACGGTTCGGATCGGTGGTGCATCCCTCGACGATCTCGGTGCCGAAGGACTCCGCCGCCACATTGCGATCGTCAGCCAGGAGGTCCATGTGTTCGCCGGTCCGCTGGTGGACAATCTGTTGCTGGCATCTCCCGGCGCCGATCGTGACCGGGTTCGGGCAGCGATCGTGACCGTCGGTGCCCAGGCGTGGGTCGATGCGCTGGACGAGGGGCTCGACACTGTCGTCGGCGAGGGCGGACACGAGTTGACCTCCGCGCAGTCGCAGCAACTTGCCTTAGCGCGCTTGGTCCTCGCCGATCCAGCCGTGGCGGTGCTCGACGAGGCCACCGCCGAAGCGGGCAGCTCGGGAGCCCGCGACCTCGAAGCCGCGGCCGCCGCAGCCACCCGCGGGCGTAGCACTCTCGTCGTCGCGCACCGGTTGACACAGGCAGCGTCGGCCGACCGGGTGGTCGTCCTCGAGCACGGCACGATCGTCGAGGAGGGGCCACACGACCGACTGGTCGCGGCGGGTGGACGGTATGCGGAGTTGTGGTCGGCCTGGGAAGGGTCGGTCTCGAAGTAGGGATGGGCGTGGTGTTCCACTTACCCGTTTTCGAGATGGGATCCCGCGCCGAAACGGCGTAATGGGCACACTACGACCGCACGTGGATCCGAAGGCCCGATTCCTCGGGGCTGATCTCGCTGCGCAGGACGAAGTGTTCGTCGTAGTCTCCGCCGTGCTGATGCCGAAACGACAGCGGTTCGTCGGTGAACATCGAGGACAATCGCCTCGTCAGCTCGTTCTCCGTCGCGGAGTACGCCTCGGTGCTCAGGCGGTCGGCGCTGGAAATCAGTACCGGGGGCAGCGCGGACATGCCTGTGTACCAAAACAATCCGTGTTGGATGGGGAACAGGAGTTCGCCGAGTGCGCCGTTGATTCCGCGATCGGACACGGTGTGTTCGCTGCCGCCCATGGTGGTGACGATCAAGGCCCGCTTACCGGCCAGAAGTCCGTCGCCGTAACGCCGGGTTCCTCCGGTATCTCTTCGAATTCCATAGCCGAAGCCTTCGACGAACACTCGATCGACCCAGCCCTTGAGGATTGCCGGCATCGAGAACCACCACAGGGGGAACTGAAGGACGACCGCGTCTGCACGGAGGATCTTCTGTTGCTCGGCGACAATCTCGGGGGCGAGAGTTCGACGCGACAGCGCTGTGCTGGACGCCGCCGCGACGTGCAACCGCTCCGCCGGGTCGTGGGCGTAGTCCGGGAAGTCGACGACCGGATTCCAGTTCATTCGGTACAGGTCCGACTGCTCGACGACATGCCCCGCGTCGGCCAGCGCCTTCAGTGCGGTGTCGCGGAGGGAGCCGTTCAACGAGCGCTCGTCGGGATGCGCGAATACCCACAGTATGTTCATGACTCGAGCCTGTCACCAGCGACTTGGCCAGAACAGTGGCTGAAAGGTCATTATATGAAAGAATTCGGCCATGAGTGCGCACAAGGTGGTCGTGTTCGTTCGTGACGGTCTCCTCGCAATGGAATTCGGGTCGGTACACCGACTGTTCGGGCAGGCGAAGTCCGAGGACGGTACGGCGCTGTACGACGTCCTGACCTGCACGACCACGCCGGGGTCGGTCAGGACGGATTCCGACGTCGACATCCAGGTCACGCGCGGGCTCGATGCACTCGCCGACGCGGACACCGTGATCGTGCCCGCATCCGATCTCGACTACGGCCCGAATCCCTTGGCCGACACTTCGATCTTCGATGTTGTGCCGACAGGTGCACGGATCGCCTCGATCTGTACGGGTGCATTCGTCCTCGCCTCGGCGGGGCTGCTCGACGGCAGACGCGCGACGACTCATTGGGCTTCGGCCGATCAGTTTCGTGAGCTGTATCCGCAGGTCCGCCTCGACGCGAACGTCCTCTACACGCACGACGGCAACATTCTGACGGCAGCAGGGGAGGCGTCGGGAATCGATCTGTGTCTGTACATGATTCGATCCGATTTCGGCTCAGTGGTTGCAAATCGTGTCGCCCGTGGGACGGTGGTTCCGCCTCATCGCAGTGGTGGGCAGGCTCAGTACATTCATGCACCGTTGGGGAGATCGACGGGATGTTCGACGGCCGATGCGCAGGCGTGGGCGTTGGCGAATCTGGACAAGCCCTTGACGCTGGACATTCTGGCGAAGAAGCAGTCCATGAGTGTTCGCACGTTCACCCGCAGGTTCTCGGCGGACGTGGGTGTGTCACCCTCGAAATGGATTGCCGCGCAGAGGCTCAACTGTGTGCGTGAGCTCTTGGAGAACACCGATCTCTCGATCGACAGGGTGGCGGAGGAAGCCGGCTTCGGAACGGCGACGTCGATGCGGCAGCAGCTGATGGCCGAGATCGGGGTGTCGCCGAGTGCGTATCGCGCGACCTTCCGGGGCGATAGACGCGAATGGGCATGGTGACCCACTCTCGCTGTTTTGGCACGGGATCCCGTACGAAATTCAGCAGAGTGGGTCACCATGCCCACAGTGGACGTCAATCCTTGTTCTTCTCCACCAGGAACAGCTTTTCGATTCGCTCTGCTTCGGCCTTCTTGTCCTCGGCCTGATCCTGATGCTCGGCCGCGTCGGCGAGCTGCACCTCGGCAGGGGCCGCGGCAGCAGCCTCGGTCTTGTCGATCTGATTCTTCTGCTTGGCCTCGGCCTCACGTGCGGCGGCCGCGCGAGACGCTTCGATGTCGTCGGCCTTCTTCTTCTCGGCAGCCGCCCGTCGATCGGCCTCTTCGGCGGCGTCGATCTTGCGTTGCTCGGCGCTCGCGCGGGCTTCCTCGGCCGCTTCGCGCGCAGCGTTTTCGGCGGCGACCCGATCCTTCTCGGCAGTCTCGCGAGCGGTGTTCAATTTTGCGTCGGCAGCGGCCTCGGCGGCGTCCGCCTCGGCTTCCAGTGTCATCGCTCGCGCGAGATCATCGGCGTGCTTTACCTGCTCGGCGCCGCGCTGCGCGATAGCTGAATCTCCGAGGATGGTGCCGACTTTCTTGTCGAGCGCGCCGACGGTGTGCTCGTAGACGAGTCTGGCCGGAGCGTCGGGATCGAGGGTGTCGACCACCTTGGTTTCGAACAGTCCCAAGGGAATCCGAACGATCTTGTACTGAAACTTCAGAATGGACAGTGGAATCTCTAGAACGTTCATCGGGAAATTTCTCCTTCTCACGCGTTGCGGCGTAGGCGTTCGGCTTCGGCGCGAGCGGCGTCCGCATCGGCGACGTCCTTGCTGTGTTCGGCTACGGCACCGAGTTCGTCGCGGGTGGCAGCGTCGGCATCGGCTTGTCCTTCGGCCACCGCTTCGATTTGTTCGGCGCTCGCATCGACTTCGGCTTCGGTCACTGCGGCAGCAACGGTCCGGTCCTTCTTCTGTTCCGCCGCTACGCGCTGGGCCTGCTGGTCGCGCTTGGCTCGATCCTCGGAATCCTTGGCGCTCTGCCGGGCGGCTCCCCGCTGAGCATCCGCGGTGTTCTTGGCCGTTGCGAGGTCTTCGCCTGCTTCCGCTGCCTGGGCCTGCGCTGCAAGTTCGGTCGCTTTCGCCTCTTTGTTCTCGCGGGCCTGAGCTGCCTGCAGCTGGCCTTCGGTGGTGAGCGAATCGTTGCCCGTCAGCGCACCGACAACCTCTTTGGCCTTGCCTTTTGCGGCGTCGAGCAGACCCTTCCTGGCTTCTTCTGATGCATTCTTCTCGGTCACGTGCAGTACTCCTTGCGCATGTTTCGTTCGGCCTGCCGGACGGTCCTGTGCCTGCCGAGGACTACCCCGTGATGTGCGCCGGAAACCCGATCGGTCGTAAACTCGTCGCGAGCAACAGCCGAACAGAAGGAGCTACATGCCGATCGCGACCGTGAACGGGATTTCACTGAATTACCAGGTCAAGGGTTCTGGTGATCTGGTAATTCTCATCATGGGCACGGGTAGCCCCGGGCGTGTGTGGGAGCTGCATCAGGTTCCCGAGTTGGTGAAGGCCGGCTATCGCGTCTGCTATTTCGACAACCGGGGTATTGCGCCGTCGTCGGAAAGCGCACACGGCATGACCATCGACGACCTGGTCGCGGACACCGCGGCGCTCATCGAACTGATCCGCGACGGTGACGAGAAGGCATTCGTCGTCGGGACGTCGATGGGGTCTCGGGTAGCGCAGGAGCTGGCGCTTCACCGGCCCGAGTTGGTCCGTAAAGCTGTTTTTCTCGCCGGACACGCGCGGCTCGACGAGTTCCAGAAAACCCTCGGCGAGGGCGAACGGGCCGTCGCGGACACCAAGACCTCGCTCCCGCCCAAGTACGTCGCCGCGATCACCGCTGCCATGAACTTGTCGCCGACCACTCTGGCCGACCCTCGGTCGGCGCGGGACTGGCTCGATTTGTTCGAGTTCTCCGTCGCTCCGACATCTGCCGGTGTGCGCGCTCAGCTGGGCATGGACGAGAACTTCGACCGCGGGGCTGCCTACGGAAAAATCGGGGTCCCGTGCTTGTCGATCGGCTTCGAGCACGACCGGATGATCCCGGCGTACCTCAGCGCCGAGCTCGCCAAAGCCATCCCCGATGCGCAATACGTGGAGATTCCCGACGTCGGTCACTACGGTTATCTGGAGCGTCCCGAGGCGATCAACGAGGCAGTACTGGAGTTTCTGCGGAGCTGACGCACCTATGACGTATCGTGCGTTGCTAGGGTCTGGGGGCACTTCACACACGAAGACTGCCGATTTACAAACGTATGCAACGAGTGAGGCGAGATGAGTACCAATCCATTCGATGACGAAGACGGACGCTTCTTCGTGCTGGTCAACGACGAAGATCAGCATTCGCTGTGGCCGACGTTCTCGGACGTTCCGCAGGGCTGGCGTGTTGTGTTCGGCGAGGACAGCCGCGGTGCGTGCTTGGAGTACGTCGAGAAGAACTGGACCGACATGCGCCCGCGCAGCCTCCGTGAAGCAATGGAGGCCGACGCAGCTGCGCGTCAGTCCGCCGAGGGAACGCCCGAGGCCTAGGCTTTCTTCTTTTTGAGTTCCACAGGACCGCGTCGCCGACGAGCAATCGGGCGGCGCGGTTCTTCTTTGCGTCGCAGCGTGGGGCGCAGCAGCTCCTCCGTGCGCGCGAGTATCCGCGGCCTGCGGAGGGTGCGTGCTCCCCACTCACCGAGCGTCACGCCCGCAGCGATGCCGCAGCCGATGCCGAATGCGGCGAAAAGCGCACTGATGCCGAGCAGCAGTTGATCGTTGAGCATCGCGTACAGGCCCCGGTAGAGCGAGAGACCAGGCAGCAGCGGCGTGATGCCTGCGACGGCGACAATCAACGGCGGAATGAGTGCGCGACGTGCCATCAGACCACCGGCGAAGCCGACAACCGTGGCGGCGAAGGCCGACGCGATGATCGGCCCGGTGTCGAGTGTCTGCACTATCAGCGACACGAGGGAGCCCGCGAAGCCGCCGAGGAAGGCTGCGGTGAGAGCGCGCCGCTCGGCGTAGCACGCCAGCGCGTAGAACAGCGATGCTGCGGCACCGGCCAGCACCTTCGTCGGGACCTCGGTGATGTCCGGTGGTGCGATGTTGGTGATCAGCGGCAGGTCGCTGCCGAGGATCGCGGCGATCTTCAGCGACGTGGCGACGCCGGCGATGATGCCGCCCGTCATCATCAGCACTTCGAAGAATCGTGCGGCGGCGGTGATGGGGGCTCCGGTGATGGCGTCCTGCACCGAGCCGACCAGCGACAGGCCCGAAAGCAGCACCGTCACCCCCGCGGCGATGACTAGCGACGGCGAGACCGACACACCGAGTTGATCTTGGAAGTTGTACAGCGTGATCGCCGGCGTCGCCGCCACGAAACCGCCGACGACCTGCTGAAAGAAGAACGGCAGCCCTGCCCGGTTGAGGATGCGGCCGATACGGTCGATCACCATCGTGGTCAGAAAGCTGACCACCGCAACCAGTACACCGCCGCCCAGCAGCACGCCGATCGACGCAGCCATGCCCGACCATGCGAACGTCGCCACCCACCGGTTGTACGGGTGGGGTGCGGCCGTGAGCTTGTCCAACGTGTCGCGTGCGACGTCGGGCGGCAGGGCCTTGGTACGGACGCTACGGATCAACCGATCGACCGCAGCGAGACGCGTGAAGTCCATCGATCGGTAGTGGACGATGCGCATCGTCGTCGACGGTGGGCGCGTCGGGCCGCGGTGCGCGCTCAGGGTGATCGAGTTGTACGTGACATCGACGTCGCATCGCGCGAGGCCGTAGGTGGCCGCGATGTACTGAACCTGCGTTGCCGTGTCGATCGCCGACGTTCCCGACGCCAGCAGCACCTCACCTACACGGACGGCCAGATCGAGGACCTCGGTGACGACGGCATCGTCGGTGAGGTCGATCGGCCGCATCGGCGACGGCGCCGCCGTGGGGGTATCGATGGTGGCGCGACGCTCGCCGGTGAGCCGGCCGAGAGAGGTCGTCAGGTCTTGCAGGAAAGTCATGTCCGTCTTTACCAATAGCTGGGGTGATCCACCGACAAGGTACCTGTTTGGACTGTGGGCAGTGTGAACGGATATGCTCTGTACCGCACGATGCCTCCTTAGCTCAGCGGTAGAGCACTCGCCTTGTAAGCGAGCGGTCAACGGTTCAATCCCGTTAGGAGGCTCCACGAGACGGCTCTGACCAGCGAAAGCGGTTGGGGCCTTTTCTTTTTGGCCTGTTTTCACCGGTGTGAGCGTCGTTCGTCCACCAGGGTTTGCGCTGGTCAGGATTGCCAGCCGACCGGGAGAATCCGGCTCTCGGTGTCACAGAATTCACACCCCGCAGCCAGTCCATCGGCGCGCAGAAGGCTGCCGAGATTGTTCGAAGGTCATGAGGTCGGTGTCGGTTGTGTAGGCAGGGAGCCTACGAAACCGACGCACCGAGTGGTGCAGGTCAGTGGGAGATCGTGAGTACAGCTTTTCCGCCGGGCAATTCGCGTCGCTTCATCAGTTCGATGACATGAGTGAGTTCCGACCAATCGACGCAGTACCCGGGTGTCGGATCGAGGCGGCCGTCGGCGGCCAAGCTCACGAGCAATTCGAGATCCTCGCGGTCGGGGTACGCGACTGCATACGACATGTAGTTGGTGATCGTCGCACCCTCGTGACCCATGAACGAGAAGACATCGAGCTCGGCCTTGGTGCCGGAACTGTTGCCGATCATCACCAACGTGCCCCGGGGTGCCAGCACGGACAGTGCCGCTTCCAGTACTGCGCCGCCGACGGATTCGATGATCAGATCGAACGGACCTGATGCATCCGACGGGGTAGTTGTGACCTCGGTTGCCCCGAGTTCGATCAGTTCGCCGGTTTCGTTCTCGCCGGCTGTCGTGATCGCTGTGACCGACGCACCTGCGGCACTGGCCAATTGGATCTGAAATCGACCCACGCCGCCGTTGGCGCCGGTGATCAGGACCTTGCGTCCCAACAGGTCGCCACCCAAGCGCACGGTTCGTAGCGCGGTCAGTCCCGCCATGGGTAGAGCGGCAGCGATGTTGGTGCCCACTGTATCCGGGAGGACTGCCAGTCGATCGGTGCGCACGGCCGCGAGTTCGGACCATCCGGCTCCGTCGACCATTCCGACGATGGGTGTGCCTGCTTCGGGGCCGCTCCCGTCTGCGGCCGCATCGATCACGACGCCACTGATGTCCTGGCCGGGTCGCCAGCCGTGGCCTCTCGCGGCCATGAGGGACAGTTCCCCGCGGTTGACCGAGAACGAATGGATCTGCACGAGAGCCTCATCGGCGGCCGGCTTCGGATCTTCGGCTTCGAGACGTTGGATGGGAGTATCGGAGTCAGGGGTGTTGATCGTCGTGTACATCGGCGTATCCGATCTCGTCGTGTGGTCACACCGAGACGGTGTGAATCTGTTCGACGACGAGTCAACGCCGATCCGTCGGCGTGAACCAGAAGCAATTCGTGCACTCAGGGTTCACGAAAAACAATCAGAAGTCAGATGTGGGCGCACGCTTCGGCCAGGGCGTCGACGATCGCCGTCCTTTCGCGTACCGCCAGCCACATCTGCACTTCCATGCCAGGATCGGTCACGGGCCGGAAAGTGACGCGTTCGGTCGACAGTGCTTGTGCGGAGCCCTCGTACATCGCAGTCCAGGACGGTGGCCCCGAGCCGAGTTCGAGCACCGTAGTCTGCAGATCTCGGAATGGAATTCCCGCGGGCGGCTCGAACCCGGCGTCCGCACAGGCACGGAGCACAATGGCGGCGAAGGCGGGATTCTGCTCGGACGGAATCAGGCGCAGCGGAAGGTCCGCCAGATCCGATAGCGCTAGGTCGGGTTTGGAAGCCAGTGGGTGCCGCGTGGGAATCGCGACGACGATCCGGTCGACCCAGGCCGGAATGAGGTTCAGGTCCTGGTCGTTTCTGGGCAGTCGAACAAGTGCGGCGTCGCGGGCACCCGAACGGACGGCGTCGAGTTGTTCCCACACCTGCCCGATTTCCAACGTGACGAGCAGATCGGGAAAATGTGTTCCGAGGTGATCCAGCAGTAGGTCGACTCGTCTGCCTGAACCGCCCGCTATTCCCAATCGAAGATGGGGTGGTGCGTCGGACTCGTCGGAGCGAGAGCGCACAGCCGCAGCGGCGTGTGACACAGCATCGAGCACTGCCCGAGCCTCGGGGACCAGCCTGCACCCCGCGGGGGTCAGTGTTACTTGGCGTTTGGACCTGTCGAACAGCGGCTGACCCAACTCGTGTTCGAGTCTTCGTATCTGCTGACTGACCACGGCCTGGACCACGTGTAATCGCTCCGCCGAACGGGCGAAATGCAGCTCTTCGGCGACCACTAGAAAGTACCTGAGCTGCTTGATCTCCATGATGACGAATTATCCCTTGCCGGTACGTCGATGTATCGATTGAATCGCAAGTGACAAGCTGAGCTCAGATCGACCGTCCGCCCTAACCAGCATTTTCCTGCGATCCTCCGATTCGATCGACAAGATATCGCCCTATTCCTCGTTCGACCGTCGAGGCGATGTGCGGTCGTCATCCGGGCGCACACAATGTGGTGTTCCGCTGCGTTCAATCGCAGTCCGGCTACTCGAGAACTTCACCGCCAAGATGCTTTGTCGTCCAGGGCAGATCGAGGCAAGCGAGTAAGAAACACCGACCCCGCCGGTGAGGTTGGGAGGTGGGCGGCAGTACCGCGGATCGCCAGGCGCGAGAGTGATCCACTCCGCCAATCGGATCCGTCATCGCGATCTGGTGGAATCCTTCCCGTTCGTCGTCCGATTCTGCTAGCCCCGTTGTCCAAGAGGGCAGCGAATCCTGCCTGGCAGACCAGGCAGGATCGACGACGAGCTTCGCCGGAGGTGCACCGAATTATCGGACGGACTCGTTGACTGCGGGGGTTCCGGTGCCCACCTCTATTATTTCGGGTCGCTGTTCTCGGGGAACTCGGTGGCGAAGAACTCTTCGTCGAAAAAGTCTTGCAATGCTGTCAGAGCGACGTGGATAGGCCCTGCGCCGAGGTACCAGATACTCATGAGGAGGGCTTCGTAAATTTCGCGTTTCGTTGCGCCGGCGCGTAGAGCACCCTGTGCGTGGGCCACGACCGGGTCGTTTACCGCCCCCATACCGATGCCTGCCACGGCGCACTGTGGAATCAGGATGAGTTCACGGGTCTTGAGGTCCAGGCCGGGTCGTCCGATCAGTCCACCTTGAACCCACTCGACGCTCATGTCCATGATGTCGGGGGACTTGCGGCGGTACGCCTCGTGCATTTCCTCGCCGAGTCCTTCTCCGTAGAGGATTCGGCCCACCTCTTCTCCGCGCTTCTTCAGTTCGGGGTTCGACACGAATGCAGACATCTGAGGTTCCTCTCGATTTCGGCGAGCGCGATACCGCACAGCCTCACTATCAACAGGTAGTAGTTGCTACTGCCTGGTGACAGCTAAGCAACAGTCACCGGTTGTGTCAAGTGTCACAGCCAGGGTCGCTAGCCCTGGGCTGCGCAATTGGCGCCAGGGGAAAGTCGAGAGGCGGCCGGGTGCGAATACACGAAATACCCTGTGCTGGTTGAAAGGTGGCTGGCGTGGCGCAAGCCGCGCTCATTCGACAGCGGCAAACACCGAACTCCGGCACACGGGCTTCGTTGACAGGTGGACTCAACACCACTTACGGTTACCTACCGCGAGTTGGTTGCACCCAGTGAATATCGGTTGCCGGCCTCGCAATGGCTGTCGATTCGGCCGCACATATCCACCGCGAGTGATTTCACATCAACATCGACAGGAAGCAGAAGCCATGACGGGTCCAAACAGTGTCGGAGTCAGGGTGGTCATCGGCGAGCTCTCCGAAGTGCGGAGCGCGGAACTCGCTGCCGACGGGGTTGGCGCATGACCACTGCGGCTCATCACAGCTTTCCTGTCACCGGTGCGGGAACGGTTGACGCGGTCCTCCGGCGGACGGCCTCGCGGTATCCAGACCGGTTGGCGCTGACGTTCGCGGACCGGCGGTGGACCTACTCCGAACTCGACACTGCGGTGGATAGGGTCGCCACAATTCTCGCGGAACGCGCGTTGGGTGCAGGCGCACGCGTCGCCGCCTACGGTGTCAATTCCGACGCGTACCTCATCGCGTTCATTGCAACGTCACGGGCGGGATACACCCATGTGCCAGTGAATTACGCGCTCACGGGCGGTGAACTCGAGTACCTGCTCGAAGACTCAGGCGCATCCCTCGTGATGGTCGATCCCGCGCAAGCGCCCACACTCGACGCGGTGCTTACGGGCCTGCCGAATCTACAATCGCTGGCCCTGCTCCCCGCCCCGAATGCGACCGCGGACGGGACATTGCTAGGCGCGGCACTCGAGCCGCGGCCGGTCACCGCAGTCGACTCACCGGCATCGGAGACCGACGTTGCCCAGTTGCTCTACACGTCGGGGACCACGTCCCGCCCCAAGGGTGCAATGATGTCCCATTCGGCGCTGCTGCACGAGTACGTCAGTTGCATCCTTGCTCTCGACCTGGCCGCCGACGATGCACCGTTGGTGACCATGCCCCTGTACCACTCCGCCGCGATGCACGTGTTCGCCATGCCATACCTGTCGCTCGGCGCGACAGTGCACCTCATGGCGACGCCGGACATCCCGGAGATTCTTCGCCGGGTGGAGGTCGACCGGATCGGATCGCTGTTTCTGGCGCCGACCGTGTGGGTCCCTCTTGCGGCCCATCCCGACCTGGAAACCCGTGACCTGTCCAGCCTTCGCAAAGCGCAGTACGGCGCATCGATCATGCCGGTGACTGTCCTGCAACGTCTACGTGACCAATACCCGGAACTCGGCTTCTTCAATTGTTTCGGCCAATCCGAGATCGGACCGCTTGCCTGCGTCCTACGTCCGGAAGAACACGACACCCGTCCTGCCGGTGCAGGCCGGCCTGTGTTTTTCGTCGAGGCCCGCGTCGTCGACGGACTCGGTGCCGACGTGGCCGCCGGTGAGCGTGGGGAGGTGGTCTACCGGTCGCCGCAATTGTGCAAGGGCTACTGGAACAAGCCGGAAGCCACAGCGGAAGCCTTCCGCGACGGGTGGTTTCACTCCGGAGACCTGGTGGTCCGTGATTCCGAGGGCTACATCGAGGTGGTCGACCGAATCAAGGATGTAATCAACACCGGCGGAGTGCTCGTTGCCTCCCGCGAGATCGAGGATGCAATTTACCGAGACAAACGCGTCGCCGAGGTCGCCGTCGTCGGCACACCGGACGAAAGATGGATCGAGGCGGTGACAGCGGTTGTCGTGCTCCAGAAGAACGCCCACGCAACGGCCGTCGAAATCATCGAAGGCACACGCGAGCATCTCGCTCCGTTCAAGGTTCCGAAGCGTGTCGTGTTCATGAACGAACTTCCCCGAAATCAGTCGGGCAAGCTCCTCAAACGCGAACTGCGACAGCTACCGGTGACGCGCGACGGCGGGCTTCAACGGTGATCCGTCTGCCTGCGTAACTGCCTGACGCGCAGCGCCCTCGCAACGTTCATCGCCTGAGGACTGCGATCAACCAGCGATTCGCGATGACCGCCTCCGAGTCGACCGAGGCTGAGTCGAGGTCCGGAGCGACAAGCCACAGAAAATACGATACGCTCAGTATCTTATTGCATTCAGTGGTGCAGGTTGGCGAGGGAGAGCGATGGTTGCGACCAGGCGGCGAGGCGTCGAGCTCGAACGGGCGATCTATGCCGCTGTGGTGGCAGAGGTTGCGGAGCGCGGCTATTCCGGCGTCACCTACGAGGGTGTCGCCATGCGGGCTGGCACGAGCAAGCCGGTGCTGTATCGGCGTTGGCCTACCAGGGCGGAGATGATGTTCGCGGCGTTGGTCGCCCGAGCCGATTCGATTCGCGAGGAGTTCCCCGACACCGGTGATCTGGTTGGCGATCTTCTCGCAATGCTGGCCGTGATTCGGAAGCAGTTCGGCGCCCTCCCTCACGAGACAACCCTCGGCCTCCTCACCGAGCTGGAGGGCGACACCGCTGCCAGGCTGCAGTCACTGCTTCTGCGAATGGGTCGTGCGGCGATGGGGCCGCTGATCGAGCGCGCCCGGGCGCGCGGGGAGCTTGGGGAGAGCGACATACCCGATCACGTGTTGTCGCTGCCGCTCGACCTGGCTCGGCACGATCTATTGATTCGTTCGACGATGACCGACAGCCGGATCGATGTCATCGTGCGGGTGATTTCGGTGCCGCTTCTCGAACTGCACAGCAGAACCGCGACCAGGATAGGCCGGTAGGCAGACGCCCGTTCGAAGGAGAAGATCATGACGTCCACTTTCGAAGCCGACGACGACGCGGCGATCAAGATCGATGGGTTGGTGAAGAAATTCGGCTCGTTCACTGCCCTGAATGGACTCGACCTGTCCGTCGCCCGTGGCGAGGTTCACGGGTTCCTCGGCCCGAACGGCGCCGGTAAGTCGACCACCATTCGGGTATTGCTCGGGCTACTACGCGCAAACGCCGGAAGCGTGACCCTACTCGGCGGTGATCCGTGGCGTGATGTCGTCGAACTGCACCGCCGCTTGGCCTACGTGCCCGGCGACGTCGTGCTCTGGCCGGGTCTTTCCGGTGGTGAGGCGATCGATCTGCTCGGCAACCTACGGGGCGGGCTGAACAAAACTCGACGTGCCGAATTGATCGACCGGTTCGAACTCGACCCGAAGAAACGGGGGCGCCAGTATTCGAAAGGAAACCGGCAGAAGGTTGCAATCGTTGCCGCCCTGTCCTCGGACGTGGATCTGCTGATTCTGGATGAGCCCACTTCGGGTCTGGATCCCTTGATGGAAGCGGTGTTTCAGGAAGAGATCGGCAAAGAAAAAGCCGCGGGACGCACAATCCTGCTGTCCAGTCACATCATGAGCGAGGTCGAAGCTCTCGCCGACCGCGTATCCATCATCCGTGCCGGCCGCATCGTTCAGACGGGTGCACTCGACGAGTTACGCGGGCAAACGAACGTCACCATCACCGCGAATGTGATCGACCCACCCGCGGGCCTGAGTGAGCTGCCGGGCCTGCGCGACGCTCGAATCGACGAGCGTCACCGTCTGACTGCCACCGTCGCGCCGTCCGATGTCAACATTGCATTGCAATCGCTTTTGCCGCTTCAGCTTTCAGATCTGACTGTTTCACCGCCCACACTGGAGGACCTGTTTCTGCAGCAGTACACCACTTCCTCGGGCGATCAAGCAGTCGCGACCCACACGCAGGAAGGTCGATCGTGAGCAAAGTTCTGGCAGGCACCCGAACTTTGTTGCGGACGACGCTGCGCATCGATATCCGCAACATAGTCCCCTGGGTGCTGCTGATCTCGGCGCTCTCGGTGTCGTCGATACTCGCCTACACTTGGATTTTCCCCGACCCGCAGGACCGCATCGAACTGGCAGCCACCCTTGGTTCGAACCCAGCCCTGTCTCTGATTTTCGGACCAGCGAATGACTTGCTGACTGCCGATGGGTTCAATGCCTGGCGCGCCGGCCAGCTCGGAGCGTTCTTCGCAGGCATGATGGCCG
This sequence comes from Rhodococcus sp. (in: high G+C Gram-positive bacteria), assembly GCF_023264675.1. Classification (GTDB taxonomy): domain Bacteria; phylum Actinomycetota; class Actinomycetes; order Mycobacteriales; family Mycobacteriaceae; genus Rhodococcoides. The sequence continues at coordinate 50,372 of NZ_JAHFVG010000007.1, forward strand.
TGTTGATCGTGGTGCGCAACAGCCGCGCCGACGAGGACTCCGGACAAGCCGAACTACTGGCCGCGGGAGTTCTCTCGCGAGGTTCCCGGCTCGCAGTCCCGATCCTGATGGCGTCCATTGCCTCTCTAGCTCTGGGGATCGTGTGCTTCGCCCTGACGGTGGCGGTCGGTGGTGGCGCACTGTCGACACTGATCCTGTCGGCGACGTTCACTGCTTCCGGGCTGATGTTCGCCGGCGTCGCCGCCGTTGCTGCTCAACTCGCGGCCGATGCGCGAACCGCCAGCAGCCTCGCTATCGCGATTCTCGGAATCTCCTATGTCCTGCGCGGCTATTTGGATACGAGTGACTTGCCGGAGTGGACCACCTGGCTCACCCCGCTGGGCTGGCTCGAACAGACCAAACCGGCTGTCGACAACAACCCCTGGCCACTGCTCCCCGCCTTGGCGTGTGCACTTGTGCTCATCGTCTTCGCATTCGCGCTGCAAAATCACCGTGACTTCGGTCAAGGCCTCATTCCTCAGCGCCCCGGGCCGGCGACCGCCGGACTCGTCGGCAGCGCGTGGGGATTGGCGCTCCGGTTGCACCGCTCGGCTGCCGCAATGTGGACGGTCGCATTCGTCGGACTGGGACTGTTGTTCGGGACCTTGGCCACCTCGATCGGCGACATCGTCGCCGACAACCCCGCTATGGCCGAGATACTCGCATCCGGTGCTACCGGGCCTGCTGATCTGACTTTCGCGTTCATAGTCACGATCCTGCAGATCGTCGCAATCATCGCCGCGGTTGCGGGCGTACAGATCGCGTTGCGAATGTACTCCGAGGAAGTCGGCTACCGGGTCGAACCACTCCTCGCCACCTCTCTGCGAAGACCGGTGTACTTCGCCAGCAATGCCCTGGTGGCTCTGCTATTACCCGCCGTCGGGCTACTGCTCGCCGGGCTTTGCCTCGGTGTCGTCGCAGCAGCGCAGGGAGGCGGTACCACCGTCGGCGATGTCGTGGCCCAGTCAGCGGTCACCGTGGTTGCCACGTGGACACTTGTCGCCCTCGCCCTAGCTGTCGTCGGGGCGGCGCCGCGATTGCGCGTGCTGGCGTGGCTCGGTGTCGTCGCCACATTCGGCCTGACCATTATCGGGCCGACCTTCAAACTTCCCGCTTCGATATTGGGGGTCAGCCCACTGCATCACATTCCCAACGTCAATGCGCCGAGTCCGAACTGGAGCGGACTCGGTTGGCTCGCAGTGATTACCTCCGCCTTGTTGATCGTCGGATTCGTCGGATATCGGCGTCGCGACATTCTCTGATCACCTCACCGAAAGAAAGCACATGCCTCTTCTTGCCCGTCTCAGCGGCCTTCCTCGCTACCTCAACCCTATTCTCACTCCACTGTCCAAATCGATGCCACCACTTGCTGTACTCCGCCACGAGGGCAGACGCAGCGGACGTGCCTACGAAACTCCGGTGCAGGCTTACCGCACTCCCGGCGGTTTTATCGTCGGCCTCGCCTACTCGGACAATCCCAACTGGGTACGTAACATTCTCGCCTCCGGGACCGGAGAGATCACCCGCGGCCGACACAACTACACGATCAGCAATCCGCGCCGCCGCGGACCAGATGCCCGGCGCGAACTGGCGAAGCCCGTAGCAGCGATGATGCGACTTCTCGGTATCGACAATTACTTTCAATTCGACTGCGCGCCAACTAAAGAGTGACGGTCGTTGCCCACCTCGAGCGCCTGTGACGAGGGGGGACTCGGGTTAGGGAGTAATGTCGTCGCCGCAGCTCGGGGTGTACTTCAGTCGACGTCTGCACGATATGACGCAGGCATTGTGCGCGGCGGGCCTGAACTGGGTTCAGAGTGGGCAAAGACTTAAGGAGGGTTCCGTGCAGGCGCTGGAGCGAATTTTGGCCGTGGTGGATTCGGTGTCTCGCGTACCGAACGGGGTCTCGCCCGCGCGGGTAGCGGAGGAGACAGATCTGTCGCTGTCGACGGTCATTCGTCTGCTCCAGTCGCTCTGCGAGGAAGAGGTCCTGGTTCGTTCCGGTACCACTGGGCAGTACCGAGTGGGGCCCAGGCTTATCCGGGTCGTCGGCCGGTCCACCCATTCGTTCGACGTGCGGGCCGCTGCGGCACCCATCCTGGATCAGTTGCGAGACACGAGTGGCGGGGAAACGGCTTCATTGCACGTGCGCAGTGGTCATCAGCGGTTGTGCATCGCGGCCGCGTACACAACTCATCCATCCGGCCGCATAGTGCCGGTAGGCCTACCCCTTCCGCTGGCGGGATCCGCAGTCGGCAACGTTCTGCTCTCGCAGCTCGACGGCGATACTTTCGACGAGGTCTCGGGGGCGATGAAGCTGACCGCCAAGGCGCGCAAGGCGCTGGTATCTCGGTTGCAGGAAATCCGCGCAAACGGCTATGCGGAATCCGCCGATGAGTCCGTGGAGGGCGTGCGAGGAGTTGCAGTCCCCATCGGTGGCCAAAACGACTGGGGTGCGCTGAGTCTTTCGGGTCCTTCCGACCGATTCTTGTCCAAGCACGTACCCAAGGCACTCGAACGTTTGCGCTACGCAGCAGAAGCGATGGCGGACTCCAACTTGCGGCCGAGTGCAATTCGACTTCCCTGAATTTTCGCTGCGGCGGATCCGTGAAAGGGCTGAAGCGGGAAATCACCCAAACTGCTTCACTGCCATTGGATGGGGCGTAAACTCATTCAATGGCAGTGTCAGTGCTGGGCGGTCAACGCATCGGCTTGCGGAATTCGAAGGGCGCGACAATCACATGAATCCTTATCTCAGCGCGACAGTGAAGTGGTACGAAGCTATCGCCTCGGAAGGCCTCAACAATCCGAGTCCACACCGACGCAAGATTTGTCAGAACTACCTCGAGCACGCTGCGCTCGAGTACACCGACAGGTGGCCGGAGATCTTCACCCCGGAGCGGACGATCGACGAGCCTGTGTACAAGGTCCGGTGGGGTACCCCCGACACCGTGGTGTTCGACGGGCTGGATGCGGTGAAAGGCTTCTACACCGACCTGAAGGACGGTGGAGTCCTGACGAACCAGGACGAACTGTTGTCGGTGGCGGACTGGGGCTTTTCCTCCTTCTTGAAGATCAATCTCTTCCGTACCGGAGCACAACTCGTCGAGCAGGGAATCGAGGTCGACGATCCCAACGGCGAGTACGTCATTCAGACTCCGTGTGCAATGTATTGGTTGTACGACGAGGACGCCCGTCTCATCGGCGAAAACGTCTACGAGATGGAGCCTGGAACGGTCATCAAGCTGGACCCGGCAGACGTGGTCTCCGAGAACGACGTGTGGAAGCTCGTCGAACCGTACTTGCCGCGCGGCCGAGAGGTCGGCACCAGCGATGCGTTCAGCGGCCGCTGAACTGTTCTTGTCGGTAGATACGAAGACCCACAGCCATATTGGCTGTGGGTTTTCGTATCGAGAGATCTTCGACGGGCTTGCGCTGTCGTAGGATTCTCGACTGCGCCTCTACCTTTCTCCGGTTACGCCCCGCATGTCCTCCTCTCGGACCGCGGACCGGACTACTTCATCCAGGTGCCCCAGCCGGCATCGACGACCAACGACTGGCCGGTGATGAACCGTGCTTCGTCCGACGCAAGGAACAGGGCTGCATTTGCTTGATCGACAGCCTCGACCCACGGGGTGTTCATCGGGTTCGTGGCCGCCATTGCCTTGTCGAGTTCTTCCTGCCACCGGTCACCGCTCGACTCCTTGAAAATCGGACCCACAAGGTCCTCGAGGGCCCATTCGGCCAACGGTGTACGCGTGTTTCCGGGGCAAATTGCGTTTGCGCGGATACCGTGCGGACCGAGTTCGACCGCGAGGTTCTTCATGAGACCGAGGACCCCGTGTTTGGCCGCAACGTAGTGCGCGATGCCCGCCATGGGGCTCAATCCACCCAGGGACGAGGTCAGCACGATCGAGCCCCCGTCCCCCTGTTCGATCATGTGCGGTATCGCTGCCTTGACGGTGTGGAATGCGCCGGTGAGGTTGACGTCGATCATCGTCTGCCATTCGGCGTCGGTCAGTTCCCACACTTTGCCGGTCGAACCCGATCCAGCATTGACGATCACGACGTCGAGCCGACCGAATTCGCTCAATCCCTCCGCAACAACGAAATCGACCGCAGCTTGATCACGAGTATCGGCGACACGCGCGACGATTCGACGATCGAGGGCCTCGACCTGTGCCACGGTCTCGGCCAGGTCCTCTTCGGTGGCGAGGGGTACCGGGATGGTGTCGATGCCTGCACAGATGTCGAGGCCGATGATGTCGGCTCCTTCCTGCGCAAGACGGACCGCGTGCGCGCGGCCCTGTCCGCGGGCGACGCCGGTGATAAGCACGACTTTGCCTGTCATGCGACCGTTTTCGACCATGATGAATGAACTCCTTGGTTGCGTCCGATGTGTTTCGGACATGATTTTTCGGTGGTGGGGGAGTGGCTGCGTCAACGCCACTGCTTCTCAGCTGGCTTCGTTGACGATCAAGCGAGAGGGTGTGAGCTTGCCGTGATGGACTGTGTGGTCTGCGGCGATTGCTTCGTCCAGCGATCCCAATTCCGGAACGGTCTTGGTGTGCAGGTTTCGGCTGAACTGCGGGAAGTTGGCTCCAGCGATCATGATTCGAATCTTGTGGCCGGGTTCGAACGTGTGGGCTGTGTCGTGCAGTTGGACGGTGATCTCGGTAGGCGTACCCGGGGTGAGCCAGGAATCCGTGCCACCTTCGCGGTAGCGGGTTCGCAGTCCGCCCTCGCTCACGTTGTAGGCGAAGCCGTCGGGTTCGACGTCGACGAGTGTCACGAGGATGTCGGCGTCGGGAGCAGTGCTGTCGAGATGGAGCACCACAGTGGATGTCCCGACGACCGTCAACGGGTTCTGCAGGGTCTCGGAGGTATACACGAGCACATCTTGGCGTCCGTCGACTGCGCGTTGGTCCTGGATTCCGTCGGGCCCTTGGAACGGCGCACCGAGGGCGCCGCCGCAGGTCGGGAAGGGGTCGTGCGGATCGGCGTGGAACGTGTCGGCGCCACTGTCTGCACCGTCACCGGTAAGTAGCAAGTGCCCGTTACCACTGGCGGATCGCGCGTCGCCCTGGGAAGTCAGGTGCAGTGCGCGAGCGGTGGACGCAGGCGGCCAGCTCGGTGCCTCCGCCCAGGTGTCCTGACCCTCGATGTAATAGCGGACCGGTTCGCCGGTCAACCACGCGAGACCGAGGGGGTAAGCCGAGCCGTCACCTCCGCGGAGATGGATGTCGAACCATGCCGCAAGGAGTGGGCCCCAGCCGAGAGGGCCGGCGGGGGTGGACGTGTCGGGAAGTTCGCGTGCGCCTGTTGCCCCCGAGTAGGGTCCGCGATGGGTCCAAGGTCCGGCGATGAATCGATGCTTGGGGTTGTCTTCGAGATCTTCGGCCAATGCGAATTGCGCGGGCCCGATGAAGTCGCGGTAGCCGCCGATCTGCAGTAGGGCAACGTCCCCGACATCTGGGTCCTTGGAGAGCGTCACGCCCTTGTGAAGGGGGGATTCCGTTGCATCGCTGAGCCATTCCTCCCAGTGCGGGGTGACGGCCGAGTCGTCCAAACCGTCGATCGAATTCAGGGGCAGTGTTTCCCACGCCTGCTGGAGATTGCCCATACCGTTGAGGATCCGCCCGATCAGATCCGCTGTAGCGCTCGGACTGTCGAGTCGCTTGGCGGTGTCGATGGCCATCATCAGTGCGTACCAGGTCATGAAGCTGACCTGCAGCAGACCGCCGGATGATTTGACCTCGAGGTCGGGCCCGGAGATGAACGCGACAGCGGCGCGCAGACTCGGGGGTCTGGCGGCAATCGCCTTGTAGGTGGTGATCCCCATGCCGGACGACCCGTACATTCCGACATCGCCGGTGCTCCAGGGCTGGGAAGCTGCCCATTCGACGGTGTCGTACCCGTCGTCGGTGTCTTGGTGGAAGCCCTCCCACACGCCGTCGGATTCGCCGCGACCGCGAGTGTCCTGCACGATGACGGCGTAGCCCTGCCTTGCCAACCAGGCCGGGTCGACGATGACCATCGAGCCCATGCCTTCGTCGGTGCGGCCGTACGGGTTTCGCTGCAGGATGACAGGCCATTTGTCATCGCCGGCGGGTCGGTACACGTCTGCGATCAGGCGCACGCCATCGCGTGTTTTGATCTCGACAGCGAAGTCGACGACCAGTTTCGTTGGTGCAGTGGGCGTTGCGCTAACCGGCATGAGATTCTCCATTTTTCTGGATGAGTTCTTACGGTGGGCCGAAGTCAGCGATTGCGGAAGGCGTCGCTACTGCCGACTTCGGCGGTGGCCGGCAGATACGGCTTGATCAACCGTTCGAGGTCCTCGACCGAAACCCAGTCCTCTTCGGACACGGGTATGACGGCGGGCGGCTCCATTTCGTACACGTGTTCCCCGATCAGCAGGGCGTTCTCGTCGTACAGCCAATACATCGCAGTCTTGGTGGCAACCGAGTACAGGCCCTCGGGTTCGACCTCGCCCTCTTTCGCGAAACCCTCCTCGACAACCTGCGCGCCCGTGCGGAACAGGTTGCTGGTGTGGAAGGACGAGAAGCCCCAGTCGGCGACCGACAGGAGTTCGTTCTCATTCGTCAGCGCTCCACCCGACGCCTTCAGTGTCGAGTAGAACTGATCGATCACGGTCTCGGTGCCCTCGTACGTGATGGTCTCCGGTGTTCCCCATCGCACCTTGTACAGCGGGTTGGCGACGGTGCGCTGCGGTGTGAAGATTTCGCGCCAGCGATCGTTGCTGTACTCGAGGGCTGCGTGTTCGAGGTAGTTCTGGCAGATCTTTCTGCGGTGTTCGCTCGGGTTCTCGCGGCCTTCGCGCGCGATGTTCTCGTACCATTCGACCGTCAGATCGTAATATTTGCTCACGTTTCTGTTCCCTTCGATAAGTGCTCGATGCGCCTGCTGCAGCGTCGCCGGCCGCTGGGGCGTAGCACTGCTGAAGAATCCGCTTGCTCCGCGAACCCACTGGGTGACTATGACTTGCACCTGTTGACGAAGTTAACAACGGTTGTGCGGTATGTCAACGGTCACATTCGTTGGTGGTAAGTTGCACTGACTGACGGCAAGTTCTATTGAATGACACTCAACAAGTAGATCTCGGCGAATGGGATCGCTCGCGTGCATTCGCACCTCACGAAGGAGTTCTCATGGCTAGATTCGACGGCAAAGTTGTCATCGTGACCGGCGCGGGGTCGATCGCGGAAGGCTGGGGCAACGGGCGGGCAACGAGCGCGTTGTACGCGGAGGAGGGCGCCCGACTGGTCCTGGTCGATCGCAACGAGGAGGCCTTGGCTCGCACCGCGGAAATCGTCGAAGCGCGGGGCGCCGAGTGCATCACAGTTACGTGCGACGTGTCGAACGCCGAGGGTGTCGCGACGTACGTCGACTCGGCGGTAACTGCCTTCGGGAAGGTCGACATTCTGCAGGCGAATGTGGGCATCGGCTCCATCGGTAGCCTGCTCGACTACGAGCAGTCCAAGTGGGAGTTGATGTTTCGTGTGAATGTCACAAGCCTGTTCCTGGCCGCCAAGGCGGTAGTCCCGCATATGAAGAGTGCTGGCGGCGGATCGATCGTGAACGTCTCTTCGATCGCGTCGATGCGCTCGGTCGGGCAGCCTTTCGCTGCTTATTCCTCCAGCAAGGCCGCAGCCAACCAACTGGTCCGCGCTTTGGCTGTCGAGTTCGCCCCGGACAACATCAGGTTCAATTCGGTGGTCGTCGGCTTCGTCGACACGCCGACCGTGGCGGTCGCCTATCGCAACCTCGATGCGGAAACGAGGTCGGGGCTCAATGACCAGCGGGCCGCGACGGTTCCTCTGAAGAGGCAGGGCAGCGCCTGGGATATCGCGAGGGCGAGCGCGTACCTCGCCTCGGACGAAGCGCAGTTCGTGACGGGCACCGAGATAGTCGTGGATGGGGGCCTGACCAACACCGCAGCACGCGTGTGAAACAAGTCCGGCGGGAGTCGGGTGACCATCACCCGACTCCCGCCATCAGGTTTCTGGTAGCTCGCCCTCGTCTGGCCAGCTCGGCAAGTACGGCTCCGACGCGACGCGGGCGGCGTTGAGGAACCCGGCGACCATCCGGTAGAGCCCGACCAGCATCAGCAGTTCCACGAGTTCGGCGTTTTCCAGGCGAGCGGACGCGTTCGTCCATGTCGAGTCCGACACGTCGACGTCGCGAAGCACCTCGTCAGCGAACGTCAAGAGTGTGTAGTCGCGGTCGGCCCACCCCTCCAGACTGTTCTGAGCCAGGCGCACGATCTCTGTTTCGGTGACCCCGGCGTCGCGCCCGATCAGAACGTGTTGACCCCACTCGTAGGCGGCACTGCATCTCCACGCGACTCTCAGCACGACTATTTCCCTGTCCCGGGCGGGCAGAGAGCCGTGTGCGAGGAATGTCCCGGCGAACACGTTGAACCGTTTGAGCAGTCGAGGATGTTGAGCCAGGGTCGTGAAAATGTTGAGCGGCTTGCCCGTTGGATCGGACAGCGTTTTCGACAGTGTCTCCTGCAGCTCGGCGCTTGCTGCGTCGACCGTCGGGATTCTCGGGGGTAGCTGTTCGGTCATCTCGACCCTCTCTCCGGCGCACCGCTTCTTGACAGCGGGTGCGCGACTCATCACACTATAGCTACTGAGCGGCAGTAGTTATCATTCATCGGTAATTGGCTTGTCGCTAGGACAGTGCATTCAACCGCGACCGAGACGAATCGGCAGTCGAAACGGACCCCGACCGATGTCGGAACCCGACAGTGCAGATGAAGGAGCCAGCAGTGACAACACCGTTGAACGATATTCGAGTTCTGGAACTCGGTCACGCGTTAGCCGGACCCTTTGCCTCGGTGATGATGGGTGATTTCGGTGCAGACATCATCAAGATCGAGCGTCCGGGGGTCGGGGACAGTCTGCGGAGTATGGGTCCCCAACGCGGGGGCAAGGGCATCTGGTGGACGGTGACCGGGCGCAACAAGCGGTCGGTGTGCATCGATATCAAGACACCCGAAGGACTCGAACTGGTTCGGGAATTGGTCGCGGTGAGTGACGTCGTCGTCGAAAATTTTCGTCCTGGAGTGTTGGAGCGATTGGGACTGGGTTACGACGACCTCTGTGCCGTCAAACCGGATCTGATCATGCTGAGAGTTTCGGGGTTCGGTCAAACCGGCCCGTACAGTCATCGCGGTGGTTTCGGCAAGATTGCCGAGGCATTCAGCGGCGCTACGCATCTGACTGGTCCAGCCGACGATGTCCCCGTGCATCCAGGGTATTCGCTCGGCGACGCGGCAACCGGTTTGATGGGTGCCTACGGAATCATGGTCGCCCTTCATCATCGCGACCGAACTGGCCGCGGACAGCAGATCGACCTCGCGCTCTACGAACCACTCTTGCGCATGATCGAGTGGCAGGTACCGATTCACGACGCAAGCGGGACCTCTCCGATGCGCAACGGACCTCGCTTCCCGTTCGATGGAGCCTTCATCACCGACATCTGCCGCACTGAGGACGGCGAGGGCATCGTAGTGTCGGCCGCGACGACTCAGTCCCTGACTTCGCTCCGGCGACTTCTCGTCGACGCAGGCATGTTGGCCGACATGGCCGCAGGAGAAGGTGATGTCGTCGACGCCTTGCGGGCATGGACGCTCCGCCACACTCGCGACACGGCTCTCAAAGCCCTACACGATGCCAACGTCGTCGCGGGCGAGATCTACACCGCAGCCGACATCGGCCAGGATCCGCACATGGCCGCACGCCGAAACCTGGTGACCGTGGAGGATAACGGCCACGAGGTCCGGATGCCTGGTGTCATCCCGCAGATGACCGACTCGCCTGGGCGAGTGGCGTGGGCGGGCCAAGACCTGGGCGCCCAAACCGACGATGTCCTACGCGGCGTCCTTGCGCTCGACGACGACCGCATCGCGCGGCTGCACGATACTGGAGTAGTGAGCTGAACAGATGCGCCGGTCTGGACGCTGATCTGTTCGAAACCATAATTTCCCTGACCTTCTAGGAGTTCGTCCGATGTCCACAGTGCGTATCGCCGGCGCTGCCACAACCACCTTCGGTCGCCATATGGACTCGACCCTGGCCGACTTGTCGAAGAACGCAGTGAGGGCTGCCCTCGATGACGCAGGAATGAAACCAGATCAGGTGGATGCCGTGGTGTTCTCGAACGCCGCAGAAGGTGTTCTGCGCGGACAAGAGATGATTCGCGCTCAGGTCAGTCTCCGAGACTCGGGACTCGACGGTCTGCCGATGTTCAATACCGAGAACGCATGTGCATCCGGTAGTAGTGCAGTGCATCTGGCCTGGAACATGCTGTTGGCGGGTCGTGTGGGTACAGTCCTCGTCGTGGGCGCAGAGAAACTGCATCACGAAGACAAGCAGCGATCGTTCGATGCCATCGAATCAGGTGTCGACCGGTCGTTGCCGCCAGTTGAAGCGGTGCAAGGCTCGGTCATGATGTCTTCGTACGCCGAAGAAGCGAATGCATACGCCGAAAGCTACGGCGACGTCGACGAGGCGCTCACGGCTATTGCGATCAAGAATCGAGACTTCGCGTCGCGCAACGATTTTGCGCAGTTCAGAACGCCCATCACGACGGCCGACGTTGCCTCGAGCCGCATGGTCGCACCGCCGTTACGTCTGTTGATGTGTTCGCCTCTGACCGACGGCGCCGCAGCACTGGTGATGACAACCTCTGCAGATGCACAGGGGCCGACACTGGTCAGCAGTCACGTCAGCAGTCACGCAACGGGTCAGTCCGTCGTGGAGATGTCCGTGCGCAGGATTTACGAGGAAACAGGCAGTAATGCAGGCGATTTCAATGTATTTCAATTGCACGATGCCAGTGCGATCGCGGAGCTGCTCCAGTACGAACAAATCGGTCTCGCGCCTGTAGGGAAAGCGCGCGAGCTGATTCTCGACGGTCGCACAGGCTTTTCAGGGGACAGGCCGGTCAACACCGACGGTGGGTTGATGAGCAGGGGCCACGCACTCGGCGCGACAGGGGTTGCACAGATCGTCGAGCTGACGCGTCAGCTGCGGGGGATCGCGGACGGACGCCAAATCGAGGGTGCCACATCGGCACTGGCGGTCAACGCCGGGGGATGGATGGGTCATGACTACGCGACCTGCGTCGCGACGATGCTTGTAGCTGGGGCCAACTGACCGACTGACCGACTGACCGACTGACCGACTGGGCTGCTCGTCTGCCCGACGAGTCAGCGGGCGTGGAGGCCGTCAAAGATCCGTGGCGACCGCACCACCGAATGCCTCTGGCCTTGACACTCGGGTGCGGCATGCTTCCCGGATCGCGCCGTTCGTGGAAACGCGTGCTCGTCGGTGCTCGTCGCCGAAAACTCGGTTTCGAAGAACTCTTCATCGAAGAAGTCTTACCACGCAGTCAGCGAAGGGATCCGCCGCCGTCTACGTGAAGCACGGAGCCGGTGATGTAGGTGTTCGAGAGCAACATCAGTACGGCGGGGACGATGTCTTCGGGGTTTCCGACACGGCCGACGGGATTGCGCTCGGCGACCTCGGAGAGAATCTGCGCTTTGCGATCACCCAGCGAATCGAGCGCGCCGGAATCGACGACTCCTGGCGCGATTGCGTTCACGCGAATGGGCGCCAGTTCGAGGGCCATCGCCTTGACTGCTACCGCGAGGGCTCCGTTGACGGTTGCCGTGACGATGCCGCCGGGCGTTGGGCGCCAGGCGGCCTGGCCGGAGAAGAAGGTGAACGAGCCCCGAGGGGCGATGCTGGGGAGTGTTGCCCGGACAATCCGCAGCGGCCCCAGAACTTTTGCGTCGACCGATCGTTCGATGTCGGTGTCAGTGAGGTCGAACAGCCGTCCTGTAGCGTGCATCGAAACGGTGTAGACAAGATGGTCGAGTGCGCCTACTGAATCACCGAATCGCCGGATCGAGTCGGTGTCGGAGATATCGACGGTGTATGTCGTGGTGCGCCCCGGCGCTCGAGCGGCTACCTCGTCGAGCGTGTGTTGGTTACGCCCGGCAACAGCAATGTCGGCCCCCAATTCTGCGAGGGTAAGCGCGACGGCCTTGCCCAGTCGAGAAGCTCCGCCTACCAGAGCAATTCGTTGACCGGCGTACGGCTGCTTTTGTACAGCCGTGCTGTGCGGGGTGGCTGTGTCGGCGGCGTTGGAGCGATCTTGTTGGTGTGGCACGTACGTGGGTCCGTTCTGTGGGTCTGTATCGACCGCGCCTGTTCCTACTCACTGGGCGAATGTCAGCGAGGAAGAACAGACGCGTTGATTCGACAGTCGATTTCGATTGAGTCGAGTTCGTTGTCCATCGGACTCGGGCGGTCCAGGGGAGGACGGTTGTGTGTCGGTCAGATTTGTTGCTGGGGTTCTGTACTCGTTGTGTCGGCATTCACGCTGATTCCCCGCAGCGGTAGGTCGGGCTCGACGATGATGCGCTCGCGGTGACCGAAGACGAGTACGAAGAATGCACAAAGCAGGCTGGCAATCAGCACCATTGTGCTTGCCGCCCGGGTTCCTCCGACTTCGAGCACGGTGCCGATGAGGATCGGCCCGGCGATCTGAGCGGTATTGGTGAGCGCGCTGAAGAGGCCAAGTCCGGAGTTGCGGAGGGCCAGTGGCAGGACTGTCGGCACATAAGTCATTGCGGCGCCGGCCCAGAGGCCCTGCAGTAGATACTGTGCACACAGAAGGACGAACAGCACGGCCGTGGACCATGTGGCGGCAATGATGACGAAGGGCATGATTCCGAAAAAGGCGACACCAACTGCAAGGTAGATCTTCATCCCGCTGGGTGACAGTTTGCGGATGGGGTCGAGGAAGAAGCCGGACAGTACGCGTCCGAGGATCGTCATGAACGATGAGAAGGTAAGGAATGCGAGGACCTGCGGGAGTGATAGTCCGAGGTCGTTGACGAAGATCAACGGGTAGAAGCTCAACAATCCCGTTACGAACATCGCCGGTACGGGCCATGCCATGATCGTGCTGGCGGTCGCGAGTAGGTGGCGTCGCCCGAACAATTGGCGAGCGGCGCCGAGCAAGGACACGTCCGCTCCCATTGCCATTTCGTCAGCGTCCAGTACCGGCGTCGGCCGTGGCTGCCCGCGCAGAACCTTTTCTTCGATTCGCTCGACTTGTGCACGAGCTTCGTCGATTCGACCTTTGCGGATCAGGTAAGGCACGCCTTCTGGCATGCGCCTGAGGACTAGAACTGCCAGCAACGCCGGGATCAGGAAGACCGCGAATCCCCATCGCCATCCGAAGGGTGCGATGACGACAAGGCCGATCAGGTAGGCGAGCGCTGAGCCGGCGCCGTAGAAGGCGTTGAGCCAGGACAACGTTCGGCCTCTGCGGGCAGTGGGTGCGAATTCGCTTCCGAATGCCCATGCCAGAGGGAGCAGTCCGCCGTAACCGATTCCGGCGACTACTCGAAGGACGATGAGGTGGCTGAAGTCCTGGGACAGCGCAGCGCCAGCGGTTGCGACCGAGAACAGGAGAATCGACAGCGCGATCATGCGGCGTCGACCGAACCGGTCCGCCAAGAACCCGATCAAGGCGGCGCTGAATGTTGCGCCGAAGAAGGCTGCGGAGATGAGAAGGCCCAGTTCTGTTTGCTGTACGCCGAAGTCGCGAGCGATGTCGACTTGGGATGCTGAAGCCAGACCCTGATCGGCGGTATCGACGATCAGAATTGCCCCGGTGAGCAGGATCATGTTGTAGTGCCACCGTGACATCGGAAGAGCGGCGATCCTGGCTGTCAGTTCACGCGACTGTGATTCACGGCCGGAGGGAGGTGCATCTACCATCTCGTCTCATTTCTACTCGTGTCGAGGGTGAATGTGCGAACGGGCGTCGACGGGCTTCCGTCGACGACGGGCGCCCGGACGGGCGGCGGTTGCGAAATGAACCGGGCGGACATTCGGAGCTGCGCCGCAAACGAAAGCAGAATTCTTATTCCGGTTCATCTTGTGGCACCGAACACACTTAAGTCAAGGAGTGGGTTACATCACAGATGCCGAACCGAATGCGAGCCACTGGCCGTACAGGTGTGATGTGACGTCTCGCCGAACACAACGCCGTGCGCATACTCGCGGTTGGCAGGTCGGTCTTGGGGTCCGACGGACCTCTACGTGCTCGCTGAGGGGGAGGTGAGGTACTGCACCGTCATGTCCGTCAGTTGATCGGCCCAGCTTTGCCATGAGATGCCGTCTGGCAGTGCACGAATCACCGCGGACCGATGGATGCACGCGCCGATCAAGGTGCGGGAGGCGAGAATCATCGCCGTCATCGGGTCGGGGCGGTGAATCTCTCCCAGTCGGGGCGCCACGGCATCGAGGAAGAGCCGATGCAGCGTCGCGATCGCCTGCAAGCCGCGCTCACTCGACGCGCCGTCGCTGGGCGCCAGCAAGTTCGGCACTACCTGGCCGTTTGTGCTGAACGAGCTGGCGAGGATGTGCACGAACGCTGATACCGCACTGGCGAGATCGTGTTGGGGTGCCATGCGTATAGCGTTGCCGACCTCGGATTCGATCCGGGTGAGGATTCGATCCTTGAGCGCAGCAACCAGTTTCTCTTTGCTGTCGAACCGGCGGTAGACCGCGCCCACTGACGTCTTCGAGCGCTCCGCAACCGCCGTGATGGTGAAGTCTTCGAATCCTTGTTCAGCCAGAATCTCCTCGGCCGCCACCAGCAGTTTCTCCAGTACCGCCCGGCTGCGCGCCTGCTGAGGCGGACGGAAGCCTGCGGATGCTGGCGTGGCGGAGGAACTCATCTCTTGACAGTACCGATTGCCGCCAACCCCTCGGGGATGTTGTACGTCACTACTTGACTTCGATGAGGTGTAGATCACATACTAACCGGAATATACATTCCTATTCCTTTTTCTGGAGGATGCAATGACCCTCGCTACTTCCACGCCCGTCATCGAAGCCGAGTTGTTGATCGACGCTATCCGTGACCTGCGACCGCAACTGTCCGCGAACGGTGCGGTTTCGGATCGAGACGCCACCGACCCTGCCGCGAACTTCACTTTGTTGCAGGCAGCGGACATCAACCGACTGCTCGTCCCGATCGATCACGGTGGTGCCTTCTGGAACGGCAGCTTCATCGACGGATGGGGAACCTATGTACGAGCAGCGACGGAAGTTTGCGCTGGCGACGGACCGACAGGCCAGAATTGGCTGACTACCGGAATGGTCATCAGGGAAGTCTTCGAAAGCGATCTGCCCGATACGACCAAAGCCGAGGTTGCGCGCCGAGTGCTTCATGAGGGCTTGCGCCTGGTGGCGTCCAATTCCGAAGCAGGTTCGCCGCAACCGGTGATCGCACGCCCCGTCGAGGGCGGCGTAATCCTCAGCGGCGTCAAGACATTCAATTCCAACAGCGGCAGCGCCGGTATGGCGAACGTTGGATGCACGCTCGACGGGCCCACGCAGTCGCGACACCACGTTCTGGTCGATCTCACGCATCCGGACGTCGAACTCCGCCACGACTGGGACGTCATGGGTCAACGGGGAACCTACAGTCAGACCATTGCCTACAGGGACGTGTTCGTTGCCGACGGCTGGCATTATCGAGCGACACCTCCGCCGCAATATCTTTTCGGCGCGATCATGTTGCTACACGCGGCAATTCAGCAGGGGATAGGTGAGGGTGCGTTGCACGCCTCGGTCGAGTACGTCCGCACCCTCAAGCGAGGGTCGATGCCTGAATTCGCCACCGCCGCGGAGGACCCGCTGATCTTGCGGCGTATCGGCGATATGTCCAGCAAGCTCGCAGCCTCCCGCGCGTTCTTGTTCGCGGCAGCAGATCGGGTTGCCCACGTGGATTCCGGAGACGATGTCGGACCCGCCACGATCGACGGCTACCGCTCCAAGGTCGCATGCGTGGAGTCGTCGTTAGCCGCGGCAGGACAGATTTTCGAACTGACCGGTGCGCGAAGCACGTCCAACAAGTATCGCCTCGACCGGTTCTGGCGCAACGCCCGTACTTTCGCGTCTCACGATCCCACAGATGCCAAGAACATCTACGTCGGTATGTACGAAGTCACCGGCGAGCTTCCCCCGCTGTCGGCATTTCTACGGGTCTAGAACAGGAACTCCATGTCGGATACACCAGCCAGCGTCCGCACCAGTCGAGGACCTGCTCTCAACGCCACATTGATCATCGTCTGCCAAAGCATGCAAGCTCTGGCGTTCGGCGGCGTGGCACTGTTTCTCCCACTGATCCGCGACGACGTCAACATTTCGTTCTCCCAAGCGGGATCACTCGCCGCGGTCGGCACGTTCACCTACGCGATCATGCAGGTGCCCGCCGGCTACCTGGCCGATCGATACGACCCGAAAAGACTGTTCGTCATCGGACTGATCGGAGTCAATCTCCTGTCGATGATGTTCGCAACACTCGATCAGTACAGCCTGCTCGTGGCCAATCAAGCGGTCTCGGGTGTGTTTCGAGCGTTGATCTTCGCGCCAGGTTTGATTCTGATGCAGAAGCAGTTTCGCCCGGACCGTGCGGCGACGGCCATGGGGCTGTACGTCGCGGGTGGATTCTCGTCCAATATCCTGCTCAATGCCCTCGGGCCGATCCTGGTCGACACGCTGGGATGGCGGTGGCTGTTCGTTCTGTTTTCCCTGAGCGGTCTCCTGGTCCTTTCGGCCTTCGCACGTCTCGGCGACTCCGTATACAGGCCACCGACGAAGGACGCCGCTCGAGGCTCAGCATTGAAAGCACTCCTCAAACACCGAGTGGTCTGGGTCAGCGGCTTCATTCAGTTCGTCCGGCTGGCAGTTGTCACCGGCGTCGCATTCTGGTTGCCCAGTTTGCTGGTCGACGACAAAGGATTTTCGCTCGGTGTCGCTGGAGCAGTCGTGGCAATCGGCGCGGCAGTGACCGCACCCTCGAACTTCCTCGGCGGCTGGCTCTCGGACCGCCTCCACCGGCCACGGCTGGTCATCGGAAGCTCCTTGGCCATGCTCGCCGTCACGCTTTCATTGATTCCTCTGATCGACAACCTCGCCGCTTTGATAGCAGTGATCGCAGTGAACGCCATCTTCATTCAGCTCTACTTCGGTCCACTGTTCGCGGTTCCTTTGCAGTACGTCGGTTCGAACAACGCCGGAGTTCTCTCCGGTTTCGGAAACTTCTGCGCCAACCTCGGTGGTTTTGCTTTCACCTTCATCCTGGGCGCGGTCAAGGACTCCACCGGGTCCTTCGACCTCGGCCTGTACATGCTCGCCGGGTTGTGTGTAGCAGGCCTCGGCGCCACTGCCCTGATCGGAGCGCGGCCTACCGAACAAGCGGAGCCCGACGCGGACGACGTCATCGAAACCATCACCGGCGCCGCACCACTCGATCAACAATCAGGCATCGAACGGGTGGACGCACCGGTACGGACCACCGATTCTGGAGCAACACTGCCATGACAACATCCACCGAGTCGACATTCGTCATCCCCGAGAACTTCGACCCAGCCGCATTGAGGCGAGCCGAGTTCTCGAACCTGGCGCCAACGTCCATCTTCGCTGGTGTCGACAGCTTTCTCGATCTCGTCTATGCCGGCCCCGTCGGATTTCGCCCGTTGACCCTCGATCTGCATCTCCCGCAGCAGCCGCTCGCTACCCCGGTGCCGACAGTTATCTACGCACACGGAGGGGGATTCTTCCTCGGATCCAAACAAATGGGACCGTGGCGATTCCTGCTCGACGCCGGCTTCGCCGTCGCATCGATCAGCTACCGCTTCAGCGGTGAAATCCACTATCCCACACCGATACACGACGTCGCTGCAGCGATTCGGTGGATCCGCGTCAACGCAGACCGCTACCGACTGGACGCGAACACGATCATCGGCTTCGGATCCAGCGCCGGGGCTTACCTGATCAGCGCCGTCGCGTTGGCCGGTGACGACACGTCGTTGGTAGGCCGAGTAGGTCCCCATCCGGACGTTTCCAGCCGTGTGGCCGGGGTGATCGAACACTATGGGCCGAGCGATCTCCTTCTGATGGACGAGGACGCACCACCCGATGTGGTCGAATGGATGAATCGGCCGGGGAGTTCGATCGCCCGGTTCCTCGGACATGCACCCTCGTCGCACCCCGATCCTGACGCGGTGATCTGTCTGAACCGCCTGGCCGGACCCGACAGCCCGCCGTTCATGATCGTCCACGGCGACGACGACCACCGCGTCGGAATCGAGCAGAGCTCCCGCCTGCATCGCGCTCTGACCGGCGCCGGCGCTCGAGCCGATCTCGTCGTCATCTCGGGTGGAGACCACGGTTCGGCGCACTTCGACGAATCGGACCTACACGAACGAACTCTGACTTTTCTGCAGTCACTGCTCTGACAACGATCATCCTCAACACCGTCCCGGCGGAATCGGCGGACCGATTCCTTTCCCTGGCAACATCGTCCTAGGAGACCACGATGAACAACACCGCTCGCATTCCCGAATTCCCTGCGTTGCAAGAAGAATTCCGTCACGTCATGAGTGCGGTATGCACCCCGGTCGCCGTCGTCACCGCGACCGGTCACCGAATGCCCTACGGTACGACGGTCAGCGCATTCGCTTCGCTGTCCATGACGCCGCCAATGGTGTTGGTCTCCCTGGACAAAGGCTCGGAACTTCTGTCGGTCATCACCACGACCGGAAAGTTCGGTCTCAACGTCCTCGGAACGGATCAGGCCGAACTCGCGCTGAACTTCGCCCGCAAAGGCGGAACTTCGAAGTTCACCGGCATTGCCTGGGAGCCGCACGCCGAAGTCCCCAAACTGCCCGGCGCTACGGGCTTCGTGGCGTGTACCGTAGCCGAGATCATCGAGGGCGGTGATCACTTCGTCGTCCTCGGCGACGTCGTCGCGGCTCACCGGTACGACAGCAAACCGCTGACTTACCACGGTCGGATGTTCGGAACACACATCTCACTGGCCGACGTCCAATGAGCGCCCCGGCGCGGGTGACGACCTCCGTCCAGTGCGCTCTAGCTGACCTGGCGGCGGGAGGGATGATCGTCGTGGTCGACGACGAGGACCGCGAGAACGAAGGCGACCTCCTGGTTGCGGCCGAACATGTCACCACCGAGCAGATGGCGTTCATCGTCCGGAACACCACCGGGATCGTATGCGCCCCTATGTCATCCGATCGTGCCGACGCTCTCCAGCTCGCTCCGATGGTGACCGAGAACACCGATGTACACAGCACCGCGTTCACCGTCAGCGTCGACCTCGCCGGCACCGGCACCGGCGTCTCGGCAGCGCACCGAGCGGCCACCGCGCGTGCACTGGCCGACCGGTCCTTGCCACCCTCACGTCTCCGGCGTCCCGGTCACATCTTCCCACTCCGCGCCCGGCCCTCCGGTGTACTCGAACGAGCTGGTCACACCGAAGCGGCAACCGACTTGCTACGCCTGGCTGGGCTGTCCGGGGTCGGCGTGATCAGCGAAATCGTCGCCGACGACGGCTCGATGCGCCGAGGCGAAGACCTCCTCGCGTTCGCCGCGGACCACGATCTCACGGTGTTGACCATCGCCGACCTGATCCGTTACCGGCTTGCCACCGAACGGATCGTGGTCCCGATCGCCAACTCGACCATGCCCACCAGTTTCGGGACCTTCCGGGCCGTCGCGTACCGCAACACCTTCGACGACGGGGAGCATCTGGCGATGGTCATGGGGGACGTCGCCGCGGCAAGCGCTGATGCCGTCGGTGTCCTCGTTCGCGTGCACAGCGAATGCCTCACTGGGGACATCCTCGCCTCCCTGCGATGCGACTGCGGCGCACAACTCGAACAAGCGCTGCGCCACATCGCATCCGAAGGTACCGGCGTCGTGGTCTATCTGCGCGGACACGAAGGCCGCGGCATCGGCCTGGGACACAAGATTCGGGCGTACTCGCTGCAGGAGGAAGGACTCGACACCGTTGACGCGAATACCGCACAAGGACTACCAGTGGATTGCCGCAGCTACGAGGTCGGCGCTCAAATCCTCATGGACCTCGGAGTTCGCCGCGCCCGGGTGATAACCAACAACCCTGCCAAATACGACGGCCTCGACGGATACGGTCTGGAACTACTCGATCGAGTGAGCCTTCCGACCATGGTCACCTCAGACAACGTCCGCTACCTACGCACCAAACGTGACCGAATGGGACACGAACTCGCACCAAACCCAGCGACCGACTCAGACGTCGAGACGCCGTGGGCACACTTCGATTCCGCGCAGTCAACGGTGCCGCGCCGACACTCAGGCGGTTAGTGCCGACACCGGCAATCGCCGAACACCCTCACTCGGAACGGCGCGACCGCACCACCGACTATGGAAGCACCCAGGCATGACGTCGGTCTGGGAAAATCCACAATTTCATCGATCGATCAGCCCCTCGTTGTAGGACGGACTGGCCCCGCATCTGTCCACATTTTCGACCAGCAGAGCGGACAGAAACCGATTCGGCGGTTCAGCCGAGCTCTGCGTGATGACAGGCGGGCATCGTTTACTTGCCGACTTGGGTGACCTTCGATCCCCCGATCGAGAGCACCATCAAGTCCTTGCCGACGATCGTGGGACCAGAGAACGTTTCACTGATAGGCCCCGTCCATGACGTGTCGTCGACGGGACGCGGATAAGCGGTGGTCGGTTCGACCGAAATGATATGCGAGAGTGCAAGAGTGCCGATGCCGGCATCTCGGGCAATTGCACCCACCTCGGTGACGTCGGTATGGACTGCGCGCAAGAAGGTGACGAACGGTTCGGCCACACCGTTTGCGATCATGGCTGCCCCGTCCATAATCTCGTGCACCAATAGATCCGCTCCGCGCGCAAGCCGAACCATGTTCGCACAGGGCTTGGTATCGCCGGAGAACACCACTGATCCATCGTCTGTGTCGAACCGAAATGCCTAGGCCGGGAACACTACCGGGTGATCGACCAAGATCGCCGTGACCTTGACCTTATCGTCCTCGTATACGGCAAAAGGCTCCATGATCGGGGCGACCAGATCGGTCGCGTTTGCAACCACATTGACGGGGAGCGTGATGTCCTGGACGCGAACGACATCTCGAATATCCGGTCCCGTAGGACTGGCGATGTACATGCCGTTCACCGAATATGCATAGGCATCGAGTAGGCCGTTGTGAAGATCCAGAGTGCCCGTTGTCGGATTCGAGGGATTAACGAGTTGCACACCAGGTTGCGGCGAACCACTGGGAAAAGCCCCGGCCCGGCCCGGTCCGAACACCTCGATGTTCTGTGAAAAGCCTGGTTGTGGACCGATCTTTCGGCCGAAGGCGACCAAGGGGAAGTAGTCCGATATGTGATCGGTGTGCAGGTGCGTCAGGAACACCGTCGCAATCGATTCGTACGCAATGTTCGAGGCGACAATCTGGCCGACAACCCCGCTACCGCAGTCGACGATATAGGTGGTGCCGTCCACGATTACGGCCTGCGAGGTCATGTGCCGTCCGGCGGTGGGGATCGGTCCACCGCCGGTCCCGAGAAGGACGACGTTGGTTCCGCTCCACTCCTGTGGTGCGCCCGGCGGAGCTGAACTCGTGGGCGATGCACCGGTCGCCGGACTGCTGTTCGCGCAACCACTGGCCCCGAAAGTCACGAGGCCTAGCCCGACTGCAGCCGAGAGGAACCCCCGCCGATCGACGCGCCTCCCCGAGTCTTCGATGGAGATCGGGCCGGGAGGAGTGCAACAGGAATGCTCGCTCACTGCGTGCTCTGCGTATTCGTGGTGGCACCGCTGGCTCCGGTCACCTCGCGTGTGACCGGAACAAGGAGATGGGCGTCGTACTGACCGCCGGTATGGATGATGTGGCGTCCCTGATTGACGGCGGAGTGATGGCGCTGGGTGGGGGTACCGGCCGGATACTTGTTGACATCGCTGCCCTGGATGAGGAGTCGCAGGGTTTCGCCCTCGTGGAATACGGTGCCGGACGGAAGAACTTCGATCTCTACCGGCACCTGCTCACCGGGCGCAAGCTTCTGTTCGCGTCGGTGGCTGAGCCAGGGTTGCTGCGGGGTGGAGCGTTCCTTGTCGAGTTCGCGATGCGAGACCCGTAGCCAACCGAGAGCAACGTTGCCGTTCTCCCAAATCGAGAAGAACGGAAAGTTGACGGGTTCGCCGTCGGCATCTATTTTCTGCAGTGCGACGTACAGATCCATGTCGTCTGCGCCTTCGGCTTCGACCCACAATCGAAGTTTGCTGTTGCCGACGAGTTCGGTCTCGGTGTCGAATCGATAGTCGAAGACGACGTGGTCCTGCTCGTCGGTTGCCGAGTATTCGGCCGATGCTTCGTCGCGCGGAGCGTGTGCACCGAGTGTCATGGTGGCGGCATCGAGATGGAGTGCGCGGTAGTCGGTTTCGATCACAGGCCAACTCTCCACGTTGCGCACCTGTCCCTCGTAATAGCGGTCACGTACTTCGAGGCGTACTGCCGGCCACTGATCGACCTCAGTGTCTTCACCTTTGAGGAAGTGATCGAAGAAGGCGCGCTGTCGGGCGATGCTCTGTTCGTCGTAGTAGTAGCCCCATTTCTTGCGGCCGTGGATCTCGAGCCACTTCCGGCTCGAACCGAGGCCTTTATACGCCTCGAGCGTGCCTCGAGTGTGAAGGCCGTGGTCGGACCAGCTTGCGACGACATACGCCGGGACTGTCACCTTCGAGAGGTCCGCGCGTTTGGTGGCCCAGTAGTCATCGTCGAACGGGTGCTCGTCGCGCATGGCGACGGTGTCCTCCACTTTGGAGCGAGAGAAGAGGACGCCTTCGTGCCACCACGGGTGGAACTGTGTCTCCGGCATCCCACCGTGAAACGCGAAGTCGCGATAAAGGTCGCTTACGCCCTCCCACGGATTCATCGCCGCCAGATGTGGAGGTTGGGTGGCTGCGGTCAGCCACTGAATGATCGCGAGGTACGAGACACCGGCCATACCGACTTTGCCGTTGCTCCAGGGCTGCGTTCCCGCCCACTCGATCAGGTCGTGGTAGTCCTGACCTTCTCCCTCGCCCCAGAAGGCTTCGGCGACACCTTCCGACCCCCACGTTCCCCGTGGATCGACGAATATCACGGCATAGCCGGCCCGGCACCAGTACATCGGGTCGGGGGACTCGAATGCCACGTATTTCGATAGTGCGCCCTCGGGTACACCGGTGTCGGCCGGGAAGTCCGCCAGTTTCTGGGGAGAGTGTTTGCCGTACGAACTCCACGCGACAAGCACCGGTAGATCGGCGTCAGGATTGTCTGCCGGTCGGAAAATATCGACGTAGATATTGACCCCATCGCGCATCGGTACGGCGACATCACGCTCGATCACGAGTCCGTCGGCGATGGTTCGGGTGTACTTGAACCCGGGGTAACCGCCCCGGGTCGGGTCGATACCGTTTTTGTAGCGACGCTCGAATGTGTTGGTCATGAAACACGCTCCTGTCGTGCGGATGAAGTCGTGCACCGCGCCAGGGATTTCAAGCACGGTTGTCCATCTCGAGTAGCGGTAGCTGCCGAGTTCGGACGTCGAAATATGTGTTGTCGACTGTGAGTGGGTCAGGTTCCGACCGACGGATACGGCTTGCCCACCCAGTGCTCGAGTTTCGCTGCGAATTCCTTCTGGAACGACAGCGGACCTCGCTCTCGCGTCCACTCTTCGTCGAACATCGCGATGTACAGGGTGAGACTGAGGAAGAAGTGTGCGCCCATCTCGAACAGCGCCACGTAATCGTGATTTATCAGAGCATCACGCTCTTCGTCGGAGAAGCCGACCACCGTCGACTTCTCGGCTGGATTGAACAGCAGACGTTGTCCGACTTCTTCTTCCCAACGACCTACGAAGGTCTTGGGATCGGTGGCGTAGGACTCGAGAAATTCTGGATCTCGGTCGACGGTGTACAGAAATTTGTTGACGTAGTACTTGCTCATGCCGAGATGCCTTCCCGGGGGGCGTACACGGGTCCGGTACTGCCGCCCGAGGTTTCGGCTGCACGGGATGCCGCCGTGGCCAGATTGGCAGTCTTGTTCGGGTACCAGGTCATGAACATCTCGCGGGTGTGATAGATATCGAATTGATCGACGTAATCGGCCTCGCAGGGCCCGGCAATTCCCATCATCAGGATCAGGTCCATGAAGCCGTGGGTCGCATTGCCCGCATTGCTCATGGATTCGAGGGTGACGTTTTCGAGGATGGCGTTGATGTTGCCGGTGGACAGCCACTCGATTGCGCGCGCGTCGAATTCGGGGTCGGGACCGTGATTGCCGAACATGCGGGGACCGCCGAGTTCGAGCGAGAGGTGTCCACTGCCTACGGCGGCGATCCGCTTGTCGGAGGGGAATTCGTCGATGATGGTCCGAATTGCTCTGCCCAACTCCCAGAACCGTTTCGGGGAGGGAAGCGGTGGGGCGAAGATGTTGGTGTAGATCGGTACCACCGGCAGGTCTGCCTCGGGCCGAGTGGTGATGATCGGGCAGATGATCGAGTGGTCGATCTTGAGTTCGTTGCTCGATGAGAAGTCGAACCCTCGGTCGAGCAGACCCTGCTGCATGTAGCCCGAGAGTTCTTCGTGACCTTCGAGGACATACTTGGGGATACCGAATTCACGCTCTTCGTTGTAAAAGGTGGCGTCGTAGCGCGGCGCCTTTCCAATGAGGAAGGTGGGATAGTTGTCGAGGAAGAATTGGTGAAAGTGGTCGGCTCCGACCATGATCAAGATGTCGGGTTCGGCAGCGGTCAGCGTCTCACGGTACGCCTCCACCTTGCGCTTCCACTCTGCCGCGAACGGTGGTTGTTCGTCTACCGGAGAGGTCGTCGCTTTGTGATAGAACGGGTGATGGGTGGTGCCCAATACGGCTGCAAGAGTCGCCATGGTCGGTCTCCTCGTCGCTGATTTGCGCTTGTACTGCTGTGCTTGGTCTGACAATTACTGTGGCAAACCCGGGTCTACGTAGTAGGCACCGCGATCGACGTTCATGTAGATGTCGTTGGCGATCGGATTGCGGCGTTCCTCGGCAAGCTGCCCGATGAGTCCGGCGCATCGGGCGAGCAAAGCGAATCCGCGCAGCATTTCGGCAGGGAGCCCCAGATCCGCCAGAGCAGCACCGCACACACCCGCGCCATTGAGCGGCAGATGCCGCCCGATCCCGTGCTCGCTCATCCTGCCGATGGCCGAGAACAGTTGCAGGTGTGGCCCGAACAGGCCCTCTTCGTTGGCGATCTCCATGAGTACCGGGGTGCGGGGATCGCCGTCCTTGTGGTTGGGATGTCCGAGTCCGGGGACGAACTTTCCTGCGGCTTTTCGATCTCGAATGGTGCTCAATGCCAGCGTATCCCAGCCTGCGTCGTCGTTCGGTAGCGGTTCACCGGCGTGGGTCCGAGCGGCCAGCGTTTCGGCGAGAAACTGACCGCAGTCCTCGGTGACTCCGAGAAATCGTGATCCACCACCGAGTAGACCGGCTGCCAAGGCGCCCTGCAGCGAGTCCGGTGCACTCAGGTAGGTCACTCGGGCTGCGATCGCGGTGGGTGTGAACCCGTGATCGGTCAGCGCGACAAGGACGGATTCGAAGACACGCACTTCACCTGGTGTGGGTCGGCGCATCGCGACCAACCAGAACGCCAGCTCGCCGAAACCGACCTTCCCCATCAACTCATCGGACAGGCTGCGTCCGAGCAGCGAGATTTCGGTTGCGGACGACAGTCCCAGGGAAGTGGGGAAGTCCCTGCGTGGTTCGAAGTCCGGGTGGGCAGATCCGTCGGGGGACATTATTTTGCTCCATCGTGGGGTGCGGTAGACGCGGCGCCTGCCGCGAGCCAGGCTCGAATTTCGTCCGTGTGTTCGCCGAGAGTGGGAGGGGCGATGTCGTAACGAGGTGTGATGATGGAGAACGTGATCGGATTGCGGATGCCTGGAACGGTGTTACCGTTCGAACCGACCTGCACGACCGGGTTCAATCCCAACTTCTCCGCGTATTCCACACCTTGAGCAATCGTATTGATCGGACCGTTCGGCACTCCGACGGCGTTGAGCCGCTCGAACCAGTACGCAGCAGGCTGGGTACGGAGGCGATCGACGAGCAAGGGCCGCAGTTCTTCTCGACGCTCGGTGCGGTCGGCATTGCGCGCGAAACGCTCGTCGTCGGCAAGTTCGGCAACGCCGAGGATTTCCACCAGCTTGCGGAACTGCGAATCGTTGCCTGCAGTGATGATCAGATCGGTATCGGCAGTGGGCAGTGGCTCGTAGGGGAACAGACTTGGATGTGCATTGCCCATCCGGTGGGGAGTGACGCCGCCGGCAACGAAAGCCGATGTCTGGTTTACCAATCCGCTCATGGCTGAAGCCATCAGGGACGTTTCGATGTGCTGGCCTTGGCCTGTCGCGGAGCGGTGTCGCAGTGCTGCGAGAATCCCGATCGTCGAGTGCAGACCGGCCATGACATCGAAGACGCTGATTCCGGCGCGGTATGCCGGTCCGCTGGAATCCCCGGTCAGGCTCATCAGACCCGACATTGCCTGCACGATGAGGTCGTATCCGGGCAGTGTGGCACCCTCGGCCGTTCCGAAGCCGCTGATCGAGCAGTAGACGACCTGTTCGTTGCGTTCTCTCACCGAGTCGTAGTCCAAACCGAACCGCCGCAGTCCCCCCGGTTTGAAGTTCTCGACGACGACGTCGGCACGTGCAGCCAGAGCTTGGGCAACGGCGAGATCGTCATCGTCCTTGAAGTCGAGGACAGCCGACTTCTTGTTGCGGTTGATGGCCGAGTAATACGTCGAGACTCCGTCGGACCGGACTGGCGGTACCCACGATCGGGTGTCGTCTCCACCGGGGCTTTCGACCTTGATGACCTCGGCGCCCATATCGGCCAACAGCATGGTGGCGTACGGACCGGCGAGAACTCGGGAGAAGTCGGCGATCACCAGACCGTCCAAGGGACGTGGTCCTGCTGAAGGCGAGGTAGGGGCTTGTCCCGCGGTGTCGGTCACGTCGTGACCCTCCAATCGTCGTGCATGGCAGTACAAGGTGTCCGTCAGGCGGACGGTGGTCCGTTAGATGATTGGGTGTCAGAATGCCGCGATCGCACCTCTGTGTCAAGGGTCATAGTCGAGCGTCAATTTGGTGACACCTCGTTGACGCACGCACTCGCCTCGTCCGGCGGACACTCGTCCGCCGCTATGCTCGAGCAGCGTCGAGGTGCCGGACGTGACAAGCAAACGAACGGATTCGCACATGCCAGCGCGTGGACAGGGACCGGATTTCATCGAGGCGCTGGCGCGTGGCCTGGACGTACTTCGCGCGTTCACTCCGGATCGGCCGCACATGTCGCTCAGCGAAATTGCGACGGCCACAGATCTCGCGCGGCCGACCGCGCGCAGGATTTTGCTGACCCTCGCAGAGCTGAACTACGTAAGAATTTCCGATGGCATGCACTCCTTGACGCCCCGGGTGCTCGAGCTCGGAATGGCTTACGTGGGATCGCTGGGGTTGTGGGACGTCGCTCGTCCACACCTCGAAGAACTTGTCGGCAAGACCGGTGAATCTTCTTCGATGGCGCAACTCGACGGCTCGGACATCGTCTACGTCGCACGCATTGCAGTCCCCAAACTCATCGGACTACGAGTCGATATCGGGACCAAGTTTCCTGCGATGGTCACCTCTCAGGGCAAAGTGCTGCTCGCGGCATTCGACGACGAGAGTGCTCTCAGGATTCTCGATCAACCGTCCCGTTCGGATGTGCCTGCCCCGGCGATATCGGCAAACGACGTTCGAGCGATCTTGGCCGAGACTCGGGCACGTGGCTGGGCCGTTGCCGATCAGGAGCTGGCTCCGGGCGTTCGGTCGATCGCTGTTCCTGTTGCCGATGGCTCGGGGATGGTCACCGCCACGATGAACGTTACGGTGCACGCCTCGGAGACGTCGATGCACACGTTGACCGATGAGTATCTTCCGTTCTTGCTCGACGCCGCCGCACGGACGACCGAGGATTGGACGCGGTGGGCCGATCGTCCCGTCCATCGAGTGGCTAGGGCTCGTCAGCGCTGACCTGTCGAAGCGGAAAGGTGCGTCGTACGCACCCGCCGACATGAGACAGCATTCAAAGCCACGCGACTGTGTTCGTTGACACAGCAGGAGTGTTGGGGCAAGCTTGCGAGCACATCAACGGACGTACGTCCGCCTGGCGGACACTCGGGTTCTTGCGCATCCCCGGGGCCCGCCCTGCTCTTCGAGGGAGACTGCACATGACGGTGCCCATGCACTCTGACCGGCCTACCGAGACGTTCGATGTCGTCATCGTCGGCTACGGACCGGTCGGTCGGCTACTGGCGTTGAAGTTGGGTCGCCGCGGGTATCGGATCGCGGTCGTGGAGCGCCAGAAGCAGGTTTATCCCCTCCCTCGCGCAGTGCACTTCGACGACGAGATCGGACGAATCCTCCAGTCTGCGGGCGCGAGTCCGGCCGTCATGTTGCACGTGGTCGAACCGTACGACGATCTCTACGAATGGCGTGACGCGGAGCGCCGAACCTTGCTGCGCCTCGATTGGCGCGGGGCAGGACCTTCGGGCTGGAACGTCAGCCATTTCTTCCATCAGCCCGGCATGGAATCAGCGCTCGATGAGAAGGTCCGTGATCTCGAGTGCGTGGAGATCCTGCGTGGATGGGATGCAATAACGCACAGTGAGTCGGATTCGTCTGTCGCCGTGGAGGTTCGAAACGCCGATGACGAACGACGCGTGATCACCGGCCGATACGTCATCGGCGCGGACGGTGCCAACAGCAAGGTTCGAAGTTGGCTGGGCAGCTCTATGACCGACCTCGGCTACTTCCACGATTGGCTCGTCGTCGATCTCATTCCCCACGATCCGATGCCGGTCGATCCGCCGGCATGGCAGCTGTGCGACCCGGCCCGTCCCACGACGTTGGTGCCAGGCGGTCCCGGCAGGCGTCGCTTCGAGTTCATGCGACTCGAGCACGAGACCAAAGACGAACTCGATACCGAGGAACGCGCCTGGGAGTTGCTGCAACCCTGGGGCCTGACGGCGCAGAACACGGTCATGGAACGTCACACGATCTATACGTTCCAAGCGCGCTGGTGCGATCGATGGCGTCGCGGCCGTCTGCTGCTGGCCGGCGACTCGGCCCACCTCATGCCTCCCTTTGCCGGTCAAGGAATGTGTTCCGGATTGCGCGATGTGGCGAACCTCGAATGGAAGCTTCATCTGGTCTTGGCCGGGTCTGCACCGGAGACCGTCCTCGATACCTACGGCGACGAAAGGTCCGAGCACGTCCGGCATTTCATCGACGAGTCGATGCAGCTGGGGAACGTCATCTGTCTGACCGATCCGGATGCCGTAGCCCGACGCGATGTTGCCATGGCAGCCGATCTAGCGGCCGGAATCACCATGCCGCCGCGTCCGCTACCCCGGCTGGGTGAGGGCCTGCACCGCGACGATGCGGCCGGCGGTACCTTGTCGATCCAAGCGCCCGTTCGTGGCCGCGAGGCTGAGGGACTGTTCGACGACGTCTTCGGTTCCTCGGGAGTCCTTCTCGTCGCCGACGACCACGCGCTCGGCGATGTGAGCGGTGATACCCGACAGTTACTCGAGCAGTTGGGTTTCAAGATCATCATCTTCGGTGATCAACCGGGCAGAGACAGGGCCGTCGACACTACCGGCGCCTACCGACGTTGGTTCGACGCGATGACCGCCACTGCAGTGCTGGTACGTCCCGATTTCTACGTCTACGGAATTGCAACCGGTGACTTCGGACCGGACGCGCTCGTCGCGGCGTTCATCGAGGACTTGGGTGTCGAGGCTCGACGCGAGACTCGTTCGACCGTGTCGTCATGACCGGGCGCGCACTGCACTCCGAAGCCGACTACATGGCAGCGACTCGTCGCCATGTAGTCGAGGACTCCCTGGCCCGGTACTGCGCGGCAATGGACGACCGCGATGGCGTCGCTGCGGCAGTTCTTCTCGCCGAAGCCGATCTCTTCTTCAAGGATCAGCTTCCGATGCATGGGCGCGCCGAGATAGAGAGATTCTATGCCGCGACGTTCGCTGTCTCGACCGGACGCACCGCGCATCTGGTCAGCAACGTCTTCGTCACCGCGACTGAATCGAGTATGTCGTATTCGGCTCTATATCAACGTTTTTCGCTGGACTCATCGGTTCCGGAGCTGCTCGCCATAGGGCGCTACTCAGGCACTTTCTCTCAATTCGCCGACTCGACGGTCTGGATCGAACACCGTGTCGCAGGTCTTTAGATCGCGGAACCGGTCGACTGCAGCCTTGCCCAACCCCGTGGATGGGTGCCGAGGCAATCCCCGGGCCGGTATCGGCTTCCAATGCGTGATGCTCCGGTCGAAGGCGGAATTTCCCAACGCGGTCGGGCGTTGGAAGCTTTTCGAGCAGCTTCGCGAACACCTCTTTCGCCAAAGTGGACGCTTTCAGCCACACCTTCGTCAGCATCGAGGTTCGATGGTGTCGGTGTGGTTCAATTTCGACGGAGAAGACCGGCTTCCACCTTGAGGCAATGAAATTGAAGACATGATTGACCGCCTGAAGTTGGTGCGCCCGCCCGCTGAGGAGTGGTGAACTAACGATACCCAGATCTGACGTCTTGGTGCTGAGCGTGGGTGGGCTCTACGAGGACAAATAATTTCTAGCAGGTCTCAGTGTCACGAGCGAGTCATATGTCGGTTCCTGTTCGGGTGGATTCGGGTGGTCCCAAATGGACTGCTAGGTCTGGTCGCGGCGGCATCGGTGGTTCCTGTGTCCGTATCTGGTTGTCTCGCAACGTACTTGTGAGTGAGCGTTCAACGGTTTAATCCCGTTAGGGGACTCCACGGGAAGGCTCTGACCAGCGAAAGCGGTTGGGGCCTTCTCTCTTTGGCTTGTCCATGCTGCTCGTTTCGGCGGTGAGCAGGGTTCGTTCATCTGTGGTTGTGCGTTGGTCAGGATTGCCAGCCGACAGGGAGGAGTCGGTGCTCGGTGCGTGGATTCACGCCCCGCTGCCAGCGCGCCGGACGCGCGATCTGGTGTTGTCCGGCCGAAGCGGTCAAGTCCACTCCATGCGTGACCGCTTGTCCCAGTAGCTTTCTGGCGCTTCCGCAATCTCCAGATCGCCGGCGATCAGGGCGGGATCGACGGCGAGTGCAGCGCCATTCTGCGCGAGTTGAGCCGTAGTGGCCGCCCCGGACAGCACGACGTCGGCCCACGGTTGGGCGAGTGCAATCGCCAGGGCGAGTGCGTCGCGGCCGATCCCGGCCGAGTCCGCGACCCGGGTGAGTTCCGATGGCTCGGCGACGAGCCGGCCGTTGGCCATTGCCTCTTTGACGACGACGAACCAGCCGGCGTCATGGGCCAGTGCCAGTGCCGGGCCGACGGACGGTTCGAGGGGATTCCACGTCGATTGCACCGAGCTGAACACGCCGATGTCCAGCGCGGCATGCACGACATCTGCTTGGTGCGGACCGCTGGTGCTGATGCCGACGCGGATCCCGCTGTCGGCCAGTGCGCGCAGGTCGTCGAGCAGAGCAGTATCGCCGAGTGCAGGACTGTCCGGAGTAACGCTGTGGATCAAATAGTGGTTGGGCGCGCCGCCGAGGTCGTGCAGGGTCTGGGGCCACTGCTCGGCCAAACGTGCGACCGAGTGTTCTTTGACCTCGTGCACTGCGGCTCTCCGCTGGAAATCGGCGACGTAGGCGTATCCCCATTTCGAGCCGATCACAAGGTTCTCGCGCCGATCCGGGTGCCGGGTCAACCAGCTGCCGAGGAACTTCTCGGCCAACCCGTAGGACCGCGCGGCGTCCAGATGTCGAATCCCGCTGTCCCACGCCGCGTCGAGTACCGAGTGGCACAGCTGCTCGAGTGCGGCCGGATCGAAGCGCCCCGCTACAGAATCCGCGTGCCCGACCGTCAGGTATTCGGGACGTCCGAGAGCAGCAAGGCCGAGACCGAGTCGTGTCATGCGGTCAATTCTGTCAATGTGTCCGTATTGGCTCAGCCCCGACGGCCGACCACGGGATTGAGCTCGGACGCTGCCAGACCGCCCGGCTCGACACCGGGAAGGAACTCGCGCCACGTGCCGCTGATAAGCGTCGGCGACGACGTCACCCGTGCCCCGTCGGCGAAGTAGGTGGTGGCCAGCGCCCGGCGCGGCTGCGTCGTCAGATTGGGACCGGCGGTGTGGAAGCAGAGCGCGGAGTGGAACGACACGTCGCCCACGGCGAACGGCCCGGACTCGACCGCGACGCCACGCTCGACGAAGCGCTGCGTGACGGCCTCGTCGTACGAAGTCCCGACCTTGTCGAACTCCAGGTCGGCCACCTCGATCGACACGTCGCGGCCGCGAGCGAACGACAGCGGCCCCATTCGGCCGGGGATCGACGACATGGGCATCCACGCGGTGACCGCCTGGGTTGTCTGCAGCGGGAAGTGCTCGGCGTCGTGGTGCCACGGCGTCCGGCCGCAACCGGGCTCCTTCGACAGCGCGTTGTCGTGGTAGAGGCGAACCCGGGGTTCGTCGAGTAGTGCCGCAGCCAGTCCGCCGATCCGAGGCGAAAGCGCTACGGCACGCATGAGGTCGTCGTGCCGCCACATCTGCTCCAGCGCAGTGAATCTGCCGGCAACGTCGTCGCCGTGCTCGGCGCGCAGTAGCTTCTCGAGGCGCTCGGCGAGCCGCTTCACGACGGCCGGCGACAGCACGGCGGGAAGCCGCACGAATGCTTCCCGTGCGAAGGCCTCGACCGCGGCTGGATCGAGGGCGTAGGGCTCGGCGAGCTCACGCTCGACCTGTTCGTCCGTGGCCGCTTCGATGTCGGGCAAGCCAGGACCGTCGACCAAATCGGTGGGCAAATGGTCGTTGGCGGCCAGCGTGACGTACCAGTCCCACCAGTCCTGATCGTCGCCCGCCCAATCCTGCTCGATCCCGCCGGTGCGGTTCTGCTCGGGCAGCCGGTCGTTCGTCAGAGCCACAGCAGGGCTGCTTCGTGCGAGAAGGTGTAGGAGCCGGAGGCGTCGCGACAGGAGGCGAGGTAATCCCCGAGTACCGGTGCCGCCTCCATCTCCTCCAACGATACGGAGTCGTCGAAGGCGCAGCGCTGCAGAAAGCCCTCGGCGACAACGCGATCGGATGTACCGGTGGTGTACGTGACGCGTTGGTCCCGCACGTCCGCGCCTGCCCGCATCAGAGCGTCCCGCACCTGTTCGGCCGTCGTGTACGGCGTTGCTTCGCGCACCCCGGCGCGGTAGGCGTCGTAGAACGCCAAATAGTGCGACGCCGCTGTGGCCTGCGCGACCAAGCCCAGTCCACCGGGGGCCAGTGCGGCCACGAATCGCTCGGCCGCGGAGTCCAGCTCGGCCGGCGGCAGTGCGTAGAGCGCATGAGTGGCCCAGACGACGTCGTAACCGGTGTGATCGGCCGGGAGGTCCTGCAGGGTCATCACCAGGTCGTGCCGGGCCACGAACGGCGCACCGAGCGCCCCCCGCGCCTCGGCTACCGAGAATGCAGACGGGTCGAGCAGGTCGTAGGCCAGCTCGGGGAGGGCGGACAGGTCGGTGTAGCGGCGCAGGGCGGTGGGGAACTTGCCGCTACCGCAGGCCACGTCGAGCAGCGACCAACCGTCACGGCTGTGATCGGCGAGCAGGGCTGGCCAGTCGGCGGCCAGGGCCAGCTGGTGGTAGTCCTCGGTAGCCAGGGCGTAGAACGCCTCCATGCCCGTGCGGCCTGCTTCGCTCCAATGCTCGAGACTGCGTTCGGCTGTGTCTCCGCTGCTCATACCACTCCTACCGGGAAGCCGACCGAAACACCGAGTGAGGACTTCGTGCTTAACTCGATGTGATGTCCAACATAGCGCCGATTCCGGCGATCGGTACCGCCGCCGAGTCCCTCGACGCGGTGCGCGCAGCGCGGCTCGGTGCTGCGGCCCTGCTCGGCCTCGCCCCAGGCTCTTACGCCCGCGACCACGCCGCCTTCGAACTGCTCTCCGACCAGCGCGGACTTATCGCGAAACACCTGACCGGCAAGCTGGCCGGGATGGGCGACGGACCGATCTCGGTGCTCTCGGTCGGCTGCGGTGACGGTTCGCTGGACGCCCGGCTCGCCGCGGGGCTGGTGCGGGCAGTGCCCGGTCGGCCGGTCCGGTACGTCGGCGTCGACCCGTGGCCCGGGAGCGCGGAGCTCTTCACCGCCAAGATGGCTGCGGTGGGGTCCGGTGAGCTCAGCGTCGATGCGTACGTCGCGTCGTTCCTCGACTCGCCGGTCGACGAGACCTTCGATGTCGTGATGTTCGTGCACTCGATGTATTACGTCGCCGACGTGGGGGCGACCCTGCGTGCCGCGCTCGACCTGCTGCGACCCGGCGGCGAACTCTGGGTGGCAATTGCACCATCGGCCGCGCTCAACGCGCTGGTCGGCGTCCTCGCCCCGCCGCTGGAGGGCCACCGGCAGTGGTTCAGTGCCGACATCGAGAAGGCCTTCGTCGGCGCCGGGATCGCTTTCGATGACGTGGTCACTCTGGATGCGCTGGTCGACCTCACCGCCGCGACTGACGAGGTGCTGGACTTCGCGGTGCAAGCCAGGCTGACCTCGGAGTTACACGGGCCGGTGCAGGCTTATCTCGACGCGGTTTCGGTGCCCGGTGCCGATGGTGGGCTTCGGGTGCCGCACCCGGTCGACGTGTTCTGCACGAGAAGTCTCACCCGGCGTGCACGGTCCGGGAGTGTTCTGCCGTAGGGCATCATGAGGTGATGAGCGATCTCGAGTACCTCGCCACTTTGCTCGCTGCACTCGACGCGGAGCTTGCACGAATCTCTGCTGCCGATTCGGGCTCCGAGGAGCAGTCGTCTGCCATCGACGACGCGACGGCCGCCGTCTTGCGGTTGCGCGCGAAGGTCAAGGCCGGTTACCCCGGCAAGAAGGCTTACTACATCGCAGCGTCGACCGATCCGAATGGCATCAGGGTGGAGGGAATTTCTGCCCTGCAGGGCAAACGCGCCCACGAACTGGTACGAGACGGCGGGTGGATGCACGCGGATTCCACCACGGCGCTGGATCTTCTCGATGACGATCAGATCAGTCGGTACCGGGCAATCGCGGGACGTGGTGTGGCGCAGACGTTTCGCGACGCACGTGAATATCTCGCAGCGGCAACAGGTCTCGCCGAAAGGTAGGCCGCGGGCCGACTAGGGTTCGATCACGGCACGCTCACACCCGTTCCCGTCGAGCGGAATTCACAGTTGTCTCTGAGACGCTTGTTTCTTGGAGTGGTCATTGCGAGCGCGCGGTGTCGCCTGCCCGATTCGTCCGGGATTCGGTGGACACCAGCAGTGCATGGGTCGGTCCATCGCCGAGTCCACGGACGGAATGGGCGTTGAGAGAGGGGAAGTGGAGTGCATCGCCGGATTCGAGGTGGACTGTCTCGTTGCCGATCGTGACTTCGATCGATCCGTCCAGGACGTACAGCCATTCCTCGCCCGAGTGGTGGGCTATCGGAGCATCCGAGGACGGCGGGATGGTCAGCAGGATGGCATCGATACCGGGGTAGTTGCCGGACAGTGTGGTCATCGTGCCGTTGGCGGATTCGTGGGGCGCATGTTCTCCGGCGCGTACGAGATGAAACGAGCGAGTCGGCTCTTCCGCGACCAGTTCGCTCAACGTCACCCCGAACACTCGCGCTAGCTCGATCAATGTGCCTACCGACGACTGGCGACCACCGGACTCGATCCGTGACAGCTGCGTGGTGGACAAGCCCACCTTGTGGCCGACGACGGCCAATGTCCATCCGCGTTCGTGGCGCAGGCGCGCAATCCTGCGCCCGATCCAGTTGTCGTCATCGACATGGGCGGACATGCGGAGCATTCTACCCAGGATTGCGGACAAAAGTGCCTCATGGGCAACGGTAGTTGCCAAGGGGGTTGATTGTTCGCGTGTTGCCTGCGATGGTCCACGGTATGGACGGGCATGCGGAGTCTTCGGTGGACGCGGGAGCCGACGGCGATTACCGGAACCGAGTGTCGGTCGCCGGCATCGAGTCCGAGCAGACCCCCGGCCCATCCGCACCAGCCCTGTTGTCTGCCGTGGGCGTTGGCGCATCGGTAGTGGCAATCGTGCTGCTGGGCATCGACCTTCGCCTGGTGTTCGGAAGCGCGTCGGCGATGCTCGACGAAATTCGTGACGCCTACGGCCTGGGCAGCGGCTCGGCCGCGTTGCTGACTACCGGCCCGGTCCTGTGCCTCGGAGTGTTCGCGGTTGCTGCGACTCGTGCGGTGCGGCACCGGAGCGTGCCCGCCGTACTGACCGGGTGCCTCGTTCTGATTCTCGTGGGAACGGCCGGGCGCGGCACACCATGGTGGCCTGCGCTCGTGGCGGGGACCTTGCTCGCCGGAGTCGGTATCGCCGTCGCGAATGTCCTCGGCCCGATACTCGTCCGTCTGCTGTTCCCACACCGGATCGGACTGATGACAGGCGTTTTCACCGCCCTGGTCAGTGCAAGCGCCGGTATCGCCTCGGGAATCACGGTTCCGCTCGATACCTCGCTGTTCCACAATTGGCGTACGACTCTCGTGGCCTGGGCGTTGCCGTCCGTGCCTGCCGTTGCCGCGATGGCCCTGGTTGCGTGGCGGCATCACCGCTTCGAACGCACAGCGACGTCGTCGGCCCGATCCGGTGCACCTCGATGGCAAGCGGGCGTACTGCGATCGCCGGTCGCCTGGGCAATTACCGGATTCATGGGACTTCAATCGCTGCTCGCCTACTCCATGATTGCGTGGCTCCCGACGATCTACCGGGACCGCGGTATGACCGCCGAACGTGCAGGGCTTCTGTTGACGGCGCTGTCGATCGCCAGCATCGCCACAGCGCTGACCATCCCCGTCGTCGCCGCCCGGCTGAGTCGACAGAGCGTGCTCGCCATCGCCGTCGTTGCTGTATCCGTCACGGGTTTGATCGGGGTGCTCGTCGGTGGTGTCGGCATGGCGGTGGTGTGGTCGATAATGCTCGGACTCGGTCAGGGAGGCCAACTTTCACTTGCCCTGACACTGATCAATCTTCGAGCCCCGAATACAGCGACAGCGACGAGCCTGTCGACGATGGTCCAGTCGATCGGCTACACCATCGCAGCTCTGGGGCCCCTCGCGGCAGGGGTGATCCATGGTGCGACCGGCTCGTGGACCATGCCACTCCTCGTGCTTCTCGTGGTGATGATGCCGATGGCGGCGTGCGGTTGGCTGGCCGGACGCGACAATCCGGTGGCGGTGCGTATCTCAGGCCGCTGACGTCGCGGCATATCGCCAGTGCGGGTATCGACGGCGTCGAATTCGCCGACGCACTCGACCAAGGTGGACTGCTCGACGCCTTCCTCGACCTCTTCGGCAGCGGATCGTCCGCCGGCTGAACCGGAGTCCTATGCTCGGACGATGATGGAGTCGAACGCGGCTTCGAGTGTGGCAGCCAGGCTCGAGGCCTCGCCGAGGTAGCCGTTCACCATCGCACCGTCGCGCAGGATCATGAGTTGTCGTGCTGCGGAATCGGTATCGCGTGCTCCCGCTTCGGATGCAATGTCGGCGAATCGAGCGAGCATCCAGCGTCGGTGCTCGGCGACGACGTGTCGGACCGGGTCGTCGGGGTCGGAGAATTCCGCGGCGGCGTTGATGAACGCGCAGCCGCGGAAACCAGGTCGACAGCTGGCGGCTCCGATGTCGGTGGCGAGCGCGCGCAACGACCCGACCGGATCGTCGGCGCGATGCACATGAGAGATCCATTCCTGTTCGCCCGCGGACTGCTGCTGTAGATACGCGACCACCAGATCGCTCTTGGTGCGAAAGTGCCGGTAGAAGGTGACCTTCGTGATTCCGGCCTGCTCGATGATGCGATCGGCACTGGTCGCACGAATTCCCTGCGAGTAGAACAGCTCGCTCGCGGCGAGAAGGATGCGCTCCTTCGTGCTCGGCCCCGATGTACGGCGGGTCGTCGGGTCCGCGGAGTCGGCGGTCATGTTCTGCACTCCTGATCTGTCGTGCTCGATTGCTTCAGCGCTGGAATCAACCTATAGTCTCGTCATGTAGACGAACTAGTAACTCTACATCGCAATCGCGAGCCATCTACGACAAGGAATCCCATGACCACGACCGTCCCGCGTTCGTCATCGCAGCTGATCGGCACGCTGCGCACCCTGTATTTCGCACGCTTCGCCTTCGCCGCGGCCTGGGCAGCAATCCTCGTGGCGACGAAGCCGCAACTCGGTGCACTGCTGACCTTCCTGGTGGTCGTCTATCCGCTTGTCGACGCCGCCGCAGTGTCCTGGCAGCTACGGATCGATGGTTCGGCCGGCGCTCCGAGGACAACCGAGAGGATCAACGTCGTGGTCAGCGTCGTGGTTGCCATCGCCCTCGGGTGGGCTTCGACGTATTCTCTCGCTGCCGCCCTCGGGATTTGGGGAGTGTGGGCGGCGGCCTCGGGGCTGACGCAACTCGTCACCGCGGTGAAGCGTCGGAGTGCTGGAGGTCAGATCCCGCAGATGCTCAGCGGGGGTATCTCGATCGCAGCCGGACTCGCATTCGCGACCCAGGCGTTGCAGGGCAGCGACAGTATCGACAGCGTCGGGGGCTACGCACTGCTGGGAGGGGTCTTCTTCCTGGTCTCCGCGGTGCGGTTGAGCCTGTCGCCGCGCTCAGCCCTCTGACTGTCCGGAAAATGTGGAACTACCCGACCAGCC
This sequence comes from Rhodococcus sp. (in: high G+C Gram-positive bacteria), assembly GCF_023264675.1. Lineage (GTDB taxonomy): Bacteria > Actinomycetota > Actinomycetes > Mycobacteriales > Mycobacteriaceae > Rhodococcoides. The sequence goes on from NZ_JAHFVG010000007.1 coordinate 89,121, forward strand.
GCGCGCTTGCATCCCTGGCGTTCTGCGCTGCGTCCAGTCGAGCCTGAGCGAAGGACTGATCGCCGATGGGGATGAGGTGTTCCATCCCGGGGATCGTCTTGGCGAGAGTGAGGTCGACGACGATGAAGGAGGGATCCATCCGCATCATGAAGCCGAGCAACGATTCCAGATGGGCGATGAGGTGTTCGTGGGATTCCATCGGCGTTCCTGGCGCGTAGGAGCCGCCTCGGCTCGTGACGACGGTGACCGGGGTACGGAGGGTTTTGGTGGTGTCGGTGTGGGCGGTTCGGCCGACGTCGATGACGTTGTCGAGCCAAGCTTTGAGGGGCGCGGGGACGGCGAAGTTGTACATCGGGCTTCCGATCACGACGGCGTCGGCGCGCTCGAGTTCGTCGATGAGCGTCTCACGAATCGAGAACGCAGCCTTCTGTGCTTCGGAGCGGTCCTCGGGTGCCGTCGCCGACGCGGTGAATCCGTCGAAGTTCAGGTGCGGTACGGGATCGGCGGCGAGGTCGCGGTAGATGACCGTGCCACCGGGGTTGAGTTCTAGCCAGGCCGCGCGGAAGTCGGCGGTCACGGTTCGCGAGATGGACTGTCCCTCAGGGGCAGCGGCCGAGTCGAGGTGCAACAAGGTAGGCATGAAATTCTCCTGCTTCAGACGGTGTGGCGAGCCTTGTCCGGTCGCCTGAAGTGACGGTACTATCCTTATGCCAGTAGGTACCTAGAGGAAAGTGTCGACAATGGCTGCTGATGTGACGTACGACATACCGATCGATCGCGATGTGCACCCGGAGGACGCGTGCCCCATCGGGGACGTGGTCGACATGGTGTTCAGTCGGTGGACGACGCCGATTCTGTGGACGCTGCATCGATACGGGCGCCAGCGCTTCGTCGAACTTCAACGCCGGATACCGGCGATTTCACCGAAGGTGATGACGCAGCGACTACGCCAGATGGAACGTGACGGGTTCGTAGTGCGCGAATACCACGCCGAGGTTCCGCCGCGTGTGGAGTACGAGATCACCGAACTCGGACTGCGGCTGGCTCCGATCTTTGCGGAGTTGTCTGCATGGTCCGATGCCAACATGGACGAGGTTCTCGATGCGCGCCAGCGCTACGACGATTCGCCTCGCTCGCACTGAGTGGAAGCCCACGGTGCGTAACGTACTGCGGCGCACTACATCTGTAGCCTCAGGCCTGGGGCTGAAGCCCCGAGTCCTCGGCGCGCCGGACGGCGTCGACGAGCGGCATCAAATCAGGCTCGACGGATGCTTCGTCGAGGGCCCCGCGGAGCGCGGCGTCGTTGGTCGGTCGCGCTGCCTCGAGTAGAGCCAAGCCTTTGTCGCTGACGTCGGTGTAGATACCCCGTCGATCGGTGGGGCACAGGTAACGCGTGAGCAACCCGCGGTCCTCGAGTCGCGTGACAAGGCGGGTCGTTGCGCTCTGGCTCAGAACGATGGCGTCCGCCACCTGCTTCATCTGTAGATGGCCGCCGACCCCGTCGTGTTGCCTGGCCAGGACGTCGAGCAGCCAATACTCGCGGGCGCTGAGGTCGTGATCGGCCTGCAGTGCTCTCTCGATCCGGCCTTCGATGCGGCCGTGAAGTACCGCAAGTGCGAGCCAGTTCTGCGCCAATGCCGTCAGGGCGGGGTCGTGTGCGGTCATGGTCATGCCTTTCGATGCCGATCTTGTCGACACCACCATACCGCGCTTGCAATTAATCGGCGCATGCAACTATTGTTTACGCTTGCTACCCGCTCACGCAACACAGACAGGATCATCTTCATGTCCATCTCTCAGTTTCTCCCCAGCTCCCTCGGATTCGGTACCGCTCCGCTCGGCAACATGTTTCGCGCCATCCCCGACGACGAGGCCGCGGCCACCGTTCGCGCAGCATGGGACCAAGGCATCCGGTTCTTCGACACGGCACCCTTCTACGGTGCAGGGCTCGCCGAGATCCGACTCGGCGAGGTGCTGGCCGAGCACCCTCGCGACGACTATGTGCTCAGTTCCAAAGTGGGACGCGTGATCTCCGACGAGATCGAGGACCCGGCCACACGCGAGTTCGGTGAAAAGGGGAATCTGTTCGAGCACGGTCGCCCCAACACGATGGTCAACGACTACAGCGCGGACGCCACGATGAGGTCCATCGAGGACAGCCTCGAACGGTTGAAGACGGACCGCCTCGACATCGTCTGGGTTCACGACATAGCCCAGGATTTCTACGGCGACGACTGGATCCAGATGTACGAGTCCGCCCGCACCGGTGCTTTCCGAGTCCTGACGAAGCTTCGCGACGAAGGCGTGATCAAGGGCTGGGGCGTGGGCGTCAACCGCGTCGAGCCACTGGAGATGACGCTCGACCTCGACGAACCGCAGCCCGACGCCTTCCTGCTGGCGGGTCGCTACACCCTTCTCGATCATCGACGTGCATTGCAGCGATTGCTGCCTGCCGCTCAGAGCCACGGCGTCGACATCGTCGTCGGAGGTCCCTACAGTTCCGGAATCCTCGCCGGCGGCAACCACTTCGAGTACCAGGAAGCTCCGCAGGAGATCGTGGACAAGGTCGCGCGGATCAAGGCACTCACCGATGAGCACGGAATCGGCATCAAGTCCGCTGCTCTGCAGTTCTCCCTGGCGCATCCGGCCGTCGCTGCAGTCATCCCCGGCGCGACACGCCCCAGCCGCATCGCCGAAGACATCGCCGCTTCGACGGAAACCGTTCCCGCTGCGTTCTGGGAGGGCCTTCGCGAGCAGGGAATCATCGCCGAGGACGCCCCGGTGCCGACCGGTCGATGAAAGCGGGGTTCAGCACTCGCCCGAGGGTGCGGCACCGACCACGGTAGGCGACGGTCGGAGCGGCGTGACGGGCAGTTTCTCGATCTGTGATGCGAGACGGCGCGGGTCGTCGGTGGCCAGGGACTCGATGAGGACTCGGTGGGGGTGGGCGGACGATCCGGTGATGAGGTATTTCTGGCCCGGTCGCACTCGTTCGGCTTCGGCGAGCATTTCCGGGGTGACGGTCGTGGCCGGCTCCGGGAGCGTCGTGACCGCTGTCGGAGGTGTATCCGAGAGCGCCTCTCGCACGATGCGTCTCGGGTCGTACTGGCGCGGATCGAACGCGTTCCATTCGGTACGCGCCAGCGAGACTCCGAGATCGTGTTCGGTTGTGGTGCGTGCTGATTCGAGCATTCGCCTGAGCCCGCGGATCGTCGCGCCGAGTTGCTGAGCGTAGAGGGGGAGCCTCTGCGGCCCGATCACCAGGCCCGCAACCAAGCCGACGAGCAGGAGCTTCTCGATGGTCAGTCCGAACATTGTTGATACTCCTCACTGTTGGTGTCGATACGTCGTGCGGCTCGTCGGTCGTGGAACTGAGTGACGACGAGCGCGGCGCCGAACAATACCGACATCGGGATCGCGATCAGGAACATCGACAGAACGTCTGCCGCCGGTGTCACCAGTGCGCTGAACAGCACGATGACGATGACGATGACTCTCCAGCTTCGGCGAAAGCGTTGTGCCGAGACAAGTCCCAGGAAGTTGAGCGCGACGACGAATATCGGAAGGACGAACGCGATTCCGGTTGCCACGACGATCTTCAGTACGAAGTCGACGTAGTAGGACGCGTTGAGAATGGTGCTGTCCTGGTCAGACGAGAAGCTGGTCAGCACGCTCACCATGTGGGGGAAGACGAGAAGGCCGAAGGCGCAGCCGGTGACGAACACGGGTGCTGCTGCTGCGAAGAAGCCGAATCCGAACCTCTTTTCCCGCCGTGTCATTCCGGGGGCAACGAAGGCGAACAATTCTGCGAGCCAGACCGGGCTCGAGATGACGATGCCGGTGAACATGGCGATCTTCATCTTGATGTCGAATGCCCCTGTCACGGTGTCGTAGTTCAGACTCGCGGCACGTGAATCGGCAAGCTCCTCGATGGGTCCACGCAGAATGTCGAGGATCTGATCGGAGAGTAGAAAGCCGAGCACGATGCCGACTACCAGTGCCAATGCCGCGCGGGTGGCGCGTCGACGCGCCTCGCGGAAGTGGTCGGTAACCGGCATCGCCCCTCTCGGAAGCGTCGTCCGATCGATCGTTGCGGTGGTCATGACGGTCGGTGGCCCACAACGGTGGTCAGGGTGCCGGCAGGGACCGTTGTGTCGTAGGTCGGCGTCGCGGGGGAGACACTCTGCGGTGAGGCTGTGGCCGGCTCGTCGTGGACTTCCTGCTTGAGGATCCGCATCGACTGTCCGACGCTTTTCGCCAGTGCCGGGAGTTTGGTCGAGCCGAAGACGAGAAGGACGATGGCCAGGATGACGACTGCGTGCCAGCCGGTGAGATTCTGTAACATGATTGTGCTCCTTGATGTTTCGTTCGGGTTATTGTGATTTGGGTGTTCAGTTCGGGGCGTCGCCGGACGGCGGCGTGCCGCCTCCCGGTCCACCCGTCTGGCCACCGCCACCACCCGTTGGGGCTGCGGACATCGCGGGTTCGGTGGTCGTATCGACAGCGACGGGTAGAGATCCGACGTAGCCGGTGGTGGTGTCTCCGGTGAATGTCCCCATTTCGAGGTCGTAGCCGTCGCCGAAAACGTTGTCGTTGTCGAGGCTGCCGATTTGGGTGAGGTTCTCGGCCGATCCCGAGTACGTGTCGAGTAGAAAGACATCGTCGAGCATGTCCTGGGGGAAGGCGACCTGCGAGGTTGCGATGGCGTTGTCGACATCGGTGGCCGACGCTGCGTCGGGGTAGATTTCGAAATGCATGTGGGTCCACCTACCCGAGTAGCAGGCGGGAACGATGGTGGAGAAGGTTACTCGGCCATCGGCGTCGGCGATTTGCACTCCTCGCAAGTAGGTTTCGTCCTCGATTCCTTCCGAGTACATCGAATAGTGGCCCTCGGCGTCGCAGTGCCACACGTAGACGGCGACGCCTTCGAAAGGCGCGTCGGCGTTGGCAGTGTCGGTGACGGTGAAGGTGAACGAGAGGGGCACCCCGTCGGCCGTGGTGCCGCCCTCGAGGCTCGAGGTGATGTCACTGCGCACGATTCCGGACTCTTCGAGCACGTTGACGCCGTTGGTGCCGTCGGCCGGGTAGGGGCCGTTCGTTTCCTGGGGGATTTCTCCCGTGGCGACAGTGGTGGCAGTAGCAGTGGAACTGCTGCTCGTGCTCGATGCTTCGGAGCTGTTGCCGGCGCAGGCGGCCAATGCGATTGTGCCGGCTCCGATTCCGACGGCGCTCAGCACGCGGCGGCGGGTGATGATGGTTCCGACATCGAATGCCACTCCCTGATCGACGACCTCGTCATCGCGGCGGGGAAGGGCACGTCCTTCGTAGGTCGGCCCGGTCGGGCTGTTGTCGGGGTCTGGAATGTGGTTCATGGTGGGTTCTCCTCCTGGGCTGCAGGTTGTTCGATACCCACTCTGACGGTTCGAGTATGTAGTTCCCTGCATGCCCGCTGGGAGAACCCTGTGAACGACGAAGGGTCGAAGGCCATCCCATGCGCTGCGCACCCGTGTGCGCGAAGTAGGTGCCGAGCCCTACTACCCGCACACGGGCGGCGGAGCCGCTACCCGCCTGCGCGTGCTGACGAACAACACAACGGTCGCGAACGCAGCCTCGGCAGCCCCGATCGCCATTGCCACCGTCCCCATCGATACCGTCCCCATCGACATCGTCCCCATCGGCACCGACGGCATGGTGACCGCCGCATTCATCGTTGCACCGCCGGCCGAGGCGCTGCCGTGGTGACCGGCATGTGATCCGGGCATGCTCATGTTCTGGTGCACCGCCAGCATTCCGATGTTCATCGTCGCCACCAGCGCCCAATCGCGGGCCTCGGGGCCCGTCCACAGATGCCAGGCGCAGTACAGACATCCGAGCGCCATCGCGGTGAGCGCAGCTGTCTGCGCGAGACCGTGACCGGCGAGGCCGGCCAGATGCGCGAACGCCGACATCACCGCGAGCGCAGCACCCACCCTCCCCACCCATGAGGTGAGGTGGGTTGGCGTCAGCGCTGTCATGCTCATTCGCCCGAACAGCAGTGGTTCGCGGTGGAGGCCGGCACGTTCAGTGCCGGGTTCCGGTCGAAGAATCCGACGGGCTTGAGCTTGAACCCGGCGTAGTCGACGGGCATGACCGGCCAGTCCTCGGGCCGCGGGAAGTGGGTGAGTCCGAACGTGTGCCACAGCACGACATCCTGTGCCTCCACGTCGCGATCTGCAGCGACGAATGCGGGCAGTCCGCTGTCGCCCGGATGCTGGTTGACGAAATCGCCTGCGGGATAGCGCTCGTCCTTGTCGTAGGGCGTAACCCACAGGTGCTTCGTCGCGAAGGCTGCGCGTCGGGCGATCGAGCTCGACGGGTCGGCGAGCAGTACCGGCTGACCCTCGGGGTGCAATGCGTACCCGACGTCTTGGCCGAGGCGGTTCTGCTTCTCCGGGTTGGTGATGTGCCAGACGCGCGCCTTGGAGTTGTCGGCGAGCCGCGTGCCGTTGGATTCGCGCGTGATCGTGGTCTTCTGTGCGCGGAATGCGTTGCCCCACGGGTTCTCCGGGCCCATCGGTACCGGGACGGCGTCGACTTCGGTGACGGTATTGGTGCGGCCGTCCACTTCCATGTCGAGGCGGGCCGAGAACAGATGTTGATGGAACGGTGCTCCGAGACCGGGCGCCATCTCGGTGGAGTATCCGTCCTCGCCGCGGTAGGCGGAGGTGAACACGATGCCGGTTGCCTTGGCTTCGAGTTCGATGGTGCCGTCGAGGTAGAGGTACCAGTAGAAGCCGTAGTCGTAGTTCCCGATCGTCAGGAAGAACGAGATGACGAGCCGGCGTGAGCGCCTCGTCTCGGTCATCCCGTTGAACATGTCGGTGTGCTTCCAGAGGATTCCGTAATCCTCCTCGTGCAAGCAGATGGCGTTCTTCATCAGCTTGGGATGCCCGGTTTCGTCGGCGATGGTGACGTCGAAATACTGGATCTCGCCGAGGCAGTCGCAGCCCAGTTCGAGGGCATTGGTGTATCGGCCGAAGAGGTACTCGCCTTGATCGAAGTAGTTCTGCCAGTATCGAACAGGTGACGGGTCCGCGTACGGCACGACCATCTCGGCGATCGATGCGCGGTATACGACAGGGCGCTCGGTGCCGTTGTCGCTGAAGGACAGCTGATGCAGAGTCAGGCCTTCGCGAACGTCGAATCCGAATTTGAACTTCCAGTCGGCCCAGCTGATCTCGTTGCCCTCGATCGTGAAACTGGCCCCCTCGGGCTGTGTGATCTCGATGGGCAACAGGTCGGTGCGGGTGGGTGAGCTGTGAGGAGCAGCATTCCATTCGCCGCGTTCGGCCGGAACCGGAAGTTCGATCTCGTCGACGACCTTCACGACCCTGCGTTCGGTGAGATCCACGTACGCCACGACGCCGTCGATCGGGTGTGCCCACGGCAGGTCGGCTTCGTCTTCCTGGAAGAAGGCGAGAACCCGAACGATGCGGTGACCGACTTCGTCGTCGTGCCCGAAGACGCCGGCGGAGAGCGGCACCGCTCGAACCTTTGCCGGATCGATGGCGCGCGTGCTCATTGCAGCGAGCCACTCCTTGCTTTCCAGCATGAACGATTCTATGTCTTCGAACTCTGCATCGAGGATGGGAACGTGACCATCGTTTTCGGCGTCGAGTGACCGCTGGCGGACGATTTCACGCGTCGTGACCGACACGAGGTAGTCGGTCCCGATGCCGGTGGCGCGATCGAGAAGGAGCACGCGGACAATTCGGTCGATCGCCGACCCGGGTGTGAAGGCGTGAACGACGGCCTTGTCCGGCTCGTCGAGTCCGACGTACACGAACCGGGTATTCGCCCCCACCGCAGCGGCATCGGCGAGGACCTCGCGGGCGATGTCGATTTCGGCAGCGGTGAGCGTGCTCAGCGGGTGAGTGACGCCTGCACTGGTGGAGGTGTCGAGAAGTGTCATCGTGAGGTCTCTTTCTGTGCGGAGGTGAGGAGTGTGGCGGCGTGCGGTCGAAGTACGGCGACGGCGATGCCGCCGAGAAATACGCCGACCAACAGCACGCCGATCAGTGCGGCGAGGGTGTCGGAGCCGCCGACGAGCAGCGGAAGGTTGGCGATGGTCATGAACAGCAGCACGCCGAGGCCGATCAGACCGAGTGTCGGCGCGACGATCGTGTTCCACGGTCTTCGGTCGATGCGGGTTCGCCGGAAGTACACGAGCACCGCGATCGATGTGATGGTCATCAACGCGACGATTCCCACCGAGGCGACACCGGCGAACCACGCGAACACCTCGGTCACCGGGTCGAGTCCCGCGACGGCGGAAGCCAGGATGAGAACGAGCGCCGATACGGTCTGCACGATCGAGGCGACGTACGGAGACGCATGCTTGGCATGCGCTGTGCCGCAACGTGCAGGCAACGCGGAACTGTTGGCAAGCGAGAAGATATAACGAGAAAGCACGTTGTGGAAGGCGAGTACGGCAGCGAACAGGCTGGAGATCAGCAGGATCTGAACGAGGTCTCCGGCAATTGCGCCGACGTACTTCGTCGCGGTCTCGGTGATCATCCCTTCAGGGTTCTCACCCGCGATGGCAACAGCGCCCTCATCACCCCACGCGCTGATCACGGCCCAGCTCGAGATCGCGTAGAAGACACCGATGACGATCAGCGCGGTGTAGGTGGCTCGCGGAATCGTGCGGGCCGGGTCTCGTGCTTCGTCGCGGAAGACCGCTGTCGCTTCGAAACCGATGTAGCCGGCGATCGCGAAGATCAGCGCAATTCCCGGTGCGCCGGAGAAGAATTCACCAGGATCGAGCGCTGCCGTCGACAGTCCGGTATCGCCACCGCCGCTGCCGATGACGGCTGCGTCGATCACGAGCACGATCCCGACTTCGCAGATCAGCAGAACACCGAGCACCTTGCCCGACAGATCGATGTGCCGGTATCCCAACGTGGCGACGATGGCCACGACGGCGATCGCGTAGACGTACCAGGGTATCTCGGGGCCGCCGTGTGAGGTGACGAAGTCTCCGAGCGCTGCGCCGATGTAGCCGTACACGGCACCCTGCACCGCGGTATAGGAGAGCAGTGCGAGGAATGCCGACCCCAGGCCGGTGTGACGGCCGATTCCCTTGGTGATGTAGGTGTAGAACGCGCCTGCACCGTCGACATGCTTTGCCATCGTGGTGAATCCGACGGCGAAGAGCAGCAGGATGACGGTGCACACGACGTACGAAGCGGGATAGGCGGCGCCGTTTCCGACGGATACCCCGAGGGGCACGGTCCCGGCGATGACGGTCAGCGGAGCTGCTGCGGCGACGACCATGAAGACGATGGCGCCTGGGCCGAGCTTGCCGCTCAGCGTACGGGTGTCGGGTTCTTGCCCGAGGCCCGTCGGATCTGAAGATTTGAGTGTCATGTGTTTCGACATCTTTCCGATGAAGTGGCGGTCGAGAACAAGGATGGAAGACGAAATTGTCGATGCCGTTGCCGGCGAGTCACAGTCGATCGCGATGCAAACGGGAGCTGAGCGCGGCGGTTTCTCATTCGGATTCTTGCGACGGACACATCACTCACAGCGCGATATTGACCGACTTGCCTTGCGTGTACTCGCCGATGGCGCCCTCGCCGAGTTCTCGGCCCCACCCGGACTGCTTGTACCCGCCGAACGGGAGCGCCGTGTCGAATGCGTTGTGGCAGTTTATCCATACCGTCCCCGCCTTGATTTCGGCGGCCACATCGTGGGCCTTCGAGACATCGCGCGTCCACACGCTCGCCGCGAGCCCGTACGGAGTGTCGTTTGCTGCAGCGCGGACTCCTTCGCTTCGCGAGAACGGAACCGCGACGGCAACCGGTCCGAAGATCTCTTCCTGATAGACACTGAAGTCGTTCTTCACATCGACCAACAACGTGGGTTCGACATAGAACCCCTGCTCGCCGTGCCTGCCGCCGCCGGTGAGGGCACGTGCGCCGTCGGCGATGCCTGCGTCGATGTATCCGGTCACCTTGCCGAGCTGTTCCGCCGAGATCAACGGACCGATGTCGTTCGTCGGGTCGAGCCCGGGACCGATCTTCTGTGAGCGCGCGAAATCTGCCACCCCGGAGGTGAATTCGTCGAAGATGCTGTCCTCGACGAGCAGTCGCGTTCCAGCCGTGCAGGCCTGACCGTGATTGAACAGGAATCCGCCGGCGACACCGGGAATGGCAGCGGCCATGTCGGCATCGGAGAAGATGACCTGCGGGCTCTTGCCTCCTAGTTCGAGCGACACCTTTTTCAGGTTCCCGGACGCAGCCTGAACGATCTTCTTGCCTACCTCGGTGGACCCGGTGAAGGCGACCTTGTCCACGTCCTGGTGTGAGGACAGTGCAGCGCCCGCATCGCCGAATCCGGTGACGACGTTGAAGACGCCGTCGGGAAGCCCGACCTCGGCGATCACCTCGGCGAGCAGCAGTGCCGTCAGTGGTGTCTGCTCAGCAGGCTTGAGGATCAGCGTGTTGCCACAGGTCAACGCGGGCGCGACCTTGAACGCAGCCATCACGAGTGGGAAGTTCCACGGCACGATCTGCGCACACACCCCGACCGGCTCCCGGAGGGTGTAGGCGTGGAATCGTCCACCCGGTGCCCAGGGGACCGACACCGGAATGGTGCGGCCTTCGATCTTGGTGGCCCAGCCCGCGTAGTAGAAGAAGATCTCGGCCGCCCATGTGACGTCGACGGCCTGGGCCACGGCGACCGACTTGCCGTTGTCGATGGATTCGAGCTGCGCGAACTGTTCGGCGCGCGCCAGAATGCCTTCACCGATCTTCCACAGCAGACGTTGACGCTGAGCAGGGGTGATGCGCCGCCAGTCGCCGGCTTCGAATGCACGGCGAGCGGCCGCGACAGCACGATCGACGTCCTCCACTCCGCTGTGCGGGACGGTGGTGATGGTCTCGCCGGTGGCCGGATCCACCGTGGAGAACACCTTGCCCGACGCCGCGTCGACCCAACGTCCATCGATGAACATGCGCTTCGGCGCCTTGACGAAGTCACGTACTTCGGCGCAGAGGGGAATCGACGAGCTTTCGACTGCAGTCATGAGATCCTCACGATGGGAGAGATGAATGTGTTTGGACCGCAGCGCTATTGGATCGATTTTCGATGGTTCGTCCGGTGCGGCCTTGTTTCGACACTAAGTCATCGTGTGGTGTGGGTCACGGCAAAAATCGAATGGGTATTTGCTTCTTCCGGCATTCTCATTCGACATCGAGCGGGTTTCTCATTCGACCTCGACGTGTCCTCCCACGTGGGGCCCGATGTCAGCGGCCCACGTTCACGCGGCGGGTGGAGTTTCCGCCGGCGGATTCTCATTCGGCGAGATCCGGAGTTCATCGTGTTCTTGCATACTCGATCCCAGCTCGAGCTACCGTCCAAATCCTGTTCCGTCTGCCATTCTTCTCGCAGGAAAGAAGGTGCACTGTGGTCGATCGACCCCCCATTCGGTCGCGGTCGCCCGTCGCGGGACTCGGTCGTGGGCGGCTCACGTTCGTTCAGGTACTTGCGCAGTCCATCTCCGCCGTCGCCCCGTCGGCAGTGATGGTGACCCTCCCGGCTCTGGTGATGCCCGACGCCGGAAGCGCGACGATTGCCGTGTTCGTCGCCGCGGCCGTCCTGATGACGTTCGTCGGGTACAGCGTCGGGCAGTTCGCCCAGCGGATGGTCGCTGTCAGCGGGATCTACAGCTATGCGGCCAAAGGCTTGGGCGCGGTACCGGGCTTCGGCGCAGGCTGGTCACTGATCATCGGTTACGCCGCCGCCGCGATGGCCAGCGTCGTCGGGGCAGCGAGCTACCTTGCGGCGTTGGCGGGCCGAGTCGGTGTACCGACAGGAACGGCGACCGTCGCCGTGCTCGGGGTGGTTGTGGGCTCGGTGGCGCTCGCGTTGATGATTCGAGGTGTCCGGATCTCGACGCGCGTGACGCTTGCCGTCGAGGTCTTCGCGATCGCCGCGGCGACCGCAGTTCTCGCCGTCGCGTTTCTGCATACCGTCGGCGACGCAGGCGGTGGTTCGGATCCGCCTGCCGACCACTCGTCGAACATCGGTTTCGCCCTTCTGCTCGCGATCACCGCCTTCGTCGGATTCGAGAGCGCGGGGACCGTCGCTCGTGAGGCGCGCAACCCGTTGACGGCCGTGCCGCGGGCGGTCAAGTGGACTCCGCTGGTGCTCGGTGTGCTCTACGTCGGCGCGGCGGCCGCGCAGATGCCGTCACCCATCACCCAGAGCGCCGACCTCGGAATCGTCCTTGTCCTGCCGGATACCAGCGGCGGCGCATCCGCCGCGTTGTCCGTTCTGATGGAGTTGGGTATCTCCGCCTCGTGGATCGCATGTGTTCTCGGATCGACGACGGCTCTCTCACGCACACTCTTTGCCATGGGCCGCGAAGGGGTGATGCCTCGGGCACTCGGACGCACCCATCCGCGTTTTCTGACCCCGCATGTGGCACTGCTCGTCGCGGTGCCGGTGATCGTCGTCGTGCCGATCGTCTATCTGGCGATCGCGTCGTCGAGCCGTGACGTTCTGATCGGCCTGTTGACGGTGTCGGCGCACGGCTACGTCATCGCCTACATCGCGGTGTGTGTCGCGGCTCCGTTGTTCCTGCGCCGGATCGGTGAGCTGACCCGCGCACCGCTGCTGGTGGGTGTTGCGGCGGCGACGATGCTTGCCGCCCTCGTGGTGTGGGCGACGCTCTCTCGTACGTACGTCGCCGGCGGCGCTACGGCGGTCTACGTGCTGCTGATGGTGATCGGCTACGTGGTCTTCCTCGTACGCGCGCGCCCCGGCAGCGTCGTGCGATCACGTGTCGGGGTGTACGACGAGACCATCGCCGAGGACGTCTTGACGAGCTATCGCCCGTGGGAGGTCCGCAAGTGAGCGGCAACGACACGTCGTTCTCGGGTCGCCAGCCCAAGGCAGTGCAGAGCGCGCTGCGAGTGCTGGAGGCAGTGGCGCGCGGCGGTGCCGGAGTGACGGCGAAAGATGTTGCGGCGACGCTGGATATGCCGTCGGCAACCACCTACCGGCTACTCAACATCCTTGCCGGGGAGGGGTATCTGGTTCGGCTTCCCGATCTGTCGGGGTTCGCGCTCGGGCACAAGATCGGAATCCTGATCGATGCTGCAGTGACTCCGACGGTGTGCACCGCTGCGCGCGAACTGCTGGCCGACTTCCGCCTGACCGTCAGGTTCGGTGTCCATCTGGCCTACTTCACCAACGCGGCACTGCGTATCGCTGACGGTGATCCGGAATACTCACTGCGACATGACGAATCGTTTCTCAACCGGAATCTGCATGCGGCCGCCCTCGGAAAACTACTGCTCGCGGAGAAACATGATCCCTCGTCGGTCCTACCGCCATCCGGCCTCGCTGCTCTGACGCGGCAGACCATCGTCACACGAAGCGAACTGGGTAGTCACCTGACCGAGGTCCGCGAGAACGGCTTCGCCGTGCAGATCGGGGAGATCGACGACGACACAGCGTGCTTGGCGGTGCCGATCAGATCCCGCAGCGGCACTCTCGTCGCCGGTCTCGCGTTGTCCGGCAGTGTGGCTCACGAGGCGGCCTTGCGAAGATGCGTCTCGTCGATGCTCGATCGGGCGGCTGCACTCTCTCCGTTGCTCGCCTAGCGAGACACCCGCGCACCGGCGTCGACCGGTTGGCCGAAAGCGCGATGCTGCGCCTGTGTCGGGGATATTATTACCGCGTCGAAGCCGGCAAGAGCGAACTGCGCATCGACTCCCCACTCGGGAAGTGTGCACGAAGGGATCTTGCTGATGAGTTCTTCTCGTAGTCGGCTTCACCGCGGTGCTGCGCTCGCGATATCTTTCGCCCTCGTCCTCGCTTCGGTGTCCTGCGGAGCGGACGACGACGGAGACGCCGCCAGCTCCGACACCACGGTCACTACCGAGCGCGCCGCGCCTGCCGACCCGGACGCCGCCCGGATCGTCGATATCGTCCGCACCCAGCTGGCCGATCTCGACCTCACGGGTGCCGTGGTCGGCGTCTGGCGTGGTGATCAGGAGGTGGTGGTCGATGCCGTCGGGGAATCGCCGGTGGGCGTGCAGGCCACCGCCGACATGCAGTTGCGAGTGGGGCAACCGATGGAACCGATGCTCTCGACGGTTCTGCTGCAGCTGGGTGACGAGGGAACGCTCGATCTCGACGAGCCGATCGCCACGTGGGTGCCGGACTTTCCCCGCGCCGATACGATCACGCCGCGCATGCTCGCCAACGGCACCTCCGGCATTTCGGACTACGTGACCAACCCTGATTTCCTGAAAGTGTTCTACGCGAATCCGATGAAGGCGTTCACTGCTCAGGAGATTTTCGGTCTGGCGAATGCGCGCCCTCCGCTGTTTGCGCCCGGCACCAGCTTCGCCTACTCCCACAGTGATCTGTGCCTGCTCGGTGTGGTGCTGGAGAAGGCGTCGGGGAGGCCGTTGGGTGATCTGCTGAAAGATCGGATCTTCACCCCGCTCGGGATGGACTCGAGTGAAGTGATGTTGTCTCCGCAGATGACCGAGCCGATCCTGCATGGCTACACCAATGAACGAAATGTGTTCGAGGACTCTACGTTCTGGAATCCCACGGCCTTCCTCAACAGCGGCAACATGAACTCGACCGTCTCGGATGTCGGGCGATGGGTGCGCGCGCTCGCGAGCGGTGAACTGCTCTCCAGCAACGTTTTCGACGAGATGATGGCACCGTCGACGGCCGGACTGGGTCCGCTGACCGACAGCAAGTACTTCGCCTTCGGTACCGTCCACCTCGGAAACTGGCTGTACATGAACCCCTCCTTCGGGGGCTACAACGGCGTTGCGCTCTACGAGAAGGAATCGAAGACGACCATCGTCGTGTACGCAAACCTCGGCCCGACGGCGAACGCGAACACCAACAATGCGGTGCCTATCGGAAATGCGATCGGCACTCTTCTGCTACCCGACAACCCGCCGCCGAAGGTCCCGTGAGCTCGCGCTTCTGTGCGAACCCCCGGCGACCGGCTGTCGAGTGAATTACTAGGTGAGAGAAATCAACTCGGTGATGTCGTCCGACGGCAACGGACCGTCGACTACCGCGGTGACGGCGGCGTTGTTGAGCGTGATGGCGCCCTTGTGGTTGTCGAGGAACGCGGTGTCGGCCGCATCGCGACCGGTGGCGATGCGCACCAGTGTCGAGCGCGGCGCGAGGCAGGTGGCATCGACCACTCGCCACGCACCGCCGACGAAGCCCTCGGCGACGGCGTGGAAGTCCATCGGGTCGCAGCCGGGCGCGTAGACCGCGACGAGGCGGGCCGGAACGTTGAGCGCGCGCAGCATCGCCACGACGAGGTGGGAGTAGTCACGGCAGACACCTGCACCGGCGAGAAGGGTGTCGACGGCTCCGTCGATCGGGTCACTGCTGCCCGGCACGTAGTTCAAGCGCGCTCCGACCCAGGAGGCAACCTTCTCGAGCAGCTCTTCGGAATCGGCGAAGTCGCCGAACTCCGAGGCTGCGAATCCGTAGAACTTGTCGGCCTCGGCGTAGCGGCTCGGTCGAAGATACATCGACATGTCGTGGTCGGTGACCGGCGCGGGGTCTGTGTTGCCGATGATGGTGGCGTCGTAGGCCACCTGCAGGTTGCCGACTCCGGCGTCGAAGACGTGGATCCGGTTTCCGTGGACCCCGGAGACCTCCTTGGCCGTGATCGACTGTCCGTCGAGGAGGAAGGACAGTGATTCGGTGACCTGGGTGTTGGGGTGAGGGGCCACGGCGATCTGGAATTCGAGGGTGGTGTCGGCAGTGATGTCGACATCGAGGCGGGCGGAAACGTCGCGTTTGAGCACGGCAGCATCTTTCATCGTACGAAGGGGTGGTTGGTGGACGGCGCGGCACGCTGATACCCATGCCGCAACCGGGCAAACGTCCTGCGTTGTGGAACTGGTCACGCGGCGGGACAGTAGGGTCGCTTTCCATGAACACAGAGACTCCGGTGGCTCCCAGTGAACGTGTGGTGGTGGTTACCGGCGCCGGATCTGGGCTCGGGCGTTCCATGGCAGAGGCACTGCTGAGCGCCGGGCAGCATGTGGTGCTCGTAGGGCGTCGTCGCGACACACTCGACGAGACGGCCTCGGGCCATGATCGCGCGCTGGTGCTCCCGGCAGACGTGTCCTCCGTCGACGAGGTGCGAGGTGTGTTCGCGGAGGTGGCGACAAGGTTCGGCAGACTCGACGTGTTGATCAACAACGCGGGGACCTTCGGGCCGTCGGGAAGCATCGACGAGATCGACCCCGAGGCATGGAACGCCACCGTTGCCGCCAATCTGACCGGTGTCTTCCTCTGCGCCCGCGAGGCAGTTCGGATCATGAAGAATCAGCATCCACGCGGTGGCCGGATCATCAACAACGGTTCCATCTCGGCGCACACCCCTCGGCCGGGAAGCGTCGCGTACACCGCGACCAAGCACGGCGTCTCGGGCCTGACCAAGTCGATCTCGCTCGACGGCCGGGAATTCGACATCTGCTGCAGCCAGATCGACATCGGCAATGCGGCGACCGACATGACCGCGGGCATCGGACACTCGGCAAAGCAGGCCGACGGGACGTCGCGGCCTGAACCGACGTTCGATCCGCGCCATGTCGCCGAGTTGATCGTGCACCTCATCGGTCTACCGCTCGACGTCAATGTTCCGACGCTGACGATCATGGCGAACCGCATGCCCTACATGGGACGCGGCTGACATTTGGTGTGCGCCGCTACTCTGGATCCACATGAGCGACGACAAGCAGGCGGAAAGTGACCGTCACGATTCCACGCGCGAAGCCATCGCCGTGATGACGGCGTGGACCGACGGCACCGATGGGGTCGTGTTCTCGGCCGAGCAGATCATGAGAATTGCTCGCGAGGACGACGACGGGATTTCGACGCTGGTCAGTGGGCTGGTCAACCTGGCAGGCATTCTTCTGGTCGAGCACGAGCAAGCCACCGGACAGGTGCCTGCCCGGACCTTGCAGGCAGTCGCGGCGAAATTGAGCGAGATGTAGTCGTCGGACCGTTCAGGCGCCTGCACCGAAGTTCACGGGGTCTCCGGGTAAATCGGACACGACACCGTTTCCGCCTCGGCTCTTGGCGACGTACATCGCTGCATCGGCCGATTGATGGAGATTCTCGAAGTGGATGCTGCGGTCCACGGATCCTCGATGTCCCGCCCGCGCGACCATTCCCACGCTGACGGTGACGCCCGCAGCGGCGTCACCGGCCACTTTCTCGCACAAAGTGTTGGCCCGATCCATGGCCTCCTGGACAGAAGTACGCAGCACGACGGTGAATTCCTCACCGCCGGTGCGACAGATCATTGCCGGCGAATCGAACGTCTCCCGGATATGCGACGCGGTGCTCGCGAGCACACGGTCACCGTGCACGTGCCCGTGCTGGTCGTTGACGGACTTGAAATCGTCGATGTCGATCACCAGCACCGCCCACACGGAGTGGTCGCCGGGGTTGCCTCCGAAGGAGCGGGCGAGTTCTACATCGAGCCCACGCCGATTGAGCAGACCGGTCAGTGGGTCGAACAGAGCTCCTGTCGCATCCTGTCGAAGCAGAATCAGCAAACCTTGGGTGAGTGTGGGCACCGAGAACTGCAGCAACAGGACGACCGTGAGATACATCGCCGCCAGCGCCGCGTCACTCTCGCTGTCGAGAACGGCCCGGACGAACAGGATGGCCGTGACCACCGCACTGAACACCTGATGACCGACGAACGCCCGTGCGCCGTGGAACGTCGCAATATAGGAGCCGACGACGGCCAGCAGGGCGATTCCGGGGAACATGACCAGGGGCTCGGACATGCTCGCGAAGACCGTCGCGATGCCGATGTCGGCGTAGACGACGAACCAGCACGAGAGTCTTCGGCTCGGCCAGGTGCCGAAGATCCACGCTGCGCCGACGACGATGGCGCTGACGATCAACGCGATGACGGTGACGCGCGGGGCCCCGGCGATCGGACCCGCCGGGGTGCCGAGCGAGAAGACGGCGACCGCCGCGAACATCGCACACCACACCCCGATGGCCCAGCGAGTGAATCTCAGCGCGCGGTGCGAGAGGTGGTAGTCGACAGCCCAGCTGTAGTCGACGGGATGGTTCCACCAATGTCGGAGGAGGTGCATCTGGGTCGGTGAGCCTTCCATTTCGCAAACTGCGTGTGCAGCCCCTCCCGAGCACATCTCCTCCGGAACGGGCAACCTTGGGCAGCGCCGACCCCGAGATCGCGACCGCCCCCATTCAACCAAGAACGACGGTCGGGTGTGGAGGCGGCCACTCGGAGTGTACGAATTTCGACCGTACGCGGTTCGGTGTGCTGCAGCTCACGTTTTGTCGACGTACGTTCTGGGTGACTCTGTGCGACCAACTACTCGATGGACAACGCGCCCCTCGGCGCTGCGTCCTGGTACACCGCGTCGGCCACCAGGGCCGCACTCGAACGACGATCAACGGAAAGTGAAGGGACCAACGATGGCCGACTTCATCGACAAGGCGCAGCACAAGGCCGAGGAACTCGCAGGCGAGGCCAAGGAGCAGGTCGGAAAAGCGACCGACAATGACGATCTGCGCAGCGACGGCGCGTCGGACAAGGTGAAGGCGAACGCTCACCAGGCGGCGGACAAGATCTCCGACGGCTCCGAGACGGTGGCCGACATGGTCTCCGATGGTGCGCACGCCGCCAAGGAGAAGGCGTCGGAGACCGCCGACGACATCGCCGCGGGTGCATCGGACGCCGTCGACACGGCCAAGGAGACCGCGTCGAAGATCGCCGACGCCGCGACCAGCAGCACGGCGGAGGCGAAGGACGCGGTATCGGATCTTGCCGACAAGGCAGCCCAACGGGCGCGGGAGTACGACGTGGACGACGCGGTCGAGACGGCGAAGTCGCCGCAGTTCATCGTCATCGCCGTTGCCGCGCTCGGCGCTGCAGTTCTGGCGGTGGTGCTCCGTCGCCGCAACCGTCGTCGCGACGTCCCTCAGATTGTTTCCGAGTCGCGGCGTGCAGCCCGCAAGCTGGCCAAGGCGGCCCGTAGCTAGGCTGACGATCCCTCGGTCGCATCTCGGCCTGAGAACACGGCCACAACGCTGTTGTGGCCGTGTTCTCAGTCAGCCGAATCCTTCAGTATCGACGACAGAATCCTGGCAAGAGCGGCGAGGTCGTCCTCGTTCAACGACGCCACAGCTGCCGGCGGCGTGCTCAGGGTGCTGTTCGCCAGATCGGCGACGGCCCGTCCTGAGTCGGTGAGTGCAACGAGGCGTCGACGACGGTCATGGGGGTCCGCGGTCCTTTCGACGAGGCCGCGCGATTCGAGATCACGCAGGGTGATCGAGACGTAGGGCGCATCGGATCCGAGTCGCTCCACGAGATCGGCGGCCGAGAGCGGCCCGTTCAGCAGTCTGCGCAACACTTTGGTGCGGAAGAAGCTCATCCCGGTCGCGGCCACGACGGCCCGGTGAGGGTCGGCGACTTCGAAAACGAGCCGGTTCAGGTCACGCCAGACGTTCCCCGCGCTCACGACACGAGTTCCTTCGAGCGCTCGGCGACGGTACGCGCAGTTCCCTTCGCCCAGTTGCCCGTGGTGACCACGGCCAAAATCAAGACCACGATGCCCGCTCCCAGCAGCACGAACCAGGCAGGACGTGCGGCGTCGGTGAAGCCGTCGGCGAAGTTACCGACCAGGCCGGCGGTCACGATCGATCCGACCACGGCGACCCCGAGCGACTGGCCGATCTGCCTGCTGGTCGACGCGACCGCGGATGCAACTCCTGCCTGACTGCGCGGCATGCCCGACACCGCGGTGTTGGTGATGGGCGCGTTCACCACTCCGAACCCGATGCCGAAGACGATGTAGGACAAGGCAAGCCAGGCGAAGGACGTATCGGCCGTGAGTCGGGTGAGCATGAGTGCCGCCACGATGAACCCGATTCCGGCGACGATCAGTGACAACCGCGGACCGCGAGAGCCGGTGATGCGTCCGGAGATCGGCGCGAACACGAGGGTCATCAGGGCCATCGGCAGTGTGTACAGACCGGCATGCAGAGGCGAGTACCCCCGAACGTCCTGCAGATAGAGGGTATTGAGGAACAGGAAGCCGCCGAGGGATGCGAACGAGCACACGGCGATGATCGTGGCTCCGCTGAAGGGGACGCTGCGGAAGAAGCTGAGTTCGATCAAGGGTTCATCACGCCTCGATTCCGCCACCATCAGTCCGAGAAGCGAGAACACGGCAATCGCGCCGGTTGCGAGGATCAACGGTGAGGTCCATCCCTTGGTCGGGCCCTCGATGATCGTGAACACGAGACCGGCGAGCAGTGTGATGACCAGGAATTGACCTGCAGGATCGAACTTTCGAGCTTTCGCGGCCTTCGATTCGGGGACGAACCTCCACGTCAACGCAAGAGCGGCGAGTCCGATCGGGACATTGACCCAGAAGATCGATTGCCAACCGGCCGAGCTCACGAGCGCTCCGCCGACGAGTGGTCCGGCAGCCATGGACACACCGACCACTCCACCCCAGACGCCGATGGCCCCCGCACGTTCCTTGGGGTTGTCGAAGGTGTTGGTGATGATCGACATCGCCACCGGATTCATCATCGAACCTCCGACGGCCTGAATCATGCGGAAGGCGACGAGCCAGCCGAGCGAGGGGGCAACGCTGCACAGAAGCGATCCGACGACGAAGGATGCGGTGCCGATCATGAAGAACTTCTTGCGACCGAAGCGGTCGGCGGACGAGCCACCGAGCATCAACAACGATGCGAGCACCAGGGTGTACGCGTCGATGATCCACTGCAGGCCCGACACGGAGGAGTTCAGTTCCACGCGAATCGAGGGGAGCGCGACGTTGACGATGGTGTTGTCGATGCTGACGAGAAAAAGGCTGAGGCAACAGATGCCGAGAACGAGGTACCGGCGCCGAGAGGTCAACTCTGTCATCGAACCGTCCAATAGTTGTAGATCTATAAATATTACCTAGAGTATTGATCGCCGAGGTGGCCGAGCGCAACCCGGCGGTGCGCAGTCGCAGCGGAGACGTCTCGCGAAAAAATGTTCTGGGATCATGTCGAGAACGCCCGACCGGCTTCGTCCCAGGGGTGAGTGCGGCAAGAATGGCCGCAACGAACGAAGGAGATCGTCATGGCGAAGTACCTGTTTCTCAAGCACTACCGCGGCGCCCCGGAATCGGTCAACAGCGCGCCCATGGATCAGTGGACTCCTCAGGAGGTCGACGATCACATGCAGTACATGAACGATTTCGCGGACAAGCTGCGGGACACCGGTGAATTCGTCAGCTCGCAGGCGCTGCGGCCCGAGGGGACGTTCGTTCGTTACGACGGCGAAGGCAAGCCTCCCGTCACGGACGGCCCGTTCGCCGAGACGAAAGACCTGATCGCGGGATGGATGATCATCGACGTCGACACCTACGAGCGGGCAATCGAACTGGCAGGGGAGTTGTCGGCGGCACCGGGCGCGAACGGTGATCCGATCCACGAGTGGCTGGAGATTCGTGCCCTGATGGGCAACCCCATGACCATCACCGAATAGATGGACGAGCCACTGCTGCGGGAGCTCATTCCCGCGGTGATCGGCATCCTCACTCGTCGTGGACTCGATTTCGCGACGGCTGAGGATGCCGTGCAGGAGGCACTCGTTCAGGCGACCACCAGCTGGTCCAGCGTGGTGCCCTCGGACCCGAAGGGCTGGCTCGTCACCGTCGCCTGGCGCAAGTTTCTCGACGGTCATCGAGCCGAGACAGCGCGACGCGACCGTGAGCAGCGGACGTGGGCCGAGCCGGTGCCAGGTCCGTCGGAGACCTCCGACGACACATTGGACCTGTTCTTCCTCTGCGCTCATCCGTCGCTGACACCCGGGTCGGCGGTTGCCCTCACGCTACGGGCGGTCGGGGGATTGACCACCAAACAGATCGCCGACGCCTACCTGGTGCCGGAATCGACGATGGCTCAGCGCATCAGCCGGGCCAAGAAGACGGTCTCGGGTGTGCGATTGAACAGCCGCGGCGATCTCGCCACGGTTCTGCGGGTGCTCTACCTGGTGTTCAACGAGGGCTACACCGGCGACGTCGACCTCGCGTCCGAGGCAATTCGGCTGACTCGTCAGCTCGAATCCCTGACCGACGACGAGGAGACCTCCGGATTGCTGGCGCTGATGCTGCTGCATCACGCGAGGCGGCGTGCGCGTACACGTCCCGACGGCAGTCTCGTTCCCCTCGCCGAGCAGGACCGATCCCGCTGGGACACCGCGCTCATCGCAGAAGGCGTCGTGGTGCTGCAGACGGTGTTGCAGGCCGACCGACTCGGCGAGTACCAAGCGCAAGCGGCGATCGCCGCGCTGCATGCGGATGCGCCGAGAGCCGAGGAGACGGACTGGGTGCAGATCGTCGGCTGGTACGACGAGCTGGCCGCCATCACCGAGAGCCCGGTGGTGCAGCTGAATCGAGCGGTGGCAGTCGGTGAGGCCGACGGTGCGTCGGCAGGACTCTCCGCGCTACGTGACGTCGACTCGTCGGTTCCTCGTCATCGTGCTGCATCGGCGTACCTACACGAGAAGGCGGGCGACCTGGAGGTGGCAGCGAGGTTCTACGCTGAAGCCGCCGAACTGGCTCCCAACCTCGCCGAACGCCACCATCTGACGATGCAGGCCGCGCGGATTCGGGAGTCGATGAGGCCCTGAGGTGGTGTTACCCAGGCTTTCCTTGATCGATCGATCCCTCGAAGATCTCGCGGCTGCGCTCGTGCTCGGTGACGGCAGGCTCCACGGTGTCCGACCAACTCCGAGTCTCGGCCAGCGCCCATTCCGACCACTGAGCCATATGGGTGAAGTGGCCGACCATGAACCGATTGGCAAGTGCCATCAGGTGTTCGCGGTCGGGGAAGGTCCCATGATCTGGTTGAAGCATGCGCTCCGCGTGTCCGACGAACAATGCGCGTGACTGCCTCGCTTGCTCGCCTATCGTCGTCAGTGTCGTACGTAGGTCCGCGATGGAACCCTGTTCGGCAAACATGACTCGGATCATTCCCTCGAATTCGAGCGACGAGGGACGGGACGCGGTGTTGAGCCAGTCCCTGAGGGCGGCGCGGCCTTCGGGCGTGATCGAGTAGACGGTGCGGCTTCGCTGGGTCCCGACGGCGTCGGCGCGTGCCGTGACCAAGCCGCGCTCCAGCAGCCGCTTCGGGGTGTTGTATCGCTGTCGGTCGGCCCGTGGCCATACCTCCGCGACTCCGCGGCCGACCTGCTCGGCGATCTCGTACGCCGACCAGTCACGTGAAATCAGAAGCCCCAGAATCACATACGACGTGGTGTTGAGGTCGCCCTGTGCCACTCGGTCTCCCTCCGTGAACTGATACCCGAGATGTGTCGTTGCCCAGCCTAATGAGCGCTGGGCAACGGCGAGTCAGTTGCCTCCCGTGTCGTCTTGCTGCTCGATGTCGCCGGCCGTCTCGGCAGGAGGCCCCGCGTAGATGTAGGGGACCAGCTCGCGCGCCAGCACGGACGCGGGGGACATGCCGTCGGCCGTCGGGGCGAGGTTGCCCCACACCACGAGGGTCACGTCGTTGGCCGGGTCGTAACCCATGAACGTGTTGTACCCGGGCTGTTCGCCGATGTGGCCGTACAGCGGACCCATCTGGGCGATGCCGTACCCGTAGCCGGAGGAACCGGGTCCATCCGTTTCGGTGACGCTGTCCATCCTGAGCTGCTGAGTCTTCTCGTCGAGCAGGTCGCCCCCGGCCAACGCCTGCACCCACGTCGCCACGTCGTTGGCCGTCGAGATGCCCTGTCCGGCAGACCATGTCCACGACGGATTGTCGTTGGTGGTGATGCGCGGCTGCACGGTTCCGGCCTCGATTGCTGCCAACTTCTCGGGGGGCAACGATTCCTTGCCCTCGCCCAGTGTCTCGACGTTGCCGCTGTAGGAGTATCCGTTCGAGTACGGCGCCGGAATGCTGGTGTCGGTGTTCGCCGGGAACGACGTTCCGCTCAGGCCGAGTGGCCCGAAGAATCTGTCCTGAAAGATCTGAGCGATGGGTTTGCCGTCGAGCTGCTCTGCGATGAGCCCCAGTAGAACGGTGTTGGTGTTGGAGTAGTGGTATTCGGTACCGGGTGCGGAGTACGGGGGGTTCGACAGGCCGAGCGCCACCAATTCCTCGGGGCTCCACACCTTCTGAGTGTCCAGGTCCAGGGCGGTGTTCAGTTCGAGGGTTTGGGTGTAGTTGTACAGTCCGCTGCGCATGTCGAGAAGTTGGCCGATGGTGATGTTGTCCCCGTTCGGCACGTCCGGGCGATACTTGCTCACCGGATCGTCGATCGCCAGCTTGCCTTCCTGGATCATCTGCATGATCGCCGTCCCGGTCCAGGTCTTCGTGTTGGAGCCGACGCGAACCTTGGTGTCGAGAGTCGGCGGCTCGCTTCCTCCCAGTTCCGTTGCGCCCCAGGTGTTGACGTAGTCGCCATTGGGTGTCTTGATCAGCACCACCATGCCTATCTCGTGGAACTGCGACGCTGTGTCCTCCACGAGGGTGTCCAGCGCAGCGGAGTCGAGATCCACCAGCGCGCTCGATTCCGCACTGCTCGATTCTGTCGCCGACGTATTGGAGCTGCCGTTGCTGCCGTCGGTGCCGTTGTCGGACGACGTGGACGAGCACGAGGCGACGATCATTCCCGACGCCACGACGGCTGCGAGGAGGGTCGTTCTTGTCGCTGAATTGGTGAACATTGCTGACTCCCTGAGCAGTTGTCGAATCAGGATTTGGTGAATGTGCCGAGCCCGAAGTTGTTCAGATACTCCACGGTCAACGTGGGTGTGCCACCTTCGGTGAAGGTCACGCCCGTCGGCCCTGCCGCGTTCTCTCCTTCGGGCTCGAACCAGAAGGTGTCGCCGTCGTAATGGGTGAGGGGATAGGACAATTGCATGTTCTTGCCCATTTTCACGACCAGGCCGTCTCCCTCCTCGGCGATCTCCGCGTTCCCGTAGAACGGGCTGCTGTAGGTGCCGACGTACGTGCTCGCAGGCTTGCCTTCGGTTTTCGGTGGAGTGGAGTAGTCGACGTCGGAGCGGCCGTGTGAGGTGAGGGCTGCGAACTGGCCGGCGACGAACGGCGCCCAGTCCACGGTGAGTGCACCGTTCTTGGCGTAGTCCATGAACTGAGCGCCGATGGTCTCGGAGACGCCGATCGGGGCGGTGTTGGCGAGCACTACGATGCCGAGCTGTTCGCCGGGGATCATCACGAGATCGGTGCTGGCACCGAGACCGAAAGCGCCTGCATGGGCAACTTCGACGCGTCCCTGTGCATCGGTTCCGACGTTGAAACCGATGCCGTAGAAGCTGTCTCGTGCACCGGGCGTCGTCGCCGGATGTGGCATCGAATGGGCTTGATGGGTGAACTGCAGGGCGTCGGCGTCCACGATGTCCGTGCCCTCGAACGTGCCACCGGCCAATTCCATTCTCATCCACTTGGCCATGTCGTCCACCGAGGATGCTGCACCGCCCGCAGGGGCTTGGCCTTCGGGATCGCTGACGTACTTGGCCTCCCAGGTGTGCGCCGCGGGATCGACGAGTACATGGTTGTACGCATGGTTC
The DNA here is from genome assembly GCF_023264675.1 of Rhodococcus sp. (in: high G+C Gram-positive bacteria). Classification (GTDB taxonomy): domain Bacteria; phylum Actinomycetota; class Actinomycetes; order Mycobacteriales; family Mycobacteriaceae; genus Rhodococcoides. Next base: position 114,761 of record NZ_JAHFVG010000007.1, read on the forward strand.
GGAGAGTTCTCCCACACGTCCTGCCGTGACGTCGTGTTCTCCATGCCGAGCGGGTCGTAGATGGTCTGCTCCGACAGATCTGCCCAGGTAGTTCCGGCAGCGTTCGCCGCAGCGACACCTGCCGCGGAGAATCCGTAGTTGGTGTAGTCGTAGTTGTCCCGAAATGGTTCGAGCGGAACTTGATTCAGGCGGGCGATGATGTCGTCGTAGGAGTAGCCGAGGTCTTCGAGCAGGTCGCCCGCGTGGTCGGGTAGGCCCGATCGGTGCGACATCAGGTCCGTGAAACTTGCATGCTCGGTGACGTACGGATCCGCTACCGCGAAGTTCTTCTCGTACATCTTCACCGGGTCGTCCCAGTCGAATTTCCCTGCGCCGACCTGGGACGCGACCACACTCGATGCCACTGGCTTCGACACCGACGCGAGTTGGAACATCGTGCTCGTGTCCACGGCACCGGGTTCGCCGACTTTCCTGACCCCGAACCCTTTCGAGTAGAGGACCTCGTCCTTGTAGACGACCGCCACGGCGATACCGGGCGCGCCGGTGTTGTTCATCATGTCCTCGACGTACCCGTCGAGCTGGCCGATGGCTGCGTCGACGTCGTCTCGATCCAAGGACGGGGTAGGAACCTGGGGAGGGCTCTCGGCGGGAGTGGGGGCAGGCGCGTCGGTCGACGAGCACGCCATCAGCATGCTCATCCCCAGCGCCATCGCGGTCGCCAGAGCTGATCGCGTGTGCCGACGATGGCGGACGCCTGCGGATCGAGCGGTCATGGGTGCACTCCATACAGGGATACGTGAGGCGGCGATCTTCGGTCGCGAGAATTGGCGCCGGGACGTGCCGATCCGTGTGAACTACGGACGCTCCGTGCCGGTGAGGGAACCCTACCGCCGCCGGGGGCAAATTGGTGCAAATTGCAGCAAAATATTTGTCCGGTTTGCAACAGGATCAGCGAACCGGCGATCAGTCCGCGCGAAGCATGACCTGCACGCGGGCGATCACGTCGACCTGCGCCGCGTTGTAGAGATCGATGATGGCCTTGCCGACGGTTTCGGAAGCGAACCGAGACCCGTGCGGGGCGTCGGCGCCAGCGGTCTTCAGCCCCGGATAGCGCGAGTACAGGTCGCGGACGTACGGCACCATTCGATCGGCGATGTCTCGGCGTACCGATTCTTCGGCGTCGGCGGGTAGTCGGTCGAAGGCGGAGACCGGATCGCGCGAAGAAACCGGGGCGTCGGCGCGCATGTCGGCCAACAGGTCCGAGTAGGACGCCATGCCGAGGGGGCCGAGCACGCGCGTCAGGACGACCATGAACGACCGATCGGCGTCGGTGAGTTCGGCCTCGGCCGCCGCGGGTGCCAACTCGGCGGGTAGATCGGTCGGGGCCTGGTTGTTCAGAATGACGCCGAGCTCGGCGCGTGTCCGCTGCAGCCGCTCGATGGATGCGGCGAGTTCGGCATCCAGTGTGCGCAGTGCTTCGTGCGGGTGCTCGTCCTGATCGCCCATCGCGGCGATCTGCGACAGCGAGAACCCCAGATCGGTCAGACATTTGATGCGGAGTACCCGCACGAGATGGGCGACGCCGTACTGCTTGTAACCGTTCGACGCACGCTCGGGCTCGTCGAGTAGGCCGACCTCGTGATAGTGCCGGACGGCTCGCAGGCTCGTACCGGCCAGGTCGGCGATCTCGCGCGTGCTCCAACTCAACGGTTACCCCCTTTCGCACGACCGGCCTGGACCGTAACCGGAAACTGTGGCGTGCCTCACATGGCCGAGGGCTTGAGTGTGCCGTAGCGGCCGGGTGTCTTCTGGGATCACCTTATTCGCCGAACTCACGAGGAGACCGAAGTGACCACGCGTTCGACACTCACTCGCACAGCCCTTGCGGTGGCATTACCGACGCTGCTGGTCGTGGGCGCGTGTGCGCAGCCCGGCCAGGAAGCAGAGCCGGTCGAAGCAGAACAGCAAGCCGAACAGCAGGCCGAGCGGGAGGACCTGCAGCGCTTTTACGACCAGGAACTCGAGTTCGGTCCGTGCGATGGCTACGCGACGACCACCGCCGACGAGCAGAGCTTTTCGAGCAACCCGGCCTTCCAGTGCGCACGCGCGGAGGTGCCCCTGGACTACGACGATCCAGGCGGGCGCACGGCCCAGATCGCGATGCTGAAGGCACCGGCACGCGGAGAGTCCACCGGCTCGCTGGTGATGAATCCCGGTGGACCCGGCGGGCCAGGGATGAGCATGGCAGCGCTCGGCGCGACGACCCTCGCCGACAGCAGAGTCACCGAGAAGTTCGACCTGATCGGTGTCGATCCACGTGGCGTCGGTGCGTCGACACCGGCCGTCCACTGCTTCACCGGCCCCGAAGCCGACGCAGGTCAGGCGACGACGACAGTCCTCGTCAGCAGTAAGTCGTGGTCCGAAGACGGAACACGCGGGCTCGTGAACCAGTGCGCCGACAGGTCCGGCGGCGACGACGTGCTGAAGAGCGTGAGCACGCGGAACGCGGCGCGCGACATGGACATCGTTCGGGCTGCACTCGGCGACGACAAGTTGAGCTATTTCGGCCAGAGTTACGGCACGCGGCTCGGCGCGGTCTATGCCGAGATGTTTCCCGACAAGGTGCGTGCGATGGTGCTCGACGGCGCCATCGATCCACAGCGGGGGACTTACGAACGACGGATCACGCAGTATGCAGGATTTCAACGTTCGTTCGATGCGATGGCAGCGTTCTGCGCGTCCCGCCCCGACTGCCCGCTCGGCCCCGACCCGAGCGCAGCCACCGAGGTCTTCTCGAACACCGTCAGGCCGCTCGTCGATCGGCCGATCGTCACCGCTGACGGGCGCCCGGTGGACTTCGACGCAGCCTTGAACGGCGTGATCGCCGGTTTGTACGACTCCGCCGCGTGGCCCGCAATTCTGAAGGGCATCGGAGAACTGCAGAACGGTCAGGCGCAGACGCTGCAGATACTCGGCGACTCCGTTGCCGGACGCCAGGCCGACGGAACCTATCCCAATTTCGGTGATGCCCTCTACGCGATCAATTGCATGGACGAGCAGCGCAACACCCCGGACCAGGAAGTCGACCTCAAGCGTGAGATTCAGGGAGTAGCGCCGTTCCTCGACGCCGGCCTCGGCCCCGACGGTGCCCGTGATCCGTGTGAATCATGGCCGGCAGAGCCTACTTTGGGATACCCCTACGCGACCGATGTTCAGGGCCTGCCGGACACGCTGACGGTGTCGACGACCGGTGATCCCTCGACTCCCTACGACGGAGGAGTCAGCCTGGCCGACACCCTCGGTGGCTCGCTCCTGACCGTCGACGGTGAGCAGCACACAGTCGCGTTCTCCGGAGCGAGTGACTGCGTCGACGACGTTGTCGCCGACTACCTCGTCGACCTGCAGTCGCCGCCGGAAGGTACTCGCTGCAGTGTCTAGCTCGGAATGTGGCTGCTGGATGTAATTGCTTCCAGGACGGCGCGGCCCGCGCGGGGATCGCCCACTGCGATCCTCGCGTCGCCGTTGGCGTAGCGACGCGATGCAATCCCGGCGTCGGCGAGCGCGCCACCGATCGACGCACCCGGCAGGTACAGGAAGTTCGCGTGGCTGTCCGGCGTCACGACTCCGCGGGCCGACAGATCGGCGCGGAGTCGCTCACGTTCGGTGACAATCGAATTCACCCGATCGGTCAGCTCGGCGGCAGCGGCGTACGAGGCGGTCACGGCCTCCTCCGCTGCCGCGACCATCCCGAACGGAAGCTGCAGTCGGCGAATGCGGCCGGCGAGGCCTGCTGATGCGAGCCCGTAACCGATACGCAAGCCCGCGAGTCCATAGGCTTTGGAGAACGTCCGCAACACCACCACGCCCGGATACTCGGAGATCAACGCCGGTACGTCGATCCGCAGATCGGGTGCCACGAATTCGATGTACGCCTCGTCGAGAATCGTCGTCACGTGGTCCGGCATCGATCGGAGAAAATCCACGAGGTCGACGGTGGGGGTGAGCGTCCCGGTCGGGTTGTGCGGCCTGCAGACGATCGCGAGCGTGGTCCTGTCGTCGATCGACCGCCGCATCGCATTCAGGTCCTGCATGCCGTGGTCGTCGAGAGCGACCGTGTGGGCGCTCAGGCCGCACATCTCGGTCATGATCGGGTACCCGTCGAACGTGGGGACGGAGAAGACGGTTCGGTCGTCCCTCGACGTCATCGACCGCAAGACCTGCATGGCGACACCGGTCGCGCCTGCACCGACGACGACGTGCCCGGCATCGAGGCCTTCGTGGTCGGCGATGATGTCCGCGAGGCTGGTCGGTAAGAACTCGGGATACCGATTGGCACGACGCGACGCTCGATCCAACGCTGCGATCACCGACGGCAACGGTGGATGGGGATTCTCGCTGAGCCCCAGCTGGAATCGTGACGGCGCGTGATCGAGCATCCCAGTATTTCGAGTGATCACGACGCAGCTCCCCACCGCACGGCCGCCGCACCCGCGAAGTCTCCGGCATGGGCGAACCCGGCCAACATCACCAACGAACCGTTCGGAATCCGGCCCGCCCGGTTGGCAATGTCGAGCGTGACCGGAATGCCTGCGCCGAAAAGGTTTCCGCCCTCGTCGAACGAGTCGGGATGACGTTCTTCCGGAAGCTCCAACGCGTCGCGCCAATTTCGGAGGAACATTCGATTCGGTTGATTCGTGACAAGCGTGTCGATGGATTCGCTCCGGACACCGAGCTGGGAGCAGACCGCCATTGCCACCTCGGGAACCAGGCGATTGCCCCTCGCCAGGACCTTCGTGATCTTGGACTCGGTGAATCCGACGTGCATCTGGCCGGTGCCCGCCTCCCAGTATTTGCGGGGAGGGTCTGCTTCGGCGGTCATGTCGCCGGCGAACTCCGGATACGTTCGGCACTCGATACCGAGAACGGGTGCGTCCTCGGACGCCGTCAACAGTGCGGCTCCTGCCCCGTCACCCGGGACGCTTGCCTGGGAGAGCGACACGACGTCGGGTTGGGTGAAGATCTGACCGGCGCTGTTCTGCACGTTGACGATCAATGCCGAACTGGCAGAGGCGCTCTGCATGATCTGTCGCGCGAGCTTGATCATGTAGACGAACGATGCGCATCCACCGTTGTGCAGGTCGATCACCCACTCGGGCGACAGGCCCATCCGGCGTGCGAGTTCCCCGCCGGTCCCCAGGATGGGAAGGTCGGGAAGTTGAGTATGAGTGATCAACACGTCGACGCTGCCGATCGAGTCGGCGCCGTGACGGTCGACGAGTGGCCGGACCGCCTGCTCGGCCATGTCGACGGCACTCTCACCCGGCGCGACGTGATGGCGGAAGCGAGGGGATCGGAACATGATGTTGTCGGCCAAGCGGTCGTCTTTCGCGAACTGCGCGAAATAGTCTGCGGGGACACGGTTCTCCGGCAGATATCCGGCTATGTCGACCAAGCTCACTGTTCGCATCTCAGGCACCCATCCATGTCGGCGTGAGGGGAAGGCCGTTCGAGTGCCGGTATTCACAGATGACCTTGAGGTTCTGAATCTCGAGCTGGTGACCGGCAGCGAACATGTCCCAGAAGTCGCCCACCCACGGTCCTCGTTCGGGCGGCGCAGCCTCGGGATAGGGATTCTCGTCGTAGAACGGATGGTGGCAGTTGGTCCAGAGCACCACCGAACCGGGCTTGTCGAAGACGACGCGCGCGTCCACGACGCGCATCAGGTACACCATCCAGAGGTGGGTGCCCTGGTCCCAGGCGCAATGGTAGTCGACGGTCATCGACTTGGGATTCGCCACTGTGCGCGTGTAGATTTCGGTGGCATCACCCAGGCGGTCGTAGGCGAGCCACAGCCCTTCCTCGTCGGTCGGAGTGAATCCTCGCAGACTGTAGGTCCATTCTTCGAGACTGCGAGTGTCGGAGAGATACTCGTACACTTCGCTCGGCGGAGCATCGATGTATTCCTGCACGGTGCAGTACTTGCCGAACACCTGCTCGTGCGGATAGACCGATCTCAACATGTCCAGGATGATCGGCGTGGTGGCGTGACGATCGGAGGTCTCGACTCGAATCAGTCCGTCGAGCTTGCTGGGGAGATCACTGACTGCGTGCACACTGGAGCTCATGGTTCTCCTTGTTTTCCGTGGCGGTGTTTTCGGCGGCGAGAAAGGGTGCGAAGGGCGGTAGTTCGTCGGCGTCGCAGAGTACTTCGACGAACGCGGGGCCGTCGACGACTGCGGCGGCGGCAAGGGCGGACGTCAGTTCGGTTGTGGTCGAGGCGTAGTGAGTGCTCGCGCCGGGGAACATCGCGGCGATACCCGCTGCGATGTACGCCCTCGTGAAGCGGTTTCCTGGTTGCTCGTTCCCGGTGAACACCTGTTCCCGAGTGACGCACATGGCATGGGAGTTGTTGTTGAACACGATGAACGTGACCGGCACGCGATATTCGAGCGCCGTGTGAATCTCCATGCCGTGCATGAAGAAAGCGCCATCTCCGGCGACGGCGAACGTTCGGCGCCGCCGCGAGAGCGCCGATCCGATGGCCGCACCGAATGTGTATCCCATCCCGCCCATCCCGAGTGCAACGACGAATCGACTGTGCCTGTCGATCCGGAGGTGATGCACGACGGCCGCCCCGGTGTTCCCGGCGTCGGCGAAGACGTCGCTGCCCGAGGGGATGGCTTCGGAAATTTCCTTCACAGCATCCCGATAGCGAATCCCTTGACCGTGACTGGGCGGGACGACGAGCTCGCGGAACGGCCGCTCGGGGCGGTGCGCCGATCGTGGACCGCAGGCAGCCGTCAGTTGGCGTAGACCCGAGCGAAGGTCGTTCGTGTGCAGATGCGTCGAGGGGACATAGGGCGCACTCGATCCGATGCTGCGAACGTCGATGGATTTCAACGCCTCGTCGAGTCCGGCGCGAGCCATCATCGGCAGTCGAGTCCCGATCAACAAGCACAGTGTCGAATCGTTGAGTGAATCAACGACATCGGGTCCCCCCATCACCCCGGCGACGCCGAGGTAGCCGGGCAGGAGGGGGTCGACGGTGTCTCGGGCGTCCGGTGTCACTGCGGTTGGTGCGCCGAGGCGGTGCAGCAGTTCGGCCAGTTCGCGTCGTGCGTCGGACCGGGCAACGTCGTCTCCGACGATGACGGTGATGCGGCCGTCGGTGGCGTCGATGGCGCGGGCGAGTTCGGACGTGTCGATCCGTTGCGCGCGGCTTCGCTGCGCCCGGCGCGGCCGAAACGGTGAACACAGCTGCTGTTGAACATCTTTGGGAAGCAGAAGAACGGCAGGACCGCCGCGCGACAGTGCGTCGAAGGCCTCGGCCAACCGATCGTCGAGTTCTTCGGCGCTGGACACCTTGTGGCAATAGGTGCTGACCTGGGAGAACAGGGCCGGGGCGTCGATCGACCCGGCTCTGCCGCTCGAGTCCTGGAATGCGCCCAGGCCTTCGTGAGTGGTCGGTGGTTGCCCGACCAGCGCCAGGACGGGAATGTTCGACGCATACGCCTCGCCCAGGCCTGCAACGAGATTCAGTGCGCCGCCCCCGGATGTGGCGGCGACGACGCCGATCCGCGCCGAGGTGCGGGCATAACCGTCGGCCATGGTCGCGGCGGCGAACTCGTGTTTCGCCACTACCGGTTCGATGCGTTCGCAGTGGTGGAGGGCCTCGAAGAGGTCCTCGATGTTGGCCCCGCTCACCCCGAACACGTGGTCCACTCCATGGTCGGCGAGCGCGGTCGCCAGGTGCGTTGCTGCGCGCTCGGTGGCGCGGGCCGGTTGATCGCGGCCGTGTGTGTCCCGACTGTCCTGTGTCATACGTAGCCCCCAATAGCTCGTCTGTCACGTACACACGGAGTACCCCTCGGAAACGTTCACTCGTTGTTGGAATCGAACCGAAACCCGTTGAATTTCGTGTGTTTTCACGAAGCAACTTTCGATCAGAGTGCCGAACGACTATGCGGAGGACGACATGAACAGAACCATCGCGGGACTGATAGTGACAGCGGGAGCGGGACTTGCACTCGCCGGGTGCAGTGGAGACACATCGGGTTCAGCTGAGTCCACAACAGCTGTGTCGTCAACAGCTGCGTCCTCGACGGCTGTGTCCTCAACGGCTGTGTCCCCGACGAGCATGTCGTCCATGCCGATGGAGATGCCGAGCCCATCGGCGTCCTCGGCATCGGGGGAGATCGTGATCTCCGACTTCCGATTCGCCGTGCCCGCGGCGGTGTCTCCCGGGGAGCAGATCACCATCCGAAACGAAGACACCGCCGAGCATTCCGTGACGGCAGATTCCGGTGACGCCTTCGATGTCGATGTCGACGGCGGCGAGAGTGTCACCATGATCGTCCCGAGTTCCGCCGGGGCGTACGCGTTCCACTGCGAGTATCACCCGAACATGATCGGCACCCTCACGGTGTCGTAGAACTCAGAGCGACGCCGTCAACAGCACTTCGTCGGAGTCTCCGGCGCGGACGTCGACGCTGCGTATCGAGTCGGCCGGGGCACTGATGGTTGCCTGCGGAGTGACCGTCACCCCCGGTGTTCCGATCCATGTTGCCAATCGAGTCACCTGGCCGGATGCGTCGGTGACCGTCAACGCGTACTGCTCGGTTTCGCTGCCGTACCGGTCCGGCTCTTCGTCGTCCGCGACGAGATAGGTGCAGTCGAGCGAAATCGTGGTTCCCCACGAGTGCGGAGTGAGCGCTGCGCGGGCGTCGATGACCGTGGGAATGACGTCGGTCATGGCTATCGAGGCTGCAAAACCCGGCGTGTCGAGAGACCGGGCCGTATCGGCGGTGAGGGCATTCTGCGTGACGAGTGCGACGGGTACGGCAATGACCACCGCAGCCGCCACGGCGAGTGCCGCGTCGCGCATGCGAGTGCGTCGACGCTTCGCGCGGATGGCGGCGAACAGAGTCTCGTCCCGTCCGGCGGCGGGCATCGGCAACTCGAATTCGGGTTCGGATTCCGCTTCGGCAAGCGCGATGTCGCGCGGTATCGCACCGAGAAGCCCCGGCAGAACGGTGAGCTCCGCGACGGCACGTGAGCAGCGCACGCATTCGATGAGGTGATCCTCGAATTCCCGGCGTTCCGACGACGACAGTGAACCGAGAACGTAGGCGCCGTCCCACAGCGCATAGTCGTCGTGATTCATCTGGTCACCCCCATTTCCTGCAGTGCGAGTCGAAGTGCGCGGAGGCCGTAGTGCATTCGGGACTTGACGGTCCCTTCCGGAATGTCGAGTTCGGCGGCGATCTGTCGGGTCGACATCCCGCGGTAATAGCTGTGCACGATCACCGCGCGGTGATCGGGAGCCAATCTGCTGAGTGCGTCGGCCATGAGCCAGGCGTCGAGAGCGCTGTCCGAGCTGTCCTGTTGTGCTCGATCCGGTGGTTCGCTCATCCCGATTTCACGACGGGACTTGGCGCTGCGCCCTTCGTCGAACACGAGGTTACGAGCGACCGTGAACAGCCAGGCCCGCGCCGATGCTTCGGATTGATCGAGAATCTTGGGGTGACTCCACGCGCGCAGCAGAACCTCCTGCATGACGTCGTCGGCGCGAGAGCGGTCGCCGGTCAGCCGGAAGGCATAACGCCACACCGGTGTCGAGTGCTCCGCGTAGAGCGCTCGCATCAGTTCGGTCGGGGCTTGCGGCATCTGTACCTCCGATGGGTACACACGGTACAACCGGCCGATCGGTTCAGCGTGGCTCAGTACGGATCGATCTCCGTCAGATAGCGGGTGAGGGTCGGGCCGACCCAGTCGACGATCTCGTCGTGCGTCATCTTCACCAGCGGTGGCACACGCAGGACGTAACGGGAGAACGCGAGGCCCAGTATCTGGGATCCGGCCAGCGCCGCCCGATCCGCATGGCGATCGGGAGTGACGGCGGTGAGGGCGGGGGAGACCTGTCGCACGAAGACTTCCAGCATCGTCTGTGCAGCAACCGAACTCGTTGCCGATGCGCGCAGCAGCGACAGGAACGTGCCGTCGTCCTCCCACACGTCGAAGAAGGTGGGCATCAAGGCTGCGGCGAGATCCTTCGGTGCGAGCCCGGACAGATCGGGCAGATGGAGCTCGAAGGTCGCAGCTTCGGCGAACAGTGCATCTTTGGTCTTGAAGTAGCGCACGACCATGGCCGCGTCGACGCCGACGTCGCCGGCGACCGCCCTCATGGTGGTGCGTTCGTATCCCTCGGAGCCGAATCGGATGCGTGCGGCGTCGAGGATCGCTGCCCGGGTGGTTTCTGCCGATCGGATTCTGGCCATCTCGTGAGCGTAGTCAACAATCGTTGACCTGACGACTCTCCAGGTCTACGGTCGGAAGTCAACAACCGTTGACCGGTACAGGAGGGCATCATGGAACACGCAGACGTGATCGTCGTAGGGGCAGGTCCGGCAGGCTGCATGCTGGCCGGGGAGCTCGCAGCCGCCGGTCGATCGGTGATCGTTCTGGAAAAGCATCAGGCTGTTTCCCCGCTGAGCCGGGCGTTCGGGGTCCACGCCCGAACGTTGGAGGTACTCGACTCCCGCGGGATGGCCGACGAGTTGCTCACCACCGGCGCGCGCGTCTCGGGCTTGAAGCTCTGGGACGACACGAAGTTGGACCTGACGGTTCTGCCGTCGAAGTTTCCCTTCCTGCTCTCGACGCCCCAGGTCAACGTCGATTCGTTGCTCGAAAGCTATGCCCGACGAGCAGGTGCGCACATCGTCAGGGGTGTCACCGTGACCGGCGTCGATCAGGACGATGCCGGAGCGCGCGTGCACGGGACAACCGCGGACGGTGCGGCGACCACGTGGTCCTCCGAGTACGTCGTCGGAGCGGACGGAGTGCGCAGCGTGGTGCGCGAGGCGATCGGGCAGAAGTTCCACGGCCGGGCACTGCTCCGCTCGATCATGCTCGCCGACGTCACCTTGAAGAATCCGCCGCAGGGTGTGATCAACGTCGACGCGGGACGCGACTGTTTCGCCTTCATCGCACCGTTCGGCGACGGGTGGTATCGGGTGATCACCTGGGATCGACGCGATACGGCAGGCGAGAAGGATCCGATCGACGAGGCGTCGATGCGTGACGTTCTCACCCGGGCGATGGGCTCCGATTTCGGGTGGACGGACGTCCGCTGGACCTCTCGATTCCGATGCGACGAAAGGCAGGTCGAGAAATACCGAGTCGGTCGGGTGCTGCTCGCCGGGGATGCGGCCCACGTCCATTCGCCTGCAGGTGGTCAGGGGATGAACACCGGAATTCAAGATTCGTTCAACCTCGGGTGGAAGCTTGCCGCCGTTCTCGGTGGGGCGGACGAGTCGATTCTCGATTCGTATCAGTCCGAACGTCATCCGGTCGGTAAGTTGGTGCTGAAGACGTCCGGTGCCACCATTCGTATGCTGCTGGTGAAGTCGTGGCCGGCGAAGAAGGCGCGAAACCTCGTGATCGGCAAAGCCGTTCGCACCCGCCGCAGTGCGAGCAAGATCGCCGGAATGTTCTCCGGGATCGGTATCGAATACGGGCACTCGGGTCCGCATCGACTGGTCGGAACCCGAGCCCCGCAGAGCGACGGCGTCTCCGAGGCATTGAGGGCCGGGCGATTCGTGCTTGTCTGCCCTGAAGGGAACGCGGAAGTGGTCTTCGACGGTCCCCTCGTGCACGTGCCGGGAAACGGGCCGGCGCTCCTGGTTCGTCCCGACGGTTACATCGCCTGGGCCGGTGCAGCGGGCTCGGAGGGGTGGCGCGACGCGCTGGCTCGGTGGGGTGGACAGCGTCCGGTGCACTCGCGAGCTTTCTGACGGCTGCGCAGTACTGCGCCTACTTGTACTGCGCTGCTTATTTGTCGTTCTGCATGATCTCGCGCATGGCGCCGAACGCTCGGCCGATCAGCTCGACGTCGCCCTCGGCGAGTGCGTCGAACATGTATCGGCGAACGCCCGCGACGTGTCCTGGACTCGACTCGACAAGTTTGGCCACGCCGGCGTCGGTCAATTCTGCCAGGGTGCCTCGCTTGTCGTCCTCGCAGAGAACTCGCTGCGCCCAGCCTGCGTCGACGAGTCGGGTGATTGCCCGGGTCACCCCGCCTCGGGTGGTGGTGACGGCGTCGGCGAGATCGCTCATCCGCATCTGTCGGTTCGGCGCCTCCGAGAGCAGTACCAGCAGTTCGAAGTCGGTGAACGAGATGTTCGAGTCTCGGCTGAGCTGTCGATCCAGCGTCTGCAGGAGGAGTCGTGTCGCATCGAGGTACGACCGCCATGCCCGCTGTTCGTCGTCGTCGAGCCAGTTCGGTGAATCCATGTCGCCAATTCTAGCCGGTTGGTTGACAAGGAAACTATCTGTACTAATGTAGTTGACGAAGCAACCAAAGGGCAGTTCGAGGAAGGGTTGGGCCATGGGCATCGATGCAGCCGAGCAGGAACGCACGCAGCTGGAGACACAGCGGCATTTCGAAGAGCAGCGTGATCGCCTTCGCGCCGAGTACATGGTGGCGCCGGAAGCTCGCCCTCGATCGTCGGCTCGCGGACTGCATCACACGGCGTTGGTCAGCAGCGACGTGCAGGCAACGGTGGAGTTCTACCAGGGACTCCTCGAATTTCCGCTGACCGAACTCATCGAGAACCGTGACTACCCCGGTTCCTCCCACTTCTTCTTCGACATCGGCAACGGAAACTTGCTCGCGTTCTTCGACTTCCCCGGGCTGGACCTCGGTCCGTATCAGGAAGTGCTCGGCGGACTGCATCACGTCGCCATCAGTGTGGAGCCCACTCGCTGGGAAGCGCTGCGCGTCAAGCTGGTCGCCGCAGGCATCGAACTCGCCGAACACAGCGACGTCTCCCTCTACTTCCGCGATCCCGATGGAGCACGCATCGAACTCATCGCTGATCCGCTCGGCGAAATGTACGGCTCCAAAGTCCTGTAACCCGTCCAACGATAGGAATTTCCGACATGACCAAGCTCGCGATCCTCTACTACTCCGCAACCGGCCACGGCACGGCGATGGCAGATCGTCTTGCCGCTGCGGCCGAGTCGGCCGGCGCCGAAGTTCGTGTGCGCCACATCGCCGAAACGCGTGATCCGGCGACGTTCGCGGAAAACCCGGCGTGGGCCGCCAACTACGAAGCGACCAAGGACAAGCCGGCTGCATCAGGAGACGACATCGTCTGGGCCGACGCCGTTATCTTCGGTTCACCCACCCGATTCGGTAGCACTGCAGGGCAATTCCAGGCATTCATGGATTCGCTCGGCGGTTTGTGGGCGCAGGGCAAACTCGCCGACAAGGTGTACGCGGCGTTCACCTCGAGCCAGACAGCCCACGGTGGCCAGGAGACAACGCTTCTTGGGCTCTACACGTCGCTGATGCACTTCGGCGGCATCCTGGTTCCCCCGGGCTACACCGATCCCACGAAGTTCGCCGACGGAAATCCTTACGGCGTCGGCCACGTCACCGGCCCGAACAATCAGAACGAGCTGGACGAGTCCGCGCTCGCTGCCCTCGACCACCTCGCCACCCGCGTCGTCACCGTTGCGGGCAAGTTCGCGAGCTGACGACACTT
>NZ_JAHFVG010000007.1:128317-177603 GCF_023264675.1 Rhodococcus sp. (in: high G+C Gram-positive bacteria)
CACTCGCGTCAGCGTTTTCGTCCGTGCCGGAACTAGGCGGACGTCTTCTCCGACACGCTCAGGTCGGCAACTGCTTCTTCGATGACGGCGACGACGGCGTCGGGTTGCGCGATCATGACGAGATGCGGTGCATCGACTTCCACGACGCTACGGAGGCCGGCGCGCTCGTAGCCGAAACGCTCGACGTCGGGGTTGATGGTGTGGTCGGCGCTACTGACGATTCCCCAGCCCGGCTTGGTCTTCCAGGCGGCGACGGGAGCGGTCTCGCTGAATGCAAGTGCGGCCAACGGGCGCTGCGAGACTGCAAGAACCTCGGCGGTCTCGAGCGGAATTCCGCCGGCGAACACAGCCGGGAATGCATCGATCTTCACCGAGACGTCGGTGCCGTCCTCGGCGCCATCCGTCGGGAATGGGGTGTAGACCAGGTTGGCTCCCAGATCGGAATCGGGGAATCGGCCCTGCAGTTCGCCGAGACTTTCACCCTCGGCAAGTGCGTAGCCGGACACGTACACGAGTCCGACGACGTTGTCTGCAGCTCCCGCAACGGTGATGACGGCGCCGCCGTAGGAATGCCCGGCCAGCAGAACCGGGCCGTCGATCTTCTCGACGATCGAGCGGATGTACGCAGAATCTCCCAGCAGGCTCCGGTTCGGGACCGACGGGACGAGAACCTTGTGGCCCTTGTCGAGTAGCTTCCTGGTGACCGGCGCCCAGCTCGCGGCGTCGGCGAAGGCGCCGTGAATCAATACAACGGTGATGTCGGACATGATGTTCTCCAGATCGTGGTGTCGGTATTACTGAGCAATGAACGCGAGAATGTCTGCGTCGAGGGCTTTCTGGTAGTCGCCGTAGATTCCGTGCGGTGCGCCGGGGTATACCTTCAGCGTCCCGTCCTTCACCAGTTCGATGGACTTCAGTGCCGCAGCGGCGATGGGGACGATCTGATCGTCGTCGCCCTGAGCGATGAACACCGGCACGGTGAGCGCCTTCAGGTCCTCGGTGAAGTCGGTCTCGGAGAACGCCTTCACGCAGTCGTAGGCCGCTGCAAGATTGACGAGCATGCCCTGACGCCAGAAGTCGTCCTTGGCGCCCTGCGAGACTGCGGAACCCTCGCGGTTTGCCCCGAAGAACGGCTCGGCGAGGTCCTTGTAGAACTGTGAACGGTCGGTGAGAACGCCGTTCCGAATGTCGTCGAGCGCCTCGATGGGTGTGCCCTCGGGGTTGCTCTCGGACTTCAGCATGATCGGCGGAACTGCGCCGGCGGTGATGACCCGTGCGACTCGGTCTCCGCCGTGCCTGGCGGCGTAGCGCACGACTTCGCCGCCTCCGGTCGAGTGACCGATCAGGGTGAGCTCCTGCAGGTCGAGAGCGTCGACGAGTTCGGCGAGATCCTTAGCGTAGGTGTCCATGTCGTTGCCGACGTAGGTCTTCGACGACCGGCCGTGACCGCGACGGTCGTGCGCGATGGCGCGGTAGCCGGCGTCGGCGAGAAGTTTGAGTTCGAGTTGCCAGGCGTCAGAGGACAGCGGCCAACCATGGCTGAGCAGCACAGGCTTTCCGGTGCCCTGCTCGGTGTAGTAGATCTCGGTTCCGTCGGTGGTGGTGATGTACGGCATGGTGTCCTCCGAAAAGCGGATATGTTCGAGTGGTGTAGGGATTACATTCGTCCGGTTGGGGCGCGGTGTCGTCGCTGCTGGCTGGTGGAAGCAGATACCTGCTAGCCGGTAGTGCCTGCTCGACCGGTGGGTGCCGGGAGGTCGACGGCGACGCGCAGACAGGTGCCTTCGCCGTCGGCGCTCGCCACGTTCAGAGTTCCTCCGACAGCGGCGACTCGGTCGTGAAGGCCGAGCAGCCCGGAACCGGCCGACATGTCGGCACCGCCACAGCCGTCATCGGACACGGTCAGATGAAGTTGTCCGCCCGAAACCGAGGCAGATATTGTAATCGACTGTGCCTCCGCATATTTCGCAGTGTTGGTCAGCGCTTCGGCGACGACGTAGTACGCGGCCACCTCGATCGACTCCGGTAGTCGGTCGGGAATGGTGGCAGTGAGCGACACCGGGACCGGGGATCGACGAGCGAGTGTTTTCAGGGCTGGCGCGAGCCCTCCCCTCGACAGGATCGCGGGATGGATGCCGCGAGACAGTTCGCGGAGGTCGTTGTGTATCTGCGCCAGAGTCTCGATGCCACGGTCGAGTGTGTGGCGCAGCTCGTCGGAGCCCTCTGCCGCCGCGATTCTTGCGAGACGCAATTCCATTCCGAGAGAGACGATCCGCTGCTGGGCGCCGTCGTGCAGATCTCGCTCGATGGTTCTTCGCGCCTGATCGGCCGCGGCGACGACGCGAGCACGCGAACGGGTGAGCTGCAGTCTCGTCTCGCTGTTGTAGACCGCCGTTGCCACGAGATCGGCGAAGTCGGTCAGGTGCTCCCGAAGGTCGAGATCGGGATCGCCTCCCGTGGTGCCGATGATGACAGCGCCCCAGGCGACACCGTCGATGTCGATGGGAACTCCGACACCCCGCAGAAGTCCTCGCGCCTGCAGCCTCGCCGCAACCGGACCGGTGGCCTCGTTGACGTCGAGTTCGGTTGCAGCGCCGGTGGCGTGCACGATGGTGCTGATGTTGTGTCCGCCGAGGGCGAATCGTTCACCCGGCACAATGCAGTGGGGACCCGAGGCATCGTCCCGTGCGGCAAGAACGACATATTCCTCGGACTCGTATTGCTCGGATCGGTAGTGCACGAGCGAGACATGTTCGACGTCGAGGCTTTCGGCGAGCTCGCGGGTGACGGCCTCGTAGACGTCGACGGGCTCGCCGCGGAGCGCCACGCGGGTGGCGACGCGGCGCAGTGCGGCCTGTCTACGCGCAAGGGTGACGGTGCGCAGATGCAATGCCTCGCGGTCCTGCGCTGCCGCGAACAACGCTTCGAGAGCTGGAACCACGCGCCGTACCCTCCGCCGGTCCGCCGATGTGAGCTCGGCCGGCACGAGCAGTGAACCGAGGGATTCGTTGCCTTCCTTCAGCAGGATTCGTTGTCGGTCGTCGCCGACCGGTGCGTCGACGGGCCCCAGCACCGCGTGCGGCGGCGGGAGTTCGAGCACTGTCGAGAACTGTATTCCGGCGTCCGCGAGTATGTCCGGTGACAACGGTGTCCGCAGCAATGTCCGCGCGAGCCCGGCGAGGAGGTCCGCCTCGCGTCGGCGTTGATCCGATTCGGCGGCACGAAGCCTCGATTGGCCGACGAGGACATTCGTCAGGAGCGCCAAGACGAGGAAGACAAGCACGGCTGGGACGAGGCTTTCGCTGTTCTCGGCGACGTGGATGTATGCGTAGGCGGCAGCGCTCGCGACCGAGGTTGCGACCGCGAGCCCGAATCCCGACAGCGCCGAAATCACCAGGACGCCGAAGAGGAACACAGCGCCGAAAGTATTCCCGGGGGCAATACTCTTGAGTAGCAGCACGATCAGGATCTCGAGCACCACCAGCGCGCCTGCCAGGGCGATACCGCAGGCCAGAGGTGGGGTGCTCGGCCGCAGTACGAGGGTGAGCACTCCGTTCGGTCCGGTCTTGTCGAACTCACCGAGGACGCTCATGTGGCGGGAAGGTTACGGCTAGCGGGAATGCCTCGGGCGGGTTCGTCTGACACCCTGGATCGAGTGAAGCCCTCCGATGTCAGTTGCCTCATCGTGGACGACAGCACCGAATTCTGTGTTGCCGCACGGAGGCTGCTCGACGCCGCGGGCTTCACCGTGGTCGGAATCGCGTCGACCATGGCCGATGCGGTTGCGGTGGCAGCCGCGACCCGGCCGGATGTGATTCTCGTCGACATCGATCTGGGCGCGGAGAGCGGCTTCGACGTGGTCGCTGCCCTGGGTGACGCATGGGTCGAGGCCGGCCTGATGCCGGCGCCGTCGATGATCATGGTGTCGACCCATGACGCCGAAGATTTCGCCGACCTCGTCGATGCGAGTGCGGCCGTCGGTTTCTTGTCGAAATTCGATCTGTCGGCAGATACGATCATCGAATTGCTCGATCGGAGCCGATGACCGGTTCTCACACCGTATCCAGGTACATGATGACGGCGCGGACGCGGCGGTGGTCGTCGGCTGTCTCCGCGAGGTCGAGTTTGGTGAGAATGCTCCGAACGTGCTTTTCGACGGTGCCCTCGGTGATCCAGAGCCTTCGCCCGATGCCTGCGTTGGAGAGCCCCTCCGCCATCAGCGTCAGCACTTCCCGTTCCCGGCCGCTCAAGGCTTCGAGCGGGTCGTCCTTGCGGCGCGCCGAGACGAGTTCGTAGACGAGTGCGGGATCGATGACGGATGCACCGTGCGCAATCCTGCCGAGGGTCTCGACGAAATCTGAGACGTCGGTGACTCGACTCTTCAACAGATAGCCGATACCCGACGTGCGGTGCGTGCTCGCCCCGCGGCCCCGGCTGTCCGCATCGTTCAGCAGTTCGAGCGCGTGGTCGACTTCGACATGGGCAGACAGTAGGAGCATCGATACCGAAGGACACTCGGTCCTGATTTTCGAGGCTGCGTCGAGGCCTTCGGAATTCTGGTTCGGCGGCATCCGGATGTCGATGACGGCGAGGTCGGGCAGATCTCGCCGGACGATGTCGAGGAGTTCGTCGGCATCACCTGCCTGCCCGACGACGTGGAGGCCTGCGTGAGTCAGCAAGCTCGCCAGGCCCTCGCGGAGCAA
Organism: Rhodococcus sp. (in: high G+C Gram-positive bacteria); assembly: GCF_023264675.1. GTDB lineage: Bacteria > Actinomycetota > Actinomycetes > Mycobacteriales > Mycobacteriaceae > Rhodococcoides. Next base: position 133,021 of record NZ_JAHFVG010000007.1, read on the forward strand.
TACGTCGTCGTCCGCGACGACTACTCGAAGCGCTGCCGTTCCTGCTTCGTGACCTGCCGAATGGCTCGCGGACAAGTGTGGTTCCCTTCGTCGACCTGATCTGCGGCAAGTGTGCCGCGTCGACGCCGGGCCCGTCATCAGTCAACCGACTCGAGTTCGGTGCCGTGTCGGCCCGTCTACCTCGACTGCCCTCTATCTCGACTGCCCTCTATCTCGACTGCCCTCTATCTCGACTGCCGGGCTGCCTCGGCGAAGGCGGCCATACTCGGGAACTCGACGCGATAGGCGACGGCGCCGGTGGGTTCGGGCGTCGCGCCCCAGCCCGGTCGATCGTGGCGACGGTTGATCCACGCCGAATCGAGTCCGTGCCTCTCGGCGGGTACGTGGTCGTGGAAAAGGCTCTGCGCCACGTGTAAGAGTCTTCGGGGAGGGACACCGAGTTCGACGAGTGTTGCGCCCAGTGCCTCGAAATGAGGTGCGCTCGGCTTGTAGGCGCCGACGTCCTCGGCGGTGATGATGCGATCGAACGTGACGCCGAGTCGGGCGTTGCTGCCTGCGAATCCCTCGCGGTGCACGTTCGACAGGATGATCAGCTGGTAGTTCTCCGCGAGTGAGGCCAAGGCGTCGTGCGAGTCGGGGAACGCGGGCCAGTCCGGGACGGACGTGCCGAGACGCTCGGCCCATTCGTCGGACACGGCCGCGCCGAGAGTGTCACCGGTGCGGCGGAAGGCGTCGGCCAAGATGCCGGAGTACAGCAGTCCCGGTGTGTCCAGTTCGGCTTCGGCTTCGTTGCCCGCATAGGCGAGAAGGAGTTCCTCGTCCGACAGGGTCAACCCGACCTCTCGCGCCCACGGCGCCAGGACCGCCGCGATGCCACTTTCCCAGTCGATCAGAGTGCCGTAGCAGTCGAAGCTGAGGGCGTCGTAGGCAGCGAAATCGAGATCAGCGAAATCGACGTCAGCGAGATCCATGAGTTTCCTTGGCGTGGCAGAGACGGTGCGTGACCGTCACACAGTAAAACGCCGGGAGCCTGCTCGCATTCGGACCTACGAGCGTTACTCGTCCTCGGTCAACTCCGGAGCCAACTCTCGGGTGGCCATTCCGCCGTCCTTGCCTTCGTCGGTCGGGCCTGGATGTCCGCCTTTCGGCATGTCCTCGGATATTTCGGGGGTGATGTCGGTAGCTTTTTTGTCAGCTTCTTTGTCGGTCATGAAGCGCGCATAGCCGGTCGATCCCGATTTCAACCCCGGCCGCCCACGTCGCCGATATCATCGCGCGGATGCGGACAACACAGCAGATCGTGCAGGCGATCGTCGGTTTGGTGCTCGGCGTCGTGTTCGCGTGGGCAGGACTGCAGGTGATTCCGGTGCAATCGGGAGCGTCCAGCGCGGCGCTGACACTTCTTGCCGCGCTGGTGCTCGCTGCTGTCGTCGCCGTCGCTGTCCCGAGAATACGAACCGCTGCCGTCGCGTTCGCCGTGGCGGCGGTACTGCTGACCGCAGCGGTCTTTCTGGTTGTCGTCTAGCGCGCCTCGACAGGCTCCTAGCTACACTCCACCACCATGAATGGACTCCTGAGGCAGCGAGTAGCCGACACGCCGCTGTACAAATATGCGGCGAACCGCGCACAGGGGCCGTTGACGCCTGCCCGGGCCGCGGCGCGGCTGTCGGCCTACGTCTACGGGAACATCCTCGTACTCACCGCGGTGGTCGCGGCGAGCCCAGCGAGCATCGATGACGGTGTCGCCTTCGGTTTGGTGCTGGCGACGGCGTCGACGACGTTCGTTGCGCACGTGTTCGCGGAGGTAGTCGCGCGGAGCAATCTCCCGGAATCGGTGCACGGCTCGACGGATTCCGAGAAGCGCGAGTCGATACTCGACGAGATTCGCGACGCCGTGCCCATTGCGTCGTCGGGAACAGTTCCCGCGTTGATTCTCGCGCTCGCCTGGTTGTGGATTCTGCCGACCTTCTGGGCGCAGCTGATTTCGGGCGGTGTCGTGGTGTTTCGGATCGCGACGGTGCAGATCGTCGCGCAGCGGCTACGCGGCCGGCCGCTGACGTTCCGTGTGTTCGTCGCTGGGCTCGTCACGGCCGCGCTGGCGGCAGCGATAGTGCTCGTCAAAGTCGCTGTCACTCACTAGCCGTACTGCTCGGGGACGTTGATCGATCGCGAGAAAGAGTGGTCAGGCCGACGTCGAGACGTGGAGGACTTCGTAGCTGACGGCGTCGGCCGTGTTCTGATCAGCGGGCGTCGTACTCAGTTCCACCATGATGACGTTCCAGGTGGTGACGTCGACAGCGCTGACGAGTGCGATGGTGCTCTCGCCGACGCTTGCGAGGAACAGTTCAGTAGTCGCGTCCAGGCAGCGAACGGGTGCGACGCCCGTGGGCAAGGGCACGTTTGTGATCGTGAGGCTGCGGGCCTGGGCGTAGTCGGCGGGACCGTCGACGAGTGTGTGGACCGTCCAGTCCTGAATCGGCTGACGGCCGAAGTCTCGGACGATGGCGGAGTATCCCGGTTCGCCCCAGCAGAAGGTCCGCATCCCGTCGATCTCTCGCCAGATGTAGAACGGCGCGTAGGCATTTCGTGATGCGCCTTTGGCCTTCTCCTGGATGAGATATGCCTTGAACTCCAGCCCCGCGAAATCATCCATGAGATGACCGGTCGTGCGAACTCGTTCGCGGATGATGTCCATGTCGTAGTCGGTGGGCAGCGCGACCTGGTACTGCATGGCGTACATCAGTGATTCTCCTCGTTTGCTTGGCTGTAAGTCGATGCGGCGACGGGTTTATCGAGCTGAACCGCCGGCTCGCCTTCGGTATTGTTTGCGTGTGCCGACGGGCGCGCGCAGGATCATCGTCGACTCCAGCTACGGAGGAGTCCCGCAGCACCATCGACTGCCGCGTCGAAGGCAGCTGGATCTTGCTGCGCACGGGCGAGCACATAGCCGCCTTGGACCGTGGCGACCACCATCGACGCGAGTTGGTGCGCATCTGTGCCTTCGGGAAACTCATGTTCTTCGATGCCTCGGCTGATCACCGTGGTGACGGTTGCGACCACCCACTGCAGAGTCTCCGCAACCGGGCGGAGAAGCTCCGGTGTCGCCAGCACGTCCGCGTCATAGGTCATGCGTCCCATGCGACATCCACGCAAGGAATCGCGCTGACGCTCCAGGTAGGCGATCACCCGATCCAGGGGAGAACCCTCACCCGTCAGCAGTATGTCCACGTCCGCGCGCATCATGGCTGCGCTCTCCTCCAAAGCGGCGCTCGCGAGGTCCTGCTTGCCTGCGAAGTGGTGATACATGCTGCCTTGCCCAGCGCCAGCCCGTTGCAGGATGTCCTTCGGGCTGGTCGCTGCGTAGCCGCGTTCCCACAGAAGCTCCTGCGTCGCATTCACAAGCCGAGTGCGTGTACTCATATCCTCACTGTACATACTAGTAGTTACAGACTGTCGATCGACCTCTGCAGGCTGCATGACCGCTAGCGCGCACTCGGCGGCATGATCCGCCGGCGAGGTGCACCCCGGTGCCCCGAACGACGCATAATTGACGGCATGCGGTCCCGACAGAAGATCTTGAACGCCACTATCGGTTTGATCGAGGCCGGTGGTTTCGAGGGCGTCAATGTAGCAGCGGTGGCAAGCGCTGCCGGAGTGTCGAGGCAGACTGTCTATTCGATCTTCGGGTCTCGTGAAGAGGTCGTGTCGCAGGCGATGGCCAGCGTGGTGTTCGAGGTCATGGGTGGAATCCAGGAGCGCCTCGAGACGACCGAAACCGCGTGTGATTTCGTCGTCGAGATAGTCGTCTCGGGACGAACCGCCGTGCGCACCCATCCGGTGCTCGCCACACTCCTCGTCGCCGAGCGGGGCAACCCGGTTTTCGACTTCGAGATGATGGAACGTGCGAAACCCGTTGCGCGCCAACTGTTCGAGCCGATGGTCGAGCGGGATCTGGCCAAGAGCGAGGACCTCGACGGCATCGTGGAGATCGTGATACGCCTTGCGCTGTCGATCGTCTCGTTCGACAGCGACGCCGTACGGACCGACGACGGTCTCCGCGCGTTTCTGCGGCGCTGGCTCGAACCGGCGCTCACGCCGACACGTGATTCTTGACACTTCCAGCCAAGAGTGTCTAGTTTGTAGCCACGCGGTCAGTCGATCGGGTGGATGTCGGGGGTACAGCATGGCGGGAATCAGTAGGCGTTCGTTCTTGGTGGGGGCAGGCGCTGCGGCTGCGGGAGCGAGCTTTGCCTCGGCGGCAACGATCTCCGCCGGCACCGCGTCGGCACGCGTGTCACCTGCTCGAACCGCCGTCCCGCTGACTCGTGAGGACCACCGAGTTGTTGTGATCGGAACCGGATTCGGGGGAGGCGTGACGGCTCTGCGGTTGGCCGAGGCCGGCGTGCCGGTGACGTTGCTCGAACGCGGAATGCGTTGGCCCACCGGCCCGAATTCCGAGACGTTCCCGCACGTGTCCACCCCCGACAAGCGTCTCCTGTGGCACCGGACCAACCCCGAGGCGTTCGGGCACCCGCTGGCGTTCGATCCGTACGCGGGACTTCTCGAAGCGGTGATCGGGGACAATATGACGGCCGTCTGCGCGGCAGGGGTCGGCGGTGGATCTCTGGTCTATCAAGGAATGACACTGCAGCCCGCGGAACACGTCTTCAACGCGAACTTCCCCGAAGAGCTGGACTGGGCGCTGATGAATCGCGTTCACTATCCGCGAGTGGCGAAGATGCTCGGATTGGCCACTGCCCCGGACGAATTGATCGCGAGCCCCAACTACGAGGCCGCGCGGAGGTTTGCGGCCAACGCGACGCGCGCCGGGTATCCGGTGTCGAAGATCCCGATGCCGATCGACTGGAACTACGCGCTCGCGGAGCTACGCGGTGAGATGAAGCCCGCGTACACAAACGGCGACGGCGCCATCGGAGTCAACAACGGCGGCAAGAATTCGGTGGACGTCACCTACATTGCCGCTGCCGAGGCCACCGGGCTCGTCACCCTCGAAACATTGCACGAGGTCCGTGATGTCGAGCGAGCACCGGACGGTCGGTGGACGGTCTACGTCGATCGAACCGATGCGTCGGGCACCGTGCTCGAGAACAAGATTCTGACGACGAATGCGCTCGTCATGGCAGCGGGAAGCGCCAACACGACCAAGCTGTTGTTGCGCGCCTCCGCGTCGGGGCGCATCTCCGATCTGCCCGACGCTCTCGGCGAGGGGTGGGGGACGAACGCCGACCGCATCTACGCCTGGGCTGACGCAGGTGGTTTCGGTCCGGGGCAGGGCGGTCCCGTGGTCTACGGTTCCCTGCAGTGGGACGATCCGAACGCGGCGATCACCGTCATTCAGGCGTCGTTCCCGCCGCTGGCGCTCGGTTCGACGCCCATCGACCTTCACAGCACCGTCATGGTCGGTTACGGCGTCAGTTCCGGCAGAGGACGATTCGTCTACGATTCGGCGACGGATGATGCAGCACTGCGCTGGCCGCACGAGGGAGACTCGGCTATCCAGTCGAAGATCGGTCCGGTGGCGCACAGGATCGCGGGCCCGTCCGGGTTGTTGATCGACACGAATGCGATCGTCCCGACGACGTGGCACCCGCTGGGCGGTGCGAACATGGGGCAGGTGTGCGATCTCGAAGGGCGCGTTCACGGCCAGCGTGGTCTCTATGTCCTCGACGGAGCGTTGATGCCGGGAAACGCGGCTGCCTGCAACCCGTCGATGACCATTGCCGCTGTCGCCGAACGCGCGCTCGACCGGTTGGTGGCCGAGGACGTCGGCTCGGTCATCTGACTCGTCTCAACCTCGATGCGGTGACAGGGCTCCGAATGTCATGGCGCGCAACACTGCCCGTGACTTCTTGGACACACTGCGGTTCGCGCTGAACGGCGTCGAGTTCATCAGCCCGAACGCCGCGTGGGCCGTGGTGCGAGCGTCGGATTCTTCGAGGTCGGGGTCCACCCTGCGCAGAACCGACACCCACACTTCGACGTACTCGCGCTGCATTCTTCGGACGAGTCGTCGCGCGGTGTCCGGCAGTGACTGCAGGTCTCGATCCTGAATCTTGATCAGCGCAGGCGAGGTGAGCGCGAAGTCGAGGTGGAAGTCGATCAGTTCGGCGAGCTGCTGCCGCGGCAGGTCCTCGGTTGCCGCGACGCGCTGTCCGCCCGCCAGTAGGTACTTCGAGATGTCGACAAGCAGTTCGATCAGGACGGCTTCCTTGTTGGGGAAGTGCCGATACACCGCGGGTCCGCTGATTCCCACCGCGGCCCCGAGGTCTTCCAGGCGTACGCCGACGAAGCCTCGATCCGCGAACAGTGTCGCGGCGGCGTCGAGCAGTTCGGCTCGGCGCTCGGCCTTCTTCATCTCGCGGCTGGTAGGCGTGCGAGCAGCCGTTGTCATCACCACCCCGCTTTCCTGCCACCCGGCAGCGATGACGCCGGTCGATTCCTGGACATTTCAGTTAATCGTAGTTTACTGTAAAAGAAGGTTAGTGGTGATTAACTGAAATGAGGGCGTGACCCATGGCAATCGACTCGGCCGAGTACCGCGTCCAGCACGAGAAGTTGGCCGCCGAGCTGGCGGACAAGCTCGCGTCCGCGGCACGCGGCGGTAGCGAGAAATCGCGGCAGCGGCACATCTCGCGTGGCAAGTTGCTCCCACGCGACCGTGTGAACGAGCTGCTCGATCCTGGTAGCCCCTTCCTCGAGATCGCCCCGCTGGCTGCCGGCGGAATGTACGACGACGAGTGCCCAGGAGCGGGCATGATCGCCGGCATCGGACGGGTGTCGGGGCGCGAATGCGTGATCGTTGCCAACGACGCGACGGTCAAGGGCGGAACCTACTATCCGCTCACGGTCAAGAAGCATCTCCGTGCGCAGGAGATTGCGTCGCAGAACCGGTTGCCGTGTGTCTACCTCGTCGACTCGGGCGGCGCGTTCCTCCCTCGCCAGGACGAGGTCTTTCCCGATCGGGATCACTTCGGACGAATCTTCTACAACCAGGCGACCATGAGCGCCAGGGGAATTCCGCAGATCTCGGCCGTCATGGGATCGTGCACCGCGGGCGGAGCCTACGTACCCGCCATGAGCGACGAGTCGATCATCGTCAAGAATCAGGGCACGATCTTTCTCGGCGGGCCGCCGTTGGTGAAGGCGGCAACGGGCGAGGTGGTCACCGCGGAGGAGCTCGGTGGCGGCGACCTGCACTCGAAGATTTCCGGAGTCACCGACTACCTCGCCGACGACGACCGCGATGCGCTTTCCCGTGTGCGCCGGATCGTCTCGACGCTCGGCCCACGTGAGCCGCGTCCGTGGGACGTCGTTCCCAGCCGCGAGCCGATCGCCGACCAGCACGACCTCTACGACGTCGTCCCCACCGACTCGCGCACTCCCTACGATGTCCGCGAGGTCATCACGCGGGTGGTCGACGCCGGTGAGTTCGACGAGTTCAAGGCCGAGTACGGCAAGACGCTCGTCACCGGGTTCGCGCACATCCACGGCCACCCCGTCGGGATCATCGCGAACAACGGAGTGTTGTTCGGCGAATCTGCCATGAAGGGCGCGCACTTCATCGAGCTGTGCGACAAGCGAAGTATTCCGCTTGTGTTCTTGCAGAACATTTCCGGGTTCATGGTCGGACGTGACTACGAGGCGGGTGGTATCGCCAAGCACGGGGCCAAGATGGTCATGGCGGTCGCGTGTGCGCGAGTGCCGAAGCTGACCGTGGTGATCGGTGGGTCCTACGGAGCGGGAAACTATTCGATGTGCGGCCGCGCGTATTCGCCGCGCTTTCTGTTCATGTGGCCGAACGCCAGGATTTCGGTGATGGGCGGCGAGCAGGCCGCATCGGTCCTGTCCACCGTCCGAAGCGACCAGCTCGACGCTGCGGGCGAACCGTGGTCCGAGGAGGATCAGGAATCTTTCAAGGCTCCGATTCGTGAGCAGTACGAGTCGCAGGGCAATCCCTACTACTCGACCGCGCGGTTGTGGGACGACGGAATCATCGACCCTGCCGACACCAGAGTGGTTCTCGGACTGGCATTGTCGGCGTGTGCCAACGCGCCGATCGAGCCGGTCTCCTACGGCGTCTTCAGGATGTGAGTCGAGATGACAACCGATATCGAGATGACGAAGAGCATTGATACTGTCCTGATCGCCAACCGCGGAGAGATCGCTGTTCGTGTGATCCGAACACTGAGGCGCATGGGAATTCGATCCGTCGCCGTCTACAGCGACGCCGACGTGGATGCGCTCCACGTACGCGAAGCGGACGTTGCCGTGAGAATCGGACCGGCCGCCGCGCGCGAAAGCTACCTGGTGATCGACAAGGTCATCGCCGCGGCGACGGCCACCGGTGCGCAGGGCATTCATCCGGGGTATGGATTCCTGTCGGAGAATGCAGATTTCGCGGCGGCCTGCAGTGCTGCGGGCATTGCGTTCCTTGGGCCGCCGGTCAAGGCGATCGAGGTGATGGGTGACAAGATCACCGCCAAGAATGCGGTGTCCGCGTTCGGAGTTCCGGTGGTCCCCGGTATCGCTCGCCCCGGATTGACCGACGAGCAACTGATGGCGGCGGCCCCGGATATCGGCTATCCGATACTGGTCAAGCCGTCGGCAGGCGGCGGCGGGAAGGGTATGAGACTCGTCGAGCAGGAGAGCGAACTGGCATCGGCGCTGGCGAGCGCCAGGCGTGAAGCCGCGTCGTCGTTCGGTGACGACACGCTCTTCCTCGAACGATTCGTCCTGACGCCGCGTCACATCGAGGTGCAGATCCTGGCCGACGAACACGGAAATATCGTTCACCTCGGCGAGCGGGAATGCAGCCTTCAACGACGGCACCAGAAGGTCATCGAGGAAGCACCGTCGCCGTTGCTCGATCCGGCAACGCGAGCCAGAATCGGTGAGGCGGCGGTCGATACGGCACGAAGTGTCGACTACACCGGGGCAGGCACCGTCGAGTTCATCGTCTCCGCCGACAGCCCCGGCGAGTTCTTCTTCATGGAAATGAACACCCGCCTTCAGGTGGAGCACCCGGTCACCGAGATGGTGACGGGACTCGACCTCGTCGAGTGGCAGGTTCGGGTGGCGTCGGGAGAGAAGCTGGGGTTCGAACAGGACGACATCGCACTGACGGGCCACGCCATCGAGGCGCGCGTCTATGCCGAGGATCCGGGCCGTGGATTCCTCCCTACCGGCGGCGAGGTCCTCGGCCTGAGCGAGCCGACCGGCAACGGGATTCGCGTCGACTCGGGGCTCGCGGTGGGCACCGTCGTCGGAAGCAACTACGACCCGATGTTGTCGAAGGTCATCGCCTATGCCGAAGATCGACCTGCGGCGCTGCGCACGCTCGACCGCGCGTTGGCTGCAACAGCCGTGCAGGGGGTGGGCACCAACATCGAGTTCGTTCGCTTTCTGCTTGCCGACGACGATGTCGTCGCGGGCAACCTCGACACCGGACTGCTCGATCGGCGGGTCGAATCGTTCGAGGCGGCCGCGGCACCGGAGAGTGTGCTCATTGCTGCCGCGGCGGCGCTCTGGGTATCGGCATGGCCGTCGGGAAGCGCAGACCCGTGGGATGTGCCGACCGGGTGGCGGGTCGGAGCCGATGTCCCGACGGTGATGCGGCTGAGCAGTGCTGCGGGTTCAGGTGCAGGTGCGTCGCACGTTGCGATCACGGGTTCGCCTGCTTCGGCCACGGTGTCGGTCGACGACGGAGTGTCCAGATCCCTCGCTGTCGCGGAAGAGGGTTCCCGGCTGGTGGTGATTCTCGACGGTGTTCGCTCCACGTTCTCTCTCGCGCACGCACCGAACACCGGCACCGTATGGATTTCGGGTGCCGAGGGAACGTGGCCGATCACCAGGATTCAGGAGGCTAGCGCCAAAGGCGCCGATGCCGACGACGGTGACGCCGACATCACGAGCCCGATGCCCGGGACGGTCATTGCGATCGGGCCGACTGCGGGACAGCATGTTTCGGCGGGCGAGATGGTGGTGGTCGTCGAGGCGATGAAGATGGAACATGCGTTGACCGCTCCGTACGACGGAACCGTCGAATTGTCGGTTGCGGTAGGAGACCAGGTGCGGGTCGATCAGCTGCTCGCCCGAGTGGCACGCGCCAGTGCGGGATCTGTGGAGAATGCCGGATCTATTGGAAATGCCGAATCTGTGGGAAATGCCGGACCGCTCGAGAATGGGGATGCACGATCATGAACCAGTACCTTTCCACCGGAACTCTGCCGGACGAGTACGAGCAGCTGAAGAAGAGCGTCGCCGATTTTGCGCGTACCGTGGTGGCGCCGGTGGCCGCCAAACACGATGCAGAGCACTCGTTTCCGTACGAGGTTGTCGCCGGAATGGCCGACATGGGGTTGTTCGGGTTGCCGTTCCCCGAGGAGTACGGCGGCATGGGCGGCGACTACTTCGCTCTCTGTCTCGCGCTGGAGGAACTCGGCAAGGTCGATCAGAGCGTGGCGATCACCCTCGAAGCAGGCGTCTCGCTCGGCGCTATGCCGGTATATCGGTTCGGAACCGAGGCGCAGAAGCAGCAGTGGCTACCGAGCCTCGCCAGTGGAAAGAACCTCGCCGCGTTCGGACTGACCGAGCCGGGTGCCGGCAGTGATGCGGGCGGCACCAAGACGACGGCCAAGCGTGACGGCGGCGACTGGATCATCAACGGCAGCAAGCAGTTCATCACCAACTCGGGCACGGATATCACCTCTCTGGTGACCGTCACCGCGGTTACCGGCGTCGATGAAGCCACCGGCAAGAAGCAGATCTCCTCGATTCTCGTCCCCGCCGATACACCGGGATTCGTGGCGGGTCCCGCCTACGACAAGGTCGGCTGGAATGCGTCGGACACCCATCCGTTGAGCTTCACCGACGTACGCGTACCGCAAGCGAATCTGCTGGGTGACGAGGGACGCGGCTATGCCAACTTCCTTCACATTCTGGACGAGGGACGCATCGCGATCGCGGCGCTGTCGGTCGGTGTCGCGCAGGGATGCGTCGACGAAAGCATCAAGTACGCCAAAGATCGTGAGGCTTTCGGTTCGCCGATCGCACGTAATCAGGCGATTGCCTTCAAGATCGCCCGGATGGAGGCACGTGCGCACACCGCGCGTACCGCGTACTACGACGCCGCCGCGCTGATGCTGTCCGGCAAGAACTTCAAGAAGGCGGCGTCGATCGCCAAGCTGGTGGCATCGGAAGCGGCCATGGACAATGCACGCGATGCCACGCAGATTCACGGCGGATACGGATTCATGAACGAGTACACGGTCGCCCGGCACTACCGCGACAGCAAGATCCTCGAAATCGGCGAGGGCACCACCGAAGTTCAGCTGATGCTGATCGCCAGGAGTGTGGGGTTGTGATGGAAGGCGCTCGTATCCGTCAGCGTGGCCTGTGGTTCGAGGAGATGGAGCTCGGGGCGATCTACGAGCACCGGCCCGGCCGAACGGTCACCGAAGCGGACAACACGCTGTTCACCACGCAGACGATGAACACCCAGGCCCTGCACCTGGACGCTGCCTACAGTGCAGGTACGGCGTTCGGCGAGCGGTTGGTGAACTCGATGTTCACGTTGTCGACGGTGGTCGGGCTGTCGGTGGCGCAGCTGACCCAGGGCACGATCGTCGCGAACCTCGGGTTCTCCGAGGTGTCCTTCCCGAAGCCGCTGTTCCACGGGGACACGCTCTATGCCGAGACGCTGATCTCGGACAAGCGCGAATCCAAGAGCAGGCCGGGGGAGGGCGTGGTGACGTTCACCCATACCGGTCGCAATCAGCACGGCGACGTCGTGGCGGTTGCGGTGCGAAAGACGCTGGTGCAGATGCGGCCGGAGGGCGAGAAATGAGTTGGGTACCCGGCGGCCCTGCGTGGCTGTTCTGTCCGGCGGACCGACCGGAGCGTTACTCGAAAGCTGCGGCCGCGGCCGATGTGGTGATCATCGACTTGGAGGATGCAGTCGCTCCCGCCGACAAGGCTTCGGCACGCGAGGCGTTGATCGGCGAACCGCAGGACCCCGACACCACGGTGGTCCGCGTAAATGCCTGTAGCACCGACGAATTCGCCCTCGACCTTCGGGCGCTCGCCGCCACCCCGTACCGACGGGTGATGCTGGCGAAGACCGAAAGTGCCGAGCAGATCGGGCAACTCGACGGCTACGAGGTCATCGCGTTGATCGAGTCGCCTCTCGGGGCCGTGGCCGTACACGAGATGCTGGCCGCCCCCAACGCAGTCGGCGCGATGTGGGGAGCGGAGGATCTGGTCGCTGCGCTCGGAGGCAACTCCAGCAGGTTCGCTGACGGTAGTTATCGCGATGTCGCGCGCCACGTCCGGACTTCCACACTGCTGGCGGCCAAGGCGCGTGGACTGTTCGCGCTCGACTCGGTTGTCCTCGACATCGACGACCTGGACGGTGTGCGCCGCGAGTCCGACGATGCGGTTGCTACCGGCTTCGACGGAAAGGTAGCGATCCATCCGCGTCAGGTGCCGGCGATTCGTGACGCGTATGCACCGACCGGGGACGAGGTCGATTGGGCGCACAGAGTATTGGGCGCGGTCTCTTCCAACCGGGGTGTCTTCACCTTCGAGGGGAAGATGGTCGACGCTCCCGTCCTGCGGCATGCCGAGCGGATCCTGCGCCGAGCGGGCGAGTGAGCTGGTCACAACGGCGGTGGTCAAAACGGCGGTGCGCGGAGTCTGTCGCGCGCTGCGATGACCGCTCGGTGTTCGAGGAATCTCTCGCGTAGGAATGTGGCGTCTGCGCGTTGCTGCGGATCTTTCATCCTGGCGATGTCCCCGAGCGTCGGCACACGCACGCTGCGGTTCGCGGTGGAGCCGCCCAAGCTGGCGACGCTGCTCCATTCGGTGTCCGATTCGCTGATGTTGCTCTCCCACCAGGTGGGCTCCCAGAGGGCATCGGACGGCGTCCTGTCCACTGGCCGCACGTGTGGATCGGGAACAGTGGACAGATCGACACACTCGAATATCGGACTTGAATCCGGTTGCTGCGGTGCAGGGTGGCGGGCGGATGGTGAGTTGTGAGTGAACGAAGCCGGCACCATCACCGTTCCGAATGTCGATGGTGTGATGCGGTGGAGGCCTGCGGTGGACACCCAGTAGATCGAGTCGCCCAGCAGTCTGGCGGCAGCCCAGAGTTTCATCGTCTTGGCTTGATGATGGAACTTGCAGAGCGGCTGGAGGTTCGACAGGATCGTCCATCCACCGTGTAGCGGGTTGCGGTGGTCGAACGGGACGATGTGGTCGATTTCGCAGCGTGCCGCGGGCGTGCTGCAACCGGGAAATGTGCACGAGCAGTGCGTTGCTCGGGTCAGTGCGACCAGCTCCGCCGATGGACGGTACGTCAGTGCTCCCGGTGGTGGTTCGGTGTAGCCGCCGTGGCCGTCGGGGTGGATTCCGTTCGCGAGCTCGGGATTTTGTGACACTGCACCCATGAATTCGGCGATCGACTTCGACAACGCCACATCGCCGCCGCACCCTGATCCCGCTGTACGAGTCTCCCCGGTTGGCGTGGATTCCCTGGTTGCAGTCGGTCCGGAGTTTGTTGGCTCAGACGGTGTTGGCTCAGACCGTGTTGGCTCAGACGGTTTCGGTACCGACGCGCCTTGGCGAGTCCGGCCTCTCCGCAGGATTCTTCGGGCACGGGCCCGGCCTTCCGGTGCTACCCGGGTGTGGTGTCCTGGGTCAGCGGAACGGTTCGAGGTGTCCTCGGCGCTGCGCTCTCGATTTTCGCTGCGGCCTCGTTCTCCGCTGCTGCCTTCTTTGCTGCTCGGGTCCTCGTCGCCGCTGGTCTTGCGCTGTTCCTCTTCGCTCGCGGCTGCTGATTTCGACTCTCTTTGTTCGCTTCCGCTGCCGCTGCCGCCGCTGCCGCTGCCGCCGCTGCTGCCCGGCGCATCGTCGATCGTCCGTGCTGCCTCCAGCATCTCGGTGAGGAACATCTGCCACCGAGCGTCGCCGGCGATCTCCCGTGCGACTGCCGGATCGAGCACGGTGCCGTCGGCGAGGGTTGCCGGCTCACTGGTCAAACCGAGCAGGGGTTCGATATCGATCATGATCTGAATCAGCGGAGTGCGGCGCTCCGACTGCCGATCTTCCAGGGGCCTCACCGGGCACTCTCGGCGTCCGCAGCGGCACGCGATATAGTCCTCGCGGTGCACGAGCGCGTGCAGCGCAAAGCAGCGTAACTGCGCGTTGGATCGCGGATCTCCGGAGCACACCGTGCCCGCCAATTCGTCGAGTACTGCGCTGCACTCCGCGCCTTCGAGCGACGACATCTTGGCAATCAAGGTTGCCGTTCCGTCGTCGTTGCGCTTGACATCGGCCCGGCGCTCCTCGGATTCGACCGCCTTCTGTGCTGCCGAGGCTTCCTCGGCATCGAAGGAGAACCAGGCCTTCCAGACAGCCTCCCGAAGCGACCTGGTGTTCATCCGCAGCGCAGCCGCGAGGATGTCTGCTTCGAGCGCGGCAACCGTGGCGTCGCACGCCCTCTCGAGGTTGAGCGCGATCGTGCGCACCCGTGGATAGTCGAGGTCGCCTTGGACGAAGGCCGCATCGACTGCAGGCAAACGCCACGCCAACTGGTCGCCGACGGTGATCATGTCGTGAGTGATCTTCTTCGAGAGTGCGAGCGTGACTGCCGCTTCGCATTCGACGGTCCTGCGCGCAAGAACCAGATCCGGATAGTCGACACCGAGTTCGTGAATATCGTTCTCGGTGGCAAACCTGATCTCCGACAATTCACGCACCGCATGCACCACCGTCGCTGCCGACATGTTCTCGGCCCGCCGTGCATCGGAAAGACGGGCCAGCGCTTCTGCGGCGGCTGCATCTGCAGTCCGTCGGATTCGTTCTGTCGCGCCCCCCGGCATTCCCATACGTTCGACTGTAATCGAACATATGTTCGAGTACAAGGTATGAGATGCGGCAAAGAGGACGCTCGGCGCAGCACCGTTGACGCTACAACTGGGACTTCCATCACGAACCACCTGGTATGAGACGTGCGATCCGCGGTAGCCGTACTGACCCGCCAGTGCTCGGCGCCGATCCCGCGGGTGGGCAGGAAAACCCGTCGACAAGCCCTCCACCTGGTCGTATGTGGACGCAGTGTGCCGTCGACGGCCGTAGGGCATCCGCCCGGCAGGGTGTGGCCGACGAGATGCGTCCGTCGGACCAACGCCGCGGGACGCGAGAATCATGGGACGCAGCTACGCACTCCGGTGACAGAATGAATCGAATCAATCCGGTGGACGACAGCGTGGACGGTGCTCGATGGCGATCGATAGCGGTGATGGACGCGGATCCGCCTCCGACCTCGTCGGGCGCGAGGATCTCGCAGAGTTGCTCGCCCGCATGGCACGACGACCCGGAAGCGGACACCGCACACTGTGGTTGCTCGGCGAAGCGGGCATCGGAAAGAGCACCCTTTTGCGCTACGCGGCAGGTGTGGCGGTCGATTCCGGCGCGCGAGTGCTGGCGGCGTCCGGAGTCGACGCCGAGACCCACCAGGTTTTCTCGGGGCTGCAGCAACTCCTGTGGCCCGTGATGTCGTTCGTCGACCGCCTGCCACTCGAAACTCGGCGTTCTTTGGACGAAGCGCTCGGGCGAGTGCCTGCCCTTGGCGCTCTCGACACGTTCGCGTGCCGGCATGCCGTTCTCCAACTGCTGGAAGATCTGGCGTCCGATCGGCCGCTCGTACTTCTGCTCGACGATGCCCACCTGCTGGATCGCGATTCCCTCGAATTGATCACCTACGTCATCCGCCGCGTCGGAGGGCCGGTGGCCACACTGTGCAGCGCCCGAGGGCACCGAGTTCCCGACGGGGTGGATCCGGGAGTCCCGGCCATCGAGGTCCCTTCCTTGACGAAGGCCGAGGCAGCGGTTCTGATCGATCGTCAACCCTCGATGCCGTCGCATTCGGCGCGCTTGGAGATCATCCACCAAGCAGAAGGGAACCCGCTGGCGATCGTCGAATTCAGCCGAGCCGTCGCGCGTTCGGGAACGGACATGCTTGCCGGCGCCGGCGTCGACCGCATCCGTCGTGTTCAGTCGCTGTTCTCGGTCAGGCTGGCAGCGCTGGCGCGCGGACCCCGCACACTGTTGCTGTACGCAGCGTCTGGATCTGGTTACGAGACAGTCGACATCATCACTGCCGCAGCCGGTTTCGGGAACGATCTGTCGGTGTGGGCCGACGCCGAGAAGTCCGGACTGATCTCGGTCGACAACAGGCGAGTGCACTTTTCGCATCCGCTCGCTCGCGCAGCCGCCTATTCGGACTGCACGGTGGACGAGCGCCGTCGCGCGCACTCGGACTTCGCCGATATCCTCGTCGCCGATCCGCCGTGTCGCGCCTGGCACCGCGCCGCGGCTTCCGATGGTCCCGACGAATCGGTTGCAGCCGAGTTGGAGGATGCAGCCGAACTGTCGCAGCGACGTGGCGGATTCTTCGAGGTGGCACGAGCCCTGGAGCGCGCAGCGCAATGCTCGCCCGACGACGTCGATGCCGCGCGGCGTTATGCTCGCGCAGCCCACGCGGCCTATATGGCCGGCGACCCGCAGTGGGGATTGGCCTTGGCGGCCATCGTTCGTAGCACGACGACCGTGACGGAAATACGCACCGCCGCAGTTCTTCCTACGTCGACCATCCTGTTGCAGATCGGGAAACCCGACGAATCCTTCCAGGTGATTCATCGAACGCTGACGGACTCGATGCCCGAGGACGAGAGCCTTGCACTGGCACTGCTCTCGACGGCGGTGGGCGCCGCGTACTACGCAGGCGGCGAAGAAAAGCGTGACCGGTTGGCGGCGCTGGCGGCCAACCTTCCGCAAGCCGGGACCGACAACGACGACTTCCTGTCGCCGATGCCAGACGCTGCGAAATCTGCTGTACGACAATTGATCTACGAGTATTCGACGGGCAATGCCGCACCACTGCAGGCCGACGTCGCCGCGCTCTCGACGCCGGCGCGGATCTCGTACCTGTTGGCGAAGGGTGCCCGCGCTTACCTGACCGAGAAGAGTGCGGACGCAGCCTCGTACTACGGTCAGGGAATCGAGGCCTTGCGCGACGTGGGGTCCCTCGGGGCAGGGGCAACTCCTCTTGCCGCCTACGCCGGCGTCATGATCGACACCGGGCGGTGGGACGAGTTCGATTCTGCGGCAACCGCCGCCGCCGAAGTGGCGACCGTCGGCCGAATGGCCTTGGTCGAGGCATTGGTTGACATCGATCGTGCGCGGATGGCCACCTACCGCGGTGATCTCGCATCTGCCGGGTCCTATCTCGGGCATGCTTCGACGCTGTTCGATCCGCGGGGAAACCTCGCGTTGACGCTCCTGCACCGACGGGTGCACGCACTGACACTCTGTGCGCGAGGAGATTTCACCGGCGCCTACGAGAGGTTGAAAACCTTCTTCGGAGAGGACGGGTCTCTCCAGCACCGGATCCTTTCTCCCCTCGCTCTGGTCGATCTGGCATGGGCGGGCTCCCGCAGCGGTCAGCAGAGATCCGCGCGGCTTCTGATCACGGCGATCGGGCGTCACATCGGCTCGAACCCACCGGTCCGCGTCGGATTGCTACGTCAGGTTGCGTCGGCGCTGGTCAGTGAAACCACGCGTGGGGCCGAGCGCCACTTCACGTCGGCGTCGTCCGCCCCGGCGTCGGACGAGTGGCCGGTCGAGAGGGCGAGGGCTCAGCTTCACTACGGAGAGTGGTTGCGACGCAACCGAAGGCCGGGCGACGCGCGGCGCGCGTTGTCCTCGGCACTCGACACGTTCGACAATCTCGGCGCCACGATGTTCGCGGACATCGCTCGGGCAGAACTACGGGCCGCGGGAGGTACCCGCACCGGCGTATCCGACGGTGTGGCCGGCGGCTGGGCGTCGCTGACCGCGCAGGAACAGCACATCGCATCCCTCGCGGCAGAAGGCTTGACCAACCGGGAGATCGGCGAGCAACTACACCTCTCCCCGCGCACCATCGGGTCGCATCTCTACCACGTGTATCCCAAGCTCGGAGTCAGCAAGCGGCACGAGCTGCGCCGAGTAATCGACACCGCCGTATCTCGCTGAGCCGTATCTCGCTGAGCCCTACCTCGCTGAGTCAGGTCCCTTACCTGTCCGATCGGGTAGTTCAGGTCGGCACTCGGACGGTTGCCGCCAGAATCCCTTGTCCCCGATCACCTCCGGAGGACAGAGTGAGCGCAGTCACATTCGCTCACCAGGAGGAAACGATGGCAATCGAGCTCAATCAGATCTGGGACTTTCCGATCAAGGAATTCCACCCCTTCCCGCGTGCCCTCCTCGGGGTGGGTGCCCACGACATCATCGGCGTCGAGGCCAAGAATCTCGGTTTCAAGCGTTCACTGCTTGTCACCACCGGCCTCCGCGGTTCCGGAATCATCGAGGAACTGATCGGCAAGATCGAGTACCAGGGCGTCGAGGTCGTGCTGTTCGACAAGGTCGAGTCGAACCCAAAGGACTACAACGTCATGGAGGCCGCCGCTCTCTACCAGCAGGAGAAGTGCGACAGCATCATCTCCGTCGGTGGTGGCTCGAGCCACGACGCTGCCAAGGGCGCTCGCATCGTCATCGCCCACGACGGTCGCAACATCAACGAGTTCGAGGGCTTCTCGAAGTCCACGAACAAGGAGAACCCGCCGCACATCGCCGTGTCCACCACCGCGGGAACGGGTTCGGAGACATCCTGGGCCTACGTCATCACCGATACCTCGGACATGGACAAGCCTCACAAGTGGGTTGCCTTCGACGAGGCGTCGATCGTCACCGTCGCCATCGACGATCCGCTGCTGTACTACACCTGCCCTCAGCACTTCACCGCCTACTGCGGGTTCGACGTGTTGGCGCACGGCAGTGAGCCTTTCGTCTCACGACTCGATTTTGCGCCATCGCTCGGCAACGCTCTGTACTCGGTGGAACTCGTGGCGAAGAACCTGCGTGAGGCTGTGTACGAGCCGCGCAATCTGAAGGCCCGCGAGGGAATGATGAACGCCCAGTACATTGCCGGTCAGGCTTTCAACTCGGGTGGACTGGGAATCGTCCACTCGATCTCACACGCGGTCAGTGCCTTTTTCGACTCGCACCACGGTCTGAACAACGCCATCGCGCTCCCTCGTGTGTGGGAGTACAACCTGCCCTCACGCTACGAGCGGTACGCCCAGCTGGCAGGCGCTCTCGGCGTGGAGACCCGCAACCTCACCACCGTGCAGGCCGCCGACGCCGCGGTCGAGGCCGCGATCAGGCTCGCGAAGGACGTCGGCATCCCCGACAACTTCGGTGCCATCAACACCGGTTCCTACGACAAGAACCGGATGAACACCGGAAAGTACCAGGGCCGAGGCGAAGTCATCCCGGGCGACGAGAAGACAGTGCTCAAGATCTCCGAGCACATTCAGGACGACTGGTGCACCCCCGGCAACCCCCGCGAGGTCACTGTCGGCTCGATGATCCCGGTCGTCGACCACGCCATCAATAGCTCGTACTAGCCGGCACGCACACAGCAACGAGGAGAAAGAACAATGACATCGGCCGGCCTGGAAGCATGCGGTGACTCGATCTTTTCCGACAGCGCCAGCACTGTTCGTGACGGTTTGCGCGAGACGGGCTACATAGCGGACGACGACCTCGCCGTCGTCGTTCATCTCGCGATCGCGCTCGATCGACCACTGCTCCTCGAAGGTCCGGCCGGTGTCGGCAAGACCGAACTGGCCAAGGCGCTCGCCGCAGCGGGCGGGCGCCGGCTGGTTCGGCTGCAATGTTACGAGGGGCTCGACGACAACCGAGCTCTGTACGAGTGGGATTATGCCAAACAGCTACTGCACGTGCAGATGCTGCGTGATCGAGTCGGAGCCGACCTGGCCGAGATCGAGACGACCGAAGCGGCATCGAGGATGTTGGCGAGCACCGATTTCGGCCTGTACTCCGAGAAGTTCCTCTCGGTCAGGCCGCTGCTCGATGCCATCCTCTCCGAGGAGCCCGTCGTATTGCTCATCGACGAGGTGGACCGCACCGAGGAGTCGATGGAAGCGCTGCTTCTCGAAATTCTGGCCGAGAAGCAGGTCACCATTCCCGAGGTCGGAACCTTCACTGCCAGGTCCGACCCATGGGTCATCCTGACCTCCAACGACACTCGTGAACTCTCGGCCGCGCTCAAGCGTCGCTGCCTCCACTACTCCGTTGGATTCCCGACGGCGGAGCGCGAACGTGAGATCGTGTCCTCCCGCGCTCCCGAGGTGGAGGACAAGACCGTCGCCGATGTCGTCGAACTGGCCCGGTCCCTGAGAGAACTACCCTTGCGCAAGGCGCCGTCGGTATCGGAGGTGATCGACGCGGCCCGTGCCGCAATGCTGTTGGCGGATCACGACACCGAGCGGACCCGCGAGATCTTGATGTCGGCGCTCCTGAAGTACGGCAGCGATGTCGAACTCGTCCGGAATCGACAAGCAGCTCGCGTCCAGGAGGCTTCGCACGAACCCCGGGCCAGCATGGCGTCGAAGCCGCCGAACACCACCACCGCGGCCTTCCGGGGCCGGGGCGGGGGAGGCAGTGGAGGCGGCACTGGAGGCGGCCGGAAATGAACGGGCCGGGTTATTTTCTCGACGTCGTCTCGGCGGTCTTCGGGCGATTGCTGAGGCGGCACGGCGTCGCCGCATCTCCGGCCGAGGTGATCGAGGTCAGGCGGGTACTCGGGCTCCTGGGAGCCGCGGATCTCGGTGTCCTGAAATCCGCTCTTCGGGCAACCTGCGCCAAATACACGTACGAGCAGGAGGGGTTCGACGAAGCCTTCGAGGCTCTGTTCCATCCTCGGCCGGTGACGGATCTCGACGAACGACGGGTCAGCCGGGCACTCGCCTCCGAGGGTCTACCCACCGATCTCGAAGTATCGAACGACGACCACGAGACCGCTCGCTACGCCGACTACAACGAACGCGCCGCCGAGGTCGGCGAATTCTTCGACACTCCCGATGCCGAGAAGGGATTCAATCCGCACAAGGACGACGACGATCTGTCGATCACGGGGAGTGACTCCAACCTGTCGGTCGACACCGAAAGCGACAACGGCACCCGCGGAGTGAGTTTCACGGTCGACGTCGACCGGGCCGACTCGGCCACCGTCGGGGATCTGTCCTCGGCGCAGGCCATGGTGTCGCAGGGAACACTGAAGTGGGACGACCCGTCGGGCATCCTCGGTTGGCTGAACTCCTACGACCCGAACACGCTCTACGCCGACCAGGGCGATTCCGAGGAACTCACGCAGGCTCAGCTCGAGAAGCTCGTCGATGCAGTGGAAGCATTCGTCGCGGCGATCTCCGCGAGCGAGACGGCCACGCCCTCTGCGGCACCGGAAGCGAGCGAAGTTCCCTCGCGCGCGGAGGTGAACGACGCCTGCCGGGAAGTGCTGCGCCGCATGCGCGGAACCCCGAGACCGCGTCCACGGGAGGCGACGAACGGTCGGCTGAACATGCGCCGCACCGTGCGCGCCAGTATGCGAACCGATGGCGTTCCGTTTCACCTCATGGTCGACAAGCCTGTGCCGGAACGTGTTCGGCTGCTGATTCTCGCCGACGTCTCGTTGTCGGTCCGACCCATCACAGCGTTCACGCTTCGGCTCGCGCAGGCCATGCGGCACCGCACCAGCAGGTGCACCGTGCTGGCCTTCGTCGACACCCCCGTCGATGTCACGGACCTACTTGCACGCAGTACAGGTGACGACGCCCTGGCGTCGGTACTGGCTGCGCCGGAACTCGATCTCGAAGCGAGCAGCGACTACGGCCGAACGTTCGAGAATCTGCTGACCACGCACGGATCAAAGGTGACGGCGCGGACGTCGGTGCTGATCGTCGGCGACGGTCGGTGCAACGGACTTCCCCCGCGCGTCGACAAGCTCGAGGAGTTGGCTCGCAAGGTGCACCGCCTCGCCTGGGTCACGCCGGAGCAGCAACGCTACTGGTCACAGGCATCCTGTTCGATGGGGGAGTACGCCGAGGTCTGCAACGGTGTGGTGACCGCCCGCGATGCGCGACAGCTGATCGAACGCGCGCCGGAACTCGGGAACGCTCTGCGCTGAGACCACAGAACCACAGGGACAGTCGTTCGACTGATGACCCGACCGTTCCACTACGAAACACTGGAACGATGAGCAAACCCTACGCAGTGGTCGGTGCAACCGGTGGTCAGGGCGGTGCCGTCGTCGACGCCCTACTGGGGCGCGGAATGCCGGTGCGTGCGCTGGCCAGGCGGTTGTCCAGCCGGACCGCACAGTTGGAGGAGCGCGGGGTAGAGATCGCGGTCGCCGACATAACCGATGTATCCGCCACCGCCGACGCCTTCGCCGGCACCGCGGGCGTGTTCGCGATGACCACCCCGTTCGAGGACGGACCCGACGCCGAGGTGGCGCAGGGCCGGGCGCTGGTCGACGCCATGACCTCCGCGAACGTCCCACACGTCGTGTTCTCGTCGGTCGCTGACGCAGACCGAAATACCGGGATTCCGCACTTCGAGACCAAGGCCGATACCGAGAAAGTTCTACGGGCGTCGGGGGTTCCGTTCACGATTGTCGGCCCGACCTACTTCTACGACAACGCACTCGGCGGGATCGACGCCATCAAGCGGGGTCGCCTCGATCTGCCGCTCCCCGTCGACACGCCGTTGCAGCAGATGTCGAGGCGCGACCTCGGACGGTTCGTTGCACTCGCCTTCTCCGATTCGGCGCGGTTCCGCGGTCTCCGAATCGATCTGGCGTCCGACGATCCGACACCGACTCAGATGGCCGCCGCTCTCAGCTCACACTTCGACGTGCCGGTTGCCGCCCATTCGTATGATGCCGCGTCCATCTCCTCGCCCGACATGCGCGCCATGTTCCAATTCCTCACCGATACCGGCTACGACGCCAACATCGACGGGCTGCGGAGCGACTACCCGGAGGTCGGCTGGCAGAGCTTCGGCGACTGGCTGGCGGAACTGTGATCAGCACTCCAACGGCGGGCACTACCTCGGTCGGCGCAACATCGGCCTGGGCTCCACTACGAAACTCTCTGTACCGCATGCTGTTCCTGGCGCAGCTGGTGTCCAACATCGGCGGTTGGATGCAAACCGTCGGCGCGCAGTGGTTCCTGGTGGAACGGGACGCGTCGACGACGGTCATCGCCGCCGTTCAGACTGCCAGCCTGGCCCCGACACTGCTGCTTGCATTGTTCGCGGGAGTGCTGGCCGACATCCTCGACCGCAGAATTCTGCTGCTGGTCACCGGTCTCGCCTCGGCCGTCACGGCGACAGTGCTGACCGCGCTGGCGTGGACCGACACGCTCACACCCGTCGGGCTGTTGGCATCCACCTTCGTCCTGGGATGCTGGACGTCGTTGTCGGCACCCGCCTGGCAGGCGATTCAACCGGAACTCGTGCCTCGCGAGCAGATTCCGGCTGCTTCGGCACTGGGTAGCGTCACGGTCAATGCGGCCCGCGCGATCGGACCGGCCATCGCCGGAGTGCTCGTCGCGCTGGCGGGTCCGACGTTCGTTTTCGCACTGAATGCCCTGTCGTTCCTGGCTGTCGTCGTCGCGCTGATCCGGTGGAAACGTCCGCGTACCGATACTTCGGACCGAGAACGACTGACCGAGTCTCTGATGACCGGCATCCGCTATGTCCGCTCCGGTCCCATCGTTCGACGAATCATCCTGCGGTCGGCGCTGTTCGCGTTCCCGGCCTCAGCGCTGTGGGCGTTGTTGCCGTCGGCATCCTCGTCGTTGCTCGGTCTCGGAGCGATCGGCTATGGCGCGCTTCTCGGTGTTCTGGGGGTCGGAGCGGTCGCCGGGGTCGCCCTGACCCCTCGACTACGCAAGCAGTTCTCGTCCAACGTTCTTCTGGCGGCCTCGGCCGTGGCTTACGGGATCGGGATGGCAGCGCTTGCCTGGTTGCCGCTGTGGGCCGTCGTGCCCGCATTGCTGCTGGCAGGAATCGCGTGGATCACCACGCTCACCTCGCTCAACGCGGCGATCCAGTTGTCGCTGGCGCACTGGGTGAGGGCGCGCGGAATGTCGGTCTACCTTCTGGTCTTCATGGGGTCTCAGGCGTTCGGATCGCTGGGCTGGGGTTGGCTGGCGTCGAAGATCGGGCTGGTCGACGGTCTCCTGGTGGCCACGCTGGTGCTCGTCGTCGTTGCGCTGAGTGTGAGAGTGCTTCCGCTGCATCCCGATACGGGCACGCTCGACCGTGAGGTATCGACGAGTTGGCCGACGCCGGCGGTCGTTTTCGAACCCGAACCGGACGACGGCCCCGTGTTGGTCACCGTCACCTACCGCGTGCTGCCTACCGAGCGGGAGGCTTTCACGACGGCGATGACCAAGGTCGGCAGCTCACGGCGTCGAACCGGCGCGTACTCATGGCATCTGTACCGAAGCCTCGACGATGCCGAGAGCATGATCGAGCAGTTCCGGGTGCCGTCGTGGTCGCAGTACCGGCGGCAGCGGGGCGAACGCTGGACCGGCTCCGATCACGACGTCATCACCGCGGCACTGACGCACGTCGTGGGCAGAGCAACTGCCCGGGAGACCCACGACATCTGTGTGTAGTTACTGATCCCAGTGTGCAGTTTCGGCTGCCGCCTGGTGGGTCTGTCGAAGAAACTTCAGAACCATGGCTTCCGGGTCCGGGGCTTGGCGTACAAGGTGATACGGCAGAACGTATTCACCGAGGGCCGAGTCCCAGTGGCCAGGCGCCTCGACGGCGGGGTGGGTGTCGTATCCCTCGGGATGCGGGTACGCGTAGGAGTAGAACACGCCTTCCTCGGCGCCGCCCGGCCAGTATCCTGCGCTGGACACCTCGTCGCTGTACGCCTCGTGCATCACCCAGTCCGGGCAGTTCGGGACGCCGCCTGGATGCTGCGGGGCCGGCCTGCCGGAGAAACGTGTGACGGCGAGATCGAATGCACCCCAGAAGAAATGGACCGGGCTGGACTTTCCGCGGAACTCGCCGCGGAATCGGGAAAATACACCGTGGGCACTGATGAGCGATCGCCAGAAAGCCGAGACCGCGTCGGCGTCGTACGACGAATGCGCGGTGTCCTCGGCGAACGGGGTGGCGTCGGGAAGCTCGACGGGAGTTCCGACGATGTCGATCTCGAATCCGAGATCGCGAAGGTGACCGGTGTACTCGGCGTAGAAGTCGGCGACCGTGCGCGGCTCCAACGCCATCCGTCGGGACGTACCGTCGGTGACGAGAATCAGGAGTTCGTGCCGCAGAAAGTCGAAGCGGATCTCGAGGCCGCGTGTGCTGCCGTCCCGTGAGGTGACAGTCATCAGCGACGTCGTCAGGCCGGACACATCGACGTAGAGGGGAACGCCCCACCAGTGGTTGACGGCAGGCCCGATCGCCATACGGGTCTTTCCGACGATCTGGGTCCAGAGTTGGAGAGTGTCGCGGGTATCGATCCAGGTCTCGACCGGAAGCGGTGGCCAGGCGTCGTGATGATTGCTCATGGCCTCATCATCGTCCTACCGACGAGAACATCACATCAGTCGACCGACTGATGTGGTGCGACGTGGGGATCGGGAAGGCTGAGAAGATGTCCACGATCAAGCCTGTCGGTCTTCACCACGTCACTGCCATCGCCACCGACCCGGCCCGCAACGTCGAGTTCTACACCCGCGTTCTCGGACTTCGATTGGTGAAGCAGACCGTCAACTTCGACGATCCCGGCAGCTATCACCTCTACTACGGCGACGAGCAGGGAGCGCCGTCGACGTTGTTGACGTTCTTCCCGTGGCCGGACGTTCCGGTCGGCCGGTCGGGCCCGGGGCTTGCGACCGTGACGGCGTTCGCAGTGCCAGGCAACTCACTCGGATTCTGGGACTCGCGGCTGACCGAGCTCGGCATCGGTCACGAGCGACCCCGCACGGTGGGCGACGAAGAAGTGCTTCGGCTGCGTGATCACGACGGCATCGTCATCGACCTGGTCGCAACGGACGGAGACGCTCGATCGGGGTGGGACGGCGTCGGCGGAATATCCACCGAGCATGCGGTGCGCGGGCTGCATTCGATCACCCTGAGCGAAACCGATCTCGACGCCACGGCGGAGATGCTGACCGACCTCATGAGCATGTCGACGGCGGAGGAAACCACCGAAAGCGCTCGCTTCGTGATGACTCCGGGCGAGGTCGCATCGGTGGTGAACCTTGTGACCGACTCGCAGGATCGCGGAGTACAGGCAGGCGGCACCGTGCACCACGTGGCCTTTCGCGCACCGGACGAAACAACGCTGTCTCAGTGGCACGATCAGCTCCGCGATGCAGGCAAACACGTCACGGAGATTCTCGATCGGCAGTACTTCAAATCGATCTATTTCCGTGAGCCCGGCGGTGTGCTGTTCGAAATCGCCACCGACACTCCAGGGTTCGACGTCGACGAGCCGTTGCTCGAGCTGGGGAGGCACCTCAAGCTACCGCCGTGGCTCGAGCCGAATCGCACTCAGATCGAGGCAAACCTACCGCCGCTGAAGTGACCACGACCCTGTGATCACACGCGGCGTCCCGCTATGAATCCAGCGGAGGATCGTCGAATGTCACCCGCACCGATATCGGCGTCGTCTGCAGCGCCGCGAAGGTCGCGCCGACCAGGCGGCCGAGAACCGGATTGGCGGCGAACGACCGCGCGCGGGCGGTGACGTCGTCGGTGTGGACGAATTCGGCGATACCCGAGCGCCACTGGCTTCCGACGCGGACTCGAACCGTGGGTTCGTCGCCGATATTGGCACCCCAGCCGGACCTGGTGCCGTGTTGGGAGATGATCCACGCACCTGTGTCGTCGAACGACGCCGACACCGGCACGCGCCTGGTCAATCCGGACTTTCGGCCGACGGTCTCGATGTCGGTCATCAACGACACCCGCACGCCGAGCGCCGTGAGCCCGTTCATCACCGGGTTCGCGAGGTACCGCCCGACGAGCCGTTCGCGCCTGAACTTGCGCAGTGCCGGATCCGCTGCCGAACTGGTGCTGGTGCCGCTTCGCCTGCTGCGGAAGGCATCGAGTCCGTTGCGCTGCAGCGTGGTCACTGCGGTTCGCCACACCGACCGCGACGGATCAGGCGCTCCGCCGTCACCGATCAGGTGTAGTTGGTCGGTGTGCCACTGGAGATCGAGCGCGCCGTCCAAGGACTTCAACGGCCCGTAGGTCTTCGGCAGGCCGAGCGTGATTCGCGGCGAGACCAGCCGGTCCACCTCGTCGTGAATCACTGCGTTCGCCGAGCCGGGAACGACGGCGGTCGGCCGCCCCAGACCGACGACATCGCAATCACCGGACGCCACAGCCGAATTCATCGCCGTGCGGGTCCGGAATCCGCCGGTGACGGCGAGGGGTACGTCACCGGCGGCCCGGCGTACTTCCCGTGCGTAATCGAGGAAGTAGGCTTCGCGCTTCTTGGTGCTGTCGGCGACCTGGACAGGCCTGCCCATCATGGCGGGTGATTCATAGCTGCCGCCGCTGATCTCGATCAAGTCGATGTTCTCGTCGACGAGACGTTCGACGACGATCCGCGACTCCTTCTCGCTGAAACCGCCCTTCTGGAAGTCGGCCGAATTCAGCTTGATGCCGACGGCGAAGCCGGGCGACACCGCGGCTCGGATGCTACGAACGACCTGCAGGACGAATCGCATTCGACCGTCGAGATCGCCGCCCCAGCGGTCGTCGCGCTTGTTGGCTGCGGGAGACAGGAACTGCGACACCAGGTATCCGTGTGCGCCGTGTACCTGTACGCCGTCGAAACCGGACGTCTCGGCGACGACGGCTGCCGTCGCGAATCGGTCGATGATGTCTTCGATCTCGTGGTCGGTCAGTGCGCGAGGTGCCGGGATGCCGGGGATGTTCGGTGCGATGGCCGACGGCGCCACCGGCTTCGTGCGTGTTGCCAACGGATTCGCTTGACGACCGGGGTGGTTGAGCTGCATCCACACCGGCGAACCACCGTCTCGCGTCGACTTCGCCCACCGGGCCAAGGCGTCAAGATCCCGATCGTCCTCGATGACGACGTTGCCCGGTTCACCGATGTGTCGACGATCGACCATCACGTTTCCGGTCACCACGAGCCCGTAGCCGCCCGCTCCCCACTGGGTGTACAGCCGTTCGAGCCGAACGTCGGGGCTGTGGGACGAGGTACCGAGACCTTCGCTGAGCGCGGCCTTCATCACGCGGTTGGGCAGAACCTGTCCGCACGCGAGGGTGAGGGGCTCGGCGAGCGGAGTGGCGCGCCGCTGGGTCTCATGAACCCCGCCGTCGAGAACCGCGCCGTAGTCGACCCCGTCGATGTCCATGTGTGCCCCCGGTTCCCAGTTATGCTCGGTTACATATTCCGCATCAGACTATGTGTGACCGCCAGTCACGTCAATGTTGCGGTGCGATTCGTGAGACAAGGGGTTGAACGTGAGCAGGAGTACCGCACGCGAGGACATGCTGCGCAGCGCAGCGATGCTGTTTCGCGAGAAGGGCGTCGAGGCGACGTCGCTCGCGGACGTCATCGAGCATGCAGGCGCGCCGCGCGGATCCATCTACCACCACTTTCCGCGCGGAAAGCCCCAGCTCGTGGAGGAGGCGACGCGCACCGCGGGCGCACTGATGGGGTCGATGATCTCGGCCGGTCTGGCAAAGAACGGCCCGACGGACACGCTCCGCGCGATTATCGGAGGATTCCGTGACCAGCTCGAATCGACCGGATACACCGCGGGATGCCCCGTGGCGCCCGCGGCGTTCGAGGGCTCGAACTCGCCCGCCGCGCTGGCCGCGGCCGGAGAGTCGTTCACCTCGTGGGAAGACACGATCGCGGCGTCGCTGTGGCAGCGCGGGCTCTCTCAGCAGCGCTCTCGCGGCCTGGCGACGATGGCGATCTCGGCTTTCGAGGGGGCATTGATCATCGCCAAGGCTCAGCGGAGCACGGTCGCGCTCGATCGCGTGGAAACGGAGCTGATCGGATGGCTCGATGCTGCCCTCGGCGCCGCAGCCGGAGGCAACGCCGACTCCTGATCCGTCACAGAGCCTGCGCTCGGATGGCCGAATGTGACAACGAACGTTGCTATTACCGACAGTTACAGATACCTTCGTCCAACACGCTATGTCAGGCGTCATAGTCGAAGGGGATCTCCCATGCCGCTGTCTCTCGAATCTCGCACCACCGGACCTGGATTGTCGGCGCGAGCGCGATACCTCGCGCTCGCGGTGATCTGTATCGCGGAACTTCTCGTCGTGCTGGACAACACGGTCGTCAACGTTGCCCTGCCCTCGATGGGCCTGCAGTTGCGGTCGAGTATCAGCGGCCTGCAGTGGGTCGTCGACGCCTACACGCTGACCTTTGCTGGCCTGCTGCTCGCCTTCGGCCACCTCGGTGACCGGTACGGCCGCAAGAAGGTCATGATCATCGGGTTGGTCGGCATCGCGGTGATGTCGGTCGGCGGCGCGCTCGCAGCGGACCTCGGCCAGGTCGTGATCGCCCGCGCAGCGATGGGCGTCTGCGCGGCAGCGGTGTTCCCGGCGACGCTCGCCCTGATCATCAACATCTTCACCGACGGCAAGGAACGTGCCCTCGCGATCGCAGCCTGGACCGCGATGGCAGGCTTTGCCATCGCGATCGGGCCGACCACGGGTGGCTTTCTGCTCGAACATTTCTCGTGGCATTCGGTCTTCTGGATCAACGTGCCGGTTGCCGCGGTGGTCGTCGTCGCCGCGATCGTCTTCGTACCCGAATCGCGGGCGTCGCACGTCGGGAAATACGACCCGGTGGGAATCGTGCTGTCCCTCGTCGGGATCACGGTGCTGGTGTGGGCGATCATCGAAGCGCCACATCACGGTTGGTTGTCGGGGGTCAGTATCGCTGCCTACGTGGGCGCAGCCCTGTGCCTCACCGTCTTCGTCGTGTGGGAACTGCGGACTCCATCGCCTGTGCTGGACATGAACCTTTTCAGGATCCGGCGATTCGCGTTGCCTGCCTTGGCAATCGCCATCGCGTACTTTTCCATGTTCGGGTTCCTGTTCATGATCACCCAGTACTTTCAGGGAGTCATGGAGCTGAGCCCACTCCAATTCGGCATCCACTCGTTGCCGTTCGCGGTGTCCATCGCGATCGGTGCACCGCTTGCCACCGTCATCGCGCAGCGCATCGGTACCACGGCGGTGATCGTCTTCGGGCTGGTGGTGATGAGCGTCGGCATGTTCATCGCCGGACAGGTCGAGGTGGAAACACCGTACGTCGGTCCGGTGCTGATCTCCATGGTTCTGATGGGCCTCGGCCTCGCGATCGTTCAGGGTCCGGCGACCGAGTCGATCATGTCGTCCGTTTCGCTCGACGAGGCGGGCGCAGGCTCCGCGGTGAACGACACCACCCGCGAGGTAGGCGGCACCCTCGGTGTGGCCGTGCTCGGTTCGATCGTCGCATCGATCTACACCACCAAGGTCGCCCCGCTCGTCGACGCCATTCCCGACGCCCTGATGGAGCCGTATCAGAAGGCATTCGCCCGCGAGACGGTCGTGAGCGTCATCGAAATCGTGAAATCGCCGACCAACTCGATCTTCGCGACCCAGAAGGCCGATCTGGTCTACGCGATGAAAGCTGCCTCGCTCGAGGGCTTTCAGCTCGCGTCGTTCGTCACGGTCGGATCGTCGCTGGCCTGCGCGCTTGCCGTTGCGGTGTTCCTTCCGTGGGGCCGGCCCGAGGGTGACGGCGTACTGATGGCATGGAGAAACAAGGACGAAGGCAGGCATCAGAAGTAGGCACGGCGACGCGAACCGATGCACTCAGCCGGTGACCGGCGCCTAAGCTCTCTGGTTATGGCCGAAGCGATCGACGAACACTTCTCGCGAGCGATCGAGTCCGCGACACGAGGTTCGCGATCGCTCGGTCATGATCTGACTCCGGCGCGTGCACTGGAACTGTTCGACGCCCAGCTCGGAAGCAGGCACCTCGACTTCGCGGCCCGATGGCTCAGAGCGCAAGGGCAGGGTTTCTACACGATCGGATCGTCGGGACACGAAAGCAACGCGGTGGTGGCCGGTGCGCTTGAACCGACGGATCCGGCTCTGCTGCACTACCGTTCGGGAGCCTTCTTCCTCGAACGTGCCAGGCAGGGCGGGGGTAGCGATCCGATCAGGGACGTGCTGCTCGGTCTCGCCGCAGCCACGGACGACCCGATCTCCGGGGGCAGGCACAAAGTGTTCGGACGCGCCGATCTGGCCGTCATCCCGCAGACGTCGACGATAGCCTCGCACCTGCCACGCGCGGTGGGCGTCGCGTTCTCGATCGATCGCGCCCGATCATTGGGGGTGCAGTCGCCGTGGCCGTCCGACGCCGTCACAGTGTGCAGCTTCGGTGATGCATCCGCCAACCATTCGACGGCGGCAGGAGCGATCAACACCGCGGTCCAGTCGGCGTATCAGGGAGTGCCGATGCCTTTGCTGTTCGTCTGCGAGGACAACGGCATCGGCATCAGCGTGAAGACGCCGACGGGGTGGATCGCGTTCTCCTTCGAGGCCCGAGCAGGCCTCGAATACTTCCGCGCCGACGGCAACGATCTCGTCGAGCTCCACCGGGTGTCGACCGCGGCGGCGAAGTGGGTTCGGAGGCATCGTCGTCCGGCGTTTCTGCACATCACGACCGTGAGATTGATGGGCCACGCGGGTTCCGACGTCGAATCCTCGTACCGCACAGCCGCCGAGATTGCCGCCGATCACGATCGCGACCCCGTGGCGAGCACCGCCGAATTGCTGATCGATGCGGGGGTTCTCACCGCAGCTGATGCCGTGGAACTGTACGAGGCCAAGCGAACCCAGGTGATGACCCTCGCCCGTGAGGTCGTCTCCTCCCCGAAATTGAGCAGTGCCGCAGCGGTCATGAAACCTCTCGCCGAGTTGAACGAGGCAGTAACGTCCGCGTCAGGGACTGCGCAGTCTTCGGGGTCCGTCGAGTTGGCACCCGAATCTACCTATGCGAACGCGACCAACACCGCTCTGCGCGAGGTGCTCACGCGCTACCCGAACGCCGTCTTGTTCGGCGAGGACGTCGCCCGCAAGGGTGGGGTTTACGGTGTCACGCGCGGGCTGCAGTCGACATTCGGATCGCGTCGTGTATTCGACACCGTGCTCGACGAGCAGTCGATTCTCGGATTGGCCACCGGCGCCGGCGTTTCCGGGCTTCTCCCGATTGCCGAGATTCAATACCTCGCGTACCTGCACAATGCCGCCGATCAGATTCGGGGCGAGGCGTCGACGCTGCAGTTCTTCTCCGACCGTCGGTACCGGAATCCGATGATCGTCAGAATTGCCGGCTACGGGTACCAGAAGGGGTTCGGCGGACACTTCCACAACGACAATGCGCTGGCCGCGCTCCGCGACATTCCCGGCATCGTTGTCGCGTCGCCATCACGTCCCGACGACGCCGCGGCCGTCCTCCTCGCGTGCGCCGCCGCCGCAGCCGAAGAAGGCGCGGTGTGCTTGATACTGGAACCCATTGCGCTGTACCATACTCGGGATCTCTATCACGACGGTGACGGTCTCGCTCTCGCCGGCGGTGCGGCCCGGCCGGTGAAGATCGGGCAGGCGCGGACGCATGGCGACGGCAACGATCTCACGATCGTGACGTTCGCCAACGGCGTCGGGATGAGCCTGCGCGCAGCCCGGACGCTCGCGGAACGCGGTATCGGCGTCCGTGTGGTCGACATGCGTTGGATCGCGCCGATGCCCGTCGCCGACATCCTCGAGCAGGCAACAGAGACAGGGCGCGTGCTCGTCGTCGACGAGACCCGCCGGTCCGGTGGGGTGAGCGAGGGCATCGTCACCGCCCTGCTCGACGCCGGGTTCGAAGGACCGGTGGCCCGGGTGACCAGTGAGGACAGCTTCATCCCACTGGGCGATGCGGCACTACACGTCCTACTGTCCGAGGACACCATCGTTGCTGCTGCCATGAGGATCGCGGCGCGGTGAAGCTGTGCGTGTCATCGGTAGATGCGCGATGGCATCCTCGACGTAGTCCGGCCCGCTGCGAACGAAACCGAAACCGCCGTACCATTTTTCGAGTTGACTCTGCGCCCCGATGACAACCGTCTCGCCGTCGGCCTGTGCGAGAGCGGCGTTCATCAGCTGTGCGCTGAGGCCACGGCCGCGCGCACTCGCGGCGGTGCACACCCGTCCGATGCGGGTCTCGCCGCCCGAGCGGAGGAGGCGCAAAGTCGAGACCACGGTGCCGTCGATGCTGTGCCAGAAATGCACGGTGCCCGGATGCTCGTCGGCGCCGTCGAGTTCGGGATAGGCGCAGTTCTGCTCGACGACGAACACGTCCACGCGAAGTTTGCAGATGGAGTAGACCTCGTGGCCGGTCAGATCGGCGAACGATGCATGGTGAATGTCGACCATCACGCAGTGTCCTGGATGGTCTGGACGAACGGGGTGAGCAGCGTGGCCATGTCGGCGGCAACGTCGGCCGAATTGCTCGGAGGCATGGATACATAGCTGAGGGCGAGCCGAACCACTGTTCGGCCCAGATTGTCGGCGTTGTGGGGCGAGGCGCGGAGCCAGCTTCGTTCGAAGGTCTGCGCGAGGCGCGACGTTGCATGTTCGATCAACATGCCGCTCTCGGTGGTGACCAGCCTCAGCAGGTCGGGTGGGGGATCGTCGGTGAGCATCGACATCACCAGCGGATCCGAAGCGCTGAGTTCGAAGAACTCCGTGAACGCGACATACAGCGTACGAAGACTGTCGCCTTCGTTCCCGTACACCGCATCGTCCACGGCGGACACCAGCGACTCGGTCAGCCGCAGGGCGTAACCCTGCGCGAGACCCTTCCTGGTGCCGAACTCCTTGTAGAGCGTCTGCCTGCTGATTCCCGCGGCGTTGGCAACATCGGCCATGTTGACCGTCGACCAGGTCCGCTGCAGGAGCAGATCGTGCAAGCTGTCGAGAATCGTGGTGCGCATCAGGTTGGTCGCCGCGCTCTTGAAGGGGCTCGGGTTCACCGGATGGGTCGTCACCCTCGCCAGTCTATCCGCAGCGCGCAGGGCGGCGCCTTTCACGACCCGAGCCGGCATCACGGCCTGCTGATCTCGACCATGAAGAAGTCCGCCTTCGCAGCACCACAGTCGGGGCAGCTCCAATCCTCGGGAATGTCTTCCCATTTGGTGCCGGGTTCGATCCCGTCGTCGGGCCAGCCGATCTCCTCGTCGTATTCGAACCCGCACTGAATGCACTGGTACAGCTTGAAATCGGTCGACATGTCATCCTGCTTTCAGTTCGAAATCGATCTTTTCGCGTACCCCGCAGTCGGGGCACGGCCAGTCCTCGTCGATCGCGGACCATGCGGTCCCCGCCGGGAATCCCTCTCGCGGAGCGCCCGCTGCCTCGTCGTAGACGTAGTTGCACACCGGGCATTCGTAACTGGCCATCAGTTCTGCTCGCCGGTGCCGGTGCCGGTGCCGGTGCCGTAGCGAGCAAGTACCTTCTCGCGCTTGCTCGGTTCGATGTTGACCGAGTTGATGTCGCCCAAGTAGTGCTCCAACACCCTGTGGTCCATGACCTTTCGCCAGATCGGTGGGAAGTAGGCAAGCGTGATCATGCTGGCGTAGCCACTGGGCAGGTTCGGTGCGCCTTCCATGCTGCGCAGCGTTTGGTAGCGCCGGGTCGGGTTGGCGTGGTGGTCACTGTGGCGCTGGAGGTGGTACAGGAAGATGTTGGTGACGATGTGATCGGAATTCCAGCTGTGCTCCGGCGCGCAGCGCTCGTACCGGCCGGACTTGGTCTTGGCGCGAAGAAGCCCATAATGCTCCAGGTAGTTCACGGTCTCGAGCAGCGAGAACCCGTAGACGGCCTGAAGTACGAGGAACGGCAACACGGCTGGGCCGAACGCGATGGTCAGGGCCCCGAACAACACGATCGACATCAACCAAGCGTTGAGGACGTCGTTGCGAATGTTCCACGTGGACTTGCCCAGTCGCTCCATCCGTGTCTTCTCGAGACCCCATGACGACTTCAGGCTGCCCCAGACGCTACGCGGCAGGAAACGCCAGAAGCTTTCGCCGAACTTGGAACTCGCCGGGTCCTCGGGCGTCGCAACGCGTACGTGGTGGCCACGGTTGTGCTCGATGAAGAAGTGACCGTAGAACGTCTGTGCCAGAGTTATCTTGGACAGCCAGCGCTCGAGGCTTGCTTTCTTGTGTCCCATCTCGTGGGCGGTGTTGATCCCGACGCCGCCCATGACGCCGATGCTGATCGCCAGGCCGATCTTCGAGATCAGTCCGAGCCCGCCGTCGATACCGAGCCAGCTCAGGTTGTCGGCAGTCCACAGGTAGCAAGCCACGATGAGACTGGCCAGCTGGAACGGAATGTAGATGTAGGTGCAGTAGCGGTAGTACTTGTCGTTCTCCAGCCGTTCCATCACCTCATCGGGTGGATTCTGGCCGTCGGGCCCGAAGAACAGGTCGAGGATCGGCAACATTCCGTACACCAGGATCGGTCCGATCCACCAGAACACGGGCGAGACGGCCGTCCAACCGAGCTCGTTGAAGCCCCAGACCAGGAAGAGGGCCACGAGAATGGCCGTCGGCGGGACCAATCCCATCAGCCACAGGTAGCGCTTCTTGTCATGCCACTCGTCGACCGGTGTGTTCGAACCGGGGCTGGTCTGGGTTGCCACGACTGAAACTCCTTTTCTGGAACGGATCAGGTTTGGTGGTGCTCGTCACGTCTGATCTGACAATACACAGAAAATGTAAACCGACTGGACAAATCGCAAGATTTGTATAAATCACTGTGATCCATCCCGCACGTAGTGTGTCGGCATGACGTCAGTCGACGAGGCAGTGGCGCTGGCACGCGCCGACAACGGGCTCGCAGTGGTGTCCACGCTGCGAGCGGCGGGGACCATCCAGTCCTCGGTGGTGAACGTAGGGATGCTGCGGCACCCCGATTCGGAGGCCCAGGTACTCGGGTTCGTGACGTACGGCAAGGTCAAACTCGACAACTTGCGGGCACGTCCGCAGGTC
The DNA here is from genome assembly GCF_023264675.1 of Rhodococcus sp. (in: high G+C Gram-positive bacteria). Classification (GTDB taxonomy): domain Bacteria; phylum Actinomycetota; class Actinomycetes; order Mycobacteriales; family Mycobacteriaceae; genus Rhodococcoides. Next base: position 169,068 of record NZ_JAHFVG010000007.1, read on the forward strand.
ACCATCACCTTCCGTGACGGATGGCAATGGGCGACGGTCGAAGGAGTGGCCGAGATAGTCGGCGAGGACGCGGACAACCTTCGTCAGCTTCGGCGCGATGTCTTCGTCGCGGCCGGAGGTACCCACGACGACTGGGACGAGTACGACCGTGTCATGGCAGAACAACACAGGGTGGTCGTACTCGTCCGAATCGATCGGGTCTACAGCAACGGGTCCTGAAAAGGTCTGCACCGAATTGCTTTCGATGCAGACCCCTGCAGTCGGTACTCAGTCCTCCAAAGCAACGCCGAGGTGATCGGCGAGCCTGCTCATCGTCCCGACGATCTGTTCTTCCTTCACGCGTGGAAACCCTGCGGCTTTGCGGAACTCCGGATCGGTCACCCCGGACCAGTCGTACACCTGGGTCAGCGCAGTGCGGTCCGCCGAGAGTGCCTCCAGCTCCCACGACCAGCGGGTTCCACGCGGTTCGATTCCTTGACGGTTGGGGATCCAGCCGATTCTGCGGTCCTGCTCGAAGACGAACACCGTGTTCTCCATGACGTACTCACCGAGCATGGGCTGATACATCGCCATCGCGAAGACGTCGCCCACTCCGGTGAGAGGCTGTGGATCCACTGCGCCCTGGAGCATCTCGGACCCATCGATCGACGACTGAACCTCGGGGTTTGCCAGCGCGGTGAACACCGAACTCGCCGGAGCGCCGATGACTCGTCGGACGATCAGTTGCTCGGGCATCGAGAACTCGCTTTCCTCGGAGGCAGACATTCCCCCTGTGTACCCGAATCGGCGTGCCGTAGCCGCCGAATCCGACCTCAGCCCAGCTTCGCCTCCTGATGACTGTTCGAATTGACGGGTCGCGGCAAGCCGTAATGGCCACGCAGGGTGTCCGCGGTGTACTCGGTGCGGAACAGTCCGCGTTGCTGCAGGATCGGAACCACATGATCGACGAAGATCTCCAGGCCCGACGGCAGGATCGGCGGCATGATGTTGAAGCCGTCGGCGGCACCCGAGCGGAACCAGGTCTCGATGGCGTCGGCCACCTGATCGGGAGTTCCGGTGAAGGTCCGGTGCCCTCGTCCACCGCCGAGTCGCCCGATCAGTTGCCGGACCGTGAGGTTTTCGCGCCGAGCGAGATCGACGATCAGCGTGTAGCGGCTCTTCGCGCCTTCGATGGACGCCTCGGGCGGAAGGTCTGCCGGCAGTGGCCCGTCCAGCGGGAGTTCCTCGAGGGGAACCTTCAACAGTTCGGCCAACTGTCGCTGGGCGAACTCGTGCACGATGTAGCTCTCGAGTTCCGCGTCCTTGGCCTGCGCCTCCGCTTCGGTACTGCCGATCACCGGGACGATGCCCGGCAAAACCTTGATCGCCTCGGGATCGCGCCCGAACGTCAGCGTGCGGGCTTTGATGTCGGAGTAGAACTCCTGTGCGTCGGCCAGGGTTTGCTGAGCGGTGAAAATCGCCTCGGCGTACTGGGCGGCGAACGCGCGCCCGTCGGTGGAGGAGCCGGCCTGAACCAGCAGCGGATACCCCTGCGGGCTGCGGGCGACGTTGAGCGCGCCGTCGACGGAGTAGAACTCGCCGCGATGGTGAGGTGGGTGAATCCTCGATGCATCGCCCCAGATGCCCGACGCTTTGTCGGCAATTTCGACGTCGTCTTCCCAGCTGTCCCAGAGTGCGCGAGCGACCTCGACGAACTCCCTCGCACGGCGATAGCGCTCCGAGTGCGCAGGCTGATCGGTGAGGCCGAAGTTGCGGGCGGCATCGCCTCCGGCGGTGGTGACGATGTTCCAGCCGGCGCGCCCCCCGCTCAGGTGATCGATGGAGGCGAACCGCCGAGCCAGGTTGTAAGGGCTGTTGTAGGTGGTCGACGCCGTCGCGATGAGACCGATCTTGTCGGTCACCACCGACAGCGCGGACAGCAACGTCAACGGTTCGAACCCGCCGGAAGGTCTGCGTCCGACGTCGGTGTGCAGAACGGGGCCGTCCGCGAAGAAGATGGAATCGAAGAGACCTCGCTCCGCCGTCTGCGTCAGCTGGACGTAATGGTCGAGCTTGCCGTTCGCGGCCGGGTCGGATTCCGGTAGTCGCCACGAGGCCTCGTGGTGTCCGGTGGACATCAGAAACGCATTGAGATGTAGATGCTTGCTCATGCTGATACCTCGAGAGAGTCGACGACACCGAGCGCAGCGAGCAGCTCGTCGCGGTAGATGCCGAACTGCGGATTCTTGCGGTCGCGTGGGCGGTCGAGTTCGATGGCGAGGTCGAGCCCGATCCGGCCCTCGTCGAGAACGAGTACCCGGTCGGCGAGCACGACAGCCTCGTCGACATCGTGGGTCACGAGAAGCACTGTGGGGCGGTGCCGCTCGCACAGTTCCTGAATCAGTTTGTGCATCCGAATTCTGGTCAAGGCGTCGAGCGCACCGAACGGCTCGTCGGCCAGGAGCAGCTGTGGATCCCACACCAGTGCCCGAGCGAGCGCCGCGCGCTGCGCCTCGCCGCCGGACAGTTCCGACGGCCAGGCCCGTTCGCGGCCGGCGAGTCCTACCTCGGCCAACGCGTCGACACCGCGCTCGGTGATGTTCTGTCCTCGCGCCCCGAGCACGACATTGCCGAGCACACGCCTCCAGGGAAGCAATCGAGAGTCCTGGAAGACCATCGAGATTCTTTCGGGAGTCACGATGCTTCCCGACCCCTGCACGTCGTCGTCCAGCTCGGCGACCGCGCGCAGAAGAGTGCTCTTGCCGGAACCGCTTCGGCCGAGCAGCGCGACGAATTGTCCACTGGGAATATCGATGTCGAAATCGTTCAACACGGTCCTGGTACCGAACCGGCGCACCAGGCCGTCGATCTTCAGACCACGTTCTTCGGTGTGCACTAGTTGCTCAGTCCGCGACGCCACGACAGGGCCTTCCTTTCGATGATACGAAGTACGGCGTCGGTGATGAAGCCGAAGACGCCGTAGATGACGAGGCCGACGACGATGACGTCCATCTGGCCGTAGTTCTGCGCTTGGAACATCATGTATCCGAGACCGCTCGTGGCATTGATCTGCTCGAGCACCACCAACGACAGCCACGAGATGTTGACGGCCAGCCTCAGTCCGACGAAGAATCCCGGTAGGGCTCCGGGGAACACCACCTGCCTGATGAAGTGCGCCCGGCTCAGCCGAAGTACCTGGGCCAACTCGACATAGCGGTGATCGATACCTTGCAGAGCAGCAACGAGATTGATGTAGATCGGCACGAATACGCTCAGCGCGATGATGACGATCTTGAAGCTCTCGCCGATGCCGAGCCACAGGATGAGCAGTGGAATGAGCCCGAGCGTCGGGATCGCACGTTTGATCTGAACCGTACCGTCGATCAGCGTGTCGCCGACTCTGGTGAGACCGGCGAACAATGCCAGCACCACCGCGAATACGAGACCGAATGCGAACCCGATGGCCGCGCGTTGCAGCGAGGTCAGTATGTCGCCTCGCAAGGTTCCGGTGGTCCACAGATCGACGAACGTCCGAGCGATGGTCCAGGGGGCGGGCAACATTCGCGTGTCGACCAACTCGTACGCCGAGGAGATGCTCCAGAGCGCGACGATCAGCACCGGTCCGGCAATCGGAGCCCATCGCGGAGACTTGTTCGGTACCAGCCTCTTTCGCCGCGCTCGGGTACGGGTGGCGACAAAGGCAGAGGAAGTGTCGGGGGAAGTGTCGGGGGAAGCCGAGTCGGGACGGCTCGGCGTCGACGAGGTAGCGGTGGTGCGGCGCAGTGCGACGGTGGTCATGTCAGCTCCGGTACTCGGTGGGAATTGCATCGGCAACGATGTGCTCGAAACGTCGGTCGAACAGCTTTTCGGCGTCGAACTCGTCGACGAATCCGGCAGCGGAGAGGAGTTCGATGTTCTTCTGCTCCCAGGCGATCGCTTCGTCCCAGGTGGGGGGATAGATCGGCCGATTGGCCAATGCGATCACCCCCTGCGCATCGGTGAGCGAGAGATTCTGAGTGTCGACGTAGAACTTCTGTGCCCAGACGTCCGGGTTTTCCCAGGTCCAGATGTTCGCTCTAGCCCAGAGGGACACGAACGAGCCGATCGCGGCGGCCTGGTCGGCGTCTTCCAGGACGGCCGACGGTGCCCACAGGACGCTGAGCAGATCGACCACATCGGTCTCGATGATCTTGGCACCGTCGGCTCTGTACTGTTCGAGGTACTTGGGCACCTGCGCGTTGCTGAGCACCGCGATGTCGACCTGGCCGGACTGTAGAGCGGTGAGAAACTGATTGCTCGTAAGGTTGGTCAACGTCACGTCGGACTGGTCGACGCCTGCTTCCTCCAGCGCGCGAAGCAGTACGGTGCCCTGTGCCTGCCCCTGCGAGAACGCCAACTGCTTGCCCTTGAAATCAGCGACGGTCTCGATATCGGAGCCCGGCTTGGTTGCAAAGGCGTAGTTGGGCGTTCGCGTCAACTGGACTCCGACGATCTTCGTCTCGACGCCCTGATACTCCGCCTGGATGGGAGGCAGGCCGGCGTTGTTGCCGATATCGAGGGAATTGGCGCGGAAGGCATTGATGACGTCGGGTCCGGCGCCGATGTTCGGCCATTCCGGGACCTGGAATCGCAGTTCGTTCTTCAGCCCCGACAATTCCAATGCCAGTGTCAGTGAGCCCTGATATGCCGCAATCTTCAGTGCGGTGTCCGGTGGGAACTCGGTAGGAAGTGTGGCATCGCTCGCGAGGACCGGTCCGGAGTTCGCCGTTGCGCTGCAGGCAGCGAGCCCGAGCGCGACGGTGCCTCCCACCAGCCCTCGCAGGAACAATCTCCTGTCGAATGTAGCGGGAGGACGAGCGAGAACAGACATGAGACATCCTTCGGTGATTTCAAGTGCGAGGGCACAGCAAGGTACGAGGGCACAGGGAGGTACGAGGGCACAGGGAGGCCGCTCGGCCGCGCCGCCGCGGTCGGAAGAAAACAGAGTTCGAAGAAACAGCTTTCCAACGCAGCAGCGGATTCGATCAGGCGGCGAGTTGGATCAGGTGATGGAGTGAGTCAGGCGGCACGACAACAGAACTCGGCTCGGCGGAAAGATCCGTCGGCGCAGCAGTTCTGGGGTGCGGTCATTCGTTCATTCTTTCGGCAGACGGGGACGCCGTCAACATTGCGTCGAGGCGAATTAAGTTCGCGCTGGTGAACGGGCATCACAGAGCCGAGGTCAGGCGGGTTACGGCCTGCTCCAGTGGGTCTCGATACACGTTGCCCAGCACGGCGGTGCCGGCGGCAACGGGCAGTAAATTGCCCGGAAAGCTGCTCGGTAGAACGGTTTCGGATGCAGGCCGACGCCCGAGCGATGATTCGGATACGCCGCGGCGCACCGCGTCGAGGCATCCGGGAACCACGTTGATTCCCGGATCGCACACGATGAACACTTCCGGGTTGAAGAGGTCGAGCAAGGAACCGGAGGCGAGGCCGACCCGGTATGCACGATCGACGAGTAGTCCGGTGGCAGCGGCGTTGCCCGATGCCGCCTCCGTCAGCAGTACTTCGAAGTCCGGAACATCGATGACCTTGCGTCGCACAGCATCTCGCACCAGGACTCGCTCGGACAATGTGGCTTGGAAGCATCCTGTGCGGCCGCACGTGCACTGTTCGGTGCTGCCGGGGATCGGCATGTGCGCCACCGCGCCCGCAGCCGACCCCGGGCCCGCGTGGACGACGCCGTCGGTGGCGAATGCTGCATCGATCACATTGCCGACGAACAATTGAACGACGCTGTGACGTGTACGTGGCTCACCGAAGAGAACTTCGGCGTCGACCAGTGCACGCACGTGCGACTCGACGTGGACCTCCAGTCCGAGGCGCTGCTCGAGTTCGTCACGAACTCTGGTCCCGTTCCAACACGTCAACGGATGCTCGACGAGGACTCCGCGTTCGGAGTCCACCCATCCTCCGACCGCGAAGCCGACGCCGAGTACCTCGCGGTCGGTCGAGGCGATCAGCGTGGCGGCGGTCGAGGCGGCGATATCGAGAACCTCGTCGGGAGGACTGCCGCGGTGGGGCGTGCGCTCGCGCGCGATCACCCGGCCTCGTAGATCGACCAGGGCGACCAGGATGTGAGTCAGCGACAGGTGGATGCCGCAGACGATCGGGTCGTCGGCGATATCCACCGGGACGTGAGGGCGCCCCATCCGGCGGGAACCGACGGAGACGACGGTGGGTCGTTCTCTCAGCAATCCTTTGTCGATCAGTCTGTTCGTCGCCGTGGTGACGGTGGCGGGCGAGAGCCCCGTCAAGCGGGCGACGGTGCTGCGAGCGAGCGGGCCGTGGTCGAGTACGGCGCGCAGCACAGTTGCAGGGCTTCCTCCCGGCCTGATCGTCGTCATCCGCTCGAGAGTAGGGGGAGTGCGGCGCGGCCGGAAGGAATGGAATCGCGATGATCGCAAGGCGCCACGCACTCGATACAGAGACGAAACATGACCGCCATCCACAATTCGTACAGTTCGCTGGTTGGCTCCGCAAAACTAGCGTGGGGCACAGGCCGAGGGGTAAGCGTATGAGTGGAAATGCCGTTCGTCTGCAGGCAATCAAGGACGTCGAGGCCTATGTGCCCCCTGCGGTCAGCTACATCGACGGCGAGAAGCCGGGGGAGATCTTCGGAGAGAACGTCTTCAGCAAGGTCGTCATGCAGAAGCGCCTGCCGAAGTCGGTCTTCAAATCGGTGATGGCGACCATCGACAAGGGCAAGAAGCTCGACCCGATGGTGGCCGACGCCGTGGCGTCGGCGATGAAGGACTGGGCGCTGGAGAAGGGCGCGACCCACTACGCGCACGTCTTCTACCCGCTGACCGGCCTGACGGCGGAGAAGCACGACAGCTTCTTCGACCCGGTCGGCGACGGCAGCGCGCTCGCCGAGTTCGCCGGCAAGACCCTCATCCAGGGCGAGCCCGACGCCTCGAGCTTCCCCAACGGCGGTCTGCGCAACACGTTCGAGGCCCGCGGATACACCGGCTGGGACGTCACCAGTCCGGCGTATGTGTTGGAGAACCCGAACGGAAACACCTTGTGTATCCCGACGGTCTTCGTCTCGATGACCGGTGAAGCGCTCGACCACAAGACGCCGTTGCTGCGTTCACAGCAGGCGATGGGCGGTCACGCCGAGCGCATCCTGAAGCTCTTCGGGCACGAGGACATCGAGAACATCGTCTCCTTCTGTGGCCCCGAGCAGGAGTACTTCCTCGTCGATCGGCACTTCTTCCTGGCACGCCCCGACCTGCTCAACTCCGGCCGCACGCTGTTCGGCTCCAAGCCGCCCAAGGGCCAGGAGTTCGACGACCACTACTTCGGTGCCATCCCCGAGCGCGTGCTCGGCTTCATGATGGATACCGAGCGTGAGCTGTTCAAGCTCGGAATCCCCGCGAAGACCCGTCACAACGAGGTCGCTCCCGGCCAGTTCGAGATCGCGCCGATGTTCGAGCGCGGCAACATCGCGGCCGATCATCAGCAGCTGTTGATGACGACGTTCAAGACGATCGCCAAGAAGCACGGCATGGAGTGCCTGTTCCACGAGAAGCCGTTCGAAGGCGTCAACGGATCCGGCAAGCACGTCAACTTCTCACTCGGCAACTCCGAGCTGGGCTCGCTGCTGGTGCCCGGGGACAACCCGCACGACAATGCTCAGTTCCTGGTGTTCTGCGCTGCCGTCATCCGCGCCGTCCACAAGTACGGCGGTCTGCTGCGCGCATCGGTTGCCTCGGCCACCAACGATCATCGACTCGGGGCCAACGAAGCTCCGCCCGCGATCATCTCGATCTTCCTCGGCGACCAGCTGGCGGACGTGTTCGAGCAGATCGCGAAGGGTGCGGCCACGTCGTCGAAGGACAAGGGCACCATGATGATCGGTGCCGATACCCTGCCGATCCTGCCGACGGATCCGGGCGACCGTAACCGTACGAGCCCGTTCGCCTTCACCGGCAACAGGTTCGAGTTCCGCGCGCCGGGTTCGATGCAGACGGTCAACGGTCCGATGGTCACCATCAACACGATCATGGCCGAGGCCCTCGACTACATGGCGACCAGCCTGGAGGCCTCGGTCGCGGACGGCACCGACTTCGATACTGCGGTACAGAATCTGCTGACGGAGATCATCACCGAGCACGGAGCGGTGGTGTTCAACGGCGACGGTTACTCCGACAACTGGCAGGTCGAGGCGGAGTCGCGTGGCCTGCCGAACCTGCGGACGACGCTCGATGCGCTGCCCGAACTGATCACCGAATCCGCGATGGAACTGTTCGAGAAGTACAAGGTGTTCAACCATCGCGAGATGCACTCGCGGTACGAGATCGGTCTCGAGCAGTACGCATTGACCGTGTTCGTGGAAGCGCGTCTGACGCTCGAGATGGGACAGACGTCCATTCTCCCGGCTGCGGTGCGGTACCAGACGGAGTTGGCTCAGAACGTCGCCGCTCTGAAGGCTGCCGGTGTCGAGGCGGACATGGCCGAGATCTCGGCGGCGGCCTGGGCGACGAACGGGGACCGCGGGAGCTGCCAGAGG